>CADADN010000079.1 GCA_902786665.1 uncultured Prevotellaceae bacterium | reverse complement strand
TTTTTCATCTTGTTTATTGCAATCTTCTACAATCAATAATGTCTTGTTGACCAAATGCTTAGAGATTTGTGTATAAAGATCAGCCCTTGAGGGGAGGGGCAGGGGTGGGGTATTTGACCCAAAGGTTATTCTTGCGTTTTTCTAATATGACGTTTTCATCGCTCAGGGTGTGGACATTGTCTCTTGGCGTTAAAGTTACAGACCCCACCCCTGACCCCTCCCCTTGAGGGGCGGGGATGTTGCACTCCGAGTGAGCATCCCGTGAGCAAAGGGTGTGTTCGCATATCCCCGCCCCTTGAGGGGAGGGGCAGGGGTGGGGTATTTGACCCAAAGGCTATTCTTGCGTTTTTCTAATATGACGTTTTCATCGCTCAGGGTGTGGACATTGTCTCTTGGCGTAGGTAGTTCATCAAATTTCAACCACAGGTCGGAATTTCCGATTGTTTTGATAGGGCGGGCACAAGACCCGCCCCTACAGCAGCACCGATTTTTGGTGGATTTTTCAATCTCCAATCTCCAATTTTCAATTTTCAATCTTCAATCTTCAATCTCCAATCTCCAATTTTCAATTTTCAATTTTCAATCTTCAATCTTCAATCTTCAATTTTCAATTTTCAATTTTTTTCACGCTCTTCCCTCCCTGGCGTATGATGTAGATGCCTTTGGGTAGGTTGCCTGGGTTGACGCGCTGCCCGTTGAGGAGGAAATATTCAGGTTGGAGGCCTTGCTCTTGTGCCTTCACCTCGTGGATGCCGGTGAGGTCGCTGAGTGAGAGGCTGTTGCAGTTGGTGACGTCCATGGTCAGCACGTTGTCGTCGGTCACCTCTTCCGCCGTCCTCGTGACGAATCCCACGAGAGTCATCTCTTTCACGTTCCATGAGGGGTCGATGGCGATGGTGTGACGGGCGGTGTATCTGTTGCCGCTCACCTCCACGGGAGCGCCGGTGGGCGGTGTTACGAATCCCCTGAGCACGTGCTGGTGGACGTAGTCTTGCTTCGTGGTGGGGCGTTGCGTGACTTGGTTGATGACCACCTGTTTCGACTTCACGTTGTTTTCTGTGAGCAGCAGCGTGACAGACGGTGTGCCGAGGATGTCGAGGGCGCCTTCCACAAGGGTGCCGGCGACGTCGATGGTCAGCATTCGTGTCTCGTCGTCATATTGCGCATCGAGGTCGATGGTGGCGAAGGCCGGCTGTCCCATGTCCTGGTTGACCAGGTCGTCGATGATGGCAGGCACGAGTGGTGCGTATTGCTCGGCGTAATAGTTCACGTCATAGGCGATGTAACTCTCTCCGGGGAAGTAGGAGCGGTTGACGGTGAACGAGGGCAGGGTGTAGGCATATAGGTCGTGGAGGTATGCCGCCTCCTCTATGGCGAGCGGGTTGCCCGGCTCATAGACGTTGACGAGCACCATGTTGTTGTTGGATTTGGCCACTTGTTCGAAGAGCGGGTTGGTGATGGATGCCATGCTCTCGTTCTGGCTGTTGTATTGCTCCACATAGGCTTTCTGCCGGGCCAGACTCTCGTCATAGATGAAGAAGTCGTTGCTGCTCGTGGTCTTGTCGCCGCTGGGAGTGGTCTCCTCCTCGGCGAGGAGGCTCACGGTGAGGGTGTGCTGGCCGAGGCTGATGTCCGAAGGCAGGGTGAACACGGGCTGCAGGTGGGTGGACCCTTGCTCCGGCAGCGTCTCCGTGTAGTCATACATCACGGGTGCCTGGTCGTCGAGTTGGCAGGCGAGATGGTAACTGCCTATGTCCTCCCTTCCCAGGTTGTCGACGATGACATACATCTCCACCCTTTCCCCGGCTTTCTTGTACCTGAAGCCGGTGTCGAGGTAGGACAGGCCGATGGCCTTCTCCGGCAGGCTGCTCACATCGACGATGAGCTGCACGCAGAGGGCGCCGAGGTTGTTCACTGAGTACCATCCCTCGCCGCTCCCGAAGTTGGTGTAAATGAGGAAGTTCTCGCCGTCGCCCTTTCCCACGGTGCATAGCCCGCCGCTGCCTGCCTCCACCATGGTTTCCGTCTCGGTGTATTCGAAGCCGACGAGGAGCGTCATCCCCTCCTCGATGTCCAAGGCGGTCTCGCCGTTGTAGAACACGTTGTTCCAACCCTCATACAACCGCTGGCTCTTGGTGAGCGGCTCATCGGAGAGGTAGCCGTTTTCCAGGGTGTAGAGGAAGGTGTTGCACTTGCCTAATGACTGCGCTGTGGCGACACGTATGCCCACCACCTTGCATCCGGCATAGCGGTTGAGGATGTCGGGGCCGATGGCTGTCGCCACGGGGTAGGTGCCGGCCGTCCCCACCATCGCTCCCTTGATGGTGATGCTGTCGGGGTTGTTGCCGAAAATGTGCCCCACGGCCCTCTGCGTGGCAGAGAGTCCCTCCGCCTTTTGGGGTTTGCCGGGTGTGGCTTGTCGGTTCTGCACTTGTGGCTTGTCCCATCTGACGGTACGTGCCTGTTGCACGTCGATGCGGTTCTGGGCTTGTATGGCGAGGGTGAATGTCGCTAAAAGGAGGAGAAGCGTTGTTTTTCTCATCGTTTGATGGTTTTCTTGTATTGGTTGCCTTGTTGGATGATGTAGATGCCACGTTGCTGGCGGGAGAGGTCGCCGTCCACCTTCTGGCCGGTGATGGTGTGGAGGGTGGCGGCGTTGCCGTTGTCAAGGGTGACGCGGGCGATGGCCGTCACGGTGATGGTGATGGTGCCCATGGGCGAGTCGCCATTGGGATAGACGGCTACGATGCCCACGATGTGTGTGCCCTCGGTGAGTCCGGACAGGGTGTAGGTGGGTGTCTGGCTTTCGCCCACCTTCGTGCCGTCCACATAGATGTCGTAGCGCAGCACGTTGCCGTAGTCCACGAAGGGTGCCTCTCCGTCTTCCGGCCCGACGGTGAAGTCGTCGAGTTGCAGGAAGAACGTGTCGTAGGAGATGTAGTGCACGGCCAGGCGCACCTTCTTCCCTGCATAGTCGGCGAGGCTGGTCTGGTATTGCGTCCATACGGTCGAAGGGATGTCGAGGGCGGAACTGATGGAGGTGAAGTCGGAGGGGTTGTCGCCACCCTCGGAGACACAGAACTCCGCCGACTCGGCATACATCGCGTCATACGACTTGAGCGTGGTGGTCAGGGCGTAGCCCTCTTGGATGTCTATGGGTGGCGAGATGAGCCACTTGTCGGCCTTGCCCCTCTGCGGTGAGAAGAAGGCGATGGTCTTGTCGCCGGTGGGTGCCTCCACGGCGGGGTCGGTGGGGAGCATCGGTGGCGTGGTGTTCCAGGGGTTGAAGACGATGGGGGCCAGGGGCTGGGGGTTGGCTGCGGTGCCGGAGCCGGGGAAGGTCACCACGTTGGAGATGTCTCCCAAGGCGATGGGGTAGACGGGTGTCTGGTCGCGGTCGATGCTCTTCCACTCGCCGAAGGTGCCAGTGGAGAAGTCGGCATAGTCCTCGAAACTGTCGGTGAACACCAGTTCCTGGTTCCACCTGAGGATGACGTCGCCATCGTCGGTGTGTTCGCTGGTGATGTTGTAGGGGGTGATGACGCGGTCGGTGAGCGTGATGGACAGTTCGGTGTCGCCCGTCACGGTGATGGTCTGCTGGTAGGCGTTGAACGCCCCTTCCTCCACGTTGACCACATAGTCGCCAAGGGGCAGCGAGGGTATGGCGGCCTTCCCTTCGGCCACCGTCACTTCATAGGACTCCGACGTGGAGGTGTTGACCAGGCGTATGACCTGTCCGTCGGGTGTGAGGATGCTCTCCGCGGTGACGAGGAAGGTGACGCCGGCCCAGGCCGAACCAATCTCCACGGGAGTCGTCACCATCTCGCTCTCTGCGGCGCGGTAGGTGGCTTTCACACCCATGACGTGCCGGCCGGGAGGCACGTTGCCCACGGTGTAGTCGTATGATTCCGTGACACCCACTTCCGTGCCGTCCATGAAGATGTGGAACACCTCGTTGGGGTTGGCTTCAGAGCGTCTCACCCCGGTGGCTTGAGACGGCGATGCCGGGATGCGGTGCCCGCCGAGCGTGCGACGTGCCTTGGCCTTGGCGGCGGCGTTGTCGTAGTCCTTGGGCTGCCCCACATAGACGTCGTCCAGCATCAGCATGAACGAACCATAGACGTTGTAATGGCTGATGTAGCGGATGGCGAACCGCACCTGCTGGCCGGCGTAGGCGTCGAGCGCGTATTCGTATTGGTGCCATCCCTTGTAGTCGGCGGTCTCGAAGTTGCCCTGGTCCAAGCGGGTGAAGTCGCCCTGGGTGGGAGCGTCGGTCTTCGTGGTGACATAGACCATGAAGCGCTCGTCGAAACGGTCGGCGGCCTTGCCCATGAACATCAGGGCGTGCTCGTTGCCCACGGTCACCACGGGGGAGATGAGCCAGTCGTCGTTGGCGTTGCCTGAACTGGTGCGGGTGAAGCCCACATACTGCTTGCCGCTGTAGGGGCGAAGGATGGGATAGTCATACCACCAGGTGGGGGTGACTTCCAAGGGGTTGATGATTTGGGCATATTGCATCACGCCACGGTTGGGGTAGTCGCCAATGATGGGGGCGGCGGCCTCAAGGTCGGCGTCGATGCCGGTCCAGTCGCCAAACTGCACGGCGAAGGCAGGGTAGGACTCGAAGTCGTCGAAGAAGGCTGGCGCCTCGGTGTTCCACGCCATCTCCACGCTGTTGTCGCCGGTGTAGGCGTCGTGCCTGGCTTGCGCGGTGAGGGCGAAGGGTGTGCGCACCTTCTCTGTCAGATGCAGCGAGGCGGTGGCGGTGGTGGCGTCGGCGGCGATGGTGAAGGTGGTGCTGGCGGGTTCGTAACCCGGACGGTCGACACTCAACTCATGGTTGCCGCCATACACTTTCACGGTGCACGTGCCCTCGGCGTCGAGTTTCAACGTCCCATAGGAGAGGGTGTAGTCGGTTTGCACGAGGGTGACGACTTGCCCCGACAGGTCGTCGCCGGTGTCGGTGGTCACGGTGATGGTGAGGACTTTGTCACGGCTCTGCGCCTGGGCTTGCTGCAAGAATTGTGGCAGGACTGGCAAGAGGGCGACAATCAATAGAAAAAGGGCTTTTCTCATAGGACGTTGTGTTGGATTACTCTGATAATTCCGATTACTCTGATAATTCCGATTACTCCGATTATTCAGATTCCTCAGATTCCTCCGATGCCGCAAAAAGGTAATGGGCGCCACGCGCCCATTACCTTTTACGCTGCAAATCGGTGTTTATTTCTTCACCACTCTTTGTGTGATGACGGTTTCTCCATTCTTGATGCGCACCACATAGACACCCTTGGCGAGCGACTGGAGGGTCTTCGTCCCGATGCCTTTCTTCACCAAGGCTCCGTTGATGGTGTAGATGCTCACCTCTGCCTGCTCGTCGATGCTTGAGACGGCTTGGATGCCGCTCTCGTTGGTGAAGTGGTTGAAGGTGAAGTCATCGAAGAAGGCGACGTTGCTGGCGCCGTTGGTGGTGTGGCGCACTGCGATGTAGATGTCGCGGCCGGCATAGGCGGAGAGGTCCACCTCATAGTTCTGCCAGTTGTCCCAGTCGAGGAATGGCACCTCGGTCTCGCCCATCACTGTGGTGAACGAACTGGTCCTTTGCGGGTTGCTCTCTGCCACGAGTACGCTGACACGGTGGTTGGGGGCGGGGAGCACGCTCTGCAGGCATTCCCAGTTGCGCACCCAGAAATTGAAGGTGGACTGGTTGGTGGCGTGCAACTGCTTGCTTACAATCCAGTTGTCGGCGCTGCCGTCGACGGGAGAGGCGGCAACGAGGGCCATATGGCCGGAAACAGGACTCATGATGCCGTTCATCTTGTCGTCGTCGCCGGGCCAGAAGGCGAATTTCTGTCCGCTCTTCTCAAAGTCAATCCACCAGGAACCGAAGGCATAGGACACTTGGTTGTCGGCGTCGATGGTGGTGAAGTCGGTCCAAGGATAGTCGAGTGGGTTGTCTTCGAATGCATAGTAGAGTACGTCGGCTGCCATGCCTTCTCCCTTGACGGGGAAGGTGACGGTGTAGCCGCTCTCGAACTCCACGGTGAGGGCGTCCTCTACCAGGCTTGCTGCGTCAAGGGCGTCGAACTGCATGCTGAAGGCATAGCCCTCTTCAGGAGCGATGACAGTGCCGGCTTCGATGGAGGAGGTGAAGTTCTGTGTCCCGAAGGAGGCGCGCTTCACCTTGAGGTCGTTGGTGCCGCGGTTGAGGATGGTGAACACAGCCCCGGAGTTGACGGCCTTGTTGTAGTTCACTTTGCCGGCGTTCCACTCCCTCTTGTTGAACACTGCCTTGTCGCCTTGCAACTCTTCGATGACGACGTGTGCAAGGGATGTGCCACCGTCGCGGCCGCTGTTGTAACTCTTGTGTATCCAGCGGAACTGCACGGTCTTTCCTGCATATTCGCCGAGGTCGAATTTCTCGTTGATCCAGTATTTCTCATCGTCGTTGAAGCTATTTTCGGAGATGGTGGAGAGTGTGATCCACTCGCCGTCGACGCAGATTTGGAAGATGCCTTCGCTGACGCCGTTGTTGGGCTCAACGTTGTGTTTCTTCACCATGCCCGTGGGGTCGACAACGAGGTCGCTGGGATGCTCGTCGCCCCAAGCGAAGGAGATGGCCATCTTGGCGTCGTCGGGCAACTTGAACTCCTGCGTGGTGACGCTGTTCTCGTCGCCTTCATTGAGGTAGGACGAGGTGAGTGCGTTGCTGGTCACCTGGTCGGTCACGTAGGGATAGTAGGTGTTCACATACCACGTGCGGTTGTAGGAGTTCACGGCTTCCGTGGAGAGCCATCCGTTGGGGAGGGTGTTCTTGGCGAAGTCCTCCTCGTAGGGGTAGGAGACGTTGGAGGCGTCGGGCTGGGTGGTGAAGTTCCACGTGGTGACCTCGCGGTTGGGGGTGTTGCCATAGCTGTTGTAGGGCACCACCTTCCAACGGTACGTGGTCTCGTAGGCGCACTCGGGGATGGTGTACGACAGGGCGTCGTGGAGGTCAAGACCGTCGATGAGGTCGTTGGCGGCGCTGTTGCTGCCCACGTAGAGTTTGTAACCCATGGCGAATTGTGCCGGACCCCATTGCAGTTCCACGTTCTTCGGATAGATGTCGGTGGCTCCCACGGCGGGCTTGATGAGATAGGCGGCGCATGGCACGTCGTCGGCTCCGAAGAGCTTGGGAAGCAGCACGCGGTCGAAATAGAAGTCGGCGAACTCGTCCACGCCTTCGTCGTCATAACTGATGGCGGAGTTCTTCCACCTTATATAAGAATTGTCGGTGCCTTTGCCCAGGTCCACCGTCACCGTCTCGCTGTAGGTGGCGAGTTGGTAGTCGAAAATCCATTTCTGCACCCAGGTTTCGCCACCGTCGTAGCTCACCTCCACGGAGATGTCGTTCATCTGGTAGGTGTCGCCCAACTCACTGTCGAAGATGTTGCGGTAGGTGAAGGTGACACTGCCGCCGTCGGTGAGGTCGAGGCGGGGAGAGGTGAGGTAGTTGTCATCCAGCGAACCGGTGGCATAGGCCGACACGTCGCCCTCGATTTCGGCGAAACGGGCGTCCCAACCGCGGTTCTTCCAACCGGCTGGCGGGAAGTATTTCTCGAAGGTCTCCAGGGTGTAGCCTTCGGGCACCACCTGCTTGTTGGCTTGCAGCGTGATGGTGACGTCGCCGCCGTTGGTGTGGATGACGGCATTTGCCGTAGCGGGACTGGTGAGGCTGGCGGTGTAGGCCAGACGGAAGGAGACACTCTCATATTTGTCGAGGTTGACCATGCTGGCGTCGAGGGGTGTGCTCACACCTTCGGGGAAGTCGAAACCGGTGATTTTCAAGCCGTTCTTGCCTTGGTTGGTGAGGGTGATGAAGTCGGTGTAGTGCTTCTCGCCCACATAGACGTCGCCGAAGTTGTAGCGGTCGGTGCTCAGCACGGCGACGGGGGCGGTGTCGGGCGTATGTTGCTTCACAGACACGTCGTCGAGCCATGCCACGTTGGCAATCTTGGTCATCATCTTGTGGACGAAGGCCAGTTTCACCTTCTTGCCCTGCCAGTCTTCAAGGCTGATTTTGGCGGTGTGGGGGTCCCATGTGGTGATGGGGTAGGTGAGGACGCCGCTCTCCTTGAGCATCGCCTGGTTCTGGATGGAGAACACGGTCTCGGCATTGGCCAGGTCGCCGTCTTCCACCACGCGCACCTGCAAGTCATACATGGATGTCTCGTAGGCGTTCATAGGACTGACGATGAAGGTGAAGGTCAGTTCGTAGGTGTTGTCGAGGTTCAATTCGGGAGTGAGGAGCACTTCCTCCTTGGGACCGAAGCCGCCATTGGGGTCGCTCTCATAGGTGGGAGCGTCGCAACCGGCGACATGGGTGCCGCCGATGGTGCCCTTGTCGGAATAGTAGTTGTGCCATCTGTAGGCTTGTTTGCTACCATTGTAGCTGTCGACTGTCGTCCAACCAGTTCCCGCGGCGATGGGTTGAGAGAAGGTCTCGGTGCTGGAAGTCTCGAAGTCTTCCTCCAAAAGCGTTTGTGCCTTGGCTTGCAAACTTCCCATCAGGGTGGCTGCAAGTAATAAAATGTAAGCGTATGGTTTTCGCATTGTAGTTGGGTTGTTGATGGTTATTGTTCGTTGTTTAATGGCAAATATATTGCAAAATTATGCTTTTTTCCCCATTGTGGCAAATGTTTTCCCATATTTTTGAAAACGAAATGGCCGTAATGCCGAAATACCGCAATACCGCAATAATCGCCTATGGCATCTTGGGTGGCCGTTGGAAGTCCTCCCCTTGAAAACGCAGGAGCGGGTCTTGTGCCCGCCCGAGACTCAAATTTGTAAAAAAATCGCCCGATTATTTGCATCTTTTCCCATAAATGCCTATTTTTGCAAATCATCATTAACCTTTATCATTAACGCATTATGTTAGACAAAATCTTTTCTCCCGAGACTTATTCCATGCTGGGACAGTGGGCACTGGGCTTCTGCAAAAACCTTGTCATCGCCCTCGTCGTCTATTTCATCGGCAAGTACATCATCAAGTGGCTCACCAAGTTGGTATCCAAATTGCTCAAGAAGAGCAAGGTGGAACCATCCCTCGCCTCCTTCCTCAAAAGCATCGTCAGCGTGGTGTGCTGGTTCTGCCTGCTCATCATCATCGTCTCCATCCTGGGCATTGAGACATCATCGTTCATCGCACTCTTCGCTTCCGCAGGCGTTGCCGTGGGCTTGGCATTGAGTGGCACGTTGCAGAATTTCGCCGGTGGCGTGATGATTCTGCTCTTCAAGCCCTTCAAGGTGGGTGACTACATCGAGGCACAGGGCTTCGAGGGAACGGTGAAGGAGATTCAAATCTTCAACACCATCATACGCACAAACGATGCGCAAACCATCATCATCCCCAACGGAGGACTTTCAACCGGCAGCCTGAAGAATTATTCCACTGAGAAATACCGCCGTGTGGACCTCGACTTCCATTTCGCCTATGGTGCCGACCTCGAGGCGGTGAAGAAGGCCATCAACAAGGTGCAGGCTGCCAATGAACTCATCATACAAGGACCCGTGGACGACTCTCCCGTAGTGGCTGCCCCGTGGGTGGGCATCACCGAGTTTGCCGAGAAGGGGGTCGTGGTCAACACCCGCACCTGGTGCAAGGGCTCCGACTACTGGACTGTCTATTTCTACATGAACGAGACGGTATATCAGCAACTCAAGGACCTCGCCTTCATGTTCCCAGCCAAGAAAATCGACGTCAATGTCGTGAAAGGATAAAGACCTTAAAGTCCTTAAAGACCCTAAAGTCCTTAAAGTCCTTAAAGGCCCTAAAGTCCTTAAAGTCCTTATAAAAATTCTCCCCCAATCCTTTCTGCAAGGGTTGGGGGAGAGTCTTTGTCAAAGACCGATAGCTCAAGTCTTGTTACTGCTTCTCAAACACCAGGGTGTCTTTTTCTGTAATCCATTTCAGAGTTTTACCCTCTAATTTGTAAGCCATGGCTTCTTGAGGAACCCACCTTTTACTTATATCGCCTTTAGCGCTGGATTCCATGCTTGCAATCAACGTTTGTTTGAGAACAGCAATTTGCTTCTCCAACTTGGGATCGTCAGCCTTGATGACCATTTTCTCCTTGTCAATATTGATTTTTGTGGTGGCGGAGTCTACCTTGAGTTCAAGCTTGTCACCAGTGGCGCTCCAAGTTCCCTCAAATGCCATATTCACAGGTAATACCATGGTGAAACCTTGTTGTGAGCCTTCCATCGAGGCGTCAATGTTGTATGTCATGGTCTTGTCAGCTTTCAGGTCCAAGTTCAAAATGAACTTAGCTGTTCCCTCTGCATCTTTTTGCTCTTTCTTCATTAGCCATTTGCCCACCAAGGGGTCTTGTTCACTCTGGCCATTTCCGTCTCCGTTTCCGTTTCCTTTGCCGCCGCATGAAGCAATCAGCGTGACGCATAGCAGGGTGATGCCTGCAATAAACATTTTTCTCATTCTTTTTCCTTTTTTTTTGTTGGGTTAGTAAATCCTATAGAGTTTGGGTTCTATAGCGTCTGTTATCTCTATGGTTTTTGCAAAGTTAGTGTTTTCTTTCGAATTTTTGACAATGAGCTTGCTATTTTTATGAAAAAAAATAGTAAATTTGCACATTATTGAATGAATGAAATGAAAAGTACCACCATGAAAACGAAAAATTGGATAATGATGTGTATCACAACACTGCTGGTGGGATGTAATGCCACCGACCTGGAACAACAGATTGACGAATTATATGCGAAGATGTCGCAGGAAGAGCGCATCGCACAGTTGAGAAGCACCTATATGGACGAGTTCTTCGACGAACAGGGACGCTTGGACACCGTCAAATGCCGGCAGGAGATTCCCAACGGCATAGGGCATTTCTCGCAATATGCCAGCCAGAAACCTATGGAGCCGGAGGTGCTGAGAGACCGCGTGGCGGCCATGCAGGAATGGCTGATGAACAACACGCCCAACGGCATTCCCGCTCTCTTCCACGAAGAGGTGCTCTCAGGGGTCAACACCCGGGGCGCAACCATCTATCCACAGCAGATAGGTCAGGCTTGCTCCTTCAACCCCGAGTTGGCTGAACTCAAAACCCGGCAGACCGGCACGGCCATGCGCAAGATGGGCGGAGTACTCTCCCTCTCGCCCATGGTGGATGTGTGCCGGGTGCCCAGTTTCAACCGACTGGAAGAGTCGTATGGCGAAGATGCCTACCTCTCCGCCGTGATGGGCGTCGCCTTTGCCAAGGGACTCCAGCAGGGAGACCTCAGGAAAGGCGTGGGCACCTGTTCGAAGCACTATCTCGGCTATGGAGGTGGTGGCGATGCCCAGGAGAAGGAGTTGATGGAGGAAATCCTCCTCCCCCATGAGGCGATGATACGCCTGGCCGGAAGCAAGGTGGTGATGCCGGGTTACCATGCCGTCCATGGCACCAACTGCGTGGCAAACAGTGAGATATTGCAGGATATCCTGAGAGGGTATGTGGGGTTCGACGGAATGGTGGTCAGCGACTACACCGCCATTGACCAGTTGCCTGAGATGGACAACCCCGTGCAGAAGGCGGCTGCAGCCATCAATGGAGGCAACGACGTCGACTTCCCAAGAGGAACCAACTATGCGCACTTGCAGGAAGCCATCGACAAAGGGTTGGTGAAGCCCGAAACCCTGGAACGCGCCGTGAAAAACGTCCTTAGGCAGAAAATGCGCGCGGGACTCTTCGACAAAGACCCGTATCTATACGCCAAGGGCAAAATCGACCTCGACACTCCCGAGGAGAGAAAGACGGCTTACGACATCGCCACACAGTCGGTTGTGCTCCTGGAAAACAATGGCATACTACCACTGAAAAATAACAAGAACATACTGGTGACAGGACCCAATGCCAACTCCATGTGGGCTATGTGCGGAGACTATTCCTTCCCTTCCATGACTTATTTCTGGAAAATGGTGACTGAAGACCTCGACCATCCACATGTCGTTGGACTGCTCGAAGGCATGAAGTCGAGAAAGGCCGATGATGTCAACATCATGTACTCTCGCGGATGCGACTGGACGGAGGAGATAGAGACGAAGTATGCCGTGCAAGGCGACGAGCGAGCATGGGAGTATGAAATCCTGCACCGCAAGGTGGACTCCGGCGAGAAGGCCGACCGTCAGGAGGCTCTCGCCCTGGCTCGGGAGTGCGACGTCATCGTGGCCGCCGTGGGTGAGAATGTGATGCTCTGCGGTGAGAACAGGGACCGTCAGGGACTGCGGCTGCCGGGGAAGCAGGAGCAGTTTGTGGAAGATTTGCTGCAGACGGGAAAACCCGTGGTGCTCGTCATATTCGGAGGAAGGGCACAGGTAGTCTCAGGGATTGCTGAGCGATGCGCCGCTGTCATACAGGCGTGGTATCCGGGAGAAGAGGGTGGCAACGCTGTCGCCGACATCCTATATGGGAAGGTGTCGCCTTCTGCCAAACTCTCTGTCAGTTATCCTAACACGGAGGTCAACGAGCCCCTTTGCTACAACTATTCGTCTGAACGCGACCCAAGGGTGCAATGGCCTTTCGGATATGGCCTCACCTACACTACCTTTGAATACAGGAACTTGCAGGTGGATGAAGAGGTGACTACAAACGAGACGTTTGTCAGCCTTTCCTTCGATGTGAAGAACACCGGGGAGGTCGCTGCCGACGAGATTGCGCAGGTCTATCTCTCGCCTGCCGACGGCAACAAGCAGATACGCCCCATCCAACTCCAGGGCTTCGCAAGGGTGGCGTTGAAACCGGGGGAGACCAAGAAGGTGAAAGTCAAGATGTATGTCGAGCAATTCGGCTACTATTCCAACCAGGGGCAGCGACAATGGAATGTAGCACCTGGCACATACCAGGTGGCCATCGGGGCATCCTCCGAGGACATACGTATGAAAAAGAATGTCGTCTTGAAAGGTGACCTGATAACCAAGCCGCTCAGAGACTTCTATTTCTCCGAGTGCTTCGTGGAATGACCTTCTTCTCCCATCACTTCCTATTCCCTCCTATGAAAATGAAAAAAATACTCCTCCTCGCCCTGCTGGCTTTCGTGGTCTTGCAAACCCGTGCCGGCGACATCCGCTCCGGAGAGATTTGGCCGGACGACAGGGGCGTCCACATCAATGCCCACGGTGGTGGCATCATCTGCCATGACCAAGTATATTATTGGTATGGGGAGCACAAGAGCGATTGGTCGAGTGCTGCTTTCGTGGGCGTGACGTGCTATTCCTCCCGCAACCTGACCGACTGGAAATATGAGGGTGTGGCGCTGTCCGTTGTCGATGAGCAAGGACACGACATCGAAAGGGGGTGCACATTGGAACGGCCAAAGGTGCTGTTCAACAAGAAGACGGGAAAATTCGTCATGTGGTTCCATCTGGAACTGAAGGGCCGCGGCTATGAGGCGGCACGCTACGGCGTGGCCGTCAGCGACTCGCCCACGGGGCCTTTCCGCTTCCTCTATTCCAGCAGAGCCAATGCCGGCAAATGGCCGGTGGAGTTTGGCAAGGAGGAATTGGCTGTGGTGGACACCCTCGATGCCCGATATTACAAGGAATGGTGGACGCCCTCGTGGAGGAAAGCGGTGAAGCAGGGTCTTCTTCTGAAACGCGATTTTGCCGGCGGGCAGATGTCAAGAGACATGGCGCTTTTCCTCGACGATGACGGAAAGGCCTACCACATCTTCTCTTCAGAAGAGAACCTGACCATGCATGTTGCAGAACTGACCGATGACTTCACGGCACACACGGGAAGGTACACTCGTGTGGCTCCCGGTGGACAGAACGAGGCACCGGCCATCTTCAAGCAGGATGGCACATATTGGATGATTACCTCGGGATGCACGGGATGGGACCCCAATGAGGCGCGCATGTTCTCGGCTCCCAGCATCTGGGGGCCTTGGACCCAGCATCCCAATCCCTGCCGCGGGCCACGGGCAGACAAGACGTTCGGCGCACAAAGCACCTTCGCCTTATGCCTGCCCGACGGCCGTTGGATGTTCATGGCTGACATCTGGAAACCACGGCATCCTATCGATGCCAGGTATGTGTGGCTGCCCATACAGTGGGAAGAGGGCAAGCCCGTCGTGGAATGGAAGGATGTGTGGAGCCTGTAGTCAGAATGGCACGCTCACCTTCACCGTGACGCTTCTTCCCATGTTGTAGATGCCCCTTCTGCCGGTGACGGCATTGTCGCCGGCGTATTTCAACCTGCTCAGATGATTTTGATAGGCGCGGTTGGTGAGGTTGTCGCCAATCACGCTGATGGTGCATGCCGTGTGGTTGTGCCGGCGGATGTCGGTGCCCATGGAGAGGCTGAGCAAGGTGTAGGACGGCGTGGCGGTTTCCGTGTCATCGGCGGCATAATAGTGATTTTGCTTGAGATGGCATTCCAAACCCAATTTGACATAGGTGTTGTTCAGTATGCGACCGTCGCGGATGATGTCGTAGCTCAATTCCGAAGTCCAGCGGGGAGCGGGGGTGAACGGCAGGTATTTCCTGTCGGACTGCTGATGTGCCTGCACCGCGCTGACGTAAGAGAAACTGTTTTCCAAATGCAATGGTTCGACGGGGTGGATGTCTATGCTCACCTCGCCGCCCCACAGGCGGGCGTCGCCTTGGACGAATTGGTAGGTGGGGAGGCCGTCGGTCTCCAGGCCGGGAATGCGGTGGGCGAAGATGTAATTGTCGATGAGGTTGCCGAAAAGCGACACCTGGGCGGACAAGACGGGCGACGTGTAGTCCAAACCGGCATCGGCCTGCCAACTGTATTCGGGGCGAAGGTCGCTGTTGCCGAGTTCATGCCGGAAGGTGCCTTCGTGCTCGCCGTTGGAGCCTAACTCGCTGAGGTTGGGGGCGCGGAATCCTCTTGCCATGTTCAGGCGCAGACGTGTGTTGTCGTTGAGGGTGTACACGGCGCCAAGGCTTCCTGTCAACGCATGGAAGGTGCGGGAGAACTGCTCAAAGCGGTCTTCCAAGGCGAAGGAGTGGAGGTGGCGTTGGTCCACGCGAAGGCCGCCGCTGAGCACCCAGTCGCCAACGTCGTGGCTGCTGGTGACATAGGCGCCGATGTCGAAGAGCGCGTAGGCGGGGATGAGATACTCCTCGCCCTTGTTGACCGAACGTTGGTACATTCCTCCGACGCCGGCGTTCACCTTCCATTGTCTCTCGCCCTGCCAGGTGTGGCGGATGTCGTAGTTGACGGAGTGAAGAAGGAAGTCGAGGCCGCTTTCGTCGGGTGTCTCCACCTCCTCGTATTCCTGTCGGCGGTTCTGCTGGTAGCCCAACAGCACTTTCAGGATGTTGTCTCCGATATAGACCGACTGGTCGAGCACGGCCTTGTAATGATGCACCTGCTGGTAGGGGAAGCCGTGGCCGTAGGTGGTGAGGTCGTGGTGGGTGGCGATGCGTTCCGATGCTTCACCGTTGATGCTGACGGGCATGATGAACTGTCCGGTGGTCTCGTCGCGCTCGCCTTCAATCATGCCGGGGGTGAGATGGTAATAACTCAGGTTGAGGTGACTGAAACCCCAGCGCTTGTTGACGCCCAGCATGCCGTTGACGGCATTCTCCTTGAACTGCGAACCGAGCACCCTTCCGTCGTAAGGGTTCTTGTAGGCATGGGCGAGCTTTCCCGAATAGCGGGCGTTCCATACGATTCCGTGTTGGTTGCCGCCCATGTAGAGGGAGTAGCCCAACAGGCCGTTGTTTGTCTGGTATTCCATGTTGGCGGTGCCTTCCACCTTCCCCTCAGGGACGATGGGACTGCCGTGGAAAATCACCACGCCGGCCATGGCATCGGAACCGTACATCAGCGAGGCGGGACCTTTCAAAATCTCGATGCTACGCACGCTCTGGGGGTCGATTTCGATGCCGTGCTCGTCGCCCCATTGCTGTCCTTCCTGGCGGATGCCGTCGTTGACGGTGACGAGACGGTTGTAGCCCAGACCTCGGATGACGGGCTTGGAGATGCCGCTGCCCGTGGTGACCTGCGCCATTCCCGGTTTGCGGGCGATGGCATCGATGATGTTGGTGGAAGAGGTGGTCTGAAGGTCGCGCAGGGTGACAATCGACACGGGGGAGGGTGACTTCTTCAACAGTGTGCTGCCGGCGATGCCGGTGACCACCACCTCGTTGATCATGGCGTTGCTCTCGTGCATGACGAAGTCGAGATGTGTGGTTCCTGAGAGATTCACCTTCTGGATGATGGTCTGGTGGCCTATATAGCTGACTTGGATGGTGACGGTTCTCAATGGGAGATTGTCGAAATGGTATTGACCTTCAAGGTCGGTCACCGTGGCCATGCTGAGTTCGGTGATTTGGATGGTGACGCCGATGAGGGGGGAACCGTCAACGGCATCGGTCACTCTACCGCCAAGGGTGGTGACGGGGGCTGCTGCCGCGCATAGGCTAAGGCATCCCGACAGCAGCAGGATGAGATATGTTTTTGTCATTTTGATAAACGCTTGTCTTGTTTGTAACTATTTTTGCATACTCGGAATACTCCGATTCCCTCAGAATACTCCGATTCCTCAGAATACTCCGATTCCTCAGATTCCTCCGATTCCTCAGATTACTCCGATTCCTCCGATTATTCCGATTAATCCGATTCCTCCGATTAGTTCAAACAAATACAAGGTGGTGCGCGAAGAGAGATGTATCCCGCCGCGCTGGCAGGATAGTGAAAATGAGTGCCTTGCCATCTTTTGTAACGGACAACAAGGGTGATGCCCAGTATCATCAGCCCTCCGACAATGAAAGGCAGGGTCAGGAACTGACAAAGCACGCATTGGTCGATGCAGAAGTCGGCTGAGGAGAGATGGCTGTGGCGCACATGGTGGATGCACTCGCTGCAGGCGTCGTTCATCTCTGCTCCTTCCGTATGGATGTGGAGGATGGAGAACAACAGCATTGGCACGAATACCGCCAATAGTATCCGTGACATCCATATCCGTCTTCGCTCCATTCGCTTCATCGGGTGCAAAGGTATAACTTATTTTTCATTTTCTAAACAAAACCTACTTGAAATAATCTTTTGGGAATAAAAGGCTCTCTTTCAGATATACGCGGACAATCCGTTCCAATAATAATTTTGCCTGACCATTTCATAGGATAAGTTTTGCGGGTTTTCTTTGTTTTTTCAAAAAATTGAAATAACTTTGCAGAAACAGCTGTTCTTCCTATGAAATATCCAATTGGCATACAAGACTTCAAAACCATCCGCACGAGTGATTACTTTTATGCGGACAAGACAGCTTTGCTTTACAAACTGGTCAAGGGAGGACAATTTTATTTTCTCAGTAGGCCGCGCAGATTCGGGAAAAGCCTGTTCGTATCCATGATGGAGTGTTATTTTAAAGGAGAACGTGAACTTTTCAAGGGGCTGGCCATTGAGCAACTTGAAAAGGATTGGTTGTCCTATCCTGTGTTACATCTTGATTTGAACGCTGAGAAATACACAACTCCTGAAGCACTGAACTCCATTTTGAGCAGACATGTTGCCAAATGGGAAAGTGTTTATGGGAAAGATGAAAACGAAGATACATTGTCGGCAAGGTTTGCAGGAGTCATTCAAAGGGCTGCTGTACAAAAGGGAACAAAGGTTGTTATCCTCATTGATGAGTATGACAAACCATTGTTGCAGGCAATTGGAAACAACGAACTGCAAGAGGACTATCGGGCAACACTGAAAGCCTTCTATGGAGTGGAGAAATCGATGGGGGCTTATATTCAGATGCTTTTCATCACCGGAGTGACAAAATTCTCAAAGGTCAGTGTGTTCAGTGACTTGAATAACCTTGCGGACATCTCCATGGACCAAAGGTATGCAGAAATATGTGGAATTACGGAACAGGAGATTAGGGATGGATTGGACGAAGAGGTGGGTAAATTGGCCGACAAGTGTCAACTCTCCAAGGATGCATGCTATGAGAAACTGAAATACACTTACGATGGTTATCATTTTGATGTGGATACTGTGGGTGTGTACAATCCTCTCAGTCTGTTGCGCACTCTCGACAGCCAAGTCTTCAAGGATTACTGGTTTGAAACGGCTACACCATCATTCCTCGTTGAGCAATTAAAGAAAACCAACTATCCTCTTGACAATCTCGGACAAGAGGAAATGACAGCGGATGTGTTAGGCAATATCGATACCTTCGACAAAAACCCCATCCCTTTGCTCTTCCAAAGCGGTTACCTGACACTCAAAGGATATGATCAAGAATTTGAAATGTACAAGTTGGGATTCCCCAACCTTGAAGTAGAGCGTGGGTTCGTTCGCTTTCTTATTCCTTATTACACAAAATTGCAATCTTCACAAGGACAACTGTTTGTGGCCAATTTCGTGAAAGAACTCCGTGCTGGCAAGACAGAAGCTTTCCTCAGAAGGTTGGAATCTCTCTTCGCTGATGGAGATTATCAAGTGGCAGGAGATGCCGAACTTTATTTTCAGAATGTCGTGTGGGTTATCTTCAAGATGATAGGTTTTTATACTGAAGTGGAACGACACACAACAGATGGAAGAATGGATATGCTCATTCAAACGCCTGACTACATCTATATCATTGAGTTCAAATTAGATAAAAGTGCCGAAGAAGCATTACGTCAGATTGAGGAAAAGCAATATGCCAAACCTTTCGAACAAGCCCCACGCCGCATTTTCAAAATAGGCATCAACTTCTCGACAAAAACAAGATGCATCGACGGATGGATTGTCGGGTGAAACAACTGATAACGAACACGCGTTCGACCCTGCTGTTTCACTCGTCGAAGAAACAACCGAAACAGACTAACTGTAGAAAAACTTCGACCTGCGGTTGCATCAATCGGAAGTATTTTCAAAATAGTTCCATTCTGTAAAAAACAAAATGATTATCCGCATCTTTCCGATAACGCCCCGAAGGGGCAATAAGCCTCCAGCCCAGGGCAACGCCCTGGGAAATTGGGAAGGAGGCAATC
>CADADN010000078.1 GCA_902786665.1 uncultured Prevotellaceae bacterium | reverse complement strand
CTGGCGGAACGCTACAAATGCTCACCAGTGGAGATGCGCCAGATGTTGCGCGACACCTACGACGGCTACCGTTTTGCCGGGGAGTCGCCCGACATCTACAACCCCTTCAGCCTGATGAAGGCGTTCAACCAGCGTGAATTGCGCAATTTCTGGTTCGAAAGCGGTACGCCCTCCTACCTGATGCGACAGATGCACCGTTTCCACACCGACATCACAAAGATGGATGACCTTGTCGTAGCATCCGATGCCTTCGACCAACCCACGGAGAACATGGTGGATGCCTTGCCGTTGCTTTATCAAAGCGGTTACCTCACCATCAAGGATTACGACAGGTTGACAGAGGAATACACCTTGAGCATTCCCAACAAGGAGGTGCGCGTGGGACTGACCAAGGGACTGCTGCCATTGGTCACGGGAATGAATGTCGAGGGGGTGAGGTCTGGCTTCGCCGTCCGCTTCTGGAAAGCCCTGCGTGTCAAAGATACCGACCTGGCACTGCGTGAGTTGCAGGCATATCTCGAAGGCCTTCCCTACGTGGAGGGCTTCAAGAAGAAGTTGGAGGAGGTGACCGTGGCGGAAGGGTTCTATGAGTGGACCTTCTATCTCATCTTCTCCATGCTCAACGTCTATGTGCAGACGCAGGTGAAGTGCGCACGTGGCCGCGCCGACATGGTGGTGTTCATGCCCGATACCATCTATGTGATGGAACTGAAACTCAACGGCACGGCACAGGACGCCCTCGACCAAATCAACGACAAAGGGTACGCCTTGCGCTACGCCACCGACCCGCGCCTGGTTGTGAAGGTCGGTATGGGATTCTCCATAGAAAAGCGAGCACTCACGGAGTATAAGATAATTGAAAATTGAAGATTGAAGATTGAAAATTGGCCGAAGTTGCTCACGCCCGGCAGACTCCAAGCAAGTTTGAACTCTGCCGAGTCGCGACAAAAACAGCGAAGCTAAATTGAAGAATGAGAATCAAACATATGAGAAAAGTATTTTTCGTAATAGCGGCTGTCGTGCTGCCTCTTTGCGCCATGGCGCAGAAGACCTATGTGAATGTCGTTGCCCTCGGTGTGAACAACAACTATGGCCACACCATCTACCTGTCGGGCGACATCCCTTCCGGCATGCAACAGTTCTACGACCACTATTATGACAAGACCTTGGTGGGAGAAATCCTCAACCGACTGGCCTCCCACGGCTTTGAGGTCGAGCAGATGTCGTGCACCACCAATGAAGAACAGATGAGGGAAGTCATCATACTTTCGAAGAATGCCACATCCATGCCGACACAGGTGCGAGAGGCCCCAACCGTGGAGCGCAACGGGAAAGGAGAAATCAAGGAAGTGGCCCGTTACAACCTCCAAGGTATGCCTGTGCAGCCCCATGAGAAAGGCGTGCAAATAGTGGTCTATTCCAACTACACCACCCGCACCGTCATTGTGGAATGACACAGTGGCGGGCACAGCCCCCTACAATCATGCAAACATATAAGCAAACTACATAAAAAACATCTACTTATGAGAACAACATCATTTTTTGTGGCCTTGGCGCTGTCGTTTGTCGCCACCACCCTGAATGCATCAGACTGGTCTGACGGGTCTGACTATCAGCATTATTATCAGTCACTTCCCACTCCCGTGGCACAAGTGACACCTTTCACAGTCCCCGCCCTTAGTGTAAGCATCACCGACTTCGGCGCGAAAGGCGACGGAGCAACCCTCTGCACCGAGGCCATCCAACGTGCCATCGACGACGTGTCATCGAAAGGCGGCGGCCATGTGAACATCCCGGAAGGCGTCTGGCTCACCGCCCCCATCGAGTTGCGCAGCAACATCGACCTTCACCTCGACAAGAACGCCATCCTCCTGCTCACCCCCGACAAGAGTCTGCACCTCTCCGCCCCCGGCAAGAGCAGTCGTTGCAAACCCGGCATCGGTGCCAACAAATGCAAGAACATCTCCATCACCGGCGGTGGTGTCATCAACGGCAACGGACAATACTGGCGCCCTGTGAAGCGAAGCAAGATGAGCGACGTGGAATGGAAGGAATACAAGCGGATGGGTGGTTCGGTGACCGACGACGGGCAGTTGTGGTATCCGTGGGACATGGCCAACGGCAGCCCCAACATCGCCGACACCCGCGAGAAGCAAGAAAACATGCGTCAGGACCTGGTGAGACTCACCAACTGTGAGAACATCCTCGTAGAAGGCGTCACCATAGAGAACTCCCCACGCTTCCACCTCCATCCCTGCAACAGCCGCAACATCATCATCGACGGTGTCACGGTGCGTAGCGAGTGGAACGTGCAGAACGGCGACGGCATCGACCTGAGCGACTGTTCGCAATGCCTGGTGGTCAACAGCACCGTCTCGGTGGGCGACGACGGCATCTGCATGAAGAGCAGCGCCGAGCGAGCCAACGCCGTGAACAACGGCACGAGCGACATCCTCATCGACAACTGCACAGTCAACCACGCCCACGGCGGCTTCGTCGTCGGCAGCAACACCGTCACCGCCATACGCAACATCGTGGTGCGCCATTGCCGCTTCATCGACACCGACACGGGCCTCCGCTTCAAGAGCGGCATAGGCAATGGCGGAAGGACGGAGAACATCCATATCAGCCATATCGTGATGGCGAACATCAAGTCGGAAGCCATCATCTTCCAATGCGACTACGCCAACATGCAGGCGGGCAGCAATGCCGAAGCCGTCAAGAAAGAGCAAGAAGCCAAAATCAAGGCTGGCGAACGCATCCCTGAATTCCAAGACATCCACATCGACAATGTCACCTGCACGGGTTGCCAGACGGGCATCCGCGCCAATGGCATCACAGGAACGAATGCCATCCACAACATCGACATCAACAACAGCACCATCACCTACCACGGCAAGGCCACCGACATCGACGCCACTACCGCTTCGCTGAAACAGAACAACGTGAGACTTGTCAGCAGCAAAAACGCCAAGTGAGGTGTTGAAGGGGAGTTAAAGGGGAGTTAAAGGGACATATGTGTTCTACTTTGACTGTCATTATTGCTTCACTGGAAACGCTTGTCTAGCAAGAATTTTTGATGAATTATATGATAATTAAATGTTTTATTGCTGTTAGAATCAAGATATGAGGAAAGTCATCCGATACGGCACAATGCTGGCCGCAGGCATCGCCCTACCCCACCCCGCCGATGCCGGCGAACCAGAGGGTAAGGCCACCCCCGACCGCCCGAACATCATCTTCATCCTGGCTGACGACATGGGCTATGGCGACCTCTCCTGCTATGGCAGTGGACATGTGCGCACCCCACATATCGACCAGTTGGCCGCCACCGGCACACGGTTCACCCAATGCTATGCCGGCAGCGGCATCAGTTCGCCCTCCCGTTGTTCGCTGATGACGGGGAAGAACAGCGGCCACACCCGCATCCGCGACAACCAGTGCACCGCCGGTGGCATCAAAGGCGTGAAAATCAACGCCAAAGGCGACACCACCTACATCCGCCGTGCCAACCTGCTGCCCGAGGACACCACCATCGCCACCGTCCTCGGCACCGCCGGCTACCGCACGTGCCTGGTAAACAAATGGCACCTCGACGGCTACGACCCCGGAGCCTCACCCAACCATCGCGGCTTCGACGAGTTTTATGGCTGGACCATCTCAACGGTTCATTCCAACTCCCCCTATTATTACCCCTACTACCGTTTCGACAACGACCGTCTCATCCATATCAAGGCCAACGCGCACGACCGACACGTGAAGCATAACACCGACCTCTCCACGGATGATGCCATCAAGTTCATCAAGCGCAACAAGAAACATCCGTTCTTCCTCTACCTGGCTTTCGACGCACCCCACGAGCCCTACATCATCGACAACACGGTGTGGTATGACGACGAGGCATGGGATATGAACACCAAGCGCTACGCTGCACTCATCACCCATATGGACGCCGCCATCGGCCGACTGCTCGAAACACTCGACCGCCTGCACCTGCGCGAGAACACCCTCGTCATCTTCGCCAGCGACAACGGCGCCGCCGTGCAAGCCCCATTGAAACTGTTCAACTGCAACGCGGGATTCCGAGGACGAAAGGGGCAACTCTACGAAGGCGGCATACGTGTGCCGCTCATCGTCAACCAACCCGGCAAGGTGCCCGTGCAGACGCTCGACAACATCGTCTATTTCCCCGACATGATGCCCACCTTCGCCGCACTCACCGGTTCCACCGCCCATCTGCCCCAACAAGTCGATGGCATCAACATCCTGCCCCTGTTCTATGGCGAGCAGGTGGATACCGACGAAAGGATGCTGTACTGGGAATTCCCCGGCGTGCAACGCGCAGCCCGCCAGGGAGACTGGAAATGTGTGACTGTGAAACGCGACGCGCCCCTCGAACTCTATAATCTGCGGGAAGACGTGACAGAGAGCCACAACCTTGCCGACGAACACCCCGAGATGGTGGAGGAGTTCGACCGGAAGATGAAAACCATGCGCACACCCTCGCCCAACTGGCCCCTACCGGGCGAATAAACCTTCCGCCACGGCATCCATCACCCTTGCCGGCGCTCCGTCTTCCCTCCACTCACGCGCCATAAAATCCATATATGGCGCCACATGGTCGAAGAATTGGCGATAGCCCTCGCAAAGGTAATTCAAGCCTCTTTCCCCCTCCGCTGTTGTCAGCAGGCGGTTTTTGGGGCACTCGCCGTGGCAGGCAAATTCAAATTGACACCTACGACACTGCCGAGGAAGCGATGTCTTGAGTTGGCGGAAGCGGTTCTGTCGTTCTCCATAAGCCATGGCCGCCAACGGTTGACGGCGGATGTTGCCCAGGAGAAAGTCGGGAAACACGAAATGGTCGCACGCATAGACATCGCCGTTGTGCTCCATAGCCAAGGCATTGCCGCAGAAACGCGCCATGGAACACACCCCTGGTTCCACTCCCAGCCAATTGGCCAGGGTGGCATCAAACAACTGTATGAAGAACACCCCCACATCATTTGCCACCCACTCGTCGAAGATGGTGCAGAGGAAACGTCCCCACTGCCGTGGCGACACTGTCTCCGGTGTCATCGTCAAAGGGGCGTCATCAGGCTGATTCATAGGACTTATGGCACCTATGGCACTTATTGGGCCTATGGGCGACACCGACGGCGGCAAGTTCCTCTCCACCACCGGTGTGAACTGAATGTAATGGCAGCCGATGTCCTTGAAGAACTGATAAAACTCCCTTGGGTGTTCGGCATTGCGGCTGTTGACCACCGCCATGGCATTCCATTCCACTCCGTGACGGTTGAGCCTGTCCACTCCCTCCATCACCTTGTGGAAAGAGCCGTTGCCCTGCCTATCCTTCCTGAAAGCGTCGTGCAACGGTTGCGGCCCGTCGAGCGACACCCCCACCAACCAGTTGTTCTGTTTGAGAAAACGGCACCACTCCTCGGTGAGGAGTGTGCCGTTGGTCTGGATGCAGTTGTCGACAATGTGTCTCCCTGCATGTTTCCTTTGCAGGCGAAGCACCTCCTCATAAAAAGCCAACGGTCTGAGCATCGCCTCTCCCCCATGCCAGGTGAAGAGCACCTCGCGCTGCGTCTGCGCCTGGATGTATTGCTTGACAAATTCTTCGAGGAGGGGATAGTCCATAGCCATCCCTTTTGCCTCGGGATAGAGCGTGTCCTTTCCCAAGTAATAGCAATAGCGGCAGGCCAGATTGCAGCGCGGGCCAGCCGGTTTCGCCAGCACATAAAGGGGATGGGCGAAAAGGGATGCCATGCTGCGAAGATCGCTCATAGGGGAAGAGGAGGGCTTTTTACCACTTATTTTGCGACCCTCAGTTTTCCGTCCTCCACGAAGAGTCCCCTGTCGGGACGTTGCGTCAAGCGGCGACCTTGGAGGTCGTAGATGCCGTCGTGCTTGGGAAACACCTTGGCGGTGCTGACTCCGGCGGTGCTCTGCAACTCGTTCACCCTTCCCACGAAGAGGATGGCGTCTTGACTCTCGATGGTGAAATAGAACGGCCTGTCGACACGGAACGGCTCATAGTCATCAGGGGCGACGGCATTGTCGTACATTTCGACCACGGTGACCGCCGTGGCCTCCGTGCCTTGCTCATTGACGACGATCTTGCTCATTTGGTAAATCTTTTCAATCCACATTGGCACTTCGTCCCTCATGCGACTGAAGTCGGCGTAATCAGGATTGAATGCATCCTGCATGCCCATGTCTCGCAACACTTCCTTCAAGTCGTATTTGCCCTCAACATAGAATTTGGGCATCTGCAAGGCCAGTGGTTTGTATTTCGACTCATTTTTTGCGAAAGCCCAATCGTCGTAGCCAAGGGAAGGCAATTCATATCCCTCCACGGGAACGAACAGCGTCATGGAGAATTTCCCGTCATGACCATAGCCCAACGTGACGGTGCGGAATTTTTCCGAACTGCTGGTACGGTATCCTTCCTCGGCGTTCATCATCTCGGTTTTCACCATCGTGCCGTCAGCGAGGTGGAAGTTGCCGGGGAAGGTGTATTCCTCGGCGAAAGGCAATGCCCATGCTCCCTTGAAATAGAGGACGTTGGCAAGCACCATGGCAAGTTCATACGGTTGCGGTTTGTCAAAGATGGAAGGTATGAGTTGGTGTGTCTTGTCGCTCACCCAGTGGTTGACCTGGTCGATGCCCTCCTGCGTGGTGAAATCGACGTCGGCCACCTCGGCATCGTAATAAGTTTTCAAGGTCTCATAAAAATCCTCACGGAAGACAGTGCCCTTTCGCGACCATACGCCATTGGCCAGTTCGCATACGGGGTACCACTTCTCGTAATTCACCTTCTGCTCCTCTTCTGAAGCCCAAGCATCCGGATTGTATATGAACTCCGGCCTGTAAGTGAGTCTTTGGGTCAGTTGCTGGTTGTAGAGATTCACGTCCTCGCAGGTGTAGTCGCCCATCCCCATCACGTCCTTCATCTCTTGCAGGGTGTTGCCGGCGGCACCGTTCTGCACCATGGAAATCGCCATCTGCACCGAGAGGGGCGAGAAGCAGATGTTGGAATCGTTTGCCACAGCCACCGCATCGAAGATTTGGAATGCGAAAGCACGGCCATTCGCTGCGAGGGATTCGTAATTTTCCTCCTGTGCGAAACAAGCCAAGCCAGACAACATCAAGGCCATCGTCAAAAGTCCATGTTTTATCATAAGGCTGATGATTTTAATGTGTTTTATCCTTGATGCAAAAATAGGACTTTTCAAGGATATTTGCAAAGGATTTTGCATAAATTTACGACAACAGTGTCATCTTGTTGAAAATTTCAGAGATAGTACGCTTTAGGAGAAAACAGGACATTTTAAGAGAGAGTTGGACGTTATTGAAGAGAATAGGACGTTTTAGGAGAGGATGGGAGGCCATTATCCGATTTTTTACCAACCAACATTAAACTTATTTTACTTTTTTGCATCTAAATAGTAAAATAACCCGTCATTCAATGAAGACCCATTTGCCTTCAGCATTGATTTTCTTAACCTTGCTGTTCCTTTCCGCCATTCCCGCCGCCGCCCAAGAAGCGGCCATTTCCGGTCGTATACTAGACAAAGAGAGCCTGGAAGGCCTCCCGAAAGCCACGCTGCAACTCTTGCGTATCAGCACCAACCGCCAACACCAAGACACCACCTTCGTGGATGGCGTGGTCACCGACGACGAGGGCCGTTTCGCCTTCAAGAGCGTGGCCAACGGGCAATACCTGCTCAAGGCCAGCTACGTCGGTTATGAGGATGTCACCCGCACCATACGCAAGACTAACGCCCCCATCGCCCTTGGAGACATCGATATGAAACCCGACGCCATGATGCTGGACGAGGCCGTGGTGACGGCGAACATTCCGAAGATGGTGGTGAAAGACGACACCCTCGTCTATAACGCCGATGCCTTCCGCGTGCCCGAAGGCTCGGTCATCGAAGCTCTGGTGGAAGCTCTCCCCGGTGCGAAAATCGATGAAAACGGCAGCATCAGCATCAACGGCAAGAACGTGCGACGTTTCAAGATGGACGGTCGCGACTACATGACGGGCAACAACGACGCCGTGATGAAGAACCTGCCCTCCTACGTCATCGACCAGGTGAAGGCGTATGATGAGAAGAGCGACCAGTCACGTCTCACCGGCATCGATGACGGCAACGATGACTTCGTCCTTGAATTCGTCACCAAGCGCAGCGCCCGCAACGGTCTTCAGATGAATCCCGACATCGGTCTTGGCACCGACCACCGCTACGGCATCCGCCTGACAGCCATGAAGCCCTTCGGTGCCATCCGCTACACCTTCATGGGCAATGCCAACAATGTGAACGACCGCAACTTCACCGGTCGTGGCGGTCGAGGTCGTGGCAACAACAACGGCCAACGTCACACGAAGACATCGGCCCTCGACGCCAGTTACGAAAATGGTCAGAAATTGAGGATGAGCGGCCGTGTCACCTGGTCCCACAACAACACAGACAACTGGAACCGCACAGGTTCGGAAACCTTCGTCAACACCCGCGGCGGAGCCTTCTCCAACAGCGTCAGCCAAAGTTATTCCCGCGCCAACAGTTGGACAGGCAATATGAACCTGCAATGGCAGATTGACACACTGACCAACCTCTCTTTCCGCCCCAACTTCACCTTTTCCACCAACGACAGCCGCAGCCATTCCACTTCGGCATCGTTCAACGCCAACCCCTTCGACTACACCGACAACCCGCTCGAGAACACGGGTTTGCAGGTGATGGACGACCTGGACCTCATCGTGAACAGCCGCAACAACAAGTCGATGAGCTATGGCAGCAACAAGAATTTCAGCAGCCAGTTGCAAATCTTCCGGCGTCTCAACCGCCGCGGGCGCAACATGACCATCAACAGCAACATCAACTACAGCAACAACAAGAACAAGAACGCCAACCTCTCACTGGTCCACCTCTATCAGACCTCCAACATCTTTGGCAACGACTCCACCTACCAGACCAACCGCTACAGCAACAGTCCCTCCAACAATTTCAGCGCCACCATCGGCTTCTCCTACACAGAGCCTTTGCTCATCATCCAACCCAAACCACAGGAAGAAACAGAGGGGATGCCCGGCGGAGGTCCTTTCGGCGGCGGTCGCAGGATGGGAAGCGGTCAAGGCGGACTCCAAGGACTGTTCCTACAGACCAACTACCGTTACCGCTACAGCCACCAGAAGAGCGACCCTCTGACCTATGACTTCCCCGACTACACCGATGAAGCCTTCTACGACGTGCTACAACAATACCGCGACTGGACAAGGCTCTTCGGCTTCCTTCCCAATCCCTATGAGAGTTATCTCTCCGACGACCTCAGCCGCTACTCGGAGCGTACAGAACATGAGCACAACATCGACGTGCAGTTACGCTACGTCAGGGAGAAACTCAACGTGAACGCCGGTGTGTCCATCCAGCCCCAGCGCTCGCATTTCATCCAGCAATACCTCGGCATCCCTGTCGACACCACAAGGACGGTGACCAACTTCACCCCCACGCTCAACCTGCGATACCGTTTCAACCGCCAGACCAACCTTAACGTGACCTACAGGGGAAGCACATCACAACCCTCCATCACCCAGTTACTCAACATCTACGACGACACCAACCCACTCAACATCAGCATGGGCAACCCAGGGCTCAAACCCTCGCTCACCACCAACCTGAGCGCCAATTTCCAAAAACAACGCACACCCAAATACCTCACCGACTCTCTCGGAATGAACATCCCCGTCAACCAAAGGCACTGGAGCTACAGCCTCAACGGCAGTTTCCAACGCACCCACAACTCCATAGGAAACGTGGTGACATACAACGAGGAGACCGGCGGTCGCATCAGCCGACCCGAAAACATCAACGGCAACTGGAGCGCCAACGGCGGCGCCACGTTCAACATAGCCCTAGACACCCTTAACAGATGGGACTTCAGCGGGTCTCTCCGAGGCAGTTACAACCACCATGTGGCTTACGTCAACCTCAACCGCACGGCCATCCCCGACCGCAACATCACACGCACCTACAACCTCTCACCGCAAGTGTCACTCAGTTACCGAGACAGGACGCTCAACATCTCCGCCAATTTCAACACCACCTACGCACGCACCCGCAACCGTCTGCAGGCCTCCAACAACCTCACCACCTGGAACTTCTTCTATGGTCTGAACGGAAGGTACAACTTCCCCTGGGGAATGGAACTTTCCACCGACATCCATATGAACAGCAAGCGAGGCTATAGCGACAAGAGCCTCAACACCAACGAAATGCTCTGGAATGCGCAAATCTCACAAAGTTTCCTACGTGGCAAACCGCTCACCATCATGCTGCAGTGGTATGACATCCTCAACCAGCAGTCCACCTTCTCACGCACCGTGAATGCCAATGGCTGGACCGACCGCGAGGTGAACGCCATCACGTCGTATGCCATGATCCATGTCAGCTATCGCTACAATATGTTCGGCAGAGGAAGAGGCGGACAGGGCGGCAGAGGCGGACAAGGACAAGGCCCGAGAGGCGGATTCGGAGGAGGATTCCCAGGCGGTGGCGGCTTCCCTGGTGGAGGAGGAAGACCCGGAGGATTCTAATTTCAAGAAGGATGTTTTCGGAAGAATCGGAGTGGTCGGAGTGGTCGGAGTGATCGGAGTAATCGGAAGATTCGGATTACTCCGACTTCTTTTGCAACCATAATCATGAAGGAAACAAAAAATCCTTATTTTGTTTTGTATTGTGTTCGGCTTGCACTTACTTTGCCCTTCGGGCGAAGATAGGCGGCGCCTCAACAATAAAAACAAAAAAATCCTATTTTTGTTTTGGCTTGCACTTACTTTGCCCTTCGGGCGAAGATAGGCGGCGCCTCAACAATAAAAACAAAAAATTCCTATTTTTGTTTTGTATTGTGTTCGGCTTGCACTATCTTTGCAAATGAAACTAATCTAACCTACGAAACGAAGAAAAAAATGACAAGAAAAGTATTGATGCTGATAACGATGCTGACTGCATCACTGTCTATGATAGCCCAAGACGAGGTGCCCGCCTTCCCCGGTGCCGAAGGTCATGGCCGTTATGTTCAAGGCGGTCGTGGCGGCAAAGTCATCCATGTGACCAATTTGAACAATAGCGGCACGGGGTCGTTCCGCTCCGCCGTTTCCGGTTCCGCGAAGAAAATCATCGTCTTCGACGTGGGCGGCGTCATCCCCCTCGCCTCCGACGTCACCATCGGAGCCAACACCACCATCTGCGGACAGACCGCCCCCTACCCCGGCATCACCCTCCGTTACTACACGGTGAACCCTGGTGCAAACAACATCATCCGCTTCATCCGGTTCCGTCGCGGCCAGGAAAAGAACATCAACGACGGAGCCGATGCCTCCTGGAAGCGTCAAGCCACCAGCATCATCTACGACCACTGCTCCCTATCATGGAGCATCGACGAAGTGGCCTCGTTCTATGACAACAACAACTTCACCATGCAATGGTGCACCATAGCCGAGAGCCTCAACAACGCCGGCCACGGCAAAGGCGCCCACGGCTACGGCGGCATCTGGGGAGGCAAACTCGCCTCCTTCCATCACAACCTCATCGCCCACGTGAACAACCGTTCGCCACGCTTCAACGGCGCCCGCTACAACTGGAACGGCTATACCAGCAACAAACTCTACAGCCTATACAAATGGGAGAACACCCTCCAGGCCGAGAACGTGGACTTCCGCAACTGCGTCATCTACAACTGCGGCAACGGCTGCTACGGCGGTCCCGGCGGCGGCTACATCAACATAGTGAACAACTACTACAAGACCGGTCCCGCCGCCACCACCAACCGCATCACCACCGTATCTCTCGCTGGTAGCGGCAACGCCGGCGACGACCGCACCTTCTGGGATATGACCAGTCGCTACTACATCAACGGCAACCAAGTGAACAACAACGTGAACTACGACTGGAGCGGCGTAACCTATGACAACGGCGTACCTGCCAAGAACGGCGTCCGCTACACCCACGACCCAAAGCACTACTATGGCAGCGGTGTGACCTATGAGACCATCGACGGTGTGGAGAGCGTGCGCATCAAGTGCGACGAACCCACAGTGACGGGCGAGGTGACGACCCATAGCGCTGCTGTCGCCTTCGACAAAGTGCTCGACTACGCCGGAGCCTCTCTCATCCGCGACAACGTGGACGAGCGTTACGCCCGCGAGGCACGCACCGGCACAGCCACCTACAGGGGCTCTGTGACGAAGATTCTTGGACGCATCGACGTCGTGTCTGACGTGGAGGGCTATACGGAAGCCAATTTCGGCACAGGCCAACGCCCAGCCGGTTTTGACAGCGACAACGACGGCATGCCCGACGAATGGGAGTTGGCCAACGGCTTGAATCCCAACGATGCCAGCGACGCCGCATTGTTCACCATCGATGTGGATAAGAAATGGTATTGCAACTTGGAGGTTTATCTCAACTCCTTGGTGGAAGACATCATGAAGAATGGCAACAGCGACGCCCAAAGCGGTGTGGACGAATATTATCCGTCATGCAACCCTGTCGGCATCAGGATGATACTATCCGACACCCCGGTGACCGTAGAATACTACACGGTGGATGGCAGGAGGTGCGATGCCACGAAGAAGGGACTTATCATCCGCGTGGAAGTGATGTCCGATGGCACACGGAAGGGAAAAGCAGTCGTCAACTAAGGATACTAGCAACAATCAAAAACAGGCGGATAGCAAAATGCAAAATCCGCCTGTTTTTGATAATATCATAGGGACAAAAGTCTGGTCGCCATGTACTCCTCAATTTCGGTGTACCATCTTCGCAGCATCGCGGACTTGGCTTTGTAGCCTGTTACGGTCTTCGGCACGTCGGTGCCCACGAACTTGACGGTGGAGGTGATGGTTGTTGCCATCTTGAAGCGTTCGCCTTTGTAGTTGACCAGAAGAAACACCTTCCCGTCTCTCTTTTGTACATATGTGGTTATGTCTTTCATCTTGCTCTTATTTGCGCACGATATGCGCACAAAAATATGTGTAATAAAGTTGATATTTTGCCCTAAAATGGGCCCTAGATGCTGCCTAAAAAGAAAAGGCAGGGAGTGGAATCTTTCTTCTATCTTGTTGATTCTCTACCCCTTGCCTTTCTGTGATTCCGTTGGGGCTCGAACCCAAGACCTACTGCTTAGAAGGGAATCTATGGGTGTTGTAAGGAGTTGAGGGCGTGCACGTTATCGTGTGCGCGTTTTTGTTGCGCACGATATGCGCACAGAATTCGTTTTTGTCGGTTAAATCACTTTGGTAATAATTCTGAGTATAAGAAGATGACATCGTCGTCCTTTTCTCCTAAAATAATACGAAGGTGGATAAACATATCATCGTACACCATGTAGCCCATTGGTTTGCCGCCTCTCACCACCATCTTTATAAGTTCTCCATTATACCATGTCTTGTAAGCATAGATTGTGCCATCGCTTGCGTCCCTCACATCCAAAGTGATGAAGTTCATCCCGTCCAGATGCTTGTTTTCGAGTGTCCAAGTGAGGTTGGCGTAGTCTTCTGGTCCTAATTTCTTGTTCTTTTGCTGGCAGGCGATTGCCTTCCCTCCTACAGAGAATGAGCGGTTGAGGTTTAGAATCTTTATATCCGAATTTTCCGCCTGTGCGCTCGCAGTCATCCAAAACAGCATCAGCGCGAATAATATTGCCAATCTTCTCATGTTGTTTGTTGTTTATAGTTAATATTATGTACGCATGCGCGTGATTATTTGCCGAAGTCGATTGTCTTCGGGATTTTCCGTATGACGTTGTAGAGGTGGGAGACTTCGTCGAGCTGGAGAGTGAAGTCGGTGAACTCGGGCGAGGGGTTGAGCGAATGAAGGGTGATGTTGCCTTTTTCATCCTGTGCGATGATTTGCTTCAGGCGAATGCAGTTGCCGAAGGCGACAACCCAATAGGGCCACGTCTCGTATCTGAGGCGCGGCATCCAGTCGGAGCGGTCGAGTTCTCGCACATAGATTTTGTCGCCAGCCTCGAAGGACGTGCGTGTGCCGTCATCCATGGAGTCGTTGTCTACGGAGAAGACCACGTACTTACCCCTCGACACCCTGTCGACTTCCACCATTATCGTCTCCACAGCCCCGCCCCTATGACTTCTTGGAAATTCTATTTCATCGCAGCTCCATCGGCATGAGTTCCGATGCGCGGTGGAAGTCTTCCGGGGTGTCCAGTTCATAGGAGAACCAATGTGTGGTGTCCACCACCTTGAAGGAATGCCCTTGGGGGATGAGTCGCTCGAAGGCCCGTTCATAGAAGATATCGACGAGCCCCTCTTGGAGAATCATCTTGTCGAGTTCTTCGAAGAGAGCGTTGCCATACTCCACCGTCACCTTCTCAATGCCCACCGACTCACCTATGGCATCCTCCACGCGACAAGTCTTGCTGATTTCGGTGATGCGGTCATTGTCATCCACCACGACTTTCATCTCCTCCTCCCCCAGTTCGTGCCGGTTGAGGGCGAGCGCGGACTCATTCTGCCGCGCCACCTCCACCACGGCCTTGGGGTCGCAGAGGATGTCGCTGTCCATGAGCAGGAATTCCTTCCCCCTGACCACTTGTCCCGCCATCCAAAGCGAGTAGATGTTGTTGTTGTTCTCGTAGTCAGCGTTGTTCAAGAAAGTGAAATGCACCTTTCCGGATTTGTTGGCGAAATCAGTAAGGAACTCTCTTATCATCACCTCGCGATACCCCGTGACGATGACGAACTCGTTGACGCCCGCCATCATCATGGCCTCCACAGTGCGTTGCAGGAGAGTTTTTCCCGCCACCTCAAGAAGGCATTTTGGTTTGGTGTCTGTGAGTGGCCTCAGGCGTTTCGCCATTCCTGCAGCAAGGATGACCCCGATCATTTTTCCACGATGCTTAAGATGGTGTCCACGACGGTCTGCGTCTGTTCCTTGCGTCCCAAGGTGATGCGAAGACATTCCTCAAGTCCCGGGTCATTCATGAACTTGATTTTATAATCCTGGTTCGTCAAGGCCTCCTTGAGTTGGTCCTTGATGTCAACGGGATATTTGATGAGGATGAAGTTGGCCACTGACTTATAGACCTTGAATCCAGGTTTTCCCTCCAAGGCTTTCTTATAGAGTTGCCTTCCCCATTCCATATCGTCGGCCACCTTGCGATAATGATCGTCGCTTTCGAGGGCAGCGAGGGCGACAGCCTCTGAGAATCGGTTGTATCCCAGGTACTTGTTGATGTAGCTGACAAAATGCTCATGTCCTTTTCCTATGAAACCGAAGCCGCAACGGAGTCCCGGCAGGCCATAGAATTTCGACAAGGTGCGTGAGATGATGAGGTTTCTGTATTCGTTGACCAACGGTGCGATATAGTCGGTGTCGCTAGTGATGAAACTAGCATACGCCTCATCGATGAGCACCATGGTATCGTTGGGGATGTTCTGCATGATTTTCCTGATTTCCTCAGGTGTCAGGCTGTTTCCCGTAGGGTTGTTGGGTGATGCCAATAGGAGCATCTTGGGATGTATGCGGTTGGTGTATTCGATGACTTCATCGACGTCATAAGCGAAGGTGTCGTCCATCTCATGCAAAGGATACATTTCAAAAGATCCCCTGCATTCACTTGCCACCTTGTTGTAATACCACCATGAGAATTGCGGGATGAGGATGGTCTTGTTGTCATCCTTCATCAAGTAATAATGGACGGCATTTTTCAAGATGTCCTCTCCACCGTATCCCAAGAGCACCTGTTCCTCTGGCACTCCGTAAATCTCACTGAGTCTTACGGAAATGACACTCTTTTTACCTTGGTCATAGATGCGCGTATAAAAGCAAAGATCCTTGGGATCGAACTGGCGGATGGCCTCCACCACTTTCTGACTAGGTTCGAAATTGAATTCGTTTCTATCGAGATAATTCATCTTCTTTTCCATAAAAGTATTGATTTAGTCTGCAAAGATAGTGCAAATTGAGGGCAATGCAAAGTAAAAAAGGAAGTTTTTTTCTTTGCATTGCCGAGATGCAGCCTATTTTATGAAAAGATAGTGCAAATTAAGCGAAGTGCAAAATAAATTGCATATATTTTCATTTTAGGGAAAGCTATAGAAGGGAATAGGAGGCCTTGGGCGAAGATAGGAGAAAAGAAAAGCTACTATCCCTAGGGAAACCAGCCCCCTAGGGATAGTAAAATTTTAGAGAAGATTACTTTTCGTTTAGAAAGCGGCGATGAGTTCCTCGTTGCTGTAGGCGTCGGCGCCATAGCAAGTCTTGAGGTAGGCGATGCCGATGTTGTAGTCTTCCTCAGTGAAAGAGTCGGTAGCCTCTTTGGCGACGACGACATCATAGCCGAGGCAGTAGGCGTCGGCGGAGGTGTGACGCACGCACATATGAGCGTGGAGTCCGGTCATGACGACGGTCTTGACGTCGAGTTCCTTGAGCAGGATGTCGAGGTCGGTCTGGAAGAATCCGCTATACCTACGCTTTGGCACGACATAGTCCTTGTCACAGAGTTTTAGTTCGGGAATCACCTGTGCTCCCTCAGTACCTGCGATGGCGTGGTCGCCCCACAGTTTGAGTTCGCGGTCAATGCCTTTGATGTGAGCATCGTTGCAGAAGATGACAGGCACGCCAGCCTCACGGGCAGCGTCGAGGAGTTGTGCTGTAGCAGGCACGATGGCCTTTCCACGGTCGCAAGCAAGAGCGCCATAGACGAAGTCGTTGAGCATATCCACGACCAAGATGGCAGGTTTGTTCAATTTTTCCATTTTTGTCTTTTGTTTTTAAATAAGATGAATATATAATGATAAAAAATCTGTAGTTAAAGGGGAGTTAAAGAGGAGTTAAAGGGACATATGACTGCTTGTTTGGGGAGTTAAAGGGGAGTTAAAGGGACATATGACTATTTTTTGGGGAGTTAAAGGGGAGTTAAAGAGGAGTTAAAGGGACATATGCATGCTTGTTTGGGGAGTTAAAGGGGAGTTAAGGGGACGTCACTTCACATTTAGTGTGATTTTGTCGGTCTTGAGGTCCACGGCCTTTGCGGTGAGAGTCACGGAGCCAGTTTGTTTTCCAGCCCTAAGCACGACGAGACATTTCCCGAAGAACGCCTTTCTGTTGTCCGCCTTGAACCGTTCCATGGAGGTCTGGCATCCGTTGTCCACCCCGGCGATGGAGGCATTGCCCTTGACGTCGAAGAACACCTGGTTCTCGGCATTGGGACAGAGGTTGCCATCCTTGTCGAGGATTTCCACGGTGACGAAAGCGAGGCTTTTCCCATCGGCGTCCATGACATTTCTGTCAGCGGTGAGTCTGATGTGGTGTGGCGGTCCAGCAGTGCGTATGACCTGCTGCCTCACCTCCTTTCCGTTCTGCCTTGCCACGACCTTCACCTCCCCTGGTTCGAAGACGACGCGCCACATCACATGGTATTGATGTGAGTCGGCCTTCCTCCTCACCCCTTGGCTTTTCCCGTTGATGAAGAGTTCCACCTCATCGGCCTGGTTGTAATAGCACCACATATCGATGGTCTGCCCCTCCAGCCAGTTCCAATGCGGGAAGAGGTGCAGCACGGGTTGGTCGGTCCATTCGCTCTGATAGAGGTAATAGGTGTCCTTTGGGAAGCCAGCGAGGTCGATGATGCCGAAATAGCTGCTTCTAGCCGGGAAGGAGTAAGGCGTGGGTTCGCCGATGTAGTCGAAACCTGTCCAGATGAACTGCCCTCCCACGAAGTCGTTGTGCTTCACCACGTCCCATGTCTCCTCATGGGTGCTGCTCCACGACGCATGCATGTTGTCGTAAGCGCTGCATTTCATCGACGGGTCGGAATAAGGCAGCCACCACTCCACCGGTGCGACATAGACGGAGTCGCTGGGCATCATGTAGAATCCCCTTGTCTGCAGAGCCGAGACACTCTCGCTGAAGATGAAAGGTTTTCCGGGGAAGTTCTTTGGCACATCCTTCACCCATTGGTGATGGTAGTTGAACCCAATGATGTCGATGGCCCCACTTTTGAAGAGGTGGTTGTTGGGATTAGGTTCGTTACATCCAGCCGTGATGGGTCTCGTGTCATCGTATTTCCTTACGATTTCCGCGAGGTGCCTTGTGAGCAATGAGTTGACGCTCAGTTCCCCCTCCTTTGCCAATGTTGAGGCATCGTGCCCCGCATTGAGTATGAGGTTGGCCTGTTCAAGCGTCAGGGTGTCGGCCTCCGCCGAGGACCATTGCTCCAGCACCTCGTTACCTATGCTCCACATGAGTATGGACGGGTGGTTGCGGTCTCTCTTGACGAGGTCGGCGAGGTCTCTCTCATGCCATTCGTCAAAGAACCTAGCGTAGTCGTTCTGCGTCTTCCTCCTTCTCCACATGTCAAACGACTCATCCATGACGATGAGTCCCATGGTGTCGCACATGTTGAGCAATTGCGGAGCGGGCGGGTTGTGTGAGCATCTGATGGCATTCACGCCCATGTTTTTGAGAATCTGCAGTTTCCTATGCATGGCATCCTCGACGAAAGCCGCTCCGAGGCATCCGAGGTCGTGGTGCTCGCACACCCCGTTGAGTTTCATGCTCTTTCCATTGAGTGAAAAGCCTTTCTGCGGGTCGAAGAGGAAGGAGCGGAAGCCCGTCGTGGTGACATATTCGTCGACCGTCTTTCCATTGACAAGGACTTCAGTTCTCACCTGGTATACATAAGGATTATCCACGGACCAGAGGATGGGTTTCCTCACCTTGAGTTTGGCATTGACGGCGTTGCCTTTCGCCGTAGCCACCACTTTTCCTGATGCATCTGTGACGGTGTGCCTGATGACGGGTTTCACCCCCGAATGGTTTTCATCGACGATTTCCACATTGACAGTGACCTCTCCGTTGACCTTGGTCTTGACCTGCACGCCCCAATGTGCGACATGCAGGTTGGCCGTTGCGGTGAGCCACACATGGCGGTAGATGCCGCATCCGCTGTACCACCTGGAATTGGGTTGGTCGCTATTGTCCACCCTGACAGCCATCACGTTGTCACCACCCCAGTTGAGAAAAGGAGTGAGGTCATATTCAAAAGAACTATATCCATAGGGTCTTTTTCCGAGAAGGTGTCCGTTGATGTATACGGCGGCGTTCATATAGACGCCATCAAACTCGATGAAATACTTGTCGGCCTTATCAACTGTGAAATGCTTGCGATACCATCCCACACCACCGGGGAGCGCCCCTCCTCCTGCCCCCGACGGGTTGGAAGGCATGAAATCCCCCTCTATTGCCCAATCATGAGGCAGGTCGAGTTTTCTCCATTTGGCGTCGTTGTAGTTGACGGAAGCCATCTGCGCGGAGTCGGCAAGGCAGAAGAGCCAGTCGCTGTCGAAACATACCCTCTCCCTCGCTCCCGCCTGCATGGCAAAAAGGAGCAGGAAAGCCAACAGCCCTTGTTTTGCAAGACGTCTATTCATCACTTTCATAAGGAATCAGAGTTTGACAACCACCTCTTTACCAGCGTATTCCACCATCTTTCCTTCAGGGTTGAGGAGGTTGAGCGGTTGCGCCTTGTCCTTTGAGACGACGACGATGTTGAACCTGCGGTTCTTGAGCATTCCCTTGAAGTTGCCATTCCGTTTGCCGAATGTGAGTGTCTTCGCCTTCTCGTCGTATTTGATGTCGATGGTGGCGTATTTGCCCTTTTCGTAGTTGTAGTTGGTTCCCTCGTCCTCATAGAGTTGGAATGCAGCATCAGCCCCCTCATAGACATAGAGGTTGATGAGTTCGGCGGGTTTTTCGTCGCACCATTCCATTTCCGGTCCGAAAGGCACGATGCTGCCCTCCCTGACGAATACCGGCATGCGCTCGTAAGGTGCATCGACGACAAGCGTCTGTCCCCCGTTGACGTATTCGCCGGTGTAAAGGTCGTACCATCCACACTGCTTTGGGAAATACACGCTTCTGCTCCTGGCCTTGTAATATCCTACGGGGCAAGCCATGAAGGCCGGTCCGAACATCCATTGGTCGGGGATGTCATAAACCTTGTTGTCTCCGTTGAAGTCCATGGCCAATCCTCTCATCATGGTGTAATCCTTGAAGTGCACCCATCCCGCCATGGAGTAGAGGTAAGGCATCATGTGATAACGCAGTTTGTCATACCATACTATGGTCTGATAAGCCAGGTGGTCCTCCGGTGCGATGTTCCACACCTCCCTGAGAGGCCACTGTCCATGTGCTCTGTAGAGGGGTATGAAGCATCCGAACTGGTTCCACCTGGTCTGGAGTTCCCTCCATTCAGTGAGGTCTGCCGTTTCCACCCCGGTCTTGTCATATTCCTGTTGCGCCTTCTCATAGCGTTTCTCCACGGAGAATCCGCCCTGGTCCATGCCCCAGAAAGGCAGTCCGCTCATGGAGTAGTTGAGGCCAGCGGTCATCTGCGCCCTCATGTCCTCCCAGCGCGTGCCGATGTCGCCCGACCAGGTGGCAGTGGAGAAGCGTTGCTCCCCTGCGAATCCGCTTCTGGTGAGGAGGAAGACTCTCTGGTTGGGGTTGACGGAACGCTGCCCGTTGTAGATGGCGTCGGCGTTGACGATGGAGTAGGCGTTGAAATATTCCGTCGATGTTCCCAAGGCGGTGGGTCCGCTCAAAGCCTTGCGATACCATACGGGGGTGCAGTCGCGCACGTTGGGTTCGGAAGCATCCATCCACCAGGCGTCGATGCCGAACTTGTATTTGGTGTACAAGTTCTCATCCATCTGCCTCCAGAACACCTTCCTCGCGCCGGCGTCATAGGCGTCATAGAAGGAACCGGTGTATCCGAGCCAATCATGTATGTCGTCGGTGATAGCCTGGCGATAAATCCATCCCTTGCTGTCAAGTTCCTTGTAGTTGTCGACGGTGTCGTAGAACTTCGGCCAGACGGAAATCATGAACCTTCCATGCATCTGGTGAACACTGTCGAGCATGGCCTGCGGGTTGGGGAAGCGTGATGTTTCAAACTGGTGACTTCCCCAGTCGGGCAGTGGCCAGTAATTCCAGTCCTGCACGATATTGTCAACGGGGATGTGCCTCTTTCTGAACTCCCCGAGCGTGCTTTCGATGTCGAGACTGCTCTTGTATCTCTCCCTGCTCTGCCAGAATCCAAGGACCCACTTGGGATAGAGCGAAGCCTTCCCCGTGAGAGTACGGTATCCACTTATAACCTCGTCCATGTTGTTGCCGGCGATGAAGTAGTAGTCCATGTCGCGACTCATCTCACTCCAGATGCTGATGGCATTCTCGTGCTTGTAAGCCGGCATGGCCCTCAGCCCGCAGTAACTCGTCCCACCGTCGGGTTTCCACTCTATGCGCAGTTGGGTGCGCTCGCCCTTGTTCAACCTTGTTCTGAATTTCCAGGAGTTAGGGTTCCACGCCGTGCGCCATCGCTCAGCGACGACCTCCTTTCCTCCCACATAGACTTGCATGTATCCTGCGTAATAGAGGATGAAGTCGTATTCTCCGCTTTGGGGTGCCTCGATGAATCCGTCGTAGACGACCTGTGCACCGTCGAAATTGAAGCCTTTGGGAAGGTTCTTGATGCCCCCGGGCTCTGTGGCGTTTCCTATTTTGGAAGAGGATGGGCAATCGAACTCGAAGTAGATGGAGTCCTCGTCGCGTACGATTTTCTTTCCACCCTTGTCGACATAGGTTCCGGTGAGGTGACCGGGTTTCCCACTTTTGTCATAGAGTTTGAAAGCCCTGTTGAGTTGCATGTAGTCATCTGGATTTCCCCACCTTCCGAGGCTGTAACTATCCCATAGGATGCCGCAGTTGAGGTTGGTGACGACAAAGGGGACGCTAACCTTGGTGTTGTATTGGTAGAGTTCCTCGTTCTTTCCCATCATGTTGTATTCCTCCGCCTGGTGTTGTCCGAGTCCATATACGGCTTTGAGGTTGTTGTCGGGTTCGAAGAGGAGGTGCCAGGATAGTCCGTTGAGTTCCTTTTCTGATAGTTCGCGCTGCGGCACGCCCAGTTCGCGTTCAGGCACACGGAAGTGTTGGAAGGTCTTACCGTTTCTGGCTTCCTTGAGAAGTTTTTTCCCTTGGGCGTCGTAGAACGCGACATCACCGGTGCTTTTGTCCACCACGGCCTTGATGTTGGCAGCCTTGACAGAGACAGTCTGTGCGTCCTCGGTGACCTCGAAGGCAGGATTGGCCTTTTGCGGTACGATGATGAGGCTGTTTTTCTGTGGTAGAGTTTCCTCGGAAGTTGCCCTGACGCGAATGATGTTGTCGTTGACGACTTGCAGGCAAACCACCTTTGCGCCATTGGATTGCGGTTTTTCCACACGGATGGTGACGTTGTTTCCCTCCTTGACGAATCCTGCCGCGTTTGCTCCTACAGCAGCCATCATCAGGAAGATAGGAAGAAAGAGTTTGAGATACTTCATTTTTTTTGTTTTTTGTTAGTTTTAATTAGTTGTCAGTTTTTTGGTTTGGCACATTTCACGCTGCTGTCCCTGATTTTGAGAATCATGGGAATGACCTCGCGGTAGATTTTCTTGTCACCGTTGATGTTTTTGAGGAGCAGTTCGCATGCGGTCTTGCCTTGCAGGTGAGCCTGGTCCATTATGGCGGAGAGTTTAGGCGTGACGAAAGCCGCGCTGTCTCCGTCGGTGAATCCGATGATGGCCACATCTTCTGGTATTCGCATTTTCTTGCTTTTGATGGCGTCGAAAGCCGCGTAGGTGATGATGTCGTTGAATGCGAGTATGGCATCAGGCGGGTTGGGGCTTTCGAGCAGCTTCAGTGTTGCATTTCTTGCCACGTCGAAGTCGATTTTCCCACAAGAGACAAGTTCCCTTTCGATAGGAATTCTATTGTCCCTCAGAGCCTCGAGGTATCCATGCTTCCTTCTTTTGACCATGTCGAGGTGGTTGGGTCCTCCCACGAAAGCGATGCGTCTGCATCCGTTTTCGATGAGATGCTGTGTAGCGTTCTGCGCAGCGATGTCTCCGTCGGCCACCACCTGCGAGAAAAGTTCCGGGAGGCACGTCCTGGCGAAGAAGACGAGGGGGATTCCCATTTCATAGATTTCCTTGAAATGGGAATAATCGACGGTGTCCTGTGCGAGACAAGCGATGATACCTTCGACGTGCATGGAGATGAAGTTGTCGATGGCCATTTCCTCGAGCGTGTGGTCTTCGTGACTGTTGGAACTGAAGACGGAGTAGCCTTGTCCACGTGCATATTCCTCTATTCCATCAAGGACTGCGGCGTAATAGTGCGTCACAAGGTTGGGCACCACCACTCCAATGACGCGTGGTGCCTCCTTCCTCAGACTTTGCGCGAAAGGGTTGGGTCTGTAGTTGAGTTCTTTTGCGAGGGCTTTCACTTTTGCCCTCATCTCCTCGCCCACCTCGTGACTACCCCTCAAGGCTCTCGACACGGTGGCGATGGAAACGCCCAGTCGTTCGGCCAAGTCTTTCAAAGATGTGCGGCGTTGTTTCATAATCAAGTTGCAAAGTTAGCTAAAAAAACGATAGTAGTATTGAAAAGAAAGGCATTTTAACTGTTTCATAATTTTTTTCTCAGTCTTTTCCAAAGACTGTTCTTGTAATCTCTCCTCACCTGTGGCATCAAATCCTTATAACTGTGCGTGGTGTCCACAATGAGCTCTCCGTGGTTGTTGGGTGCTTGTGCCGGTGTCATGTAATTATCTCCGTATTGTGTTCTGAGGAATCGGTCGTAGCCCTCGGGCACGGGGGCCGTTATTCCTTCGAAAGGCACCCATAGCGTATGGTCGAAGATGTGTTTGTCGAAGATGAACTTGGTGCCGTCGAATCCAAGTTCTGCCACACGTTCGCAGTCGTCCCAAGCGTGCCTTCGGTAAGCCTCCTCGACGGGTTTGAAAAGATTGTAGAAGCCGTGTTTTCTCACGAGGTGTCTCCATTTTAGTTTTCTGAAGACGAGCCCCAGTCTTCCCGAGAGGATGATGGGATAGTCCACGGCCTTGAGTCTCTTCATGCGCTTGTTAGCCATTTTGACCACGTCTTTTGCCTCCTGCATGTCCTCCACGCCATCGAGGACGAAGATGTCGATGAATATGCCTTGGTTGAAGGGACGGTAGCAGTCGGAGGGTCTGATGGCTGCCGTGTCGGTCCTTCTGAGTTGCGCATGTCCTCGGTAGTAATGCTCGTCGGTGGCAGCCGTCTGGAAGAAATAGGGGTGTTGGAACTCGTCCTTAGCCACCTCTTGCAGTTTATCGTAGTCGGGTCTTGGCATGCTGACATCGATGTCGTCATCCCAAGGAATGTAGCCCTTGTGCCTGATGGCTCCGAGAAGCGTACCCCCGTCGCACCACACCCTGAGCTGGTGTTTCTTGCAAACGTCGATGAGTTTTTGGAACATGTCGAGTTGCACGTTCCACACCCTTTTCATTTCCTCGCTGACGAGGTATCCGTTTCTTTCTTCAGCATCAAGGCTGACCAGGTTCTTGTATTCCATTTCTTTGAGAATGAATGATATGCCTACATATTTCTTGTCTTCGCCCAAGGTGTTGCCACTCGGGTAAGCAGCCTTTCATCTGTTTTGCTCCTTGTATTCCCTATATGGCAAGTTGAGGTCGAGGATGTGGAAGTTGTGCTGCCTTTGGTGGTCCCCATCGGGAATCTTCATATAGTCACCATATTTGTGCGAGAGATAGTAATGGTAGTCCTTCACGCCCATTACCGTTGTCCCTTCAAACTCATAGGGTGCATATACACCCTCCACCTCCTTTGGCATGACCCCCTTGATGCCATCGTCGTAGTCGCCCACAAGAGTGGCCTTTTCATAGTCGTACTTGGTAAGGAGTTTCCTGATTTTCCTTTGCAAGCTTTCCATGGTGGTTATCTTTCGCGTGAGGAGCGGCACCCACGAACTGGGTCCTTTCCCATGGCGGTAAGGGTCGCGGTGTATCCAATAGAGTGCTTGCTTGAGCAAGTGATAGTGTGCGAAATGCAATCTTCTTGTCACGATATTATCAGGCACGGCATCGAGAGGGAAAACGTCCACATAGATGCCTCCAAGATAACTGAGGTGCAACCTTTCGATGAGCGTGGTTGATGCGTCCTGCACCTTTCCGAAGGGCAGAGGGTAGTTGCAGTCGTTCTCAGCGCAGACGAACTCGTAAGGCTCAGGCAGCCATTCCTTGCTGTGTGCGATGAAACGCTCATAGTCAGGCCTGGGCATGACGATGTCCACATCATCGTCCCAGGGAATGAATCCCTTGTGCCTGACAGCCCCTATGAGGCTTCCTGCGAAGATGCCGTAATGGAGTTGGTGCTCCTTGCAGGTCTTGTCGATGGCCTCGAGCACGCACAGCATCCTGATTTGCAATGGTCTAATGTCGTATGTTGCCACGATGAATGGTTTTTGTCGGAATGGGGAGAATGGGCGAAATGGGGAGAATGGGCGGAGTAATCAGAGCGGACGGAGGGCGGAGTGATCGGAGCGGTCGGAGGCAGGACTAATCTTTTGTCATTTCCTCGAGGGCTGTTTCCAGTGCCCTTCTGAAGAAGCCGCCTTTGGCGAGGGTGTCGCTGACGCGCCTCACGTTGTCGCGCATGGCAGCCATCTGCTCCTCGGTGATGGAAGCGAGCTTGGTGTTGAGTTCTTTGATGCTGGCGATGCCGAACCCTATGCCCTCCTCCTCGACGAGTTTTGCAAGTGCAGCCTCCTCCCAGATGATGATGGGCATTCCAGCCCTGAGATAGAAGGACACCTTGTGCGGACTGTTGTAGAGGAGGTATTCGCCGAAATTGCCAGTGCAGCTGTCCACAGAGTCGCCGTCCCACACGAAGCCGAAGTCGCCCTCGACACCTTGTATGAACTGATCGGCAGGCATGAAGTCGTGGAAGACAAGGCGGTCGCTCTCCTTCAGTCCCGGCAGCCCGGAGCGGTTGCCATAGACATGCATCTTGTATCCTTTGATGACATCGGGAAGTTGGAGGATGAATGCGTTCTTTCGCATGGCAAGCGCCCCAGCATAGACGATGGAGCGCTCTTTCGGTGCTTCCCCACCCTTCTTCTCCTGGTGAGTGGTTTTGGAACGATAGTCGAACAAACCGAGTGCGCCGAGGTGGTGGGTGAATCCGTGTTTGTCGAGCCACTGCCTCATCACGTCGTTGGATGCGATGACATAGTCGGCATGCATCAGTCGGTCGATTTCCTGCGAGATGGTGAGTTTCCTTCTGCGCATGGAGCCGAGGTCGTGGATGAGCGCCACCACCTTTGCTCCTCTGAGGTGTGCGACCCGACAGAGGAAGGAGAAATATTTCTTGACGGGATACTGCAAGACAACGATGTCGCCCTTGCGCAGTGCGAAGCAGTATCGTATGACCCCGGCGAGGTCGAGAATGAACTTGAACACCTTGTTGTCATGGAAGGTGCGACGCAGTCCTAAGTTGACGGCCCCCATCTCCACAAGAGTGTCCTCATTGTCGGTCTTGGCCTTGTTGCCAGACCCTTCCACCCCTCGATAGTTTCGTGTGATATAGCATAAACGGTGATTGCCCATGGTGTTGAAGTGTATTGATGGTCGATACTCAACTGCAAAAATAGTGTTTTTTATGGAAAAGGACAAAATAAAAAGGAGAAAGTTAGGATTTTGTTCCAAATAGCGGCCCTGCAGTTAGATGTATCGTGATGGAAGACACGTCCTGCAGCGTTGGGTCGCAAGACATCTTGGTTTTCGTTGAACCAGATAGAACAATCATCAATCCCACAAACTCGACTTGTTGCTCAAGATGACGTCGTCGTCCTCCCCTTCCTCACCCACGTTGGCCAAGGCTTTTCCTCGTAACCATCCACGCTATGTGTGCCATCCACATTGAGCACACCTTTCTCGAGACCGAGGTCGATGACTTCCGTCACAGGTGTGATGTATGTTTTTCCCCTCTTCTTACTCATTGGTCTCTGAAATTGATGACGTTTCCACCGGCGTCCCTCATCGAGGTGCCCATGCGGATGTTGAAACGATGGATGAATCCCTTTTCAAGCGTGGCAGCGAAAGGTATGAAGACAGAGCCACCCTCGGCGTAATCCTTTCCTCCTTTTTTGATGCTGCATTTGATTTCGATATAGGTGCCATCTGTGTTGGAGACGCTTCCTCCATTCCACGGAACGATATCTTGCGGGATGAAGAACATGAAGTCGCCATCACCCTTTCCCAAAAGGATGCTGTTGGAGCGGTCGGTGCTGCTCACCTCAGTGTTCACGGTTATGCTGCCCGGTGAGTCGTTGTGGTATGCTAGAAGTGTGAAATCGCTAGGATATACCGTGTCGTCAACCTTCCATGAGTCGGTGTTGAAATAGTAATACCCACTACTGTGGGTGTTGTGCAAGATGATTTTCTGCACCTGAATGTCGAAGTTGGTCAACGCCTTGGTCTTGCAAATGGCGAACTGCAAGGCGGCGCAAGGATGTGTGAAGTGAAAATGCACCGTGTTGTCTTTGGGTTTCGCCGTTTTCTTCGCCACGAGCAGGTCTTTCTGTCTTTCCGCATTCTCGTCGACTATGAAATAGAGGTAAGGGTTGTAGCCCCCGCTGTAGTCACCATAATAGAACGGCGAAGCAGAAGGATTGTAATCCACATTGGCATAGGCATAGAAATGTATGTCGGTATCGTCGGAGATACCCGACGGCCATGTATTGTTTGCCACCCACGTGCTGTTGTTGTCTGTTCGGCTCACGTATGACGGATTGAGTTTTCCCGACTGGCTCCAATATCCATTCAAATAAAACTGCGAGAGTGTGGTTTTATTGACGACCGGTGCCCTGAAAATCGCAGTCATCCCCGTGTTGGCACTTGCTGCTTCCGGGTCAGCCAAAGGGGTTTCCGACACCTCTACCAGCAAGGGTTTTCCTTTGGTTTCGGGATTGGGTTTGTCGATGGTCTCATCGATGTCATCGTGTGACGAACAAGCCATCAGACATGCCAAGGGCAATGCAATAAGGAAAGGAATGTGTTTCATTGGTTGAGGATGGAGAATAATTAATGATTGTTTTCATTTTTTTTGTACTTTTTCCATTGGGTCGCCACAGGGGGTTCGGAAGAGAGTGCCCATTTTGCAGAGAGCAAACATTTTTCTTTATGATTATCCTCATGTTTCCGATAATCATCCGTATGAATGGGAAGATACATCGTCATGCCATATATGAAACGGGTCTACGGAGTCTCGGAGGAAGGGAGGATGCGCCATACGCATGAAACTCCCAAACTCCTCAACTCCGTAGACATATCACTCCCAAAATGCTATGCCGTTTTCAAATCCACGAAATACTTGTCGACGATGATTTGCGGAGTATTCATCGCATACATTTCATCACTCAGGATATTGAACATCAGTGACTTGAGTCCTCTCACACCAAGGTGCTGGCGGATGGAGGCAGCAGCGATGGCCCTTGCTCCGTCTTCGGTCACCGAGAAGTCGATATCGCGCATCTTGAAATAGTTGACGAAAGTAGTGACAGGCGACTCCTCCGAGTGGAGCAGGATGTTGACCATGTCGTCTACCTCCAGTTCCCTGGCATAAACATACTGTTGAATTCTGCCAGTGAGTTCATCGCGGTGGAAATACCTGGCGAAATCGTCATTGGTGACATATTGATGGTAATCGCCCTCCATATTTAATCCGTTCCCATTGGCAAAACCGATACCATGGTCGTTAAGGCGCTTTCTGACGATATCCTCTATACCGCGGAACACTCCAGTGAAGATGAACAGCATTTTGTTGGTTTTCATACTCGTTTTCTCGTAATGATAGATGGTGTCAGTTTGATTGAACGTCAACGTGTTGTCATCATCAATGATGTTGAGCAACTCATTGAGAATACGCTCATTGTAATAACCCTTTTCAAATAATTTGTCGAACTCGTCGAAAATAATCACTGCCGACGACATATCCTCCTTATATTTCATATAGAGTTGGGTGAACACAGTGGTGAGTGTATTGCCTATGATGCCTTCCTGAACGAGGTTGTTGCAGTTGACGACCCCGAAAGGAACCTGAAATAATTCAGCCAGTTTGTGAGGGCCATATGTCTTGCCGACTCCCGAAGGACCGTGAACAAGAAGACTGGGACGGGGAAGATTCAACTGTTCGTTGTTGTTCCTGATTTCGTGCAAATAGAAGCAAAATGAAAGTTTTCGTGCATATTCAGGCTGGCCAATGAGGTATTTACTCAGCCATTGCTCAATCTGTTGCGGGACGAACAAATGAGGAGCGGCTTCCATAATGGTCATTCCGCTACCCTCAATCAATTGCACGACATCACCAAAGGAAACAGGACCAATCTCTTTTTCCCAATTGCGAATGTGACGCTTGATATATCCATTATTGCTGGAAGAATTGACCTTGATATATCCATTATTGCTGGAAGAATTGACGAAATCCATACGCTGCTTGGTAAGCAGACGAATGGTTTCCAACTTGTCGTTCTTCAATTGACTGGGAAGCTTGGCGAGATGGTTCTTGATGACACGGATGTCAAGTAAAGGATTGAGAAAGAGCAAATGCCGTATTTGCTGGTTGAGTTTTTCTGACACAGATTCCTTTTCTTTTCTACTTGTTAATTTCTTCATGAAAAAAGCGGATTCAAAATTTGTATTTAAACAAAGATTCGATTGAGTGTGAATCAATCATGAGGGAGAGCAAATGAAATAACTAAATTCATTATCTCTAAAAGCATTCGACTATATGATTATACCTATATAAGCAAAAAAGTAATCACTTGGGCAACGCCCTGGGAATCTATGTGTGATATATAACAGTCGCCCTGCAAAGGCAAAAGCCTTACCCAAACACCATTCTTTTGCCCTTGCAGGGCGAATTCACCCCTTTCCCACAACTCAGGGCGTTGCCCTGGGCTAAGTGCAGGTTGCCCTTTCAGGGCGTTTCAACCGCCGGTTGGAATTTTCCATTATTGAGTCCACTTGAAAAAGTCCGTTTGTGCAAAACGAGGTGTTAGTCATCCCCTCCCCTCAAGGGACAAGATGAAAAAGGATGAAAAAGGAATGAAAAAGGAGGAAAATATGAAAGAAGAATGAAAAAGTGCCAAGGCACTCACAAAAAGGAAGAAAAATTTTTAATGATTATCCGCATGCTTCCGATAATCATACGTAGGATGGGGTGATATTCGTCCTGCCATAGATGAAACTAGTCTACGAAGTCTCGGAGGAAGGGAAGGTGCGCCTTGGGTGTAAAATGTCTACGGACTCAAAGGACTCAAGAATGCCATATAGGTCTCAAAAGGGGAATGGAATATGCGCCTTGGGCGCATATAGTTCCTTTTAGTCCAAAAATTCCGTAGACCTTTCACGAGACAACAAGAGACAAGTATGGACTTTAGACCCGCCCACATTGAGAATAACGGTTTTCGGGCGGGCACAAGACCCGCCCCTACGACTTCGGGGGAGGCGGGACAACAAGATAATGATTGGCATACGGATGTTTGCTGATAATCATTAAATTATTTCCTCCTTTTTGAGAAACGCTGGCGTTTTTTTCTTACTTACAGCTATTTTTCATGTCTTTTTATTTCTTTTTTAAAGCGAAGAGTTTTTTTAATTAATTGTTATTCAGATGGATGCATAATTGTGTATAAAGATCAGCCTTAAGGGGAGGGAAGATGCTCACCGATTTTTGCTCACCATCCACTTTTTAAAGTGGACTCATTATTGTTATAGGAATTTGAGATGAAATGACAAGTCATTTCCTAACCTCTATTGCGTAAGGTTCGCGTCGTTTACGACGATAATTCTTCAAAATTCTTTTCATCTGCTTATCAATTCCAAAATTCTTAAATTCGTGATAATAAAACTTTTACGTAATTTGTGAGGGTGGGAAACTTCAGTCATTTATTCCATTACCCTTCATATGGCGTCAATCAGACGGAAGTGACGAAGTGCATTCAAGATTCCATCCTCGTCAACCGAGGTGGTCACAAAGTCTGCTTCTTTCTTCAATGAATCGAGGGCATTGCCCATGGCCACACCGATGCCAGCCGCCCGCACCATAGAGGTGTCGTTGCCCCCATCGCCAAAAGCCATCGTATGCCGAGGGTCGATTCCAAGGTGCTCGGCCATAGCCAATATCCCCTTTCCCTTGTCCGCATCCTTTGCAGTGATGTCGGTGAAGGCTGGATGCCAACGTCCTGAAGTGCATTCGGGTATGCGTTCCATCAGCCTATGTTCGTAATCCTCTGTAAAGAATGGTGTGAGCTGCATGATGCGTTGTCGGAGCACTACATCCATCGGCTTAGCCTGATTGAGGTTGTCCACCGCCAATTCGCGCCGGAAAATCCTGTCCACCTCACCCTTTGGGTCGAACACTGCCACGTCGGTTTCTCCCACGACGATGATTCCATAATTCTTTTCCCGTGCATCTTTCACCACCAATTGTGCCGCCTTTAGAGGAATCTCCTTGCACCTGACGACGGTTTCCCCTATGAAGCACAATGCGCCGTTGATAATCACATAACCGTCGATCAGGTGCTCGATGGCTCCTAGGTTGGTGATGATAAGCGGTGGTCTTCCCGTTGCAATGAAAACCTTGTGCCCGTTGGCCTTTGCCTGAGCCAGCGCTTGTATTGCAGAAGGTGGTATCTGATGGGTGTTGAAACTCACCAGCGTCCCGTCGATGTCAAAAAACAAAGCGTATTTCATATTCTTTTTTATTCATCTTTGAGTCCACTTTAAAAAGTCCGTTCGAACAAATATCGGTGTTAGTTATCTCCTCCAGGGAGGGGCAGGGGTGCGGTATGTAACTTATTGTTTTTCAAGACTTATTCACCCCACCCCAACCTCTCCCCTGCGAGGGGAGGGGAGACGCGCACCGCCCTTTTGCTCACTTTCCTCTTTTTCAAGTGGACACATCTTTTCAATTCTAGATTTTTCACCAATACTCGAGAACGTATTTCATCAGCGAAAATCCAAAGGATATCGCCTCGGTGAAAAGTGGACAGTGCAAAAGTAGCCATTTTTCTTGAAAAATGGATATTACATATCAACAAGTTGCAAACATAGCACACCGGATGCCCCTTGGCGACGCTTGGAAGCGTCGCCCCCTAAAGCTACTACATGAGCAAAAGGGACAGGAGGGACGGTAAGAATCACCATCCCTACATAGGACACCCACAGCAGAAAATGCATATTCTGACACATATCGTTTTTTTCACATAAAAAAGATTGATTTCGCCTAAATTTTCATACCTTTGCCCCAAGCAAACTATTCCTACCTACTAAAACCGAAAGAAAATGAGAAATCATTCCACACTGTTGAACAGAAACGCCCTTCGGCTGTTGCTGACGACAGCCCTTATGCTTTGTTTTATCATGACATCCACGCCATTGACAGCGCAAGAGCTGCCGAAGTTGAAAGTGGACCTGAGCATCGCCAACCGCAGCGACGAAGAGACATTGGAACCCGGCTACACTTGTTGGCGCGTGAAGCAAGGAAAGAGCGACACGATGACCGAGAACGGCATCACCCTCACGCTGAGTTGTCCCGGGGATGCCGACTATGACCTGCGCACGGGCTGGAGCAAGACGTATATCCAAAATGCCGACAACAAGTCGAAGAACGGACGTCTGACGTTCGACGGCATCAATCTCGACCCCAACACCTACGGGACGTTCACGCTACGCATCGAGGGCCTTCCGGCAGGACAGCACACGTTGCAGACCTACCATAACTGCTGGGAGAACGGTGAGCGGTTTTATGCCGCGCCGATGACCATCCGCTGCAACGGCGTAGTGGCACACGAACGCGTAGATTACACCTTCGGCCAGGCGGTGGCCGCCAACGCCTGTCTGGTGACGACAACGTTCACCATCGCGGAAGCCGGCGAAGCCGTGGAGATAGAGTTCTCCACCTCCCCCGACCATCCCGGCATCCCCTCCGCCGGCCAAACCAACGCCTTCATGCCTCCCTTGTGCAACGGGTTTGAGTTGAACACGGCAAGCATCACCTCTCAAGCGAAGGACCCGTTTCCCACAAGCGGCGACATGCACGTGGACGCCGACGACACCCATAGCGTGAACCTGAAATGGTCGCCCGCCAACAGCGGCGTAATGGAGCACCGACTCTATTTCGGTACCGACTCCGCCACCGTAGCCGCCATGGCCTCACCCACCGCCGTCCTCACCGACACCACCTATCAAGTGACAGAGCTCTACTCGATGAACACCTATTACTGGCGCGTGGACGAGGTGGATGCCTCCGGCAATGTGACAGAAGGCAAAATATGGAAATTCAAGCCCCGGCAGTTGGCGTTCCCCGGCGCCGAGGGTTACGGCCGTTTCGCACAGGGCGGCCGTGGCGGTTCGGTCTATCATGTGACGAGCCTTGGCAACGACCACACCCCCGGCACGCTGCTCTACGGCCTGGTGGACATCGACGAGCCCCACACCATCGTGTTCGACGTGTCGGGCCTCATCGTGATGGACTTCAGTGCAGTGTTCGCCAAGCCCAACATCACCATCGCCGGCCAGACGGCCCCCGGCAAGGGCGTGTGCATCAAGAACTCCAACGTGAACATCGGTTCGGACAACATCTGCCGCTTCATGCGCTTCAAGCACGGCTACGGCGACACGGGCAACGCGATGGGCATGACAGGGTCCGACCACGCCATCGTGGACCACACCACGGCGGCTTGGGGCACCGACGAGACCGTCTCCGGCCGCGGAGCAAAGAACGTCAGCTTCCAATACTCCATCATCGCGGAAGCGCTGGGCATCGCCGACCACAAGAACTACAGCAGCGGCACCAACCACGGCTTCGCCGCCACCATCGATGGGAAAATCGGTTCGTGGCACCACAACCTGCTGGTGAACTGCAACGGGCGCAACTGGAGCATGGGAGGCGGCATGGACGGCACGAACACCGCCATCGGGCAGATGGACATCTTCAACAACGTGGTGTACAACTGGTGGGGGCGCACCACCGACGGCAACTGCCACGAGGTGAACTTCGTGGGCAACTACTACAAGATGGGTGCCGACACGAGGCGCAAGGAACTTTTCATCCAGCAATATGAGAACGTGGGGTCGCCGGAGAGCACCTGGCGTGCATACGTCCACGGCAACATCCGCGAGAACAAGGACCACACGCTCAGTCCCGACAAGAAAGGCGACACCTACACCATCCAACTGTCCAACGGCGACCCGGGCCCGACATACGAGACCATCGTCGATACGCCCTTCTTCCCCTCCCATGCCACCATTCACACCGCCGAGGAGGCGCTGAAAATCGTCACCAGCGACGCCGGGGCAACCATGCCGATGCGCGACGACCAACACCTGCGCGTGGTGCGCGAGACGGTGGACGGCACCCACACCTTCAAGGGTTCCAGGTCGGGCATCAGTGGTGAAATCGACCATGAGGACGACTGCGGCGGCTATGAGGCCTACCCGGAGGAGCGACGCCCCGACGACTTTGACACCGACCGTGACGGGATGCCCGACTGGTATGAACGGCTCATCGGCAGCGACGCAGCAGTGGCGAACCACAACGACGACCCCGACCATGACGGTTGGACGCTACTGGAGGACTATCTCGAATTGATGGCTCACCCTTACCTCATCCTACAACCCAACGAGACGGGTACAGTGAACGTGGCACCTTTCTTCAGAGGGTTCAAGAAGTCACCGCAATACTCCATCTCGTCTGACAGTCCTCTTTTCTCTGCCACATTGCAAGATTCCATCATCACGTTGAATGCCAAGGCACCAGGAGGCATCGGCATCGTCACGATGCAAGTGACCGACAGCGAGGGAACGACGTACCAGCAACGATTGAGTGTCGTCATCACAGGGGAACACACAGGTGTCATACCGGTATGGAAAGAGGAGGACATCGACGTGGTGAAACGCGAATTCTTCACCCTCGATGGCAAGAAGGTGACTCATTTGAAACCGCAAGAGGTATATGTGATGAAAATAATCGACGACAAGGGAAAGGTGCACGCAATGAAAGTGGTCACTAATTAGCCAGAATAATTCTTAAAGGTCGTTTCATGGGCTTTGTCACCATCAATGCTATAACCAGTTCAACAAATATCATTACAAAGGGCGAGACAAGCGAAAAAGTCGAGCGCGGATTAGGACAAGATTCGCTGAATGCCCAACCCTTGGAGAATTGTTAAAAATAACAAAAAACCATTTTATTGGGGGGGGAGGATTGCATAGTTAAGACAAAAAAATAATATCTTTGCAAAATAAGTGCGACTCCAATAACACATAAAAACAAGTATTTGCATCATATTTTTTTACGATTGTGATGAAGATGAAAAAAGAATACTCAAAGCCCAAGATGGTGATGGAGACCTTCACCCCCCAAGAATACGTGGCCGCCTGCTGGTGGTTGCAGTTAGAGTGCACTGGTGGTTCAACAAGCGGCGACCATTATTTGTTCAACACCCCCGACCCAACATCTGGCAACGTCGCAGCAGTAGGAGAAGTGAACCACGGCCCTCATATCACCGATATTCTGAAAGCCCACACACCAGACGACCAACCTCCCCAAGGACAATATCTATTAGACGTCCTTTCCAGTGTAGGAGAATTTCCCGCCTCTTTGGCTGACGACTCAAACACCCATGGCAATCCTCATGGCGGCAGATATTGGATGACCAACAAAGATGGCAGTTACCAAGTAGGCTATGCCTGGACTTATAATGGAGAATATCATTTCCATGTGGGAGAGATGGTATGGCAATTGCAGTCAAGCCCCAATGCAAGTTAAGAGATTCCAACAAGATAAAGAAAAATGGGCGTGCTATTCAGCACACCCATTTTTCTTTACTATTTCCTATAAATCATTATCCTTGGAGTGGAAATATCAAAACAATATCCACAGAAAGGTTACTTTTATTTCTTTCTTTAAGTAGGTAATCATAATTATCTGTTACTATCATCTAATTTTGATTACCTACTTATGAAAAAACAAATTACAAAATGGGCTCCCTATTTCTTTATTTATCCTACGATGACGTAAAATTTAGCACTACATATTCATATTTTTTGAAATCTTTCATAAAATCAGCTAATTAATCCGTCAAAAATTTGGCGGATTGATTTT
>CADADN010000077.1 GCA_902786665.1 uncultured Prevotellaceae bacterium | reverse complement strand
GGCGATTGCCTCCTTCCCAATTTCCCAGGGCGTTGCCCTGGGCTGGAGGCTTATTGCCCCTTCGGGGCGTTATCGGAAAGATGCGGATAATCATTTTTTCTATTCCCTTCTAAAACGTCCTATTTCCTCCTATCTCAGTCAAAATATATCTCCGCCGAGCCGAAGCAGCGGTGGTGGTCGCTGTCATAGACCACGCAGAACTGCCCAGGTGCCACGCCATGTATGGCCTTCTCCGAATGGACAATATACTCCCCCGGACCGATGCTGTCGAGCACGGCATGGTGGAACTCCGGAGTGTGGCGTATCTTGAAGGTGACTTCCCGCAAGGGCACCTCTTCCGTGAGGTAATGGAAGGCATGGATGCGGAAGACGTCCTTGTAGGCAGACTGGGGCTCGTATCCCTTGCTCACGTAAAGGATGTTGCGTTCAATGTCTTTTTTCACCACAAACCACGGTCCGCCGCCGAAGCCCAGGCCGTGGCGCTGGCCGATGGTGTGGAACCATAGTCCGCGATGTCGGCCTATCAGCTTCTCTGTCTCCAGTTCCAGCACGTCGCCGGGATTTTCCCCGAGATAACGTCGGATGTAATCGTTATAGTTGATTTTCCCAAGGAAGCAGATGCCTTGGGAGTCTTTCCTGCGGGCGTTGACCAGGTGCTCGCGCTCGGCGATGCTCCTCACTTCCTCTTTCATGTAATGCCCTATGGGGAAGAGGGCTTTCTTCAATTGCCAGTCCTCGATTTGTGCCAGAAAGTCGGTCTGGTCCTTCACCGGGTCGGGACTGGTGACGAGCCATTTCTTCCCGTCGATGATTTCCGTTTGAGCGTAATGTCCTGTGGCGATGAGGTCGTAGTCGTGTCCTGCTTTCTCATCGAATGCGCCAAACTTGATGAGGCGGTTGCACATCACGTCAGGATTGGGGGTGAGTCCGGCACGCACCTTGTCCATCGTGTATCGGGTCACACGGTCCCAGTACTCACGATGGCAGTCCACCACCTCGAGTCGTACGCCGTAGCGCCGGGCAAGGGCGGTGCACATCTCCATGTCTTCTTCTGAGGAGCAGTCCCACTCTTCGTCCTCCTCCGGACCGATTTTGATGTAAAAACAGTCGGGGTGAAGCCCCTGCGAGCATAGCTCGTGGAGCACCACGGAACTGTCTACGCCGCCGGAGAGCAGCAAGGCTATTCGCTTGTCGGTCAGGTTCTCTTTCATTTTCAAGGGGTGTTGTTTTTTTGGTAGTTCACCAGGGTGATGACGGGGTGTTCGGTCAAGTAGGCGGCAACAGCAGTCTTTTTCAACTTCTTGTTCAAGGTCTCCTGTGCCATGCGCTTGGCACTGGTGGGTTTGGTGTAGTATTCCGCGCTATATTCACAGGTGAGGGCGTATTCATCCACTTTCTCGTCCAGGCGTGGCTCCTGTGTCTTCACCGTGGCAATGACTTTGAGTTTGAAGTCGATGTTGCGGTAACCCTCCACTTTTTCGGTGACACGCCAAGTCTCGTTGGTGATTTCCACCGTCTTCTCTTCTTCGGAAATCGAGGTGTAGGTGGCTTGGATGTCGTAGAATTTCAGCATTTCGGGACTCAATGCGAGTTTGTAGTCGATGCTGGTGTAGTCGGGACGTTCCATCACGCCGTCGCCGCTGTCGCCATGGCAACTGGAGAGTGTCATGGTGACGGCCAGGGCGAAAAGCAGGGTGATGAAGGCATTTCTTCTCATCATAGGGTGTTGATGCTTGTTTTATGGTGTTTGTGAGGTTTTCCGTGCCAGGGTGACCAGTGCTTCCCAGTCATGGTGGAACTCGTCCATGGTGTGGTAGAGTAGGTTGGCGCCTTTTTCGAGCAACTTGTCGTCGTGAAGAGGGCCGGTGTTGACCGCCACGGTGAATATTCCCGCTGCCACGCCGGCTTGCACGCCGAGGGGGGCGTTTTCCACCACGATGGCTTCCCATGGCTCCACCCCGCACTTGGCCAAACCTTGAAGGTAAGGGTAGGGTTTTGGCTTTCCTTCGCTCACGTCGAAGCAGGTCACCATCAGTTCGCGGTGCACGAGGTCGGGGAAGTCACGCTCCAGGCGGTCGAGCAGTGAGTGCTGTCCGCTGCCGGTGACCACGCAAATGGTCATGCCGTCGGCTTTCATCTGCCGCATCAGGTCTTCCACGCCTTTCATCTTGGATGGTTCGCCGTAGGAGGCGAAGAGGGCCGACTTCACCTTGTATATCTCGTCCGCCTTGTCGGCAAGATGCTCCTTGCCGGGTTGCTGTAGGGCTATTTCGCGGATGGTTTCCATGCCGCGCATGCCCTCGTGCTCATAGGCTTGCGCCTCGCTCATGGCGATGCCGTATTGCTTCATCGACTCATGCCAGGCCTTGGCATGGAAACGCATGGAATCGTAGAGTACGCCGTCCATGTCGAAGAGTACGGCTTTGGGAGAGAACCTCCCAAAGCCGTGTTGCCCTTCTTTTCCTGTAGCGTTGTATTGCTTGATGGCGCTGATGATGTCCATGATCAGGCCAGTCGTTCTTTGATGGCTTTGCTCTCAGCCTCATAGCCGGGCTTGTCGAGCAATGCGAACATGTTCTTCTTGTATGCCTCCACGCCGGGTTGGTTGAATGGGTTGACACCGAGGACGTTGCCGCTGATGCCGCAGGCGATTTCGAAGAAATAGATGAGTTGTCCGATGTAGTAGGCGTTGAGTTCGGGTATTGCGATGCGTATGTTGGGTACGCCACCGTCGACGTGTGCGAGGCGTGTGCCCAGTTCGGCCATCTTGTTCACTTCGTCCACGCGCTTGCCAGCGAGGAAGTTGAGGCCGTCGAGGTTCTCCTCGTCTTCGGGGAAGAGGAGGCAGCGGTTGGGTTGCTCCACGCTGATGACGGTTTCAAAGATGGTGCGCTCGCCCTCTTGTATCCATTGCCCCATGGAGTGCAGGTCGGTGGTGAAGTCGCAGGAGGCGGGGAAGATGCCTTTGTTCTCCTTGCCCTCGCTCTCTCCGTAGAGTTGCTTCCACCACTCGCTGATGAAATGAAGTTTCGGCTGGTAGTTCACCATGATCTCTATTTTCTTGCCGTCGCCATACAGGCAGTTGCGCACGGCGGCATAGAGTGCTGCGGGGTTCTCGTCGAAGGCGGTGTCGATGCCGCAAACGGCTTCCATGTCGGCGGCACCCTTCACCAGTTGGCGGATGTCGAAACCAGCGCAGGCGATGGGCAGCAGGCCCACCGGTGTGAGTACGGAGAAGCGACCACCCACGTTGTCGGGGATGATGAAGCTGGTGTAGCCCTCCTTGTCGGCGCAGGTGCGTGCTGCTCCGCGCTTGGCGTCGGTGACGGCCACGATGACTTTCTTGGCTTCTTCCTTGCCGCGCTGTGCCTCACATTGCTTCTTCAGCAGTCGGAAGGTGAGGGCGGTCTCGGTGGTGGTGCCCGACTTGGAGATGTTGATGACGCCGAACTTCTTGTCTTTCAGGTAGTCGGTGAGTTCGGAAAGGTAGTCCTCGCCGATGTTGTTGCCAGCAAAGAGGATGGTGGGGTTGCTGCTGTCCTTGACGAGCCAGGCGAAGGAGTTGCCCAGGGCTTCTATCACGGCACGTGCGCCAAGGTAGCTGCCACCGATGCCCGCCACCACGACAGCCTCGCAGTTGGCTCTGAGAACGTCGGCGCAAGCTTGTATCTCATCGAGGAAGGATGGTGTGATGGAAGAGGGTAGGTGCAGCCATCCAAGGAAGTCGTTGCCTGGGCAGGTGCCTGCTTCCAGGGCTTGCTGTGCTGCTTTCACTTGGGGTTCCATGGCCTTCACTGCGCCTTCGTTGAGGAACTGGGCGGCTTTTGAAATGTCTAAACTGAGGTTTTTCATTTGTCTTGATTTTTTGTGGTATAGGAATTGATTTTCCAAAGTTGCTGTTTATCTGAAACTGTCGGTGAGCAGTTTGATTTCTATCTGTGGTGAGATGCGCTCGTATAGGATGTTGTATACCGCATCGAGGATGGGCATGTTGACGTGCAGGTGGCGGTTGATTTCCTTCATGCACTTGGTGCCGAAGAACCCCTCTGCTATCATCTCCATTTCTATTTGTGCGCTTTTCACGCTGTATCCCTTGCCAATCATCGAGCCGAAGACACGGTTGCGGGAGAAGTTGGAATAGCCGGTCACCAGCAGGTCGCCCAGGTAGACGGAGTCGTATACGTTGCGGTCGGTGGAGGGGCTGATGACGGAGAGGAAGCGCGACATCTCCTGCACGGCGTTGGACATCAGCACGGCTTGGAAGTTGTCGCCGTATTTCAGTCCGCTGCAGATGCCTGCTGCGATGGCATAGACGTTCTTCAGCACGGAGGAGTATTCTATGCCGATGACATCGTTGCTCGTCTTGGTCTTGATGTAGTTGCTGGAGAGGAGTTCGGTGAAGGCTTGCGCCTTCTCCATGTCGGCACATCCCACGGTGAGGTAGGAGAGCCTTTCAAGCGCCACCTCTTCCGCATGCGAAGGTCCTCCGATGCAGGCGAGGTTTTCGTAAGGCACGTCATACACTTGGTGGAAATATTCGGAGCAGACGAGGTTCTCGTCGGGCACGATGCCCTTGATGGCAGTGATGATGAATTTCTCCTTGATGCGCGTCTTGAGCTTCTTCAGGTGGTTTTTCAGGTATGGTGAAGGAGTGACGAAGACGAGCGTGTCATACATATCGACAATCTTGTTGATGTCGCTGGAGAAAAATATCTCCTCGGTGTCGAAGTGCACGCTGGTGAGGTATGCCGGGTTGTGGCCCATGCGTAGGAAGTCTGCGATGCGGTCGTCGCGTCGCATATACCATCCGATGTGGTGGGTGTGCCCCACTACGATCTTGGCTATGGCTGTGGCCCAGCTGCCACCGCCGATGATGGCTGTCTTGCCGCAATTGTGCATGGAAGTCATGGTTGTGCCACCGCAGCCTTGCTGGCAAGCGGTGGCGGGGTTGGTGCTTGATTATTTGGATTGGGCGGCCTCTATCCACTTGGCAAACTCCTCGACCTTTGGGTTGTCGTAGCCAAGCTTGTATTTCTTGTTCACACCACAGGCGTCCATCTGCAGTTTCTGTGGATTGACGTCCTTGATGTCTTGCACGAGGTAGTATCCGCATTTGTTGAGGATGGGCACCCATGGCTCGGGCACGCCCAGTTCGGCCCATTCGGCCACGCTGCTGCGCGGTGCTTTCTTTTCCGGGCGCATTTGTGGGAAGAGCAGCACCTCCTGGATATAGGTCTTGCCGGTCATCAGCATGGTGAGTCGGTCGATGCCGATGCCGATGCCGCTGGTGGGTGGCATGCCATATTGTAGTGCGCGGAGGAAGTCCTGGTCGATGATCATCGCCTCGTCGTCGCCTTTGTCGGCCAGGCGCATCTGCTCCTTGAAACGCTCCTCCTGGTCGATGGGGTCGTTGAGCTCGGAATAGGCGTTGGCCAGTTCCTTGCCGTTGACCATCAGTTCGAAACGCTCCGTCAGACCGGGTTTCGAGCGGTGCATCTTCGTCAGCGGCGACATTTCCACAGGGTAGTCGGTGATGAAGGTGGGCTGGATGAAACTTCCCTCGCAGGTCTCGCCGAAAATCTCGTCGATGAGTTTGCCTTTGCCCATCGTCTCGTCCACCTCGATGCCCAATGCCTTGGCAATCTCCCTGAGTTCTTCCTCGCTCTTGCCGTCGAGGTCGTAGCCTGTCTTCTCCTTGATGGCGTCGAGGATGGGGAGTCGGCGGTAAGGAGCCTTGAAACTCACGATCTTCCCGTCGATCTCACGTTCCGGACTGCCGTTGACGGCGATGCAGATGGTCTCGAGAAGTTTCTCGGTGAACGACATCATCCACTCGTAGTCCTTGTATTGCACGTAGAGCTCCATACAGGTGAACTCCGGGTTGTGGTTGCGGTCCATGCCCTCGTTGCGGAAGTTCTTGCCAATCTCGTAGACACCCTCGAAGCCACCCACGATGAGGCGCTTGAGGTAGAGTTCGGTGGCGATGCGCATGTACATGTCCTGGTCGAGCGCGTTGAAGTGGGTCATGAAAGGACGGGCGCTGGCGCCGCCGGCAATCGTCTGCAGGGTGGGCGTCTCCACCTCCGTGTAGCCGGCCTCGTCGAGCACGCGTCGCATCGTGCGGATGACGGTGGCGCGCTGGAGGAAGGTTTCCTTCACGCCCTCGTTCACCACCAGGTCGACATAGCGCTGGCGGTAGCGCAGCTCGGGGTCGTCGAACTTGTCGTAGGCGACGCCGTCCTTGTATTTCACGATGGGTAGCGGCTTCAGGCTCTTCGAGAGGAGGGTGAGCTCCTGTGCATGGATGCTGATTTCACCTGTCTGTGTGCGGAAGACGATGCCTCGGACACCTACGAAGTCGCCGATGTCGAGCAATTTCTTGAAAACGGTGTTGTAGAGGGTCTTGTCCTCGTCGGGGCAGATGTCGTCGCGTTTGACATACACCTGGATGCGGCCCTTGGAGTCCTGCAACTCCATGAAACTGGCCTTGCCCATCACACGGCGGCTCATCATGCGTCCGGCCACCACCACGGGGCGGGGCTCGGCATCGTCGGTGAACTCATTGATGATGTCGGTGGAGAATGCGTTGGTGGGGAATTCGGCGGCTGGATATGGGTTGATGCCAAGTTTGCGCAACTCTTCCAGACTCTGCCGTCTGCCTATCTCTTGTTCGTTTAATTCTAATATGTTCATTTCTCTTGTTCGTTTTTTCTCTTTAGCGGTGCAAAATTACAAATTTTTTTGCGAAGCAGGCATCTCTTTCGCGCATTTTTGCATCATGGTCTGGCAAAATGTCTTTTCAAGGTGCTTAAAGCCCCTAAAACCCCATGTGAAAGAAAAAATCACCTTCAAAGCATCCTTATTTGAAATTAATTTGTAATTTTGCCTTTTGTTACAACACCATTATGAATATAGACTTTATCAAGGAAATCATCGAGAGGAGTCCCAACCTCTCCACCGCGCTGGGTATGAATTTCATTTCCACCCCCGACGACGACATGGTGATGGCCACCATGGTCGTCGATGAGCGCAACCGCCAACCGTTCGGCTTCCTTAGCGGCGGCGCATCGCTTGCCCTGGCGGAAAATCTTGCTGGAGTGGGGTCTTCCGCTCTTTGCCCCGGGAAAATCTGCGTGGGCATCAGTGTCAGTGGAAGCCATGTGAAAGCCGTGGTGGAGGGCGACACCGTCACCGCATTGGCTCATCTCGTGCAAAAGGGAAAACGCTTGCACGTGTGGAATGTGGAAATCAACAATTCCGCCGGCGAGCTCATCTCGACCGTCACGGTCACCAACTATATCATCACCGCCAAAAACAAATGACATGGGTGCTTTCGCTATTTTCAGACTACCATACGAAGAACAATGCCAACTCATGATACAGCAGGAGGGGCAGCCGGAGGAATTGCCTTCTGTCTCTTCCCTCAGCGGGAAGGAGGGTTTCGTCATGGCGCCGTTTGCTGCCGACAAACGCTATCCTGTCATTGTCATCCATCCTGATACGACGTTGGACATCGACATCGACGACCTCGAAGAAGGCCAGCAACCGTGGAGGGAGACGTTGGAGAACATCCTTGCCGAACCCAAGCAACACGAGAAGGTGAGGAAAAGCTCCTATTCGAATTATTCCATCGATTTCGCCAACTTCCACTCGCAGGTCCTTGAAGGGGAATTCTCCAAGATAGTGCTTGCACGATGTGTCAGGGAAAGATACGACGAAGGGCGCACACCGCTTATGATGTTCGCCGATGCGTGCCGCCGTTATCCACGGATGTTCGTGGCATTGATATCGGCATGGAGATGCGGGACATGGCTGATGGCCACCCCCGAGGTGCTCCTTGAGGGACTCGACAAGCAATGGGCCACGATGTCGCTCGCCGGAACCATGGCTCTTGAGGAGAGCCAACTCGACTTCGACGACCCCCCATCACGTGAACCTGTTGGCAGATATGATTTCAAATGGGATATCAAGAACATTCAAGAGCAAAGGTTCGTGTCCACATATATCACCGAAAGCCTTGAACAAGTGGCTGATTTCATCGAGGAGAAAGGACCTTATACCGTAAGGGCGGGAAAACTCGTCCACCTCAGGAGCGATTTCAACTTCACCATGTCACATCCTGAAGACATCGGCCGCTTGCTCACCATCTTGTATCCCACCCCCGCTGTTTGTGGACTGCCAAAGGACAATGCCCGCGACTTCATCCTGCGGAATGAGTTCACTTCGAGGCAGTACTACAGTGGCTTTGCCGGTCCTATGGGAAGAGACACCGCCACCCATCTCTATGTGTCGCTACGATGCATGAGGATGGATGAAGAGGGGTGCAGCCTGTTTGCCGGCGGTGGCATCATGGCCGGCAGCGAACTGGAGGTGGAATGGAAGGAGACCGAGGACAAAATGTGCACCATGAAGGACATCATGCATACCAAACAGTAGTATTCCGACATCAATATGTACGCTGACAAGGAAAACGTCAACATTCTCACCGCATTGCTCGTGGAGCACGGCATACACCATGCCGTGGTGTGCCCGGGAAGCCGCAATGCACCGATTGTGCACAACCTCAACGAGACACACTCCATCAAATGCCATCCTGTCACCGACGAGCGGAGTGCCGGTTTCTATGCTCTTGGCATGGCACAGGCGACAGGGGAACCCGTCGTGGTCTGCGTCACTTCCGGCACGGCATTGCTCAACCTGGCTCCTGCCGTGGCCGAGGCGTTCTACCAACAAGTGCCGTTGGTGGTGATTTCTGCCGACAGACCTAAAAGGTGGATAGGACAGCTCGACGGACAGACCCTCCCACAGGAGAATGCCTTGCAGACTTTTGTGAGGAAAGCGGTGGCACTGCCCATGGATGTGGGGGATGAGGAGGAGCGGTGGTATTGCAACCGCCTTGTCAACGAGGCTTTGATGGAGGCTGGTGGACGGAATGCATTGGACCCCGGTATGCCCAAAGGACCTGTCCATGTCAATGTCCCCATCAACGAACCCCTCTTCTCTTTCACCACACCACAACTGCCGAAGGAGCGGGTGATAAGAAAGCATACAGGAATACAAGTGAGTGGTTACCAACTACTTGCAGAAATGATGGAGCAGTCGGGACGCCTGATGGTGGTGGTGGGGCAGAATGAAGCCTCCGGACAACTGTCACAACTCGTAAGGAAGCCGGAAGGACTGTTGGGAGGACGAGCAGTCGTCTTGGCGGAAAGCCTTGCCTGCCTCCCGACAGGTTCCGTCCCCATGGAGGAGGCGTTGTCGCTCATCGGCGACGACGAGCAATATTGGCCCGACACCATCGTCTATTTCGGAGGGACCCTTGTGAGCAAGCGAATGAAGCGTTTCTTGAGGAAGGTGTCGGCAAGCGCGCTTGTCTGCATGGTCAACCCGGATGGCGTGGTGATGGACGTGACCAAGCACCTCGACCATCTGTTCACCGGCAACCTGGAAGGCTTCCTGCACCATCTCTATTCCTCCGACCACTCCTATCACTCCGATTCCTCCGACTCCCCCCTGGCCAAGTCACCCGCTTTCCCTCATCTATGGGAGGATGTCTTTCAAAAGGTGCGTGCCGTGGCCGAAGACTATCACCCGGCGTTCTCGCAGATGGCGGTGGTGGAATATTTCGAGCAGCAGTTGGAGGATATGGAGTATGATTTCGATGTGCATTATGCCAACAGCGCTGCCGTCAGGCTGGCCAACATCCATGCCTGGCATCCTGTTTGGTGCAACCGAGGGGTCAATGGCATAGAAGGGTCGTTGTCGACTGCGGCGGGCTTTTCCGTGGCAAGCAACAACAAGGTGTTTTGTATCATAGGAGACCTGAGTTTCTTCTACGACCAAAACGCACTATGGAACCAGAACCTGAGGGGTAATTTGCGCATCATCCTGCTCAACAACGGCAAGGGAGGCATCTTCCTGTCGTTGTCCGGACTGGAGCAAAGCGGAGTGCGTGACAAGTTTGTCGCGGCAGAGCATCATGTGACGGCAAGGGGGATATGCGAGCAAAACGATGTGGGATATCTCAAGGCAAGCAACATGGAGGAGGCGAAGATGGGCATCGTGGCCTTGCTCGTCGAGGAAAGGCAAAGACCCTTGCTCCTGGAGGTGTTCACCGATGCCGATGCCGACTCCAAGGCCTTGGCCGACTACTTCAACCTGTTTGAAAGGAAAAGAACATGATATCAATGCACTTACTCAACTTTCGCAAGTTAGAATATACAAGGCGTGAAAAAGTGAAGCTAAAAAGGCACTATATGCGAACATATGTCCCTTTAACTCCTCCCCCTCTGCCCGAGAGGGGGTGGTCGCAGGCCGGGGGCGAGGGAGAACTCCCCTTTAACTCCCGAAAGAGAACACATGTCCCTTTAACTCCCGAAAGAGAACACATGTCCCTTTAACTCCCGAAAGAGAACATATGTCCCTTTAACTCCCGAAAGAGAACATATGTCCCTTTAACTCCTCTTTAACTCCCCTATAACTCCCCTTTAACTCCCAATATAACTCCCAATTAAAAACTTATATCACATGCCAAAAAGACAATGGACGAAAATCAAGGATTTCGAGGAAATCCTTTTCGAAGAATACAACGGTATTGCAAAAATCACCATCAACAGACCGCGTTACCGCAATGCCTTCACACCCAAGACCACACTCGAACTCTCACAAGCCTTTGCTTATTGCCGTGAGGCGCAGGACATCTGTGTCGTCATCCTCACCGGTGCCGGCGACAAGGCATTTTGCGCCGGTGGCGACATGCACGTCAAGGGCAGGGGAGGGTATGTGGATGAAGAAGGCGTCCCCAGGCTGAGCGTCCTCGACGTGCAGATGCAGATACGCAGATTGCCCAAACCAGTCATCGCAATGGTCAACGGTTACGCCATCGGGGGAGGACATGTGCTGCACCTTGTATGCGACCTCACCATAGCCAGCGAAAACGCCATCTTCGGACAGACAGGTCCCAAGGTGGGGTCGTTCGACGCTGGATTCGGCTCTTCCTACCTCGCCAGGATTGTAGGACAGAAGAAAGCACGCGAAATATGGTTCCTCTGCAGGCAATATACCGCACAGGAAGCGGAGAGGATGGGGATGGTCAACAAGGTCGTACCCTTCGAACGGCTGGAGGACGAATGCGTGGAGTGGGCTGAGACGATGATGGAGAGAAGTCCGCTTGCCTTGCGCATGATCAAGGCAGGGCTCAATGCCGAACTTGACGGGCAGGCAGGCATCCAGGAACTTGCCGGCGACTGCACCATGCTCTACTATTTCCTCGACGAGGCTCAGGAAGGAGGAAAAGCCTTCCTGGAGAAACGCAAGCCCGACTTCAAGAAATATCCCAAACTGCCTTGAACGAATATCTTGAAACATGCTGAAACTGACTGTATCTGAGCGGACATTCCATTTCAAGGTGCCTGCAGGGACATCAAGGGGTGTGTATACCACAAGGCACTCCTGGATGGTGACAGCCACCGATGATGACGACCCTGGAGCCGTCGGGGTGGGGGAGTGTGCTCCTCTGCCACAACTGAGTTGTGACGACCTGCCCGACTATGGTGACGTCCTGCGTGAGATGTGCAGGATGGTGGAGAGAAAAGGCAAGATAGACCATGGGGTGTTGTTGCCGTATCCGTCCATGAGGTTTGGCTTGGAAACGGCGCTCTTGCGCCAGCAAGCCGCCTCCGACATCATCTTCGACACGCCGTTTACAAGGGGCGAGGTCGGCATTCCCATCAACGGACTGGTGTGGATGGGCGACTATGATGAGATGCTCGAAAGGATGGAGGAGAAGATGGAGAAGGGATTCCGATGTGTGAAACTCAAAATCGGCGCCATCGACTTCGAGAGTGAAATCGACTTGATGAGGCGTGTCAGGCAGCGTTTCTCACCGGAAAGCATACAATTGCGCCTTGATGCCAACGGGGCTTTTTCTCCAGGGGAGGCCATGGGGAAGTTGCAGCGGCTGGCAGCGTTCGGCATTCATTCCATCGAGCAACCTATCAGGCAGGGACAATGGAAGGAGATGGCCGACTTGTGCGCCAACTCTCCCATTCCCATCGCTCTCGACGAGGAGATGATTGGAGTGAACATCCCGCTGATGAAGGAGGAGCTGCTGGATACCATCAAACCCGCCTTCATCATCTTGAAACCCTCGCTCCACGGAGGGATGGCGGGGACGAGCGAATGGATTGACATGGCTGAGAAACGGGGCATTGGGTCGTGGATGACTTCCGCCTTGGAAAGCAATGTGGGACTCTCTGCCATCGCACAATTAGCAGCACATATCTATGGCTGTCCGGTGCCCATGCCGCAAGGACTGGGGACAGGACAGCTTTTCACCGACAACGTGGATGCCCCCCTGGAAGTGGTGGGCGACGAACTACGCTATATTGCAAGATGACCATATGACACTGTCTGAATTCTACAAGGTGTGGAACGATGGATGCGACACCTTGATGGTGCACACCAGCGGTTCCACTGGACCGCCAAAGCCTTTGGTCGTGGAGAAGCGAAGGATGATGGCCAGCGCAAGGATGACCTGCGACTTCCTGCAGCTGAAGGCGGGAGACACGGCGTTGCTTTGCATGTCTCTCGACTACATCGCCGGAAAGATGATGGCTGTCAGGGCCTTGGTGAGAGAACTGAGACTCGTGGCCGTGGAACCGTCGGGGCATCCGATGTCGGAAGACGCCATCGGAGACTTGGACATCGATTTGGCTGCAATGGTGCCCTTGCAAGTCTACAACACCTTGCAAATACTGGAGGAGAAAGAGAGGTTGAAGCGGGTGAGGCATCTGCTCATAGGGGGAGGACCCTTGGATGGGAAGTTGGAAGAGGAACTGCGGTGTTTCCCCAACCACGTGTGGGCTACATACGGCATGACGGAGACGCTTTCCCATGTGGCTATGAGAAAGGTGAACGGGAACGACGCCTCTCCATGGTTTCAACCCATGCCGGAAGTGGAACTGTCGGTGAATGATGAAAACTGCCTGGTGGTGAACGCCCCCTTGCTTTGTGAAGAAGTCCTGGTCACCCGCGACATCGTGGAGATGCACCCTGATGGGAAAAGATTCAAGGTGGTGGGGAGAGTGGACAATGTGGCTTGTTGCGGGGGATTGAAAATACAATTGGAGAAAGTAGAGGAAATGCTGCGTCCGCATCTTCAACAGCCTTTCTTCATAGGGAAGGAAAAGAACGAGAAATTCGGGGAAATCTTAGTCCTTGTGATAGAAGGAGAACAAAATAAAAATATAGAAGATATTGTTGACAATACCCTCCCTCATTACTGGAAACCTAAAAAAACCGTTTTTGTCGGACAACTGCCGATGACAGAAACGGGAAAACCAATAAGAACAAGGATAGATTGAATGGTGAACAGGCATGAACCTGTCACCATTCAATCTATTGTGTTCTTATTTTTCTTCAACTTCTTCGCCCCATACACTCTTGCTTGTGGGGAGCTTGCCTTCGTCGTTTTCGTCCCAGACTCTTACATTACTGTCGCCTCCGGATACTGGTGGTGGCTGTGGGGGTTCCAGGATTGAATCGATGAGGTTGATGTCCACGAATCTTGCTTCAGGCTTGGAATAAATTCTTTTCATGATGCAATTGTTTATTATTGATGTTGTTACGTGCCAGATGGTCTTTGATTGAGCAAAGGTCGTCTTGTCATTGTTACTAAACCGATGCAAATTTATAAAAAATAAATGTTTGCGGCAAACAAATCACCCCTTTTTTTTGTTAATTTGTATTTTATTCCTTATTAGTGCAGTGTGATGTATACGATTTCCATCAAATCCACCACATCGATGATGCCGTCGAGGTTGATGTCGCCATTCTCAAAGATGAACACGGGCACCTTTTTCTTCACGATGACATTCACGGTGGTCATCACGTCGACGATGTCTACAATGCCGTCATTGTTGACGTCACCCTTCAACCCGCTGTTGGAATCGGTGGAGATTTCCATCTCTTCCGGTACGTTCTTGCCGGTGATGTCCAGGTAACAAGTGTTGTTGGCGATGTATTCCAATGTCACGTTGTCATGGGCGTCATCCTTGTTGTTCACAGCGACGAAAGCGAATTTGTCATCACTGAGCACGCGCATGGTGGCGGGGTCGAAACGTGTACGGTAATTTGATTCGTCTTCCGATCCGTCATGCAGCCAAATCTCACCTTTGAGAAGGTTGGTGGAGGTGAGGGGCTCCGGGTCGGTGGTGAGCGGGAGCAGTCGGTTGCCGATGGCTTCCGTGGAGGAGCATTCCAAGATGACTGCCGTATAGGCCGGCACGATGCCGTCGGAGATTTCCACCAAGTGGATGCTGCCGTTGTCAAGTATCTTGTCCACCAGGTAGGCCTTCACGTTGTCAAGGCATCTGTAGGGGAAAGCGGTGTACATAGTGGTGTAATACTTCCCGTTCTTGAAGGTCTTGGGCGATGGGAGGGCACCGAAATAGTTGTCATTGAGATGCTCTTCGTCGATATGGTGGAATCGCCACCTGTAGGGTGTGTCGTTGTTGGGACGGTTGTAGAGGTTGGGATAGCGGATGGTGCCTATCAATTCCATCTCACCGTAAGTGGTCTTGTCGGCATTGTCTTTCAGATATCCGGTGGCACCTTGGGCAGAGCCATAGATGTAATAGTCCAGGGTGTCGTATTTCTCCACTCTGAATTTCAGGTTGCTGATATTGTATGTGGAGATGCCCTGGCCTTGGATGTCCACACTTCTCAATCCGCCGGTGCCGGTCGGCGTGCCGGTGAGTTTGAGCACCAGTGCGGGGAGGGAATGGCTCTTCCTATGGCTATTGTCAACCAGCATCATCGAGTTGTAGAAGTTGCGCTGCTCTTCGGAAATGCTGTCTTCCGACGTGCCAGTCACGCCAAGGAATTTTTTTGACTTGACGTTCTCCAAATAGATGTAGATGCCCTTGGACTCTATGCCCCGAGCCTCGAACACTGCCGTGTAGGTGCCTTTGTTGGAGTTGGTGATCTTGAAGTTGTAAGGGTTGGCTGTGATGAGTTGGCTGGAATTGTTGCGGCGCCAACCTATGAATTTACCATTGAGATGATCGGGGAACGCGGTCAGCGTCACCCTGTCGCCAACTTTGTTGGTGGGGTTGTCTATGGTCACCGAACCAATGGACTCGTCGGACGATTCGGGATACACCACGCCCTTTTCCACAAAATAAGCCTTGTATTCCGTCAATTTCGCGTTCGCCTCTGTAGTGGAGGTGGTGGTCACCAGGTCGGTAGTGTTTGCCGTGTAGCTGAACACCGTTTCACCGCCGTTGTCGTTCTTCTTTGTCCAATGGCTGAAAAGATAACCATCCATGGGCTTGGCATATAGGAATGCGGTCACCGTTGTGGCTTCTTGTTGCACTGAAATCTTCTTGCTGAATGTGACGGTCCTGTACCATGAAGATTTCCATGGTATGTTCTCCACATCCAAGTCTTCGTCGGATGCATAGACAAGACCGGCACCCACAGGTACAGGTTCTACCGAGTACTTGTAAAAGAATGTGGGACCAATGGCGTGAACCATGGTGAATGTGCCCACAATTGTGAGAAGGGTAGCTAATAATCTCTTCATTTTGAAATAATTGTATCCAATTGCCGATATTTCGTGCAAAATTACAAAAAATGTATTGATGACGGGTTGGAAAAGGAATTTTTTTTTATTTTTTTAAAGAATGCTTTCTCCTATGGTAGCAACCCTTCCTTCCTTTGGTGGTCAGCCTCCCGACTGTATCCGCCAGATTTGTAAACCGGAGGCATTGAGTCAGGATTTGTAAATCTGAAATAAGAGGTTGCCCGCTCGATTCGGCGAATGGTTGTTGCCGCTTTTCAAATACAAAAAAAGAGTGGCAGGTAAGCCTGCCACTCCTTTTTATCGTAGATGTTGGAAGTTTATTCCCAAGTGGATTGGTTGCTGAACATATCGTCTACTGCATCCTCATATTCGTTGTCGCCTTGTACGTTGCCAACAGGAATGAAAGAAGTGTTACCAAACAATTGGTCGAGTACGTTCTGCTTCGTGTTCAAGGTCATCACCTTGCAAACTGGGTTGATATATTGTTTCTTCATAATCTCGAAAATGTTTAATATTTTACCTTTCCTCCAAACAAATCATCAACAGCATCATCGAACTGCATATTCTGGTTTGCCATAGGATATGGCGGCTCTTCTACAGAACTAGGTGCAACTTCAATCTCAAGTATTGTATGCTTTGTGTTCAATGTCAACACTTTGCAAGTTGGATTAGTATATTTCATAATGCAATATCTTTAATTATTTAACCATTTTCTTTCCGTTCACGATATACAGACCCTTTGTAGGATTCATCACGCGGCGGCCCTGGATGTCGTAAATCACGTTGTCTTGGGTGTTCTCGGTGTTAACCTCGCTGATGCCAAGGAGGAAGTCCTCGTCAACGATGCGGATGCTGTTGGCGTAAGCCTGGTCCTCGTCAAGGATCATGAATGCTTGGTTAGCCTTGACGGTCTTGCCATTGTACTTGAAGAAGCCGAGGGGGTTCAGAGTGTTCTTGCCTCTGTTGAAGACGCGGAGTTGTACTCTCTTGATAGCAGTACCTTCGTTGACGGCACCGTTTTCGTCGATTGGACGGATGCAATAGATGAATTCGTCGTTGTTCTCAGCGGATGTGGGAGAGTTGGCGTCGAAGTCAGAGGGGAAGAAAATACCTCTCAAGAAGGAGCGGTCGGTCTCATCCTGGATGGCCTTGTTCAGATCCTCTTCCAGATAAGGCTCATCGATGGCGGGGTTGAGCAGGTTGTTGGTGAAGCTGGTGGCTTTGCACTCTACCACGACAGGAGTACGGGCGGGAACGATGTTCTTGTATTCCTTGGTAACGACATAACCTACGATGTCACCGGGGTTGGGCTCTACGGAACCGAAGGTGCCAAGCTGAGGACCATTCTGGATGCCCCATACGCGTACGGTGTTGTCACCATTGTCAACGATTTCCATTGGGAAGTCGGTGTAAATAGTCTGATAGAAGTGGCCGTCAAGACCTTCTACGTAGCTGTTGAGAGCGAAGTAGTTGGTTGTCTCGGTCTCTGTTCCAGGAACGATGGGCTCCAGATACCACTTTGAGAAGTCGCCTGCAACCTCGATTTCAGGAGTGTAGCCTGTGTAGGGATAGTCAACTTTGTTCTCGTTGGCGAAGCTGATGAACTCGCCGTTGACGGGACCCATGTCGAATTTCTGTGTGTGGGTGGTGAAGTTGGTCTTCACGTGACCACCAATCAGATAGTAGGTGTGACCCATGTGGATGCGGTTCTTGTAGGCATCGAGCTCATACTCGAAGAAGTACTCCCACTCAGCCCAAAGCTGGTCCTCGCCAACTTCGTCGCAGTAAGTCTTCACGTTGTCAAACATCTCATCCCAAAGCCACTCGGTGTCAGGCCTGGTGCCGCTGGGTACTTCGATGCCCTTCTCTCTCAAAAGGTTGGCCAGTGGACGGGAGTCGGGAGTCGTGCTCTTCAGATAGAAAGCGGTGTTGCCCTGTGAATCGGTAGTCTTCTCGAGATACATCTTCATGAAGAAGAACATCTTGTCGAGAGCCTCGTCCAATTCAGCTTGGCTAAGATTCCACTTGTAGGCCCTGTTCATTGTCTTGAGTGAACCGGCAAAGCCTTTCTTCATGGTCTGAACCATTGGGCTGTAAACAGCTGCAGAAGCGTCAACGGCTTGTGAGCGGAGGTTGAATACGATGTAGTCACCTTCTTTGTAGTCGTTGTAGCCACTCTCGGGTGTGGGGATGTCGCCTTCTTCCCTGCTGGCATTGATGTACATCACTGTACCCGGCATGGTGATGGCGTCAAGTTGCTTTGCTTGTGGCTGGGCGGTGTTGGGAGATGTGACATTCATCACACCAGTTCCTCTTTCATTAAGATAACCAACGTTGATTACGCGGAAGTAACCCTCGAATTCATCTACGTCTCCGATTTCATCCCATAAGTCCAAAGCGACTTGGGCAGAAGCTCCAACGCTCATTGCCGAAGCAACAAGTGTCATCAATAAACCTTTCGTAAATTTTCTCATAATGTAAATTATTTAAGTTTATATATAGAAATTCCTCTATTATGTAGGGGTTTTAGTGCTTATCTTACTCGCAGGTATTTATCGTTGTTTCAGTATATGTGCTCCCTTGATATGGATATGTTGCGCATATTTTGCTGCAAATTTATAAACTCTTTCTGAATTGACAAAGAAATTTTCTTTTTTTTATTTCTTAAAAAACGTAAAAATCGTTTTTGATGTTCCAAATCGATACAGTTTTCTTTTTTTTAAGCTTTTTTTTGTCATTTTGTAACTTCATTCCCTCAACCCTCAAATCTCAACCCTCAAATCTTAGTCATCCCTCCCTGATGAAGTCGAGAGCCTCTTCTATGAGCTGTATGGAGGGTGTCTGGTTTAATCGTAGCTCCCCAATGTCTGCCAACAAGGTGAAATTGATGTTGGTGCCGATGTTCTTCTTGTCGTGTGACATCAGTTCGAGAAGGGTGGGGTAGTCGTCGCAGGTGAAGGGCAGCCGCTCGTAGGTCTCATGGATGTAAGACACCGTGGCGCGCATCTTTTGCGTGGGGAAGCCTGTGACGACGCTGCTGAGATAGAGTTCGCCAATCAAGCCCAGCGCCACGGCATGGCCGTGAAGGGTGGGGTGGCCATTGCGCAGTGCCCATGATTCCAGGGCATGGCCGATGGTGTGTCCGAGGTTGAGTGCCTTTCGGATGCCGTGTTCGTGGGGGTCTTGCTCCACAATGCGTTTCTTCACCTCAACCGACTGTCCCACAATGGTTTGCAGTTGCTGAAGGTCGGGACTGATGATGTCGAATTGTAGCAGGGCGGACCATGTCTCATTGTCGGAAATAAGTCCGTGCTTGAGCATCTCTGCGTAACCCGACCGCATGTTGCCGCTGTCGAGCGTATTGAGGAACGCTGTATGGATGATGGTGGCATGGGGCTCGGAGAACACGCCGATTTCGTTTTTCAGACCTTTGAAGTTGACCCCAGTCTTTCCACCCACGGAGGCGTCAACCATCGAGAGCAGTGTGGTGGGGATGTTGATGTAGTTGATGCCGCGCTTGAACGTGCTGGCGGCGAAACCGCCAAGGTCGGTGACCATTCCTCCGCCAAGGCAGATGAGGCAGGAATGCCGGGTGGCACCGTGGGCGACAAGTTCTTCCCACACATGGGAGAGACTGTCCAAATTCTTGTGGGTGTCGGTGGCGGGAATGGTGACATGGGTGGCCGAACGCAAGCCCATGAAATCGTGGAGCAACGGCCAGCACAATTCATTGGTCGTGCTGTCGGTGAGCACGAAGGTGTGGTCATGGCTGCATTCCGACATGGTGATGGCCAGGTCCTCATACAAGGATGTTGATAAAATCACTTTGTTCATCTTTCTCTCTTTACCTTAATATAACATACCAGAGCGATTGCCTTCTTGCTCTTTTACCCAGGGCGTTGCTCTGGGCTAGGAGCTGCAGGCCTTTCAGACCGTTCTTCGGGTACATGCGGATAATCATATTTCCCATTTTGGTTGCAAAGGTACGATTAAGCGAGCGAAAAACCAAAAGTTTTTGAGTTTTTCCGAGTATGAGTGCCTGTTCGTATCACTGCCACCCCGCCCCTCCTTGGCCATGTAGAGGTGCTGGTCTTTGCTTGCCCGAGTACCTACCCACCCCCGTCCCCCTCCCGACATAGGAAGGGACCTTTGGGCATTGTTTTTTCTTGGAACAAAGTGTTTTTTTCCATCACCTTTAAACTTTGATGGTGAAATAACGTCAAAATGGCAACTAACAATTATCAATTATCTATCAATAATCATTTTTGAGGGCAAATGGATGCCCTAAGCATTTTCCTAAGGTATAAAGATGAAGAATGTATTAACAGGTTTAATGATGTGGCTATGCTTTTCAGCCACCGTCACGGCACAGCAGGCCATCACGGGGCGTGTCGTGGACAAGGATACCAAGGAAGGCGTGATACAAGCCACCTTGCAACTCCTTAAAAAAGACTCCACGTATGTCACTGGTGTCTTGTCTGATGACGAAGGTAATTTCAACCTTCCCGTTGAGGAACCGGGAAACTATATCCTCAAAATCACCAGCATCGGTTACGTCACTTTAGCCAAGGATGTAGCCGTGCAAAGTGGCAAGGATCTGGATGCCGGTACGCTCAGCCTCAAAGCCGATGCCATCATGCTTAAGGAAGTGGTGGCAACGGGTATGGCGGCAAAAGTGGTGGTGAAGGAAGACACCTTCGTCTACAATTCCTCTGCATACCGCGTGCCGGAAGGCTCCGTCGTTGAGGAATTGGTGAGAAAACTCCCTGGCGCACAAGTCGATGATGATGGAAAAATCACCATCAACGGCAAGCAGGTGAAGAAAATCCTTGTCGATGGCAAGGAGTTCATGACAGGCGACACACAGACCGCATTGAAGAACCTCCCCACCTCGATTGTCGACCGTATCAAGGCATACGACGAGAGGAGCGACCTCGCACGTATCACCGGCATCGATGATGGCGAAGAGCAGACCGTCCTCGACTTCGGGCTCAAGGCCGGCATGAACAAGGGCTTCTTCGGCAATTTCGACCTCGGCATAGGCACGAAAGGACGTTATGCGGAGCGCGTGATGGGCGCCCTCTTCAAAGACAAGTATAGGATCATGCTTATGGGAAGCGCCAACAACGTCAACGACCAGGGATTCCCCGGTGGTGGCGGTGGATTCCGTGGAGGAATGGGCGGCATGGGCGGCGGAGGTCGCAATTCCAACAAGATGGTTGGCCTCAACTTCAACTACGAGGATACCGACAAACTGGAGATGGATGCCAGTGTCAGGTGGAACCACGGCAATGGTGACGTCCTCTCAAAGCAGTCGGTGGAGAACTTCGTGGGTACGAAGAGCTTCTCCAACAGCATCAACCAGAACTACACCCGCCGCAACTCGTGGAACGGACAGATGCGCGTGGAATGGATGCCCGACTCCATGACCAACATCATGTTCAGACCGAGTTTCACTATCTCCTCAAACGATGGAAACCAGAACAACAGGTCGGCCACATTCAACGAGGACCCCTACAACTATGTGGAAAATCCGCTTGACTCTCTGGAATTGGCTGTGCTTGAGAAAAATGGCATCATTGTCAATGATCAGAAAACCATCAATATCTCCAATGGCGAGTCAAAATCCCTCAACGGAATGTTGCAGTTCAACCGCAAACTCAACAACTACGGACGAAACGTCACACTCAGAGTCGATGGCAACTACAGCGACAATGACAACACCAGCTTTGCCATCAACAGGGTGAATTATTATCAACAACTCGCTCTCGGTCTCGATTCAACCTATACGACCATGCCTGCGACAAGAACAAACCGTTTTAGCCTCACGCCGAGTACAAGGAAGGGATACTCTTTACAAACCACCTATACAGAGCCTATAGCAAGAACCATGTTCTTACAGTTGAGCTACAAATATAGCTACAGCGTGAATGAAAGCGATCGCTCCACCTATGATTTGACTTCTCTTAACCTTGTGGATGCATTACTTAATGGTACAGCAACCAAGTATCCTTCTTTGGGTGGATTGGAAACAGGAGGACTAAAGAATGATAGTTTGAGCCGTTTTTCCGAATATACCAACTACACCCACGACATCCAGCTCACTTATCGTTGGATTCAGCCCAAGTTCCAACTCAACGCCGGATTCATGGTGCAGCCACTTCGCTCACATTATGTTCAGAACTATCAGGGCATCTATGCCGACACCATCAGGAACGTGACCAACGTGTCGCCGACACTCGACTTCCGCTATCGTTTCAACCAGTTGAGCAACCTCCGCATACAATATCGTGGAACGACATCACAGCCAAACATTTCCGACCTGCTCGACATCACCGACGACAGCAACCCGATGAACATCACCAAGGGTAATCCCGGACTGAAACCCTCGTTCACCAACAGCTTCCAGCTCTTCTACAACACTTATATCCAAGCTCACCAGCAGTCGATCATGTCGTTCGTCAACTTCAGCAGCACACGCAACAACATCAGCAACATGGTGACTTACAACGAAAAGACTGGTGGACGAATCACACGACCGGAGAACATCAACGGCAACTGGAACGTCAATTCAGCCTTCATGTTCAACACCGCTCTTGACAGCGTAGGTTATTGGAACATCAACACCTTCACCAACCTGAATTATGCCAACAATGTGAGCTACCTCTTCTTGGATAATGTGAACAGGAAGAACACCACACGCACAACCACGGTGATGGAGCGACTCTCACTGTCATACCGCAATGCCTGGCTGGAAGTGGAACCCAACGGTTCGCTCACCTATACACATGCACGCAACAAGTTGCAGAGCAACAGCGACCTCGACACTTGGATGTTCTCCTACGGTGTCAACGTCAACCTCTACATGCCTTGGGGTACAAGTCTCTCCTCTGGCATCAGCATGAACTCACGTAGAGGTTACAACGATGAATCAATGAACAACGACGAGTTGTTGTGGAACGCACAGGTGAGCCATGGCTTCCTCAAGGGCAAGGCTCTGACTGTCAGCCTCCAACTCTATGACATCCTCCATCAGCAGAGCAGTTTCTCCCGCGTCATCAACGCCATGCAGAGAAGTGATACGGAATACAATTCCATCAACAGCTACGCCATGCTGCACGTCATCTACCGTTTCAATGCATTCGGTGGCAGGCAGGCAAGGCAACAGAGTCCGATGCCCGGCATGATGCCCGGTATGATGCCAGGCATGGGAATGCCTCCAGGCGGTGGTCGTCCCGGTGGTAACGGCGGTGGCCGTCCCGGTGGTGGCATGCCCGGTGGTGGTCGTCCCGGCGGCTTCGGTGGAGGTGGCGGCTTCGGCGGCGGCGGCTTCGGCGGCGGCGGCTTCGGCGGCGGACGACCGTTCTGATCACTCCGAATAGCTTAGTTAGAGAAGTTAGAGAAGTTAAAGAAGTTAGAGAAGTTAGAGAAGTTAAAGAAGTTAGAGAAGTTAGAGAAGTTAAAGAAGTTAGAGAAGTTAAAGAAGTTAAAGAAGTCCTGACTTCGGGAATCCATTGAAAAATTCCAACATTTCAAAATTTGACTATTGATTTTCAATTAGTTGCAGGATTTTATAGGGTGATTTGGGTGACGC
>CADADN010000076.1 GCA_902786665.1 uncultured Prevotellaceae bacterium | reverse complement strand
GCTGAACGCGAGGTTGAGCATGTTCTTGGCATTGATGTTCCACATGGCGTTGAACTGCGGATAGATGCGCCACTCGTTCCATTTGGTCGCGTGATATTGCTCGGCGGTAAGTGAGGCTTCAAGGTTCAACGACTTGCCTATCTGCTTGCTCAGTCCGGCGTAGGCGTTGAGGATGCGCTCGTCGTAATCAACGTGCGAGGAGGCATCGGGCAGGGGTTGCTGCTTGGCGTCGAGCGTGGTCTGATAACTGTTGTTATTGGAGAATTGTGCCTTGCCTCCATAACTCAGTTCCCAACCTTTCGGCAGCGAGTGGGTCTGGTCGGCCGTAAAGAGCCATTTGCTTACTTTCTGACGACTATCGACGGAGAGATTGCGGCTGATGTCGTACAACTCGCCGTCGAGGTTCTGTGTGCTGGGTTCCTGATAGTTGGTATAGGATAAACCGAGTTGCAGACCGAAAGGAGCAGTGTATGAGGCGTCAACGTTGTGCAGATAAGTGTGCTGGCGGGAGTGCTGTGTGGACAGTGCCGTGCCCGTCGTGGTATTGGTGGAGCGGGTGGAGTTCCATTGTCCCGTGTAGGCCAGACTCAGGCTGTGGTCATCGGCAATGGCATAGTCCATGCCGATTCGGTATTCATGGTCCATGCCATCGCTGCGGTTGCGGGTCTTGTCGCTGTAGGCCACGCGCTGACCGTCAAGGGGATGGTTGGCCTCATGCTCCACCTGCCCGTAACCCGTTCCATTGGTGTAGGTGTAAGACAGGTCAACGCTCAGTTTTCCGTGGTTGTAGATGACGCTGGGACCCCAGTATCCCGTACCATACTTGTTTTGCCGCCAACCCCACATCATTTGTCCCGAAAGTTGGTTTGTCCCAGAGAAGTCTTTCGTCACGATGTTGATGGCCATGCCACGCACATGGTATTTGGCAGGAGCCGATGGCATCACCTCAGCCTTGGAAAGCATGGCGGCAGGCATCTGTTTGAGTCGCTCCACCACCTTGTCAGAACTTAGTGTGGTTGGCTTGCCATTGATGATGAGTGTCACGGACTGACCAGAGAAGGTGATGTTGCCGTTCATCTCACTGACACCTGGAATGTTGGTCAGCGCATCGTATGCGTTGTCGGCGGGATAAACTTGCAGGAGCATCGGTATGTTGTAAACGAGGTGACCGTTTTCAGTTCTCGATAAGATACGCTCACCTGTCACCTTCACACCATTCAGCAAGATGGTTTCAATTTTGAGTCTGATTTTACCGACATTTCTTGAATCAAGCATCACATAGCTTGTCTTGTAACCGATGTAAGAGATACGGGCGAGAACAGGCTTCTGTTCGCAGGGGATGACGAAATAGCCGCTCTCATTGGACACTCCACCGGCAATCAGCGTGGAGTCCTGGGGTGAGAGCAGGGCGATGTTGGCGTAGGCTACGGGCTGACCTTTCTCGTCGAAGATGGTGCCTTTGTAGCGTGTGTCGGCCTTTTGCACACATTCCACGAAAATCTTCTTTCCGCTCTCATCTGTGCTTGTCGTGACGCGGATGGGATAGAATCCTATCATCTGCTGGATGGCTTCGGGCAGCGTCTTGCGGTGGATGGTCGTGGTGATGCGGAAGTCCTCCAGTTCGTTGTAGAGGAACATGATGGTGTAGTCGGTCTGCTGCTCAGCGAGTTGGCTGAGGACGTCAGAGAGCGATACGTTGTTGTATTGGCGCGATATGCGTCTTTGAGCCTGCATGTTGACGCTTAACAGCAGGGACAGCATGATGAGCGTGATGGTTCTTTTCATGGCGGCAGGCTACTCTACGGTGATTTGGTTGTCCTTCAATGTGACAGTCAGGCTCTCGAACTGGCTGAGGTCATTGACCACTTGGTCGATGTCCTGCTGCGGATTCCACACGAATCGGAAACGGAGTTGCCGGGCCTTGTCATTGGCGAAGGTGACCGTGGCATCATAGTGGGTGGCAATCTTTGGCAGCATCTCCTCCAGTGGCACATTGTCGAAGACAACGGGTTCCATGGTGGCCTTTGGCGCAATGGTGTCTGTCTTTTCCACTTTGACAGTGTCGTCAAGAGCAACTTGTTGATGCGGAACAGCAACTTCTGTCTCTTGCGGCGGAGTTGGCATATCCTGTCCGACGTAGTGCCGCACGATGTGAATGGCGGCAAAAGCGATGCCCGACACCAGCAGCACACCGATGAAGGAGGCGGCTATCTTCATCCAACCCCTACCACGCTGCTTGGATTGAAGTCTTTGATGTAACCGCTGCCAGGCGGCGTCCACATCGACGGGAGTTTCGTCTTGACGGTTGCGGCTGCTGCGCTTGGCCTCCACCATCAGGCGGTAGGTCTCGCGTGTATCCTCATTACGGTTGATGATGTCGTGGATTTCCTGCTCGGTGTATGCTTCGGGATGGTCGAGCATTTCCAATAGTTGGCGGATGTTTTCGTTGGTCGTTGCCATGGTCGTTGTCGCTTTAATGGATGTTGAAATGTTTCCTGATATGCTCCATGCACTGTGCGAGATACTTATAGGTGGTGTTCGGGTTCAGGCCAAGCCGACGGGCGATGTCTGCTATGGTCAGGTCCTCATCGAAACGGAGGTGGAAGATGCTGCGGTGAGGTTCTTCCATTTGCTTGTCCACGAAAGCCGCAATGTCTTCGAGCCTTTCCTGCTGTTTTTCGATGGGCTGGAAGTCGGCATCGGCATCAACGGGCAGCAGATTCCTCACTTTTTCGTGCAACTGCTTTTGCCGTATCCTGTTCAGACAGGCATTGCGCACGGCGACCAATAGATAATTGTCGCTCTTTGGCGGGATGTCGCTGTCTGCGATTCGCAGGAAGATGTCCTGCACCACGTCTTCAGCCTCTCCGTCATTGCCCAGCAAGACCCTGGCCAGATGAATCATCTTGCTGTAGTTCTGGCGGAAAAGTAGTTCTAAATATCTCTGTTCAAGCATATCATTCAATCCAAATTTGCACCCCGTATTAGGGCACGTCTAATTATAAGACACTTCAGACCCCTCGTTTTTTTACGGAATCGCCAACTTTTTTCATTTTTCCTTGGATTTTATCCGACCATTCTCACGCTCGGCAAAATGAATGAATTCTTTTTGCTCTCGCTTACTCAAATGGTTCATTTTTCTTGTTGTGAGATAGAATTCGGAGTGCGAAGTTAATGCAATAACAACAAAAACACCCCGGCAAGTTCCAAAAAGTGATTGTCGAGGGTGTATCTCTGAAAAATTGTTCAGACTTTTTCTTTGACGATGATTTCATTCTTTTTAGCCAAAATCCATTCTTGTCTCTTGTTGTCTTGGGAAATGTCTACGGAGTTGAGGAGTTTTGGAATTTCATACGCTTTGGCGCATCCTCCTTTTCCTCCTATCAAGCAATGGTGGCTTTGTATCCTCATGACCGCATAGGGCACCATCGATTTGGCTGTCCAAGGGATGAGGGCAGGAATTGGCTTCCATTCAATGGTGAAAAGTCAAAAAGAAAAAACCTCCATGCGACACGCATGGAGGTTGTATAGAAAGCCAGCAGAAATCCTATTTCAGTAATTCTGGCGGCAGGGTGGGCATGGCGCCATTCTGTGTGCAAACGTATGCGCTGACCTGGACGGCAGTGCGGTGTGCCTCGGGCACGCTCTTTCCAAGCAAGATGCTTGCGACAAACGAGCCAGTGAAGGAGTCACCAGCACCGACGGTGTCGGCCACCGTCACCTTGGGAGTGTCCTGGAATGACTTCTGGCCCGGAGTGAAGACATAGCTGCCGTTGGTGCCGCATGTCAGGACGAGCATGTCAAGGTTGTACTTGCCGAGGATGAGCCAGCACTTGTTCTCGATGTCGAGACCGGGATAGCCGAACATGCGACCGATGAGCACCAGTTCCTCATCGTTGATTTTCAAGATGTTGCAACGCTGCAGCGACTCAAGGATGACTTCCTTTGTATAAAACTGCTGGCGCAGGTTGATATCGAAAATCTTCAAGCAGTCGTAAGGAGTGGCATCGAGGAACTTCTGGATGGTTGTGCGGCTGACCACGTTGCGCTGAGCCAGCGAACCAAAGCATACGGCACGGCAGTTGCGTGCGATGGCTGCGACGTCGTCGTCGAAGGGGATGTTGTCCCATGCTACGTTCTCCTTGATGTCATACGTGGGGATGCCTTGCTCGTCCAACTGCACCTGGACAGTCCCCGTGGGATACGGCACACGAGGCAGCAAGTCGTTCAAACCGTGTTCCTTCAAGGCATCGATGGTTTCATCGGCCAGTTTGTCCTCGCCCAGGGCGCTAACGGCCACGGTGTTGTCCATACCAAGGAATTGTCCTGCATGGTATGCGAAGTTGGCGGGTGCTCCACCCAGTTTCTTACCTTCGGGAAGTACATCCCAGAGGACTTCTCCGAGTCCTACTACATAACGATTGTTCATTTTCTATGCGGATTTTAGTTGTTTGATATAAGTGAAAAGATAGACGACACCCACTGCCATCACCAACACGGCACCGGCTTGTCCCATGGCGTCGCTCAGCAGGCCCATCAGCAATGGGAAGATGGTGCCGCCGAATAGACCCATGATCATCAAGCCGCTCACCTCGTTCTGCTTCTCTGGCATCGACTCGAGAGCGGTGGCGAAGCACATGGAGAACACGTTGGAGTTTCCATATCCCACGAGGGCGATGGCTGCATAGAGCATCCATTTCTCCGTGCCGAAGAAGAGGCCGCACATCGACAGCGCCATCATGATGACCGAGATGATGAAGAAGGTCCTCATTTTCAGTACACGCAGGAAGAACGACCCGGTCAGACAGCCGATGGTACGGAAGATGAAGTAGAGGGATGTGGCAAATGCTGCTTCGTTGAGCGTCATGCCAAGCCTCTCCATCAGGATTTTCGGAGCGGTGGTGTTGGTGCCCACGTCGATGCCCACATGGCACATGATGCCGAGGAATGACAGAAGCACGATGGGCGTTCCCAACAGTTTGAAGCATTCCACGAAGGTGGAGGGTTTGCCCTCAATAGGCGGTTCCTCAATAGGAGTGATAAACAACAGTATCGTGGAAAGGATGCCTACGACGAGGAAGATGCCGAACAGCACACGCCAGTTGAGTCCGAATTCCGGGATGACCATCGTTGCCCCCCACATGGCCAGATAAGGAGCCGAGAATGAGGCAATGGCCTTGATGAACTGTCCGAAGGTCAATGTGGAAGCCAGGTTTCCTCCACCCATCACGGTCGACACCAAGGGATTCAGCGATGTCTGCATCAGTGCATTACCGATTCCCAGCAAGGAGAAAGCCACGAGCATGATGCCGAAGTTCTCACCGAAAAGTGGCAGCAGCAGCGACACCACGGTCACCACGAGAGAGAGCAGCACGGTCTTCTTGCGACCTATCTTGTTCATCAGCATTCCCGTAGGTACGCTGAAAATAAGGAACCAGAAGAACACGAGCGATGGGAACACGTTGGCCACGGAGTCGCTGAGTTTCAAGTCTTCCTTCACATAATTTGAGGCGATGCCCACCAAGTCCACGAAGCCCATGCAAAAGAAGCAGAGCATCACGGGGATAAGGTATATGGATTTGTTTTGCTTAGCCATATTTGTATCTAGTTTTTCATTTTAATTTTTTATCTTCAAAGTTGCAATCCAGCGTGAGCAACTTCGGGCGTAGCCCAATTTTCAATCTTAGCTTCGCTGATTTTTGTCGCGACTCGGCAGAGTTCAAGCAAGCTTGGCTCTGCTCTCGCTGCTCCAAAAATTCAATTTTCAATCTTCAATCTTCAATTTTCAATCTTCAATTTTCAATTTTCAATTTTCAATTTGAAATATCGTTGCTTTTCCGCCTTTCACTTTGACCATATTGTAAGGTTCCGATGGGAACACCAGGTTGGTCATCACCATCTTGCCCTCTGAGTCGAAAGCTTCGATGCTGCAACGGTCGATGAACAAGCGCAGCTGACGTATGGTGCCATAGGTTGGCGCCGTAGTCACACAGGGGAATGCCTCGCTGAAGGACACGTCTCCACTCTTGTTGCGGTCCATGGAGAAGGTCTGCTTTTGGGCATCATAGCGCATGGTCACCTGTTCGCCTTTCGTGTTCGACAGTGTGATGTCGGCAGAGCCTTTCACATCCACCACGATTTCACAAGCCTCCGTTGGCTGCTTTGTCTTTTTTCCACGAAGGGCTAATAACTCTTTCGACGGACTGCTGGTGAGGTAAGTCTCACCATTCACGGTTTTCAGTCCCAGGTCGCGAGGAAGTCCATTGGCGGAGCGGAACTGCATTGTGGGCACTTGATTGGCATACTGCCAGTTGCTCATCCATGGCATTGCCACAATGCGGCCTTCGGGGGCATTATGGAATGTGACAGTGGCATAGTGGTCTTTGCCATAGTCCATCCATTTGGTCTCCGAAGGGTCATCTTCACACACAAACTTGTGGCCATCGAACGTGCCTACAAAATACTGTGTGGCCGAACCACCAAATGGGCCGCCAGGATTGATGTTGAGCAACAGCACCCACTTGTTGCCAAAGCAGAGCATGTCAGGACATTCCCATACACCATCGTGGTTGCCGTATTTACTGCCAAAGGAACTCTCATATTTCCATTCCTTCAGGTTGGAAGAACTGTAGAACTGAACCTCCTGACCAACGGCCAGCACCACAATCCATTTCTTCACCTGCTCGTTCCAAAACACCTTTGGGTCGCGGAAGTCGGGAGCATTGTAGGTAATTACAGGGTTGCCGGCATACTTGGTGAATGTTTTTCCACCATCAGCGCTATAGGCGATGCTCTGCGTTTGCGCAGAACCTGCCGAGGTGTACATGGCGATGACGGCATTTCTGCCGAAACCAGCGGTGTTGTCCTTGTCAACGATGGCACTGCCAGAGAAAATGGCACCCAGCCAGTCGGACTCTATAGCCAGCGGCTGTGCATCCCAGTGTATGAGGTCACGGCTTGTGGAGTGTCCCCAAGTCATATTCTCCCATTGTGAGCCATAAGGGTTATACTGATAGTAGAGATGCCATACGCCATCCTTATAGAACATACCGTTGGGGTCGTTCATCCACCCATAGACAGGAGTGTGGTGATAGAGCGGACGGAATTTCTCTCTGTTGGCAGTGTCGAACGAATTGCTGTATCTCATCTCCCGCCAGCACACAAAGTCCTTAACGGCACCCGTCTTACGCCTGTCACCATTGAAGGTGATGTCAAGCAGTTGGGCTTTGTTGATTTCCAGTGGCACGAAGTAGTCCACCTTGTCAACAGCCAATTTCACATTCAGCCGCTTCACCATCTCGTTCCGTTCATCAAGCATGGCAATGTGTGCGGGTTCCTCCTTCTCCTGTATTGGCAGGAGCAGGAAGGTCTTGTCTTGCGCCAGCCTCAGCATGGCATGGTTTTCACCCAGGACCATCGGACTCTGTGCTTTCATAGCCAGCACCGCCAGTATGGCAGCCATCAGTGTCAGTAGTTTTTTCATCTTTGTTTGTTTTTAGTTATCTGCGGCAAAGATATCCAAATCTTTTGATAATTGCAAGCGAATAACAAGTTAGACTTGAATAACCTTGAATCAAAACGATAAAATGAGAGGTTATTTCCCTCAGGTTGCGCCATCACCTTGTGCGAAAAGACAGACGGCGCAAACCTTTGAGTTACTTTTTGAGGGAAAACGGCTATTGCTGACTGACTTTCAAGTTGGATACCGTGATGGAGCCGCCATAATTGTTAATACTCCAACAGTTCTTCTGGATACCGTAGATACGCTGGGTGTAAGCACAGACATCGTTGATGTAGAGCACCAGAACCGAGTTGTCGGTATAGATGTCTATGTTATAAACGTTGTCTGCAGGACGTGTGAAATTGAATCCGTCGGCAGCTTCAATGAAACCCTTGCCTTCTTCACCCTCTTGTTCGAAATTCACCTTGCGGCCATCCTCCCACTCGGGATTGACAACCATTGTATAGAATTTCTTCGAGTCAGTGCCCCGAACAAACGACACACCAAATTTATCCCAGTTATTTGAAGTTTTCACGGTAAATGAGATATGATTACAAGTGCCGAGACGGCTGTAGAGCACGTAAGCGCCATCGCCATTCAGGGTGCCATTGTTGTAACCATTGGAGGCAATTATGTTGGCGTTGGCTCCTTTGTCATATTTGGCAGCCATGGCAGGCACTGCACCGAGTGTAAGCGTACCGTCGGCATGTTGGATAATCTTGTGACATACAAGAGCACCGCTCCAGTTGGGTTCGTTGCCGTCGCCAGCACCTACGTTGATGTTTTTCTCATGGATATCAGCACCCGAGCGGAAAGGACACCATCCCCATATGTAACGGTCTGAGCCATTAGAGGCTGTTTTGCCAGCATAGAAGGCACGGCTGTCGAGCACGCCCTCGTGGCCATCGGCAGGCCATTTAGGACCGTCGTTGAAGCAGCTCTTTAGTTCTTCATAAGTCCTGGCCATCATGTATTTCACCTTGCGGCTCCATGACGTGCGGAAGCTTTCGCTGTATACCATATACCAGTAATCGCCCATCTTGAAAATGTCAGGACACTCGAGCATACGGTCCCAGATCATGCGGATGCGGCCAATATGCTCCCAGTTCTTCAAGTCGCTTGACTTGAACTCGGCAAAAACAGGATCGCCACCATGCTGCGGATAAGTAGAGATGACCATATGGTAGAGGTTGTCGTCGGCGACGAAAATCTGAGGGTCGCGGAAATCGTTGCTGGAATAACCGAAATCAGGTCCGTTGAGGGTCCAAAGTTCATCCTTTGTCCACGTCTTAAAGTCGTTAGATGTTGCACGCATCACCACCTCGCGGTTCTTGCAGTTTCCGTTGTGACCTGTATAATAGATATAGTAAGTTCCGTCTTTCTCATAAGCGCAGCCTGTACCCAATGCAGCATCCTGCTGATAGTCGTTGCTGCCGAAAGGCAACAGTTCACCCAGCGACTCATAGTTGGCACCATCCTTTGTCGACACGGCCCAGATGGGATGGAAGCGGAATGTCATATTGTTGATGAACTCTTGTAAGTACAGAATCTTGAAGTCGCCCGACTTCTGATCGTAGAAAGGCATCGGGTCGCCCACACGTCCCACGGCAGGAGTATAGTATGTACCGAAACCCTGTTCATCTGTTGGAGCGAAGAATGTGCTTGTACCGTTCCAGTCTTTTGCGGGGTCACCGCTGAACTCGTCGTCGCTGCATGCCGTCAGCGCAGAGGCTGACAGCATGAGTGCGAATACTGAATATATCATTGTTTTCATAATATTTCGTATTTATTTTGTTAGATAATCGAATGCATTGAGCATGATGGTGCCCATGTTGTCGTGGTAGTTCGATGTGTAAGGAGTAGGCGAGTTCCAATCGAATAGTCCAGAACCGAGGCAGATGATACCGCCCTTGCCGAACTCACCGCTTGCACCTTTCAGTTCCCATGAAGATACGCTATTGTCGCCACCAAGAGCACGACCACCAGTCTTAGCCTCCACGGCATCCTTGCCGCCACTATAGGTGTCCCAGAAACCATATTGGGATGTGGTGTTACAGATGGTGTAACCTTCGTCGAGTGTATATATACGGTCTTCTTCGGCACCTGGATATTTCTTAAGATTCCTCCATAGCGGATGGTTGATGTCGTATGCCTTGAAGCTCCATGGGTTATCACCCATCAGGTCGGAGCCTTCTCCGCCACCGCCACCCCAGACATTGTTGGGATAAGCATCCTCGGGCATGGCTCCAAGTGCAATGGCATAGTTCACAGCCGAGCGTCCCAGCACGAAGGCTCCACCCTTCTGCCAATATTCCTTCATGCGTGCCAATGCCATCATGGCGCCGTTCTCTGCCTCGGCAAAACCGTTGTAGTTGCCATATGAGGAACAATGGCGATGGAAGAAGATCAGTTTACATTTCTCCAACGAGATGTTTCCGGATGCCACATCGCTCCAGGAAGCATAGGCAGCACTGGCAATGTTGCCTGTCAACCACTTGGCGGCAGCCTTCTCCTCGTCGTTCAGTAGTTCAATATTCTCAGCTTCGCCGACAAACAATGCTACAGGTTCATCTATCAATGTTACATATACGGTATATACTGTCGTTGCCGTATTGTCGTTCAGAGTGATTTTGAAAGGCTCTGTAAAGTTTCCTTTTGTACCACTGGCGGGACTGCAAATGGCGTCTTCGCTGCATTCCACCTCGAAGGTGGCATTACTAAGGTCGATACCACTGTTTGCCATCACGCTCACGGTGACAGTCTTGTCCTGCTGGTTGATGGCTCCTTTCACTCCTTCCAAGATAAATAGTGACATCAAGGCTTCGTCGTTACGTACACTTACCTGATAGTCCATTACCAAATCACCATTTGAGATGTGAAGAGTCCTGTCCCCATCGAAATTGATATGGTCGCCGACTTTCATATTGGTTTGCGCACCTGCTGATACATTCAGGCTGGTTATTTCCATATTGTTCTTTTGGTCGAAGTCAACAGGCACCTTAACCTTCACCAATCGTTTCTCGTTGCTGATAGTGCCTTCATACTGACCGTTCAACACGAATTTCTCCACCAGGCATGAATTGCTCACGTCGATACTGCCTGTGTTATCATCACTGCAGGCAGTCAAGCCGCAGATGATGCAGATTGTGCAGATGATGCTATATATCGTTTTCATGATTTTCATTTCGTTTAATTCGTTAAATACGTGGTTTACCATTGTCCGCAATTTTGCGTATAGTGACCGTTAGATGCTGCCATCTGTTCGAATGGTACCGGCAGATATTCGTTCTTGTTGGAAGTGAACTGCGACCCGCTCAAAAAGTTCATCTTCTCGCTCTCGCTGCTATAGAACTTGTTCAGCACGGTGGCTGCATCCCCCCAGCGTACCAAGTCGAAGAAACGCTCGCTCTCCATTGCCAACTCCAGTCGGCGCTCCATCTTGATGATTTTCATGGCTTCATCCTTGGAATATGAGCCGCTGTAATTGCCTACGGCAAAGCGCACACCATATTTATTGGGATAGTTGGATACTACACTACTGGTAGCCATGCCCGCTGCACGTTGGCGCACTTTGTTCACCAGTGCTATTGCATCTGCTGTCTGTCCCAACTGAGCCAAAGCCTCAGCACGCATGAGCAACACGTCGGAATAGCGGAACACGATGCGGTTCATCGAACTGGCCCACTGTGAGTCGCACAGATATAGGTAACTGTCAGTAAGAGAAGGGTCAACGTTCTGCTTCAACGACACGAAGTATCCGAAGGTGCCACCCGAACGGCTCCAGGCATTGCTCTCACTTATCATGAAACTCGTGTTGAACATATAGGGAGTGCCGGGAACACCAACTGTTACGAACAGGCGTGGATCAACAGTCTGATTACTTCCCACGACGTAGTCAACAGATGCGAAGTCGTCTAGCATAGGCAGCCCGTCGCTGTTTGTGCGGTAAGCATTCACGAGATTGTGAGATGGCTTGTAGAAATCGCAACCAGAGTCATGAACCTTGGGAATACATGGAACAATCAAGCGGTTTGAGAAATTCAGGTTACCATATACGGTACCATCGTTTCTTGAATACTGAATAGCCCAAAGACTTTCCTTCCCATTCTCATACTGTTCTTCCGGACGGAAGTTGTTATGCATGTCGGGCTCCAGGCCATAACCACCATAGAGGGAAGCTTCGGTGTATTCCACAACTTTCCGCAAGTCAGCGTCGGAAATACCTGTCACCTGATTGGTGCTGGCGTCATCCTGATGGTAAGCTTTGTAAAGATATACCTTGGCAAGGAAAGCAGCACAAGCAGCCTTGGTAGGACGGCCTTTGTCTGCCTGTGTCACAGGCAGGACAGCGTAAGCGTCTTCCAGATCGTTGATGATCTGCTGCCATCCTTCGTCATTGCTGTATTCGGTGTTCGACAGGTTGTTGTAGTCCGCTTCCTCCATGTTCAGTTTGTTTACGAAAGGTATCTTCTTGAACAAGCGTTTCAGTTGGAAATGCCCATAAGCACGTAAGAACTTCATCTCAGCAGTACGTTGCTGTATGATGGTATTATCTTGGTCTGCACTGGCAAGGATATCAAGCGACAGGCTGACGCGTGAGAGATAATTGTAGAATCTGTTCCATATAGAGCTAAAGGGCCAGTCGGTTGTCATAACGCCAACACTCTTTTCCAAGCGATGGAAAGGTTCACCGTCAGAGAAGTCCGAACCGCCAACATAAGCGTCATCCGAACGAGTGTCATAGTTCCATAGCGAGAACGAGGCATTCATATCTTCAATCGAAACCAGTCCGGCGTATGCAGAGATCAGCACATTGTCGATATACTCAGGGTTTTTCACCTCATCCTGAGTCAGCGTTGCTTGCGGTACTTGTTCCTCAAGAAAATCAGAACAAGCAGTGAGACCGCAGATGACGCAAATTGCGCAGATAAATCTATATGTCGTTTTCATAATCCTTGCTGTTATTAAAATGAAACATTGAGTCCAAATGTAAGATTGAGAGGGATTGGATAATTGAATCCAGGATTCTCTGGGTCGGCACCGGTAAACTTGTTGCTCTTGATGGTCACCAAATTCTGAGCTGATGCATAGAAACGAACGCGGTCCAAGTGAAGTTTGTCTATAAGATTCTGGGGCAAGTTGTAACCCAACTGTATGGTGCGCAACTTAGCATAACTGCCATTCTCGATATAATAAGAAGATACTCGACCCTCGTTGTTTGTATCCGAAGTAGTGAGCGCTGGAATGTTGCTGCCTGTATTGGCAGTGCTCCAAGCGTCGAGAGCGCGGACGCCCTTGTTCAAATAAGGCACGTTGATAGCAGAGTTTGCCCAAAAGTCGGTTTGTGACTTATATCCACGGCAATCTACATCAACCCCCTGCACACCCTGCCAGAACATGGTGAAATCCCAGTTCTTATACTGCAAGTATATGTTCAGACCCCAGGTGAAGTCAGGTGTCGGGTCGTAGATCCAGTCTTGGTCTTCTTCAGTAATCCTGCCGTCGTTGTTCAAATCCTTATAACGGACACGGCCAAGACCGGCACCTTCCTGAGTGGCATGGTTGTAAATCTCCTCCTGGCTTTTGAAGATACCGTCGTAGATGTAACCTACCTGCGAGAACATCGGATGGCCTACAACACTCTTCACACCATTTCCACCGTACTTGCCATTGGCGGCAACAGTCTCAGGCAACTTGGTAATCTCATTCACATACTTGCTGATGTTTCCGTTGATATCCCAAGAGAAATCGCCTGGCAGACGATGACGGTAGCCTACCGACAACTCCCAACCATTGTTCTTCATCTCACCTGCGTTAATCCATTGGCCAGAGCCCTCGCCCATGGCGGCAATACCCTCCATGAAAAGCAAGATGTCTGTAGTCTTCTTGTTAAACCAATCGAAACTTCCGTAGATGTCGTTTCGAAGGAAAGCAAAGTCCAAACCAATGTTATGCTGAGTTGTGGTTTCCCACTTGATGTTGTCATTGCCACGTTGGTTACGCACGTAACCATTATCCAGGTCGTAGCCACCATTCTTGCCTGCTATATCGTAAGAAGAACCTGCTTGACCACTACCCCAAAGCCCCGTGGACACCACCGACTTATAAAGCGTGTAACGTGCAGTATTAGAGATTTCCTGGTTACCGGTCTGGCCCCATGAGTAGCGTAGTTTCAGATTGTCGAGCCAGCCTCTGGTCTTCTCCATGAACTTCTCCTCTGAGATACGCCAACCAGCGCTGAACGAAGGGAAAGTACCATACTGGTTGTTGGAACCAAATCGGCTTGAACCGTCATGACGAATGGTGATAGATGCCAAATATTTTTCATCGTAAGTGTAGTTCACCTTGCCAAAGAATGATACAAGGCTGAATCCTTCTCCAAAACCTTCAGCCAACTGACGGCCGGCTCCTGCTGATGGCCACATGTAGTCGGTGTTCAAAATGGCCAGGTCATAGCGCTTGGCACTGCTCATCTTATAGTCCATACGGTTAACCTCAGTACCGATCATGGCATCACCCCGATGCTTGCCGATTTCCAGGTTGTAGGTGGCAATGGCATTCCACATCCAACGCATGGTGTGCTCTTGTTTGTCTTCTACTGCAGAGTCTGTACGCATCACCTTGCCGTTGGCAATAGGATAAGTAAAGAAACGCTGCTCTTTCTGGGTATAGTCCATACCAAGGGTGGTGCGAATCATAAAGTTCTTAAACGGCTTTATGCTTAAGTGAACGTCACCAAACATACGCCACAGGGTATATTCATTGTCTTTTGTGTTGTCTATCATACTCAACGGATTCTCTCGCTCAGAGTATGCGCCAAGTGCTTGTGCGTATTTGCCGTTCTCGGCATAGATGGGGAAGTTGGGATTGAACTCAAGAGCGTGCTCCAAGACGCCCCCGGGGGCGTCAACTCCTGTTGTTCGGTTGACGGTGAAATTCTCGCCAATCACTACTTTATCATCAAAGAGTTTGTAGTCAGCGTTTGCACGGCCAGAGAGGCGATTGAACCAACTTTTCTTTATGGTACCTTGATTGTCGTAGTAGCCGAGAGAGAAGAAAGAGTTGCCTTTCTCTGAACCATTGCTGACAGATACATTATACTGCTGTACCACACCGGTACGTGTAATCTCGTCAAACCAGTCGGTGTCACCGGCACGTACAGAGGCGTTCTCGTCAAGGAACATGTTCATTGTCATCTTGTGAAGGACAGGATTTCCATTAGCGTCATATCCCCAGTCGTAATTGTAACCCAGATTGTTGTTGCTGGGATTCAATCCGTCATTCACACAGGCCTGCCAATAGGCTCTACCCCATTCGCTGGCATTCATCGTCTCTATCTTGTTCGTGTAGAAAGAGGTGGCTACACTACCGTCGAAGTTTACCTTCACTTTGCCGTCCTTGCCTCTCTTGGTGGTGATGATGATGACACCGTTTGCAGCACGGCTGCCATAGATAGAGGCAGAAGCAGCATCTTTTAGAATCTGGATGCTCTCGATGTCGTTTCCGTTCAATTCGTGCATGCCTGCCTTTGTGGGCACGCCGTCGATGATGTAAAGCGGATCGTTGTCATTCAGCGTTCCCACACCACGGATACGAACCGTAGCAGCACCGGAGGGATTTCCATCGGCGGTGATGTTCATACCTGGAACACGGCCTTGCAAAGCCTTCATCGGGTTGTTTTCGTTCTGCTTGGCCATTTCACTCACGCTTACCGTAGAGACGGCACCCGTCAAGTCGGCCTTGCGCTGAGTGGTGTAGCCTGTCACCACCAATTCACCCAGTTCGCTGGCGTTCTCCTGCAGTTGCACTTTCAAGCCAGGTGTAGCAGCGACTTCCACTGGTTCGAAACCAATGTAGGTGATGACGAGCGTTGCACCCTCGTTGACTTTCAAAGTGAAATTTCCATCGAAATCGGTTACCGTACCGTTCGATGTTCCTTTCTCCATCACAGTGGCACCGATGGCGCCTTCACCGGTCTCGTCGACAACGGTGCCCGTGATTTCCGTTTGCGCGTACATTATAGTACTTGCAAAGATGAGCAAGGTGCTCAACAGTAATCTCTTTAGTTCTTTCATTTTTTTTAGGTTTTGGGTAATAGTGTTTACTTAGTTGCAAATTTAGTTTGGATGTCGTTGTACAGATGTCACATTTCGTTCTTTGGATGGCAATAATGTTGCTATGTAACATTTTTGCGAGTGAATGAACGATTATTGCGAGTGATTGAATTCGCATTATGGTATCTTTGCATTGTCAATCATAGGATTAGCATTTTCAATCATAGATTTAGCATTTTTGGTTTTTAGTTGATAATATTAGGTATAAACAAAGGTGTGGACGATGAACGTTTCACTTTCGAACCAGGTCTGCGACAACCTCAGAATAGATGAAACGTCAGTCCACACCATTTCATTGTCCATACAACTATGGTGAAGCACAACTCTCTATTCTATCCCCAAGGTCGCAGTTTGGTTCGAAAAGAGTCAGCAACTCAAAAATCCCACAAAGTCTTTTTTCCTCTTATGGAGGAATCGTTGGCAAATATAATGAATAAATTTCTTTTTTGCAATAAAAAAGGCAAGAATATTATTATTTTCTTATTTCTCCTGGCACTTGCCCGTATTCTTCCTTGAAGCATTTGGTGAAATACGAAGGTGAGGTGAAGCCGACGGCATAGGCTATTTCCGACACGCTCTTGTCGGTGGTGAGCAACAGTTGGTAAGCGCGGTTCAAGCGCGCGGTGCGCAGCAGTTCGACGGGTGATGAACCGGCGACGGCCTTCACCTTGCGGTAGAGCTGCACACGACTGAGGCCCATGTCGGCTGCCAAGTCTTCCACACTGACGTCGCTGTCTTCCAGGCGAGCCTCAACCACTTCCTTGAAGCGGGAGAAGAACAACGACACGGTGGCGGGCTCGTCTTCCTCAATGACCGGTGAGTCTTTCGAGGTTTCCGTGCTTTCGGCAGTCTCGGGGTTTTCGGCAGTCACGGGCACCTCTTCTGGTTTGAGGTTCCACAACGTGTTCACCACGCGCTCCCTCTGCAAGGCTATTTTTCTCATTTGATACAGGTAGACGAGCACGAACACCACCATCAGCAGTGCGATGATGCCCAATGCCAGCCAATTGATGACGCGCTGCGTATCGAGTTCGTGGAGGTAATTGTCGGCCTTTTCGTGCAGCAAGTCCAGCCGTTTGCCCTGCCGCATCAATTCCTCGCTCTGCATTAGCAGCACCTTGGCATTGTCGCGGGTGACAAGGGCCGACATCATCATCGTCTCCTTCTCGTATGGCTTCCCCTCGAGTATGTTGACGGCCAGGTCTATCAATTGGTCTCCATGGGTGGGATAGATATATGAGGCATCAAGTAGCGAGTCGCGCACCAACTGTATGCCGCCGTTCTCTCCAGGCAGGCCGTCGATACCGCAAAACAGGGGAGTGTAGCCACCATTCTCCAAAAAGGCTTTGCGTGCTCCCATGGCTGTACGGTCATTCATTCCGAAAACCAGGTCCACGTGGGCATCCTTGTTGGCTGACAACCATTTCCTGGTGGTCTCATAGGCCGTCGGCTCCGTCCAGTCGCCTTGGAGCGATTCCATGACCGAAACGCCCGTGGCTTTCTTCAGAGCATCCATGAAGCCGTTGTGCCGTTCGATGGCGGGCGACGAACCTTTCAATCCCATGATTTCCAAGACTTGCCCTTGGCCGTGAAGGCGTGAAACCACATACTCGCCCATCACCCGTCCCATCTCATAGTTGTCGGCACTGATGAAGGCGGTGTATTTCTGTGAGTTGGTCTTGCGCTCGAAGACAATCACGGGAATGCCCTTGTCGTAGGCGCGGTCGATGGCGGGTGAGATGGTGGAAACCTGGTTGGGGGCTACGATGAGCAGGTCGATGCCGCTGCCCACCAAACTGTCTATCTGTTGTACTTGCCGCTCGTCACTGTCATAGGCGGCAGCGAACTTCAATTCCACATTGTCATGGAAGTAAGCACCCATCCTCAACTCCGCATTCTGCTTGTCGCGCCAGATGTCATCTGAACACTGGGACACGCCAATGCGGTACTTCACCTTGCCTCCTGAACAAGAGGCAAGCATGGCAGCCAAAGCAAAAAACAATATGATTTTATGTCGCATGTTCGGTTCGTTCATCAATTCCCCAGTTGTGTTTGGACTGTCCATTTGAACAAGTCCAATAATGTGGATGAAATTGTTTTTTATGTATATGATGAAACTGTTTTGTTTGCAAAATTATTAATTTTTTGTGTAATTTGCGAAACCTTTCGTTATGTTTCGTGCAATTTTTTTTTGTCATTTGGGGAGTAGTTCATTATGAAATACTCGTTGGGGAAGCATATGACTATTGTAAACAGGCTCCTCGATAGTCATTTCATGTTCTTTCAGACTTGGAGCAGCCTGCTTCCAACAAAAAATATGAAAATATCAAATGTATGCCGGATTTCACTTGTTTTTTTGTTTCTATTTGGCAGGATGGAGGATTTTTCCTATTTTTGCACACCAACCATCACACATTGATTATGAACAAACTTTTTGCTTTACTGATGACCCTGCTCGTCGTGACAACAGCAGCGGCACAAAACGGAAAAGACGCACGTATCAAGGAAATCCGCTCTGCCTACTCGCAGGCCAAGAAGAAGATAGACCAGAACGGCAAGGGCGGCAAGTCGCCCAAGGACATGCGCATCATCCTGAACTATCTGGATGACGAAGACATACCGCTCTACACCGAGATGACTTTGGACTATTATTTCGACGAGTCATCCACCGATGGCGTGACGACAAAACGGCCCTATTTCATCGTGGAGAATTGGACTTGCCATGGTCACCTCAGATACCGTGAGATACTTGTCAACCCCAAAGACCAACAAATAATGTTCTGCTATATGAGAGGAGAAACCGACGGTGGCTTTGTGGTGGAGACGCGTTACTACTACGACACTGATGGAAAGTGCATCGAAGAGAAGCACAACACTGATAACAATTGGACCTCCAATGGCAGCGAGGTAGAGAATGCGGTGTATTACCTCAAACTTTTCAACATGGCCACCTACAACGGCTATTTCTCGCCTCTTGACACCGACACGAAAGGGAAAACCACCACGCCGAAGGCTCAGCGCATGCAGCAGATTCGTTCCATCTACGCCCAGGCCAAGGACAAGATTGCGAAGAACGACAAGGCGGAGATGCCCAACGGCATGCAAGTCATCATTCACGACCTTGGTGACGACCAACCTCCGAGAACGATAGATATCAAGATGTATTTCGACAAGGCCTGCTACTTCATCAGCCATCGGTCTTCTTCCATGTCGTTCGACGGCTATTCCGAATACCTCTTCGACCCTAAGGACGAGAGCCTCATCTTCTCCTACACCCGCGGCAGAGAGGAAGGCAATGAATACGAATGGCGCTATTACTACGACGAGAACGGCAAGTGCATCGAGACAAAGAGCAACTCGGAGGATACCGACGACGGCTTCTATGACAAGCGTGCAGCCAAGGATTTCCTTGCCATCTTCAAGACCATGTTGAGCGACGGGGAGGATTAGGCATCACACATATCAAGGAGTAAACCAATGAGAACATTCTGGCTAAGCGTGAAGACTTGCTTGGGCAAGTACGTCAGTTTTGGCGGGAATGCCACGCGAAGCGAGTTTTGGAGTTGGGCGTTGTTTGTCGCCGTTGTCTCGGGAGTGTTGTTCGGTGCGGCTGCGATGCTGGCGTTCATCCGTGGCTGTGCAGGGCCGGACACAGCGTCCAATCCACTCCATTGGCTGAGTTCAATCATCTTCCCCATCCTTGTTCTCTTTGGCTTGTTCCTTCTTTTCTGCCTGCTTCCCACGTTGGCCGTGATTGTCCGCAGGCTGCGTGATGCCGGCTTTCATCCATGGATTGTCATCTTTCCCCTTCTTCTTCTGGTGTGTTCCTTCCATCCAGCCTTGGTTGTCGCCCTCTCCGGAATGGATGGCACCCCGCCAGAGATACCTTTGCCATATTGTTACGCTTATTTGGCATTGACGGCGGCAGTTTGCCTGCTCTATGTCATTTTTCTGGCCAAGGTGAAAAAAAAATAGTGGGAATGTAGGGGCGGATCTTGTGTCATTTATGGAATTTAATCTCTCCAATAGCAAACCGTAACCATCCAGCGAAGATTGTTTTTAACACGAATTTCCACGAATTATTCGAAAATTTTTAACAAAATGTGTATGAAACATATGATTCCCCTCGATTTTGCATATCTATGAGTAATAACTTAAGTTTCGGAAGTTCGGTTATATTGATATTCAATTATTTACAGTAGATTCTTAAAAAAATCTATGGATAGCCAAACGATGATTCCATCAATACGCCTCGATTTGTGAAGATGTTTTTACTTCATACTTGATTTGTTGTATCTTGGTTTGATGTTGAACGAA
>CADADN010000075.1 GCA_902786665.1 uncultured Prevotellaceae bacterium | reverse complement strand
GGCGACTATGAACATCTTGACACCCAAGGCGTTGCCTTGGGCTATGTGCTTGCAGGCCTTTCAGGCCGCCCTTCGGATACAAGCGGATAATCATTTAAATTATTAATTATTTACCCCTCCCCTTTAACTCCTTAATGAAGCAAGCATATGTCCCTTTAACTCCTCTTTAACTCCTCTTTAACTCCTCTTTAACTCCAAAATTAAAAAACATGACCCACAAGACGCTCTCCTTTCACGACCTGCACCTCACCCCGCGCGAAGTGTATATGCAAATGGGCTATGGCGACTCTCTTCCCGACAGCCGTGTGGCAGAAGAGGTGGCGGACGTGATGGCGATGGCGGAAGAAGTGGCGAGGCCACGTTTCTGCTTCCATGTGATGAATGGCACGTTGCACGAGAGGCCCTCTCGATTGGCAGTAGGCGAACAGGGGGCTTTGGCGGATGACTTTTCGGGCGGGCACAAGACCCGCCCCTACGACTTCGGGGGACAGGCTTGTCTGGCGGTGGGGACCACCATTGCACGGCAGTTGACAGGGAGCGAGTCATTCGCCATCTTCGTGGCCACGGCGGGGATGGAATATGAGCAACTGCGCAAGCAGGAGAGCGACCCTTTGCGCGTCTTTGTGGCTGATGCCGTGGGTTCGGTGATGGTGGAGCGTTGTGCAGACCTGATGGAAAACGCCATACAAGCCAGCATCGACAAACTAGGTTGGCATCACACCAACCGTTTCTCTCCCGGCTACTGCGGATGGGACGTCGCCGACCAACAGCAACTGTTTCCACTCTTGGGAAACGCCCCCTGCGGAGTCACCCTCACCGACGGTCAGATGATGGTTCCTGTCAAGTCGGTCAGCGGCGTCATCGGACTGGGTCTAACGGTGACGAAACTCCCCTACCCCTGCAGCCTCTGCAATAACAAGGGTTGTTTCAAGAGGAAGGAGTAATCGGAGTGGAATCAAGGATATCATAAGACGTGATCGAGGCTGCAAGGAGAATCTTGCAGCCTCGAGGACATCTTGTCAAATTAGGAATTCTCTAATTCGATAATTCGGGATGAATAATACTCTAATGCTTGACCACTTTTTTCTTATGGCCCTTGATATAGACACCTTTCCTTGGCGTCGTGGTCTTGATGCCTTGGATGCTATAGGTATCGTCAGCGGCATCTGTAGATAACACGCCGTCCAGACCTGTGGTCATTCCGACAGCATCTTGAAGGACCACCGTCTCATACTGGCGGTTGCTGAACATAATGTCGGAGACCTTGATGCCGTCAGACCTGCCATTGAGACCAAGATTGACCAAGGCACCCTCACCAAGACGAGACCGCCCATCGGCAGGAGCATAGACCACGAGTCGATAGCGACCGTCAGCGATGCTTTGAACCGCCACTTGATGACTGGTGGGTTGATGGCTGTCGAGAGAGGCATCGAGCAAGGTGCAGCCCTCGGGCAGGGTCAAGGTCATCTCACACGCAGTGAAAGGAGCGTTGCCATCCAGGCAGATGCTGCATCCACTACTATTAGCAGCGAGCACAACCCTGTCATCCATGTCATACCTTGCATTGGCCGGAGCCTTCGGAGCCAATGCATTGAGTACGATGCCCACCACACTCGCCACGTCCGTCACGTTGATGCTCTTATCATTATTCATATCCGCATTCTGCTTGATGAAAACGGGAAGCGTTTCACCAAGGATGTGAGCGACAATCAACGAAATATCGGTGATGTTGACGACACCGTCGCCATTCACGTCGCCAAGGTGGATGCGAGGCTTGATATGGTAACGTGAAATGCCGCGAAGGCGGTTCCCCTTATAGTAGCTGAAATGTACGATGTCATCATCCCAATCCGTGACGGTGTAGGTCATCGTGGTTCCCTCGACCTCTAAGCTGCCGTGAGCGGCATAGGCCGATTCGATGGTGTACGCCTCAGGCAATCCCGTAGTGAGGGTGAGAACCGTCTGTCCGTCGAGGTCTATGTCTTGAGGTGGAACAACGTAAGTAGTGTCAGTCTGTTCGCCACAGGAAAGAACGACGGCAGCTGTGGTTGTCGGAGCACCCGGCACCTCCATACTGTTGAGGTGCCCATCAATGATTGCCTCTGTATATGCTTCATTACACGACATAAGGGGCGAATCCACCATATTGGTGAAACCGCGGTACCAGACGACAGGTTGGTCATCGTCCGTCACGTCGGCATACAACTGGCTGACGTCGAAGTAGGGCGCGTCCTTGACCATCTGACGATTCATACCTATCAGTGTGAACTGGCACTTGATGCAATCAAAGAGGTAGGAGAAGTCTTCAATATAGTTGGCGGTCACGTCCACTGTCATCTTCTCAGAGGAAGAGAATGCCAGCAGGTTGATGCTTTCCAATGCGTTATCCCTCAGGTCGAGTTCGCGTAGCGAGTCGAGCACGTTGAGCGGTCCTACATTGGTGATGTCGTTGTCCGACAAATCCAGAACCTTTACGTTGGGCAGATAAGCGATGTCGCGTAGGTCGGTGATACCAAGTCCCGAGAGGTCGAGGGCCGTGATGGTGTCGGTCTGGCTCTGCAGGATGTCAACATCGGCTTCAATCCCAAGGTGAAGGCGTACGCCTGCTTCTATGCCCTCGGAACTGAATGTCACTTTCTGTGCATGCGCCGTCAGTGTTAGGACGGCGGTCAATATGATGATTGTTATTGTTCTCATGGTTCGCTATTCTTTGATTTCAATCTCGTCAGCCATATTCTTAAACTTCGTCGTGTTTGACTTCAGATAGACGGTATATTGACTGGTGTTCTCTCCGAGAGGATTTCCCTCGAACTGCACACAGTTGAGGTCATTGCGGAGCGGCACTTTGGTGATGCGTCCGTTCTTCCACTTGATTTCCATCCACATCCGGTCAATGGGCGCACTCGGAGACAAGTATGGTTTATCAATAGGTCCGTTATCCATACTGATCTGACGGAGCATGACACCGTCCCACTCTGGTTCAAGGTCGAAGAAGAAGGTCGCCACCTCATTGGGGGAACCTACTTTGTTGTGAGCCTTCACCACCACCTCAAGGATAGGTTCGGTGCCGAAATGGTCGAAATTGAAATATACAAATTTGTTGGTCTGCACCTTGATTTTGAAATCCACATGGCGGTTGTAGTCATACCTGGGCCTATCCTTCTCAGAGGGGATGTTTTCAAGTAAAAGATCGGCTTCCGTCACATTGTAATAGGCTGCCCCATACTGAAGGGCCTTCTGTATGAATGCTTTGCCTACTTTGGAATATGTCCTGAGAATGGAACCCATTGTCTTATCATATCGGCCAGCAAATTCAACAATTGCATCAGCGCAATTGAAGAACTTGTCGTATTCGTTCATCTGCTCCCATGATTTGAATGTCCGAATATAATTCACAAACTTCAGGGCCTCACTCAAATATTCTTTGGCCCCTCCGGAGTATTTGATTATATCTTTTACGAGTTCATCGTGGTACTTGCTCGCCAGGTCGAGTGCTTCATAGGTGAAAACTTCTGAAAGGAAATTCTGCATCTCCCCATCTTCTATGAGTTCCACAAACATTTCCGTCCCAGCACTATACTCCAATAACCGGTTGAGTTTTTGTATCTCTCTCGGATACTTTTCCAAGCCTTTTGCGTTTAATTTCCAGTCAATATACGGGATGTTTCCGATGACGCCATCAAACTGGCTGAGTTTACTGCAGTAAGCGAGGATGACGTTGGCAGCGTATTCGGCATCCTGCATCAGCACCTTCTCTTGTGCCTTTACGAGAGAACTCTTGTCAATCCTCCGCGATATAGGGTTCTCAGTGATGCTGTAATCATAGTCGATGCCGATGTCCTTCACCTTTTCCAAGCCATCCGGGTCGATGTCCCATTTCCCTATCGACTCGAAATAGATATAATACCAGTCTTTTTTGTCGGGTGGGAAAACATTGTCTAATGAAAGGGTCAACATGGTGGAATATCCAGGTTGTAGGTTCTTTATTTCCTCGGAGGTGACATAGATGTAGTTGTCCTCGGCGCGAAGTCCGGGTGTTATCTCGTCATAATTTTCTTCTTCGGAGGGGTCTATGCCCTCACCGCCGTCTCCTTCTGCCAACTCTTTCTCCCTCAGTGTCTTGTCCTTGGCGATGATGCGTAGGCGCACATAGCCGCTCCAGGTGTGGCGGGTGATGTTCTTCACCGAGAATCGGTAGTTGCTGCCCACCCACTCCAAATCAGAACTGAACTGCAGGTCATTGGTGAAATAGTTGGGTTTTGTTTCGCCTGTTAAAGGATTCGACAAATCCTTCAGGCTGACCCTATTCTCACCGGGTTTGATGGTAATGGTGACTGTCTCAAACTCCTCTATGGAATTACCCTTAACAGAGATGGTCAGTTCTTTGCCGGCAGGTATCATCTGCCGCTCGAAGTATTGGTCTTCGATGGTTTTCACCACACCATCGGAATATATGATGTCATGGCGTGGCGCGGCTCCATATTTGGGCCAGATGATGCCGGTGATATACCCGCAGTTGTTGAGTTCGCTCTGCGCCTGTGCGATGGTGAAGCTCACCTCGTTGGAAGTCAGTTTATATGGAGAGCCATTGTTGTCGTTATAGGAACTCTCCACATAGTAGGTATAGCTGCCGGCAGCAGGTGCGTCAGTATAGCTTTCGCTCTCCTCATAGCCTCGGTAGGTCTTTCTCCTATAGAGTTCTGCCTTTGCGCCGTTGGCATCCTTACGCATCAGGCGGTAGGCTTGTTGATTTGCTGGGATGTCATAGTGCAACTGCACGATGCCATCCTTTTCCGTAGCGGTGAGGGTGGGGGCGAGTATCTCAGGAACGATTTTTTCAAACTGCGCCTGATGGCTCACACCAGCGCCAAGATTGTTCCAGAATTTCACCTTCATGGTATGTATGCCAGGTGTCAGGTCGTGTACGTCAAAACCATCATCCAGTGTGACATCGTAGTCGGGGGTGCCAAACTTTCTCGTCACGGGTTCCTCATTATCAATCACAATGCTGTACTGGGTCACTTGGGCATCAACGCTGCCTCCACTGTCACTGCTGGCACCATACTTCGACTTCACGAATACGGGTGTCATGCTCACTGGGGAACTCGTGATGCCATTCTCACTTGTGGCGCGGTAATAGATGCGGTGCATACCTGGACTCACCTCGCTCAGGTTGAAGGGGTCGAGATATACATAATCGTTATCTCCGGAGGCGGAGGGGTGACCTGTCACCCATTGACGGTTGTCGTAGTCGTCGTCCACCCAATACTCTATCTTGGTGGGTGCACCACTCGACAACTTGAGGACATAAGCAGTATAGACAGGGCTGTATCCTCCCATTGCCAGTCGCATATTGAACTTATGGAATCCCAAGGGGAACTTGTTGATGTCGCACAAGTTGAGGTCAAGTGTCTGTTCCTCCTCTGTGTCGCTGATGTCGATGTGGTCACGAGAACCGATGTCATCGTCGAACCAATATTCCAACTTCTTACCCTGCGTCGCCCCTTTGAAGAATATCGAACTGGTGACAGGAGAGTATTCCCCGTCCGACCGTCGGACGCGGAAGTTGAACTTATGGATACCGGGAGAGAGTCCCTCGGTGCTGATGCTGGCACGGAGTACGGCATCGTTGGCGCTCCAACTCACCACCGTGCGGTTCGCCACATCATCATCAAACCAATATTCGTAGGCGACGATGCTCCCATTGCTGGCTTCCACATCGACTGCCTTCTGCATGGTCTGATATGCCGTTACAGGGTCTGCCATCAATTGGCCAACACCCGTCAGGCAAATGAGTGCAAACAATAGTATTCGTCTCATAGGCTTTCTCCTATATAAAGGTTGATAAAAACGCCATTGCCGCTTTTTATTCTCCAGCCTTGACACGAATCTTAACATTCAGCATGCCAGAGGCATCGGTTTTCTCATCCACATCCTTGGCAACGATATAGGGGATGGGGGCCAGACCCTTGTTGCTAAAGCCTGTGCCACCTTCAATACCGATTACTTTGCCGTCGGTACCTAAAAATTTGCTTCTGTCCACATTTTCCTTCAGACTGTAGTCGGAACTGATGGCGATTCCATTGTTGGACTCAAATATATCATCAAATGATACGCCATCTAAAATGATGGGATTCTCACCCCAAGAACCTGTACCTATGCAATTGTTGGATACAAAGCAATTGTTCACTTCATAAACACCATTCCACCAATTAAGGATAAAATTGTTGGTAATAGATGAATTAGTACAATGGTGTATAGAGAAACCGTCATGTGTGCGCCAAAATATAATATTATTATTGATAACAGCACCATTACCACCACCTATACAATTCATAATATTATTTTCCATTTTGACATTACCAGCTATTGAACTTTGTTCTCTCAAATAGCATTGATTGACATATAAATCATTAGATTCACCGTTATTCACTTGAATGGAATTCACATTACAATATTTAATAGTCACGTTATCCACGCCACCATCAGCATCGCCGACGTATATATTTCCAGAAACATATACCCCCATGACTGCACTTCCTGATGATTCTCCTATAAACTGCAGATGTCCTGCGATGGTGGTAGCACCGTCTGCATTGTCAGTGTCTGCACGATGACTCACACCGACGATGGTGAGTTTCTTAGTAATTTTCACATCATCGCTGATTTGGAATCCTCCACCTGGCAGATAGATAACGCTGCCTGCGGGCGCATTTTCGATGGCTTCTTGAAGAGTTTGATACAAGTTAGTGTTTGTTCCTGACACCACAGATATTTGTTGTGCTTGAAGCACTGCCGTCGTGATGACGGTCAAGAATAAAGTAAGAAATAGTTTTTTCATAATTGTATATTTTTAGGTTTAAGAATTGTTGTTTATGATGTTTTTTTATCGTTACTAACATTGTCGAGGAGAATCCCCCGAAGTCGTAGGGACTTGCTTTATGCATGTCCGCTTGCGAAATGGGATTTCATTCAAACTATAAAGCCTTTCTTCGTTTTTTACGGACATGCACGAGGCAAGTCCCTACGACTTCACCGCCATTCTTGGCGTTCTTGGAATTTTTATCATTTTTCATTCGCATAGTTCAAAAAAGGGCACAATAAAGGACGTGGACTAAAACTGCGTCTACGTTTCGGAGGTATCGCCAAACACCTGAAAGCAATATACGAGTAAAAGCCCACGCCGAGGCGTGAGCGTTATAGCTTTTACTCTTTGCTTTAGTTGAAATTTTGGCGATTTTCCGAAACAAGAATGAAAGTTAACGCTTTTATCCTTTATGTCTTGTTGTTATGATGTTACATAGGCAATCTGTTTTGGGGGTGGATGATGTTTTTATTTAAGTTTCGCATTCGCTCCACTTTCTGGAGTTAAAAAGGAGTTAAAAGGAAGTTCAAGGGGAGTTAAAGGGAAATATGTCCACTTTTACCACCTTTTGAGGGTAAATGATACCATTCATAGTTCTTTAATCTTCACACCTCATTTTCCTTTCTTGCGAAAATTGAGTTTTTATAAATTGTCTTTTACCATTTGCAGGTCAATACCAAGTTGTTCTGCGATATCCTCAGGTGAGATTCCTGCACGAAGCAGCAATTTAATGGAAGTCTGAAGTTGCGTGTCACGCTCCTTGAGTTGCGTGTCACGCGCTATGCGCTCATCCTCCATAAGATATTTGAATACGATGTCGTATATGGGGTTGGCTACCAGCATAGCTTATGTTTATTTGTTTGCTGCAAATTTAGTAAAAGTTATGGGAAATGCAAAACAAAAGGAGGATTATTTCGTGTGGTGATGATAAAAACTTTATCTTTGCATGGTGGTCAGTCCAATTAAAGTGCGCACCGACATTCTTGGCGTTTTTGCCACACACAACAATTGTTATGGTAGGACAAAGGACAGCCCTATTTGCGAATGTTGAGCAACTTATATAAAACTTGGTAGAAAATCAGCCGTTTTCAAAAAAAATATCGAAAAATGGCTGATTTTCTGATTGGATTTAAAGACTTTTTCTTATCTTTGCAAGGCATGTGTGAAAACAATTGCTCTTCAACAAAATAGTATTTCTTTAATTCGGTTTACACTGCCTATCCAGAATAAAAAAAATAGTTATGGCATATCAGAGCATAATTGGAAGAAATGAGGAAATCAAGAAACTTGAAAAATTCTTGAAATCTCCCAAATCAGAATTCGTGGCTATCTACGGCCGAAGACGCGTCGGCAAGTCTTACCTTATTGAGGAAGTATATAAAGGCAAGATTGTTTTTCGTGCCATCGGCTCCTACATCAAGGACAAGGATTCGAAGTCATACAGGCAGACACAGCTCGACCATTTCTACGAAAGCCTTCTTGACATTGGCATGTCTGACGAAACGCCTCGCCCTGCAAATTGGCGCGAGGCATTCAGACTACTCAGAAAATGTTTGGAAAAAAGCCGAGCCAAACGACGTGTCGTATTCCTCGACGAATTGCCGTGGCTTGCAGGTCCGCAATCTGCTGAAATGATTACAGAGCTGGGGTATTTCTGGAACTCATGGGCAGATCGTCAGCGCAATATCGTCCTTGTGGTGTGTGGTTCTGCCACTAGTTGGATGCTCGACAATGTCATCCGCGACTATGGAGGACTACACGGCCGCCTAACAGGAACAATTCGCCTACTTCCTTTCACGCTTAGAGAATGTGAAAAGTATTTCAAAAGCCGGGGATTCCATCTCTCCCGCTATGAGATGGCAGTCGCATACATGGCCTTTGGTGGCATCCCTTATTATCTTGATCGAATCGACAATGAGAAGAATCTTTCGGAGAATATTGATGACTTCTTTTTCAAAGAGGAGCGCATCAACCAGGAATTCAAGGATGTCTATGCGGGACTTTATGCCTCGTCGGAACGATATGTAGATATCGTCAAGGCTCTTGGAACCAAATTTTACGGTATGACACGCAGCGAATTGGCAGAAGCTGTTGGCATCGAACTCGGTGGGACATTCAGCAAAATACTTGACAACCTGCATGAATCTGGCATCACGCGTGAATATCCTCGTTATGGAAAAGAACGTGTAGAGACCGTCTATCAATTGAAAGACTTCTTCTCTATGTTTTACCTACACTTCATCCATGGCAAGGGAACCGATGCCGGCAACTGGCGTACTATCCAGCGCACACAAACATTCTACACATGGGCGGGCAACACCTTTGAAATGCTCTGCATCGAACATCTACCACAGATGAAAGACAAGTTGCGAATCGCGACCATCAACCGCAACTATTGTTGGAGAGGACAAGCTCCAGATGGGGAAACCTGCCAAATTGACCTGGTGCTCGAATGGAAGGGCGAGCGTACCGACTATATCTGTGAAATGAAATTCAGTGAACATGAGTTTACTATTGACAAGCAGTACGAAAAGAATTTGGGGAACAAGATTGAAGCATTTCTGAACAGCAAGCAACATACAAAGACACACTCCATTCAACTGGTCATGGTGACAACAAATGGCATTTCGCAAAACATACATTCAAAGGATATCAATCAGCAAGTCACTCTTGATGACTTGTTTTGATTATTTTGAGACAGCCATCAGTTGTTTGGCGAGGATGACGGCGGAGTTGGCATTGTCGCTGTAACCGTCGGCACCGATTTCGTCGGCGAAGCGCTGGGTGACGGGAGCGCCACCCACCATGATTTTCACTTTTTGACGCAGGCCGGCCTTTTCCAGGGTGTCGATGACCTCTTTCATATACCCCATGGTGGTGGTGAGGAGCGCACTCATGCAGAGGAGGTCGGGATGGTGTTTTTGAATTGCTTCGACAAACTCTCCCGCCGAGACATCGATGCCCACGTTGACCACCTCGAAACCGCAGCCCTCGAGCATGGCCGCCACGAGGTTTTTACCGATGTCGTGGAGGTCGCCCTTCACCGTTCCGATGACCACCCTGCCCCGACTTCTCACCTGGGCTTCGCCATCCGTCATCTTGATTTGCGCCAAGGCGGCCTTCATCGCCCGCCCCGCCATCAACAACTGCGGCACAAAGGCCTTTCCCTCTTGGAACTGTCGTCCCAGTTCGGTCATCGCAGCAATCATCTGGTTTTCTATGAGGTCCTGGGGAGATTTTCCCTCTTCCAGAGCGGTCTTGGTGGCTGCAGCAGCCTCGTCATCCCTGCCGCCAAGGATGGCGTCATAGAGGGTGGCGCCAGGGGCACTAGTTTTCCTAGGAGCCCTAGGAGCACTAGTATCCCTAGGAGCACTAGTTTTCCTAGGATTACTAGGATGCGGCGAGATGAAAAGACCTTTTGCTGGCTCTATGGCCTGCGCGAACGCACGGATGTTGCGGTCGGAGGTGCCGCAGCATCCCCCGATGATATTGAGGTGATGCCCGTCGATGAGCGGCCACACGTCGGCGAGGAGGCTCTCTGCGGTCTTGCTGTAGCGACCCTGGGCATCCGGCATCCCTGCGTTGGGATAGAGGCTGACACGACAGCCGAAGCGTCGTCCCATCTCCATCACGAGAGGTGTCATTTGAGGCACGTCGGCGAGGCAGTTGATACCGACGGAATAGAGGTGCGGACAGATGTCGAGGTTGTCCATCAAAGTGTCGATGAAGGCGAGGATGTCCTGTCCCAACATGTTGTGACCGTCGGGAGAGGAAACGGAGAAACTCAACAGGAGGGGAAGTTCTTTTCCTTTTTCCTTCATCACATGGATGGCCGCCTCGATGGCGATGCGGGCGTTGAGCGTGTCAAAGATGGTTTCTATGAGGATGCCATCCACTCCGCCATCGAGGAGAGCCGCCATTTGTTCTTCGTAAGCCCGTCGCAACAGATGTTGGTCGAGCGGCACGCCATTAGTGGCCTCCGGCGAACAGATGCCGCTGGTGGGTCCCACGCTGCCGAGTACGAAACGCGGTTTTTGGGGTGTGAGGCGCGAGAATTCTTCCGCCACTCCCCTTGCGATGCGACAGGCGGCGAGGTTCACCTCACGGGTGCTGTCCGCCACGCCATAGTCGGCGAGCGAGATGCGTTGTGCGTTGAAGGTGCAGGTCTCTATGAGGTCGGCCCCCGCCTCGAGGTATTTGCGGTGGATGCCCTCGATGATGTCGGGTCGCGTCAGGCACAGCAGGTCGTTACAGCCCTTCAGTTCCCCCTCTACATCCTTGAAGCGGTCACCCCGAAAATCCTCTTCCTGCAAGTGATGCTGCTGTATCATCGTCCCCATCGCCCCATCGAGGATGAGGATTCTGCCATTTAAGGTCTCTGAGGTCTCTAAGGTCTTTAAGGACTTTAAGGACTTTAAGGTCTTTAAGGACTCTAAGGACTTTAAGGACTTTAAGGTCTTTAAGGTCTCTGAGGTCTCTAAGGAATCAGGCAGCGAGCACGGCGGTGTCACGGATATGGCTTTCGGAGCGGCGGCCTTCGCCTTCTCCACGATTTCCAGCGCCTGTTCCACCTCCTGTTCGTTGTGGAAGTCCATCTCGAGGTGGACGCCCTCCGTCCCGATATGGTCGAGGAGCGCAGGCAGTTCTTCGAGTTGCACCCAACAGCACATCAGGCTCTTCCCCGCCTCGAGAATCTGTCGGTAGAGTCCGTACCACTTGGCATTTCCTCCTTGTGGCTCCCCCACCCCCGGCGTCCATTGTATGGCGTCGAGTTCCTCGATTTCAAGGATGGCGGGCAGGTGTCGCATGGCCCCCACGCCGTCGAGGTGATAGAGGGTGTAGTCGATGCGCCGGCACTGCTCCCTGATGAAGGGTTGCACGAAACGCCGGTAGTCGTCCTCGCTCACCATGGTGGAGATGTCGCTCTGCAACTTGCTCATCTTCCCTGGCGCCCAAGCGGAGAAATAGCAGAAAGCCATCTCGTCGCCCTCGCGTATGATGTCGTAGAGTTCGTCGAACACCTCAAAATAGATGTCGTTGATGCGCTGCATCTGTCGCTCCACCACCTCCGGCCTCATCACGGTGTCCATCAACACCTGGTCGGTGCCTTTGAGTGCCGCCAAGACGTCAAGGCCCTCCATCAGGTCGGGCATTCCCACGTAGTAGTTGCCCTTCGCCCTCTCCTTGCAGGCCCGCAACAGTTGCTTGTGCAGGAGGTAGTTGGGATGCTCCCTGTCGAAAGGAATGGCATCGTCGAAGTCGGGTGCGGGATGAATCCATATGGTGTCCTCTCCCCCCTCGAACACCCCACCGAGGATGGCCGCCAGCGACCCCGGTCCCAGTTGGGTGTTGGCCACAGGGAGGATGTCGGCCTTCAGCGAACTATGCGCCACATACCAGTCGAGGTATCGCGCCCTCCATTGCGGGTCGAACCATTGCTGGTCGAGGTTTTCGGGCGGCTCCGGTTTCGGGATGTCGGCGTGGGGAGTCACTCCCTCTTGGAAATGCTCCCACATGTTGACGATGACGCCCTTGCGGTCCCACCAGTCCATGTAGTGGCGCTTGGTCTCCTCAAGATTTCTTTTCCAACTTGGTTGATTCATGGTGATTTTTTTCGGGATGATGACGCTTCGAAATAACGGAATAACGGAATAACAAAATATCAATTAAAGAACACATACAGCCCCACCATCACCACGGCCAGGATGGCCCACAGTGCGACGGGCAGCATCGAACGCTTCCCCGACACGGGCAAGGGGATGTCGTGGCACTCCCCCTTTTTGTCGACAAGCGAGACCACCATCATCATCAACGCCAGGACGACGAAGAGGAGGAAGGAGAGCATCATGAAATGCGGCCACAGGTCGCTCTTGGGTCCCCAGAGATAGAGCACGCCGATGCCGATGCAGAAGGCGGTGCCGACGGTGAGTGCGAGGTTGGCGGCCCTCGTGGTGGTGCGTTTCCAGAACACGCCGAAGAGGAAGACGGCCGTCATGGGCGGAGCGATGAAGCCCAGCACCGACTGGAAGACATTGAAGAGGTTGAGTCCCTTGATGCTGTCGATGGCGACGGTGAGTACGATGGCCACCACCGCTCCCACGATGGTGACGATGCGCCCCACATGGTTGATGCGCTGCTGCGAGGCATCCGGCTCGAACTTTTTCACATAGATGTCCATGGTGAAGACGGTGCTCAAGGCGTTGAGCGCCGACCCGATGGTGGACACCAGGCAGGCGGTGAGCACGGCGAAGACCAGTCCCACCATCCCCACGGGGAAGAGGTTCTCCACCATGGTGAGATATGCCTCGTCGGGATTGGCCAACGTGGGGAAGAGGGCGCAGCAGATGACGCCGGGGAGGATGTAGAGCGGCACGTCAAGTATTTTCAGCCATCCCGTGAAGTTGGTGCCCAACTGCCCTTCCTTGATGTTTCGTGCGGCGAGCACGGGTTGCACCATCGACTGGTCGGTGCACCAGAACCACACGCCCATGACGGGGTATCCCAACACGATGGGAAGCCACGGAAAGGCCTCGTCGCTGTTGGGCTTGAAGAGCACCCAGTAGTCGGAAGGCACCTTCGCCACCAAGGCGGAAACGCCACCGACGTGTGAGAGTCCCACGATGGTGAGCGTGGCAGACACGATGATGAGGAGCACCATCTGGTAGACGTTGGTGTAGGCCACCGCCTTCAGTCCGCCGAGCATGGTGAAGAAGGCGGAGATGAGCAGGAGGATGGCCGCCGAGAGCCACATGGGGATGTCGAAGACCTGCCGGATGAGGATGCCCCCAGCGAAGAGGGTGAGCGCGAGCCATGAGATGACGATGGTGACGATGGTGTACCACGCGAGGATGTTGCGCGTGGACTGTCCGTAGCGCAGCCCCATGAACTCCGGCAGCGTACTGACGCCCGCCCCGAGGTAACGCGGTGCGAAGACGAAGGCCAGCAGGGCGATGAAGACGAAGGCATACCAGGCGTAGTTGCCCGAGACGATGCCCGTGGTGAAACCCGCGCTGGCACTGGCGATGAGCATCGACGGCCCCACGTTGGTGCCCCACATGGAGAATCCGATGTGGTGCCATCTCAGCGAGTGTTCGGCGAGGAAGAGGCTTCCCTTCTTGTCGCGCCGCCTGCTGGCCCAGATGCCGATGGCGAGGAGGATGATGAAATAGGTGGCGAGGATGAGCCAGTCGAGGCCCTGCATGTAATGTGTGTTCATAGGTCGTATCCTTTGTAGTCCTTGCTGATGTTCCAATGGATGGCCTTCGAGAGGTCCATGTCGTCGGTGCTGTCCACATCGTCGGGATAGAGGGGGATGACGGCACCGGGACGCACGAAGACAGGCATCCTTTCGAGGGGTGTCTCCACCCGTTCATACCACCGTCCGCCATCCCACCGTTCGCCGGTGAAGAATTCCACCCACATCCCTTCAGGGAGGTAGATGTCACGCCGTCCCTTGGCGTCCATGACGGGACAGACGAGGAAGTCGCGTCCGAAATAGTATTCGTCATCCACATGCCAGCATTGCCTGTCGTAGGGATGTCGCATGAGCAGCGCCTGCACCATGGGCATCCCGCCCGCGCAAGCCTTCCGGGCCTGTTCCACGATGTAGGGGATGAGTCTGTATCTGAACTTCCACCATTTTTTCACGATGGGTGCGATGTCGGGATAATGCCACGGTTCGCGCTTGCAGGTGCCGTGGTATCTGAGATGCGAGGTGAAGACGCCCATCTGCGTCCATCTCACATACACCTGCGGGTCGAGGGGGGAGTTCATGAAGTCGGGTACGGAGTGGAAGCCCGGCACGTCGTGGCTCCAGAAGGCGAAGCCGCTCAGTCCGAGGTGCAGCCCACCTTTCAACGACCCCGCCATGCCGTCCCACGTGCTGGCGCTGTCGCCTCCCCAGTGGAGGGGGTATCTTTGACATCCCGCCCATGCCGCCCTGGCCCAGATGACGCCCTCGCCCGTCACCTCGCGTGTCACCTCGTAGGCCGCCCTCTGGTAGAGCAGCGCATAGAGGTTGTTGAGTCGTTCCGGCGACATGGCGTGGTAGTCGGCATCCATGTGGATGTTCTCCCCGAAATCTGTCTTGATGCATTTCACGCCCATCTTCAGCAGTCGTCGCAGCAGTCCTTGGTACCAAGCGGTGGCATCGGGGTTGGTGAAGTCGATGGTGCCGGCATAGTCGAGTGCGGAGAAATTGCTGCCCTCCGTGGCCTGCTCCTTCCGCAGCGGTGCGATGTAGCGGTGCTCCCTTGCCTCGTCCAACTGTTCGGCTCCCTTGGCGACATAGGGCAGTTGCCACAGCGAGACCTTGAAACCCTGACTGGCGAGCCTTTGGATGAAGCCCTCGGGGTCGGGGAAGCGCTCCGGGTTGAATTTCCATTCGCAGAGCCAGTCGGTGCGGAACCACCCTGTGTCGAGGTGTATGACATCGCAAGGGAAGTGTTCGTTGCGTAACCTTTGGCAGATGTCCTCCACCTCCTCGGCGGAGAAATAGGTCATACGACTCATCCAGATGCCAAACGACCACAGCGGAGGCATCTGCGGGAAGCCGGTGAGCATGCGGTAGCCCCGCAACACCTCCTCCGGCGTGCGTCCTCCCACGAGGAAGACGTCGAGGGTGGCGCGGTCGCAGAGGAACTGCACGGAACGCGTGGAATGGTCGGCGAGTGACAGTTTGCAGTAATCGCTGGTGTGGTAGAAGGCACCATACATCCTACTAGAGAGGAAGAAGGGGATGTTCTTGTAGCATCGGCGGTTGTTCACGCCCTGTGCATCCTGGTTTTTCAGTTGGAAGGTCTGTCCGCTGAGGTCCATCTTCCTGAACCGCTCTCCCGTCCCGGCGAAGCACTCGCCAGGGGAGCATTGGAAACTGATGGTGGCGCGTTCCGCACCCTCTCCGGTCTCCACAAAGCCGATGGGCAGGGCGTCGTATCGCGGTGGCGAGAAATGGTCGTCGCTGAGGGCTACGGGCTTTTCCTCGTCGCCGTCGGGGAAGAAGGTGATGCGAGGTGCCGGCTGGGGAGCAGGGAGCAGGTCGCTCCATGGGTCGAGGACGGGTGGCTGGAGGTCGATGGCGACGCGGCAGCGGCCGTCGGCATCCACCACGCGGCCATCCTCCAGGTGAAGGGGAGTGTGACGCACCTGCATCTGCAGCATGTCGTCCTCCTCCACCATCTCGTCGCCTGCCATGGTGATGAAGAGTCGCAGCACACGCGGGCCATAGGCCCTGACGACAAGGGTGAATGCCTGCTGCGGCACGTCGTTGTCGGGTGCCATATCCTCCTGATGCTTCTGTCGTTGGAAGGGGATGGTGATGAGGATGTCGCCATCCTTCTCCTTGACGGAGGACGGCGACCACGCTTTCCACAGGACTTCGTCGCGCCTTAAGTCAGGGTCGAAGTCCATGAAGTCGAACAAATGGTAATTGGTTTGTTTCATGGCAAAGGGTTGTTGTTTTTGTCATACACCTCGCACCCCAAGGGAGCGGCGACCTGCAACACGCCATCGTCATAGGACACCGTCACCTTCCCATAGAGGGTGTGGATGACGGCACGGACCTGGTGGATGCCACTGATGGCCTGCGGGTCGATGACAAGACGGCGCATGCCATGCGTCCCAGGGAGTTGTCTTATGCCGGCCACCGACCTGAAGAGCCACTCATCGATTTGTCCGAGCATGAAATGGTTTTCCGATGCGCCCTGCCTCGGGTCCCACTGTTCGGTGAGCGTGGTGGCCCCCTGTGCGATTTGGAAGCCATAGCCTGGCGTCTCGTAATGGTTGAGCATGCGGAAGAGGAGGTCGTTGCAGCCGTTGTCGGCCAATACGCGGAAGAGGTATCTGTTGCCCACGTCGCCTGTGGTGAGTCGGTCACCGTGCGCGTGGATGTCCTTGACGAGGTTTTCAAGCACCTCGCCCTTGTGCTCCCCCGTGATGCCGAGGAAGAGCGGCAAGGCGTTGCTCGCCTGACTGCCGGAACCGTAGTAGCACGAGTCGGGTTTGTAGAAATGCCTGTTGAACGCCTCCACGACCTCTTCCAACCTCGTGGCGTATTTTTGTTCATCCTCCCTGTTTCCCGTCATGCGTGCGGCCTGTGTGATGAGTTGCAGATCGTAGATGTAATGTGCGGTGGACACGAGCGGCACGGGGGTGTTGCGTGAGAACCCCGCCTTCCACGGGCCGTAGTCGTACCAGTCGCCCAAGCCGTGGCTGACGATGCCGCCTTCAGCACGTGTGCCGAGGTAATCGACATATCTCCGCATGGGTTCGTAATAGTCGGTGACGAGGGTGCTGTCGCCATACATGTCATAGTACATGAAAGGCAGGATGACAAGCGTGGAACCCCATTCGGGCGAGTCGTCGAAGAGGTTGCCGAAGGAGACATACTGCGGGGCGGTGGTGGGCACCATGCCGTCGGCCTTCTGCGTGTCGGCGATGTCGCGTAGGATTTTCGGCACGAGGGTGGCCATGTCGTAGTTGTAGAGCAACGATGGACCGCAGAGATGGTCTTGCTCCAACCATCCCAACTTCTCCCTGTGCGGACAGTCGGTGAGCACAGCCTGCATGTTGCTCCGCTCCGCGCGTTCTATCAGCCGGTGGGTCTTCGTGAAGATGTCGTTGTCGCACCAAAAACCGGAGGTCTCTGCAGCGGAATTATAGACAAAGCAACTCTGCAAGTCATGCAGCACGGGGAGGTCGTGGGGGTTGGACTGTCCTTCCAGAACGGCACCTTCCACCTGGATGTAACGGAAGCCATAGTAGGAGAAGCGGGGTTGCCAGGTCTCCACGCCATCACCACGGAGGGTGTATTCATAGTAGTGGGGCCGGCCCACCTGACTCTGGTCGCACGCCCCTTGCGGCGTGAGTCGTTCCGATACGAAGAGGGTGACCTTCTGTCCCTTCCTGCCGCTGACCTTGATGGAGGGGAAACCGGCGAGGTTCTGTCCCATGTCGCAGACGAAGGCGGAGGGGTGGATGTCGTGCTTGGTCTTGCGCGAGGCTGCGGCAAGGGAGTCGGGGTGGATGGGTTTCCACGAAAGCATGGGATAGCGTTCCATCACCTTCACCGGGGGCGCGGTCTGTGCACGCAGCACCCCTCCGGCACCTTCCACCACCACGGCTCTGCGCCATCGACTGTCGTCGAAACCGGGGGTGAGGCATCCGTCCTGTTCCAAGCGTGCATCATAGGACTCGCCGCCAAAGATGCTGTTGAAGGTGATGGGACTTTCCATCCACCGCCAGGTGTCGTCGCTGGAGATGCTGCCCGTCGTGCCGTCGTCGTAGGTGATGTCGAGACGAAGCAACAACTGCGGTGGTCCGAAACTGGCTTGCAACTTGCTATAGCGGTTGCCGCGCTGGACATTGAAAAAGCCATTGCCCAACAACACGGCGATGGCATTGTCGCCTTGTCGCAAAAGGGATGTCACGTCATAGGTGTTGTAATAGATGGTGCGGCTGTATTCACTCCAGAGCGGGGCGAACTCACTGTCGCCCACCTTGCGGCCGTTGATGGTGAGTTCGTAATGCCCGAGACCGCTCACATGGACCACGGCGTCGGCGATGCGTCGCTTGGCACCAAACTCCTTCCTGAGGATGATGCTCCTGGCTGAAAGGGTGTCGACATCTTTCCATCGCGTGAGGAAGGTGTCTTTCTTGAACACTTCGTTGCTCCATCGCCCATCGGGGATATGGGCGTCGGCCTTGGTGATGGCGCCTATCCAGCGAGCGGTGTTGGCGAGGTCGGCCGGTGCCATGCGGAGGGTTTGCCACCTGCTCCACTCAGTGGTCTTGCGGGCGACCTTCCCCCTTTTACCGGTTGACTGCCACCCTATCCTCACTCTCCATTGATATCCGTGACGGTTGGGGGAGAGCACTGGCAACGAAATGTGCTGACTCTCGCTGGAGCGCACCATGCCACTGTCGTAGACTTTGCGACCAGTGACACGCTCGACCACCATCACCTGATAACGGTCTTGCACGGGACGAGGTGCCTCCCCCACCCTGCCACCATCGGCCAATTCATATTGCCACCCCACGCGCACACGTCCTTCCACCATGGCGGACTCCCCGTCTTGGTAGTTGCAAGTGGTGCGGGTGATGGTCACCTGGGCGAATGCCGCCAACCCCAGGCATAGCCAGCACAACAAGGTTGATACCACGCTCCTTTTACTCATTTCTCGCTTTTTGGCGCAAATATAAGCATTTTCAAGCAAACTTACAAGCAATGCAAATGCTCGGTGATTATTTTTTTCAACACGTGATTGACTTTGTAGCACTGTCGCGCACAGTTGAGAAGGGATTACCCTTGTATGCAAGTATGTCAGGCATAAACCCCGAAGAGCCTCAAACAATTTTTGGAAGTTATCGCGCTCATTGACGTCCTCTGAACGTCGCAGAACAAGAATGCAGGTGCAAAACCTCGGTACACACGGGGAAAACATTCATTGAGAACCGTCCCCCTATCCCAGATGAAATACCTCCTTAAATGATGTTAAATAAGCGGTGATGGTTGAAAAAATGGGAAGAAATGACTATCTTTGCCCTATAAAAGGCCACTAGCCATATGATATCCAATAAGTTCAAATACCCCATAGGCATACAGACTTTCTCGGAGATTCGAGAAGGCGGTTATATGTATGCCGACAAGACAGGCTACGTATACCGTCTTGCCCAACAGTTCAAGTTCGTGTTTCTCAGTCGACCGCGCCGTTTCGGGAAGTCGCTGCTGCTCTCGACGATGAAGAGTTACTTCGAAGGGCGCCGCGACTTGTTCGAGGGTCTGGAGGCCGGCCGTCTGGAGACGGAATGGGAACAATATCCCGTGCTCGACATCAGCCTGGCATCGGCCAAGGACGGTGGCGTGGAATATATGAACCTCCGGTTAGGCACCAAGTTGGAGCGGTTGGAGAAGAAATATGGCTTGGAACGAAAGGATGACGCGCCGGGCGACCGATTGGAACGCCTCATCACCGGCTGTGCCGAGAAATACGGCAAGAAGGTGGTGGTGCTCATCGACGAATACGACGCACCTTTGCTCAGCGTGATGCACCAACCGGAGCGGCTTGAGGAGATGCGCCTGGCATTGCGGGCGTTTTATGCGCCGCTGAAGGACTGCGACCAGTGGCTGCGTTTCGTGTTCATCACCGGCATCTCCAAGTT
>CADADN010000074.1 GCA_902786665.1 uncultured Prevotellaceae bacterium | reverse complement strand
TGCCGAGTCGCGACAAAAATCAGCGAAGCTAATTTGGAGCAGCGAGAGCAGAGTCAAGCTTGCTTGAACTCTGCCGAGTCGCGACAAAAATCAGCGAAGATAAAATTGAAAATGAATAACATCAGGGCCCGCGATATCTTCGCGAGCCCTTTTTTTAGCTTAAGGAGGCCATAAAGGCCTTAAAGACTCTAAAACCCTTAAAGGCCTTAAAGTATATGGCAAATCACCTTGTCAAATCAAAGCCGATGCGAACGCCATCGTAGTTCTTCGACAGTTCGCCAATGGTCGACATGGTTGCATTGCCACTTGCGGCACCTACAGCCTGCAGCACGGTCAACAGTTTCTGCGACTCGAAGAGCAAACTCATGCCCGTGGTGTTGAGCACCACATATCCGTTCATGTTCAGAAGCAACGTCTTCAGTGTAATCTGCCCGCTATTGGGATCCAGGACATATGTGCCGCCAACGGCCTTCCCTGCTACTTTTCCAGAGAAAGTCTTATCCTGGTTGAAAGTGAAGTAGGTATTGGACGAATTGATGCCCAAAGACGAGTATGTCGACACCAACTTACTCTCCACCTTTTGTGCAGCCACCTCACCCCCAGCCTGTGCCAGAACGTTCTGACTGGTGAAGGCACAACCGGGAGAGGAGTACTTCCATGTGCCAACCAAATTCTGCTCTGTCACCTTGTTGGTTCCCAACAAACCACCCAAGACATTGCCCAGCACACTGGCGCCATCCACACCATTGAGGATGCCGTCCATACCGGTTCCGGTACCGCCCAAATTGCCGCAGCCAGCCATCATCAGCGCTGCCACGGCTAATACAATCATATTCTTTTTTTTCATATCAAAATTTTTTGAATTTCACAATAAACAATTTGCCGCAAAAATACACAAAAATCAGAAAAATGACACCTCTTTGATGTTGAAAAAACTAAAAAAACGCCAAGATGTTGGTTTTCGCTCCATTCTTTAGATTATCATAGGTTTCGTACTCATTCTGCAGCGCCTTCCGTCTGCGTCTTGGGCCAGTTGACGAGGAAGAGCCTCGAGGTGGCCCTGGTGAAAGCGGTATAGAGCCAATGGATGTAATCGGGGGTGAGCATATCGTCGGTCATATAACCTTGGTCGACATAGACGTGCTCCCATTGTCCACCCTGCGCCTTGTGACACGTCACCGCATAGGCGTATTTCACTTGCAAGGCATTGTAGTAACGGTCGTCCCTCACCTTCAGCATACGCTGGTGCATCTGGGTGACATCATCATAGTCGGCCAACACACCTTGGAACAAAGCCTCGCTCTGCTCGCGTGTAAGCGATGGCGCCTCGGAAGTGAGGGAGTCGAGCATGACGGTTGCCTCCAACTCATAGTCGTCGTAATCGGGGAAGGTCATCACCACATCGGTGAAATGAAAGCCATAGAGCGACTGGTGACGGCGCACGCGCCTTACCCTGACACGGTCGCCGTTGGCGATGAACTGCAACGGGCATTCTTTCTCCTTCTCCGTCCAGAAATAGTTGTTGCGCACCACGATGAGCATGTCGCCCGTGCAGAGTTCCTCTTCCCTGCCGAGCACGCTGCCACGGATGCCTTGGTTGTAGATGTTGGCCCGCTTGTTGGAACGGGTGACGACAATGGTCTCATCCTGTCCCACCTCGCCGTAACTGCCATGGAGCGACTCGATGAGTTCGTCGCCCATCACCAGACGGATGTCAGCAAAGCCATGGAAACGTATGCGCGGCAAGGCGGTGGCCTTGTCGTGTGTAATCATGTGGCGCACGACGGTGGCGTTGTAGAGGATGCCCGACTGCTGGCTCTGTCGCAACACCTCGTTGAGGTCGCAATGATAAGCCTTGAGGCCATATCCCTCGAGGAAGGCGGGTTGAAGGGCTGGCGACTCCACCTCGCCCACCGGCGGCAGCTGTGCCTTGTCGCCGATGAGCATCAGGCGGCAATTGTTCCCCCCATAGACGAAACGCACCAAGTCGTCGAGCAGGCGTCCGCTGCCAAAAGCTGTCTCGCCAGCATCCATGTTGGATACCATCGATGCCTCATCGACGATGAAAAGGGTGTCACGATGAAGGTTGTCGTTGAGATTGAAGCCCGTCATCTCGCCAGTGAATGTTTTCTGGCGGTAAATCTTCCTATGTATGGTGAATGCCGCATGGCCACTGTTGAGGGAGAACACTTTTGCGGCACGCCCTGTGGGAGCGAGGAGCATCACCTTCTGCTTCAAGGCGACCATGGCCCTCACGATGGCACCCGCCACGGTGGTCTTGCCCGTGCCGGCAGCCCCGCACATCACCATCACTACATGGCATTCCGGGTCGGAGGCGAAGCGCGAAAACACCTTCACTGCCATCTCCTGCTCACCAGTAGGCTTCACGCCCAATGCCTGGTGAACCTGCCAAGACAACTCCTCTTCCACCTTGGGGCACATCTTACGTTTTCTTTCTTTTACGCGACATATCGGGAGGTGGAGGCAGTTCCTCGTAAAGCTTGCGGCGATACTTGGGCGACCTGCCCCAACGGTTGCGCTCCTTCTCGCTGTCCTTGCACGCCACATAGGCAATCACTCCCGCCAAGGCGATGAATGCCAGCAACAACGACCAGCCAATGATGCCTATGTTGAAATCGAACGAACGGGCGGCATGTGCCACACGATACACATGCCAGGCCAGGGCGACGAAGACGAGAAACTTTGCGTAGGGCACCCATGCCCTCATCCCTACATCATGGAATCTTCGCACCTGGGCGGAGAACAATAACACGATGAAGATGTAAACAGGAATGGAATAGGATTTATACTCATAAGGAAACATCTTCGCCTTTCCCACATTGGTGTATTTCTCAACCAATATTTGCTCTCCATAGTCCAGCCAGATGAGGAATCCGAAATAGCACCCCACGGCGAAGACGATGGAAAAGATGAAAAACCACCAATATTCCGACCTCCGCATACGCCCCATGAAATTGAACAAGTTGGCAAAACCTGCCCACACGCCGTCCAGGAAATTGACCCTGCGGGTGGTCGACTTGTTATGATGATGACGATGATGCCTGTGCGAGCCATGGGAATAATCCCCATGGGAATGATGATGGTCAGTACTTGAAGAATCCATTTTCCAAAACCAAGATGTTTAATATGGTCACAAAAATATATAATTCAAAAAGAACATGCAAGAATATCTGCAAAAACCTTTCCAAGACATGTCACTCCACACTCCAAGGGGCATCCTTCCCCTCTCTGACGGCGGTCTGTCCCGGCAGTAAGTCGGGTATGTTGTCCAATGACGAGTCCAAGGCCAGTGCCTCCTCGACGGAGCACACTTCCAAGTCTTCTTCAGTGAAATCATCTGAGCCGAGCACCTCCCAGTCACCCTCCAGGTCGAGATGGACACACAGGATGTCGTCATCGCCATGAAGTATTTGCCTCGTGGTCACCACGGGCTTCCATTGCTCATCGTCTTTCAAACAAGCCATATGATGAATATCCGATTGATGTTGTCACTTGCAAATGGCCTCGCAGACCTTGTCTTGGAAAGCACGTCCGTCGGAGGCTCTCACCAGCCCCTGGTTGAGGATGGCGAAACAGAGAGTGTGGCCGTTTGATGCCTGGCAGAATCCACCAAGGGTGGAAACCCCTGTCACCGTCCCGGTCTTGGCATGCACGTTTCCACGACACACGCCCGATGTCATACGTTTCTCCAGCGTCCCATCCACACCCGCAATGGGAAGTGTGGGATAGAGATGGTCGTAGATTTCCCGATTCTCGTAGGTGTGGAGCAGCAGTCGCACAATGAGTTCGGCAGAGATGTAGGAGTAGTGAGACAGCCCGCTGCCATCTGCGAAGGTATAATCCACAGGATCCAGCCCCAAGCGGAAAATCAGTCGCTTGATGGCTCCGGAAGCATCTGCCGCCTTGGCCGTCTGTGGAGAACTCGCCCTTGCAATCTGGTAGAACATCGACTCAGCATATAGGTTGTCGCTCTTCTTCATCATTTGGCGGAGCACCTTGTCGATGCTGCTGCGATAGCAGTAGATCTCCTTGCTGCCCTGTGGCAGCCTTCCTTTCGCCGTGGTCACGTCTAATTGGATGCCCGCCGACCTCATCTCCGCCATGAGAATGCTTACGAACTGGTCTCTCTTGTCCACAAGAAGAGGGGTGATGCGGTCGTTGTCGTCATCCCAGCACCAACCGCTGCCATAGTCAAGCGTGTCTTTCATCGAAACATCCGCCACAACCCTTCCGACAACACACCTGATGCCAAAGTTGCGGATGGTGTCGGCAAAAGCCTTCATGTCGGAACGGGTGATGGTGGGGTCGAAACCACCCACGCAGTAAAGGTCTCCACGAAGGGTGTCTCCCACCAAGTGTCCTTTGTAGCAGATGGACGTACGATAATCATAGTTGCCACCAAGCATGTCGAGAGCAGTGATGGAGGTGACCAATTTCATCACGGAAGCAGGGCGTTGGCGCTGACGTTCATTATGGGTGAAAATGGTCTGGTTGGTGGTCAAGTCGTATACCATCAATCCCAACTGTGTATGCCCCAACAGCTTGTCGCCCATCAATGTCTGCAACCTGCTGCGGGTGCCTTCAAGCCATTCCTGATAGGGGTTGCCCTGGCTCTGCCCGTTGTCGGTGAAAATCACCTCTTGAGCATTCAGCACAAAGGAAAAAGCCAAAAACAGGAAAGACAGGATATGATGTTTTCTCATCTCTTTTCAATATATAGGATTCGTTTATTCATTTCTTTCATGAAAGCCTCGTCATTCTCAGTCATCACGCTCACCATGCGACGTGCACCGTATTCCACCAACACATAGCGCACAAGACCGAAACAAGAACGCTTCATTTCCGTGCGTGTCACATCAGACAAAGGGACGGTGACAGTACGGGAGAACCTTCCATGACTCACCACAAGACAATCATCGTCGGTGAAGACATAAGTGGTATGTATCAACCGCTCCACGATGAAGACATCGACACATAGCACCAATGTCGCCACCACCGCCGCTGAAGAAATGCGCTGCCAGAAAAAGGACAACGCAACAACGGCGAGCAGCAACACCAATGACACAGCCGGAACTGTCACACGATGCTGAAAAGTTCTTTTCACTTTGCAAAGGTAGTGAAAACCGAGAGAAAAGCAAAATAAGCCTGCTTATTTTCTTTCCCGAGGTGCATCCTACCTTCGCCATGCAAAGGTAGTGAAAACCGAGAGAAAAGCAAAATAAGCCTGCTTATTTTCTTTCCCGAGGTGCATCCTACCTTCGCTATGCAAAGGTAGACAAAAAAAAGGATTTATAAATCAGACAGAAAAAGATTTAAGTTTTCTTTGCTATAGAAGCATGGGAAGAATGGGAAATATGGGATGTAAGGAAAAAAAACGACTTTTTTTTAGCCTTGAACACTTTTTTTCAGTATTTTTGCAGCATTATGTGTATAAATGCGATGCCCTTCATCCATCCAACCCATCAATAAAAACAGACAAGCCTTCATATAATGAAACACTTCGCATACACCATCACCTTTCTGTCCCTGCTTCTTGCCACCACCCATGGAGCCATGGCGCAAGATGATTTCCAACTTCGCATCATATCGCTCGGTATGGAAGACGTCAAGAACGACATGAGCGACAGCACCAACATCGTGCTGCCCATACCCACCTGCGCCTACGCCAACATCACGGGCCTCACGGCACTTCCCAAGAAGAAAACGTCCAATTTCCACGGTTGGCTGGAAATATACGACGGCAACGGCAATTATTTCAAGAAGCGCATCATCATCAGCGCCCAAGGCAGGAGCGCCGTTTCCTATGAGAAGAAGAACTTCAAGATAGACTTCTGCGAAGACGAATGGGAGGGTGAGGAAACGACCGACGTCACCTTCGGCGACTGGGTGACCCAAGATGGCTTCCACCTCAAGGCCTTCAGTTTCGACTGGTTCAAAGGCACCGCGATACAAGCCTACCGCACCTACGACCTCATGACACGAGACCGTGGCGAATACGGCCGCATATGGGAACGCGCCAACCTGAACAAGCCTGATGCCAACGCCCTCTGCCACCCCGACGCCTTCCCTGTCGTCCTCTACTTCAACGGCCAATTCCAAGGACTCTATTGTTGGCAGTTGAAAAAGCACCGCAAGAACATGAACCAGAAGAAGAACAACCCCGAACAAATTCACCTCGAGGGCTATCCACTCAACAAAAACACCTTCTGGTCGGGAAAAATCAGTTGGAAGGATGTCTGGGTGCGCACGCCCAAGGACCTCTACGACATGAACGGCAAGGTGTATGACAGCGACAAACCCACCGAACTGATGGACGAGACCTCGCCCTACTATGACCTGGAGACCGATGATGCGAAGACCAAGGAGCGCAAGCAGAACTCCGCCATTGTGAAAAAGCACTTGATAGATTTGAGTCATCGTTTCGCCGAACTCAACGCCCTTGTCAGCAACGGAGCAAGCCAAAGCGAGATGCGGGCCGTCATAGAGGATTTGTTCGACGTGCCCGGCATCATCGACTACATGCTGCACAACCTGCTGACCGTCAACTGGGACGGGGTATGGATGAACTACCAATGGTTCACCTACGACGGCCACAAATGGTACGTCGCACCTTACGACCTCGACAACACCTTCGGCTATGGCTCCTACCGCATCCTGCCTGCCGGCTATTACAACAACAACGGCCTCTTGTCCAAACAAACCTTCATACACAGTCCCACCTACTGGGTGTACCGCTATTTCAAGCAAGACATGTGGGACCGATGGGCGGAAATCAGAAACCAAGGCTCCATCACACCGGAAATCCTCGCATCGCTCTTCGACACCTGGTACCATTCCTTCGGTGAAGAGAACTATCGACTGGAACATGAGAAATGGCCCACCAGCCAAAGCCTGTTGCAAGACATCGACAGGGAGCCATGGCAGCAGCAGCCATTCGACTACACCACATTCCAAAAAGCACCGAAATGGAATGCCGACTCCACCTATCAGAAAGGAGACGTGGTGAAATATGCCAACCGTATCTACAAGACCAGCTCCAAGACCAAAGGCGGAAACCCATATCGACAGATAGGCAAGTTGGACAGCCTGGAACGCATCTACCCCTACCTGGTCACACATATCAAGGCCATGGACAAACTCACCGGCTACACCTTCGAACCTACCTTCATGTCACACATGCTCAACGTGTCGGCTGTGGGATGGGCCACCATCTGCCTGCCGTTCCAGTTCGCCGTCCCCGAGGGTATGACCGTCTATTCAGTAAATGGGAAACGGGCGGACGGCAAACTCAACCTTGTGAAGGTGACATCGCCGGAAGCCAACAAACCCTACCTCGTGGAGGCAGCACCTGGCAACTACATGCTTGCCGGCTATTCTGAAGAACGCCCCGACAACGACAGCGAACTCCTCGTGGAGGGCAGCCTCCGTGGAACACTCGCCCCACACTATGTGCCGGCGGGATGCTACGTCCTGCAAAACCATAACGGGAACGTGGGATTCTACAGGGTTGCTGAGAACAGCAAGGTGAGGATGGGGTCCAACAAGGCCTGGCTTGTGCTTGATGAGAATGCCGCCAACAGCTATCTGTTTGATGATCATGCCACGGAAATCGCCACCGTGGCAGAAGACTCCCCGCAAGTGGTGGGCATCTACGATATGCAGGGCGTGAGAAAATCAAGCATCAGCAAAGGCATCAACATCATCCGATACAGCAATGGGAAAACGGGGAAAATAATTTATAATTAATAATTTACAATTTATAATTGACTGAGGGGCGGGGGTTGTTTCCGCCCCTCAGTGTCTTTATGACGGGATGATGACATGACGAGATAACGGGATAACGGGATAACGATATAACGGAATAACGATATGACGGAATAACGATATAACGTCATAACGTCATCTCGTCATACCGGAAAAGCTAAAAATCATCTCGTCAATGAGAACTTCAGGCTGAGACCAAAGTCGCGCGTGGTGGTGGGGTAACTGCTGCTGGTGAGCAAAGGGGTGTTGGTCTGCGAGTCGAAGTAGAACGTCATCGTCATCAACTTCGAGATGGTGTAGTCAGCGTTGAAAGAGAACTTGAATGCCGTGCTTCCACTGCTGGCCTGGCTGGTCATCGAGGCGATGTCGCGGGTGATGTTGGCCTGCTTCTTGTAAGACACGTCGCACCTGAGATTGAGGTCATGGTTGAATTGCTGCTTGGAATTCCTCGATGTGCTCTGGCTCTTGTTGTTATTGTCTTCAGAATCACTATTGCCTTTCCTGCCTTTCACTTTCCTGGCCCCACCGCCAAAGAGGCTGAAGAATTTGAAGTCGTTGATCTTGTACCCGAAACCAAGCACGAAGTCCTTGCTCGTGGTCTCGTTGATTTGCACGCTGGTGGTGCTGAGGGTGAGCACGCGTGTGTCTCTGTATTCCAACTTGCAGGTGAGGTTGTTGTTGAGCGTCACATCGACACCGATAAGCGGCGAGAAGGACTCGTTGATGCTGACGGTGGAGATGTTGAACATGCTGCTGGGCGTTGGCATTCCCGTGGTGGCGTCGGTGATGAATCCAAGCCCGTCCATGTATTCAAGCCATGTGCTGAAACTGGCATACGAACCGACGGCGAAGATGCTCTTGTAGGAATGGTTGATGTTGACGCTCTTGAAAAGGTCCCTGAAGGGAGCCAATTTGCTCAGTCCGCTGTATCGGATGGTCCAGTTGGGCAGCATCCTGGCCAACGAGGGGAAGAGGTCGAGCGACTTCCCACCAATGTTGGTGTAGGTGGAAATGAATGCCGGTATGAGGACATCAGAACTATATAGTCCCACAGTGCTCACCTCGGGATTGAAAGCCTGCCCGGCCATGGGGGTTCCTACAGGATAGGTTGAGCCGGCATACTGCGCCTCCACCCTGTTTCGGAAATCAGGCAGCGAATTGCAGAACTTGACGAACGAGGGCGAGTGATAGCCGTTGCTGGCGCTACCCATGCCTTCAAGGGCCGACCTGAGCGAGATGGTGGTGATGGTGAACTGCCCGCTTCTCGTCGTGGGATTTCCCACATACATGTATTGTATGCTCCTGGCATCTGTTTCCGTCCTGCTGGCATTCAAGTCGATTTTGAAGTCGCGTGCCGGTTCGAGGGTCATCTTGAGTTGCAGGTCTTTTGTCGCATTGGTGGTGGATGGTGTGGCCACGTTGTCGACGCAAAGCAGCCAGTTGTTACGCCTCGCCTTTTCGATGTAGTCCTCATCGGTGAAGCCGAAGGCGAAATCAAGTCCCGGACTGAGGATGTCGCCCCTCCTCTGTCCGAATGCGGAACCTATGGTAGGCATGAATCCAGGCAGCGACATGGCCCTTTGGTCCCTGTAGGTGAAATTGATGTTCCTCACCATCATGAGTCCTCTTGCTATGACTTGTGCCGTCTTGTACCATGCCTTGTCGTCCAAGGGTTGCTTGGGAGTGACAGAGATTTTCAGCGTCACGGCGGAATCGGTCTTGTTGATGACCTTGATTTTGTTGTCATCCACCACCTTGTATTTCACAGGGACGGTTTTGCCATCCTTGTTCTTGGCAGTGACGACGAGCCTCTTGCTCTTCTTCCCGTGTGAGACCACGAGTGAAGTGTCGGCCTTGATGGTGATTTCCTTCTCAAAGGTGTTCTTGTTCTTGGGCAACTGTGCCTTCGACTTGTCATCCGCCTCCTTGCCATCCTCCTTGCTGTCATCCTTCTTATTGTCATCCTTCGGCTTCTTCGCATTTGACGACGTCTTGTTGCTTTTCTTGGCATTGGTGTTACTGCTCTTCGAGAAACGTTCGTTGGCTTTCTTGAGGAACGGCACATGGTCGTAGAGTTTTTGCATATTGAAGGTGCCGTTGATGTTGAAAGTTCGGTTGTTGGTGATGGTGTTGCCAAGTGTGGTGCCGTCTTCCAACTGCGTACCCCTCACCCAGGAGTAATTGGCGTCGTAGGTGACATCCGAAGTCACCCAGTCGAAGATGGGGATGAGGTTGAGCGGCACGTGGTAGGAGGCCTTGAAGTTCTGGGCATAGTCAAGGGGTGTTCCAAGGTTCCTGATGGACGTCCATACGGAGTCTTTCCATGCAGTGTAATGGTCGGGATAGAGGTCTTTGTTGATGGGTGTGTATGGCTCCTCAATCTCAGCGTGTGTGCCGCTGGAGAAGTTCAGATGCAGGTTCTTGGTGAAGTCCCACCTGATGGAGAAATCCCTGTTCCAGAGGAATTGCTCGCTGAATGACAGCGGCAGTTGCGATCCCTCCAGGCTTTCCATGTCTCGCTCCTGCAGTTCATAGTAGAGTCGCTTGATGTCTGTGTTGAAAGTGATGTTCTGGGGCAGGTAGTTGAAGCCGAGCTTTTTGGGGAATTCGAGCCATTTCGACTTCGACTTGATTTTCTTGAAGGGTTCCCATGACTTGTAAACAGGCGACCAGGAGTAAGACAAGGAGCCGTTCCATTGTGAGTCATCCTCATATACGATGGTCTCGCCTGTGGTCCTGGTGTGCTGGTGACTGTATGAGAAGGAGAAGTTGGCGGGGTCGTAGGGCATGGGATGTCCTTTTGTGGCCACGCCCACCCTGACGTTGGAAAGGGAGAAGCTGCTTGAGGTGACTTTCTTGACGACGATGGATTCGATGGAGTCTCTTTCATGCTTGTCCATCGCCTCGAGTGCGTCGTCCAGTTCCATGTCGGTGTCGAGAGGGTTGTACTTCGGCTTGGTCGTCTGGTTGGAGTAGGAATAATAGAGAGGTGCCGACACCTTGGCTTTGTCGGGGAAGAACTTTCCTAGTTCGAACTGCGTGGTGACGGTGTAGTTCTGCATATTGTCCTTGGAGCGTGAGGCGACGCCGTCCTCCAGTCCTCCGAAACCTTCGGAAGTGTATCGTCCGGCAACGTTGATGGTGCCGAAGTCGGAGAGTTGCACATTGAGGTTGCCTTGTGCAGCCCATCCACCTTCGTTGTTGTATTCCTTGAGACGGAGTTCGTTGACCCACACCTCACCCGACTTGGCCTCTCCCGAGAGGTTCCTCACGCCGATGATCATGGTCTTGACCTCTCCAAGCGAGGGGTTGCCCATGACGGTGATTTTGTTGGCAGGCCTGTCCTCGTCGTATGCATGGAAAGGTTGGTTGTAGGACGCCATCCCCTCCGCCTTGGCCCTGTTGCGCTCCTTCTTGATGGCGGTGAGGGCTTCGAGGGGGATGTCCACCATGTTCTCCTCCGGCCACACCACTCTCTTGTCGGTGGCGGAGTATTTGTCATAGTGGCCTGCCGGTGTGAGTTTGAGCGGCACCTCGTATTCGTAGTAGTTGCTCTTGTAGTCGCTTCCGAGGCGTATGAAGACGGCCAACTGGTCGTCGGCGAGGTTGGTGGTGTTCTCGTTCAGCGTATTGGCATGGGTGAACATCTGCAGGCGCCTGTATTGCCTCAGGTCGAGCGAGGTGTTCTTGTACACGCATTTCGACTCGCCTGTACCGAGGTCGTTGACCACGATGTCGAGGGCCTGCTCGTTGCTCTCCACGAGTTGTGGCTGGGTGGGATCCTGCACACGTGAGATGCCCGGCGGGAGGATGTAGTTGACCGGGGTCTTGTCGTTGTTCTCCTCGATGTTGACGGCGCTGACGGACATGTAGCCGGAGTTGGTGGAGCCGTTGGTGAGGTTCTGCGTGTAAACCCTCCATTCTCCCCTGACGAGGTCGAGGCTTCCGAATCGCATGACGATGGGCTTCTTGAAGTTGGTGAGGAACATGCGCATGAACCTGACGGAGGTGAAGTCGCTGATGGCTCCCACCTTCTGCTCATACCTGTCGAGCGGTATTCTGAACTGGTACCATGTGACATCGTATCGCTCCCCGTTTCTCAGTGTACCGCTTCCCACCCTGCTGTCGACGATGAAGTTGTGTCCCACGACAAGGTCTTCGGGCCTGATGGAGACGTGGTACTGGTAGTATTTCTCATACTCGTTGAGGGTGTTGTCCTGGTTGATGTCCTCCACGTCGGGGGTGGTCTTGTACGAGGTGTCATAGCTCTCGCTCCTCATCTCCGAGTCCGGGGTGTTGCCCTGGGGGTTGTTGATGCGCTTGTATCGCTGTAGGATGGATGCCTGCACCTGGTCGTAGTCGCTGCCGCGGAAATAGTGGTAGTCGTCATTGGCAGGGTCGGCATAGATGCTGTCCCACACCTCTTGCGACACCTTCCCTCTCAAGGCGTTGAGGTATTCCTGGTAGCCATCGAAGGTTTGTTCCTCCTGGTCGGTGAGTCCGTTGTATCCCACGTCCTGCTGACTTCTTCCCGATACGGCGAAGGCATAGGTGTAGGTAGTGGTGGTGGGCGTCTTTCCCCACTGGGTGAAAGCGTAGTTGCTCGACCCGTCGACAGGCATTCCACTCTCGTGGAATTTCTTTCCGTCGCGGAGGATGTCCTCGCTCACCTCTCCAAGGTTGATGTAGAAGTCGCCTCCATACTCCGAGGCATCCTCTTTCCCGTTGGTGTAGATGAACGGGTCGAGGAGCCAGAACTCGATGTACTCGATGTTGGCTGTTTCGAAATCGTTGGTGTCCAATTTCCTCATCATGCCTCCCCACTTGTTTTGCGGGTTGTCGAAGCGCCCCATGGCATTGAGTTCCGTGTTGAAGTTATAGGGTCCCCTTTCCTCCGGGTAGAAGGCGAGGTTGAGCACGGGGAGGGTCGACGTGGCGCCGCTGTAGGAGCTTTGGTCCCTGTTGGGGTACAACTCGCGTACATACACCTCGCGTACATAATGGTTGGAGAGTTGGTCAAGGTCGCTCTTGATATGTCCCGGTGTGAGCGACGAACTTCTCCTGGTGAACAGCGGGTCGATGTTGTACCATGCGAGGAGGCTCCTGTTGTAGCTGCTGGTGAGTCCTGTCTTGTCCTTGTATTCGCCAAACATGGTGGGGCAGCTGGAGATGATCCAGTCGGTGGGTGTGGAGACGTTGATGGTGTTCTTCGTGTTCTCGAAGTCATCGAGATAGGATGCGTTGTCTTGCGTGCCGTGTGCCTGTCCTGCTATGAGTTGAGCGAACTCAGCCGAGAGGGAGATGTTGGACGGCTGCGTGACATGGAGCAACGGGATTTTGTCGAGCATGTTGGTAAGCCACTGCGACTCTTTCTTCCAATTGAGGTTGACACCCCAGACGGTGTTGTTGAGGGGTTCCGCCCCCATGGGAACCTTTGTGGTGAGCGACTGCTCGGAGAGATGCCTGAAGGTACCGCTGAGTTGGAAGTTCTTGCTGAAGTCGTACTCCCAGTTGAGGCCGAACATAGTTTTCCTCGATTGCCCGTAGTCGGTGTTGCTCTCACACGACGCCTTGATGTCGGGCTGTGCGTCGAGGATGCTTTGGTTGATGATGGTGACCTCTCCGGCGGAATAATCCACGGTGTAGTCCGACCCTTCCGTGAGTTTCACACCGTTTGCAGTCACCTCGACCGACCCTTGCGGCACGTTGTAGGCACCGAGTGAGATGACATTGGCGGAAGAGCCTCTGAAATGACCGGTGAGGATGTACTTGTCTTTTTCTGCTATCTGCCTGGCCACCGTCTTGGTGGAGTCATAGAGTTCGGTATAGCTGTATTTCTGTGCCGTTGCGGGGTCCACACCCTTGCTGACGAGGAATTTGTAGAGATGCTCTCCGAAGGGTTCCGCCTTGGGTAGGAAGACGCGCCCGTTGGTGACGGTGTATCCTGCCACATAGTCGAAATATCCGTTGGGGTGTGCCTTCATGTTGTTGTCGAGGCGGTCGGCGTCGATGTCTTTGATGATGGTCTGGTCCTTGACCTGTGGTTCCGGGATGTATGTGAGGTAAACGCCTGCGGTGTCGCTTTGGAACTTGATGTCAAGCCTGAACTTGTCCTTTTCCACTGATGATGCGAGGTAGTAGACGTTTTTCATCATCAGGTCCCAGTTGGCCTGCTGAGGGTTGTTGCTGGTGTTCTTTAGCGACTTGACGAAGAGGCATTTGTTCACATCGGTGACATCGCTGGCAAACTCTCCCACTTGGTAGGTGACGCCTCCGTAAGTGTACTCGTAGGCGACGGCGAGCACCTGGTCGGTCTGCAGTGTGGTTTTGAGTGATACATAGCCAAGTGCGTTGTTGACGGTGTATTCCGAGGAGTTGAGCAACCTTGCTTGTTCGAGTTTCTCATAGTCGACGCCACCCACGAACTGTGCATCGAGCACCGATGAGGTCTGGTCGATGTCTCTTGCTGCCGCCATGGTGGTGGTCAACTGCGAGTATAGCGAGTTGGAGTTGTTGGATGGTGGCGTGTCTTTGCCTCCTTCTCCGAGTAGCGGCAGCGCGATGATGTTCCTGGTATTGTTGTTGTTGCCGGTTTTGTTGGTCACCCAGATTTCCATTCGGTTGATGGTGATGCCCGTGGTGAGGTTGGGAAGCGTTTTCATCGCTCCGTCATACTTTCCCCTGAAATAGTGTGAGAGGAAGAAGTGCCTGTTCTCTTCATAGTTGGCGGCGTCGATTTCGAAGGGTGTGAGTTGCACTCCTCCCTTTGACGACACGCTGGTGGAGTTGGACTTCTTCTGCGAGATGACGGTTTGCAACTTGAGTTTGCCGAATTGGAAGTCGGTGCGCAGTCCGAAGAGTGAACTTGCACCCGTGATGAGCGAGGAGTTGCCCGGGAACGACACGTTGCCACCCTCGACGAGTTTGATGATTTCATCTTCCTTTCCGTCATACTTCAGCTTCATGCTTTGCGCGTCGAAGTTGAAGGTGGCGTCGGTGTTGTAGTTGATGTTCATGTTCACCTTGTCACCCACCTTGCCATTGACGTTGAGGTTGATTTTCTCGTCGAAGTCCATCGTGGTGGTCTTGCGGTTGCGTATGGGCAGCGAGGGGTTGTCGATATTCTTGAAGGTGGCTCCGAACTTCAGTTCCGCCGTACCCTGTGTCTTGATGCGCACGCCGCCCGGGCCGAAGATTTTCTCCGCTGGTCCGAGGTCGAAGTGCATGTCGAGGAAGTCGAACTTTTCCTTCCCCTTGGTTTGCAGGGCTTCCTCATTCTTAGAACGGAAGAAGTCATAGAGCATCTTTTTCTCGCTCCACTTGAGGTATTCGTCGAAGGTCATCATGGTGGGCGCGAAGACATATGTGCCAGCCACCTTGTTGCCTATGATGTAGCGTTCGATGGTGTCGTTGTATTCCACCGTCTGCTTCATGTTCTCCGGTCTCTGCAGGTCGGCGGAGCCTTGCATGAGGTCTTCGTCGGAGATGGGCTGCGTGCGCTGGATTCGCCAACGTGGATGGAGGAGGGAGTCGGGGATTTCCTCGTCGGTCTCGATGATGGGTTGTGCCTTGATGGAATCGTTGACACCTTTTCTGTTGTCATCGGCCTTGTTGCCGTTGTTCCGGTCGTTGGGCCGGGGTGTACCATTGTTGTTGCTCCGGTTGTTGGCCCGATTGTTCCGGTTGTTTCGTGCCCTTGTGGGGTCGTCCTGCGGGGAACGGTTGCTTTGCTGTTGCCTTCTTGTCGGGTCGTCTTGCGGCAAGGCCCACTTGTTGCCCGCCATCATCGAGATGGCGCACAAGAAGAAGATGAAGAATCCTATGGTCCGCAAGTTGGGTTTCATATTCTCGACATTTTTGAGGGCTTTCTTGGTCTGTCGGGTCCTTAAAGGCCTTAAAGGTCTTAAAGGCCGGCGGGTCTGCGCCCCTTCTTATTTGATGAGTTTGAGTGCCTGTTTTATGACCTGCTCCACCGGCAGGTCGGGTTGTTGTTTGAGTATCTCCCCCACCACCTTGGCGGAGGGTGCCGGCGAGAAGCCGAGCATGGTGAGTGCGCTGACAGCCTCGTTTCTCACTTCTTTGTTGATGTTGTCAACGGGCTTTCCTGCATCGCTGGCAGCCTGTTGCATGAGGTCAGTGTTGGCTATCTTGTCCTTGAGGTCTACGATGATGCGCTGCGCGGTCTTCAGTCCGATGCCCTTGACGCCTTTGATGGCTCTTTCGTCGCCGCTGGCAATGGCGTTGCAGAGTTCTGCCGGTGTGAAGGAGGAGAGGATCATGCGTGCGGTGTTGGCACCCACACCGGAGACGGTGATGAGTTGCCGATAGAGTTCGCGCTCTTCCTTTGAGAAGAACCCATAGAGTGTGTAGGAGTCGTCTCTTCCTCCTGTGACGATGGCCTCATGTACATAGAGTCTCACCTCTTTCTTATTCTGTATGGCCGTAAAAGTATTGAGCGAAATGGACAGCGCATAGCCCACTCCGGCCGCCTCGACAACGGCCATGGCTGGGGTGATGTCTGTCAGTTCGCCCCTGATGTATTCTATCATTGATGTCTATTTTTGTATATATACGATAGAATAACGATGATTTGGCGTGGTTTATTGCCCACAGGGTGTATTTTTGGGGTGATCATCCACCGATGAGCACCTTCAAACCCCATTGGGAGAGCAGACTGGCGCATCTTTGCTGCAGTTCCTCGCCGGGCACTCCCATGGCGAGGTGTTCGGGGTTGTAGGTGGAACCCATCCTGCGGTGTTTGTCCTTGCCCACGTCATGGTAAGGCAACAGGTGGACGGTGGGGAATGGTCCTGGCAGTGAGGTGATGAACTTTGCCGTTTGCTCCATGTTGTCCTCGTCGGCGTTCACATGGTCTATCAAAGGTATGCGGATGGAAAAGGCACAGGGTCGGTGCTCTGCCAGCCACTTGATGTTTTTCAATATCAGCGTGTTGTCCACGCCGCAATAACGGCGGTGTTTCTCCGGATCCATCATTTTCAGGTCGACGAGCATCAACTCGCAAGCTTCAGCCACTTGTTCCACGACGCCGGGTGCGGCATGAAGCGAAGTGTCCACGGTGCGATGAAACCCTCGCCGCCCCAGTTCTTCCAACAACATCATCGTGTACCCAGGGTGCATCAGGGGTTCTCCACCACAAAGGGTGACGCCTCCCCCACTGTCTTCCATCACGTCGCGCTCCTTCTCCAACTCTTCCATCAACTTGTCCAAGGGCCATTGCTTCCCGCATAGCTCCAAGGCCGTCGTGGGACATTCCTCGACACACCGCCCACAGAGGGTGCAGGCATCGGAGTTCAAGACGATGCCGGCGCGGCCTGCCTGCAAGGCGTGTTGCGGACAGACCTGCACGCAGGTGCCGCATCCCATGCATTTGCCTTGTTTGTAGAGCAATTGCTGCTGTGGCGACCAACTCTCGGGGTTATGGCACCAGACACACCTCAGCGGGCATCCCTTGAGGAACACCGTGGTGCGTATCCCCGGTCCATCGTTGATGGCGTAACGCTTGATGTCGAAAAGGAAATCTTCAATCTTCAATTTTAGCTTCGCTGATTTTTGTCGTGACTCGGCAGAGTTCAAGCAAGCTTGCTTGGAGTCTGCCGAGCGTGAGCAACTTCGGCCGCAGGCCAATTTTCAATTTTCAATCTTCAATTTTCAATATTCAATATTCATCGTTTTCCGTCCTTGCGATGATTTCGTTTTGCAGCTGCTCGGTCATGTCATTGAAATAGTCGGAGTAGCCGGCGACGCGCACGAGGAGGTCGCGATAGTCTTCGGGATGCTGCTGAGCGTCGCGCAGGGTGGCATTGTCGATGATGTTGAATTGTATGTGATGCCCTCCGAACTTGAAATAGGTGCGTATGAGACTGGCAAGTTTGCGCATGTCCTCCTCCCTTTTGAGAAGACTTGGCACGAAGCGTACGTTGAGCAATGTCCCTCCGCTTTTCGTCTGGTCGAGTTTGCCCAATGACTTCACCACGGCTGTGGGGCCATGGGTGTCGGCGCCATGGGCGGGCGATGTGCCGTCGCTGATGGCGAAATGGGCGAATCGTCCGTTGGGAGTGGCTCCGCAGACTTGTCCGAAATAGTTGTGGCAGGTGGTGCTGAGCATGTTGAGGTGTGTCTGCCCGCCACGGGTGTTGGGCCGTCCCTCTATGGCTTTCACCAGGTCGTCGTAGATGCGCACGGCGATGGTGTCGGCCTCGCTGTCGTCATTGCCGAAGAAGGGGGTGTGGTTGCGGATGTACTGCCGCATCTTCTCCTCTCCTTTGAAATTGTCGCGCAGGGCGTCGAGCATCTGCCGCATGGTGTATCTCTTCTCGTCAAACACATGTTTTTTCAAGGCGGAAAAACTGTCGGTGAGTGTGCCCAGTCCCGTACATTGTATATATGTGGTGTTGTAACGTGCCCCGCCGCTGTAGTAGTCCTTGCCTTTATCTATGCAGTCGTCGATGAAGAGGCTGAGGAAGGTGGCAGGCGCATAGAGTGAGAACATGCGCTCGATGTAGTTGTTCACCGCGAGTTTCATATTGACGAAATGCTCCATCTGCCGCCGCCACGCCTCGTAAAGTTGCTCGAAGGACTCAAACAGCGTGGGGTCGCCGGTCTGGAGCCCGAGCCGCTTCCCCGTTTCCGGGTCCACGCCGTTGTTGAGGGTGATTTCAAGAATCTTGGGGGTGTTGAGGTATCCGGTGAGTAGATAGGCTTCCTTTCCGAATGCTCCCACCTCGATGCAGCCGGAGCAGCCTCCCTCCCGGGCGTCCTCCACCGTCTTCCCGGCTCTCACCATCTCTTGCACATAGGCGTCGGTGTTGAAAACGGAGGGATAGCCGTGTCCCTGTCTGATGACCTTGATGCCTTCGATGAGGAAATCGTCGGGGGTGCCGTGTGCGATGTGGATGCTCAGTCCAGGCTGCAACTGGTGCAGTTCCTCTTGGATTTCGAGGATGATGGTAGAGAGTTCGTTGGCTGCGCTTCGCCCTTCCCTGTCCACGCCTCCGATGTTGATGTTGGTGAAATCGTTGTATGTTCCTGATTCCAAGGCTGTCACACCGACCTTGGGTGGTGCTGGCTGGTTGTTGAATTTCACCCAGAGGCAACTCAGCAGTTCCTTGGCGTCCTCACGTGTCAGCGTATGGTTTTCCAACCCTTTCCGATAGAAGGGGAAGAGGTGCTGGTCGAGATGTCCGGGATTCATAGAGTCCCACCCGTTGAGTTCGGTGACGGTGCCAAGGTGCACGAACCAATACATCTGAATGGCTTCCCAGAGGTCTCTTGGCGCATGGGCTGGCACGTGGTGGCACACGTCGGCGATTTTCAGCAGTTCTTCCCTGCGCTGCGGGTCAGTTTCCTTGGCAGCCATCTCCTCAGCCAGCAGTGCGTGTCGCTCGGCGAAGAGGATGGCGGCGTCGCACGATATGGCCATGGCTTCCAGTTCCTGCTGCTTGTCGGTGGCCTCGGGGTCGTGGATGTAGTCGAGGCTGGCGATGCGATGCTCGATGCGTTCCTTCACGTCGAGCAGGCCCTCGCGGTACATCTTGCCATCCATGGCGGTATGACCGGCGGCTCGCTGTTCCATGAACTCGGTGAACACCCCGGCGTGGTAGGCTTCTTCCCAATCCTTGGAGACATGGTTGAATATCCGCTCGCGCTGGGTCTTGCCTTTCCAATAGGGTATCACCTCGCGCTCGTAGGTGTCGATGTCTTCCTGACTGATGTGGTAGGGTTGCAAGGGGCGCTCGTTGAGCGTGTGGAGGTCTTCCACCGTGTGGCAGGTGAGCTCAGGGAAGGTGGGGACGGCCTTCGGCCTCGGCCCGCGCTCACCGACGATGAGTTCGTCGGGACCTATGTAGATGGTCTTTTTCTGACAGAGTTCATAAAAGTTGCGGGCACGGAGCACGGCGATGGGCATCGTGCCAGCATTGGCCTTGTAAAAGGCTGTCTCTATCAAGGCGCGCTCGATGCTCAGTGTGGTGGGGGTGTCGAAATTCTGCTGTCTCAAGCGTCTGATGCGGGCGTTCATGCCCTTGTCGTTCTCGGGGTGTTTGAGGGAGAATGTCATATTATTCTTATCTTGATTTTGACGCCACACGATTTATGGCATGCAAAGATAATGAAAAAAAGCCATCCCGAATTTTAGAATTGGAGATTTTTTTGGCGGATGACCTACGGAGTCAAGGAGAATGGGAGTTTTTCATGCACCGGAGGAAAAGTGCCCCTGTCTCCCTTGCGGAATGCCATTCTTATCTGTTCTACGGACAAAATGGGCTAAGTAATCGTTAAAAAATAAGTTGGTATTGTTTGTGTCCTCAGTTGCATTTGACAAGGTAGTTCCATTTTGGCAGGATTTCGTCCTTGATGATATGCT
>CADADN010000073.1:590-21594 GCA_902786665.1 uncultured Prevotellaceae bacterium | reverse complement strand
TGGCATTCCGCTGGTGAGACGGGATGTATCCCGTCTCTACAATTGCACACCGAGCCGTTTGGCGTGGCATTCCTTTCATTTCATCATTACAGCACGAAACTTTTCGAGTTCTTCCACCACGTCGTCGAGGCTGTCGGTGAGTGTGAGGAGGAGGTTTTTGTATTTGCCCGTGCAGACAAGACTCTCGAGGAGGGGATAGACAGGCATCTCATTGGTCCAGAAGTTTTTACCCAAGAACACCATGGGACTGGAAAAGCCGAAGGAGAGATAGTGGTTCTGTACGGCATCCTGGAAGATTTCCTGCATCGTGCCCGCGCTGCCCGGCGTATAGACGATGCCACCATAGGCGAGGGTGAGGATGCTGTCCTCACGGATGCTGTTCTCAAAGAACTTGGCGATGTGCGTGGCAAAAGGCGTGGAAGGCTCATGGCCATAGAGCCATGTCGGCATCCCCAGGCTGTGGAATGTAGTTTGCGGGAATTTCTCCATCACGTTGAAAGCCGTCGCCAACCATCCCTTGTCCTTGAACGAAGGTGCTACGGCAAGCATCGCGAGGGCCTCCCCGACCTCTTCTTCACTCCTCCCCGCCATCCAAGCGCCGAGGTGCGTGGCCTCCATTGCCCCCGGTCCACCGCCGGTGAGCATGCAGAAACCCTGTTCGGTGAGCCTCTTCGACAGCAACACGATTTCACGGAACATCTTGTCGGTGCGCAACAGCGCATGACCGCCCATCACCCCGACGCAATGTCGTGGGTTGTGGTGCTTGAAGAATTCGTTGAGCGCCACATGGATGCCATGGTCGTGCAGGGTTCGTGCGAGCAACTCTTTCACATCCTCAGACTGCTTGCCTTTGGATATGAAATGGCGGTAGGCCCTCGTGTCGTAACATTTGGCGAAACTGTCCTCGTCGCCGGGAACGAAACCATCATACAACTCCGCCGCATCATAAAGACGGCTGCGCGACACCTCGAATGGGACATCCTTGAGATATTCCACCACCTGTGCCAAATCTCTCTCTTTGCTTATTGTAAACATATTTTTAGGAGTTAAAGGGGAGTTAAAGGGGAGTTAAAGGGACATGTGTTTTTGTTTAAGTTGTGGCAAAGATAATGAAAAATATAGGAAAAAAGGATATTTTTGGTTGTTTTTTGAAGGTGTGATTCATTTTATTGCCTATTTTTGCACTGTGAAAACATATCCGCTGTCTCATTCACAGATGGGCATCGTGCTGGCTTGCGCACGACAGCCCGAAAGCACCAACTACAACCTGCCATCCGCCATCCCGTTCCCCAAGGAGGTGGATTCCGACAAGCTCGCCCTTGCCGTCAGGGAGATAGTGAGATGCCGCCCTGTGCTCCGCACCCGACTTGTCATGACGGAAAGAGGCATCCCCCGGCAGTATGCCGACGAAGAGACGGAAGTCCCGGTGCCTGTCCGCAGGATGACGGAGAGCGAGGCTTTCAACCATATCCACGATGGCTTTGTACGGCCTTTCATATTGTTCGGCCCGCATCCCTTGTGCCGTTTCGAGGTGGTGGAAACAGAGACGCACCACTGGTTGCTGTCCGACTTCCACCATGTCATCGCCGACGGCATCACCATCGCCCATTGCTTCATGGGACGCGACCTTCCTGCAGCGTATGCAGGAAAGCCATTGGGTGACAGCGACCTCCTGCTTTACGAACAAGCGGAAGAAGAGGAACGGCAGAAATCCACCTCTGACTATCAGACCGCCAAGGCATACCACCACGAACTGTTTTCCGATATGGAGTTCACGGCATTGCCCTCAACAGCCAGCAATGAGCCAGACAGCGGGGTGATTGTCAGCGAAAGGATTCGCCGTGCATCCGTTGACGCTTGGTGCGAGACACATCACGCCACCCCCAACCAACTGTTGATGGGCGCTTTCTGCATCGTTCTGTCGAAATTGTGTCACACCTCCCGCGTGGCCTTCGCCACCTTGAGCCACGGACGCAACAGGAAATGCCGCGATGCCTATGGCATGTTTGTCAAGACCGTCCCGATGGTGAGCGAGGCTGATGCCGACATTTCTGTCTTGGACTACGTGCATGGCCTCCGTCCCCTGCTGACCGCCTCCATGCGCCATGCCGCCTATCCCTACACCCATTTCTGCCGCGACCTTCACAAAAGCGCGGAAGCCACCTTCGCCTTTCAAGGCAACGACATTCTCGAGCGCGTCACCGTGGGCGGAGCCTCCGTGAAAGGCATTCAACTAAGCAAAGGCGTTGCGGGCAGCGGCCTGGGATGCGTCGTCTATGCCTCCGACCAAGAGTATGAAATCCGCGTGGACGCCAGTGGGGCCACACACGGGAAAGCAACCTTGGAGATGTTCGCCCGCTGCTTGACCCTTTGCGTAGAACAAATGCTGCAACACCCCCACCTCGCCATCAAGGATGTGGAACTAGTGGACGAGAAAGAGCGCGCGGACATCATCCGCCTGTCGCAAGGAGAACCAATGCCCTACGACACCAGCAAGACTTTTATGGACCTTTGGCTGGAACAAGCGCGGCGCACGCCAGAGGCCTTGGCCGTAAGCGATGGCAGCGAAACGATGACCTACGCACAGTTGGAACGTTCTACGAGCGACGTGGCACATTGGCTCGCCGGGCAAGGCGTGAGACGTGGCGACTTCGTAGGCGTGGCAGCCATCCCATGCTGCGGTTTCCTGACAGCAGCCATCGGCATCATAAGGTGTGGAGCCGCCTACGTGCCCCTCGACCCTTCCTGGCCGGAAGCCTACCGCGAGGGCATTGTTGCCGAAGCCCACTTGAAAGCGACGCTCGACCCCATGCACCTCCCCCACCCCGGCACAGGAAGTGGCGTTCGCCTGCCCGTCCCTTCTCCCGACGACACCGCCTATATGATATTCACCTCCGGCACGACAGGCCGTGCGAAAGGCGTGATGATTCCCCACCGCGCCCTGACCAACCTCCTGCATTTCATCGTGCGCCGCTGGCATCTGGATGACACCTCACGAATCAGTTGCCATTCCTCCCTGGCTTTCGATGCCTCCGTGGAAGACCTTTTCCCCGTCCTCACCGCTGGGGGAAGCGTCCATCTGATGCCTGAAGAGGTGAGACACGACATAGACAAACTCCATCAGTTTCTCGACGACCACCATATCACCGGCGGCTGCTACACCACACAGATGGGTGCGCTGATAGCCAGCCGCCCCCACCCCACACTCGACTACATCTGTCTTGGCGGCGAGCAGTTGACGGAGGTGCCGCAGGCGGCGTGCCACGTCTACAACACCTACGGTCCGACGGAGTGTTGCGTGGATGCCACCTATTTTGAATTGGAACGAGGCCGCACCTACGCCACCATCCCCATCGGCCGCCCCCTGGACAACACCGCCACCTACGTGGTGGACCACCACGGCCGACTCCTTCCCCAAGGCGCCGTGGGGGAACTCTGCCTGTCGGGACCGCAGTTGGCCACCGGCTATTGGCACGACCCAGAGCTCACCCAGAAGCGCTTTACACCTAATGACCCTATGGAAACTAGTGACCCTAGAGAGACTTGTGGTCCTAGGAAAACCTGCGCCCACCTGCTCTATCACACCGGCGACCTTGCTCGTTGGAATGCAGAGTGGCAATTGGAATACATGGGCCGCATAGACCATCTGGTGAAAGTGAACGGCTACAGGGTGAGCCTTGACGAGGTGGAGCGTCTTGTCGCACTCCTCCCCCATGTCACATCGGCATGCGTCGTCATGGTCTCCCATCAGGGACGCGACCAACTGTGCGCCTACTACACTTCAGAGCAAGCGATGGACGCCAAGGCGTTGATGCAGGTGATGCGTGAGAAGGCCCCCTCCTACATGGTCCCCACCTGTTGGATGCTGTTGGAACAGCTTCCCCTGCTACCCAATGGGAAGACCGACCGCAAGCACCTGCCAGCCCCCGACCTTTCATCGTCCCACCCGTCTGCCATCCCCCTCACCCACTTGCAACGCGTGGTATGCGAGGCATTCTGCCGAGTGCTGCAATGCGAAGGTGTGGGCATCGACGACGACTTCTTCGTCCTTGGCGGTTCGTCGCTGACGGCCATGAACCTGATGACGGTGCTTGGCGAAGCCGGGTGCAAGGTGGAATACGGGTGGGTTTTCCAATACTCCACACCGAGACTACTTGCTCAAGCGATGACACGCGAACAAATCACCAACCTCTATCCCATCGAGGGGATGGGGAGTGATGGGAGTGATGAGGAGAATGGGGAGAATGGGATTAATGGGGTTAATGGGGTTAATGGGGACTGCGCCTCTGGGGGCTTGCTGCTGACCGGTGGCACTGGATTTCTGGGCATCCATGTGCTCCATGAATATCTTGAGTGTGAAGAGGGGGATGTGTGCTGCATTGTCAGGGGGAGTACGCCAGCAGATGCCTGGGAGAGACTCCTCGACACCTATGCCTACTATTTCGGGAAGCCACCCACCGAGGAGCAACTCGAGCGCCTGGACGTGGTGGCGGGCGACCTGACCGACAACGATGTTCTCACCTTGTTGCAAGGGCGTGACGTCTCCAAGGTCATCAACTGCGCCGCCGATGTGCGGCATTTCGCCCCCAAAAAGGAATTGCGTGCCGTGAACACTGACGCGGTGGAGCGCCTGGCTGCCTTTTGCCACGACCTCCACGCGCTATTGGTGCAGGTGTCCACCTTGGGCATCGCGGGGTACCATGATGCACCATCGGGAGAAGCGCCCACGCTGACCGAGCACGACTTGTATATCGGCCAGCAATTGCATGACCCCTACACCCACAGCAAGTTCATGGCCGAACGCTTGGTGTTGGAAGCGGTAGCCAAGGGGAGGATTGATGCAAGAATCATACGCGTAGGACATCTGTCACCACGCACTACCGACGGACGATTCCAACGCAATGCCGAAACCAACAGTCTGGCGATGGCGTTGCAGCTCTGCCGCCTCTTGCGGATGGTGCCGGCATCCGCCGCCACCTTGAGCGTCAGCCTCATCCCCGTGGATTTAGCAGCAAAGGCAATTTTGCGATTGACTGGGATGGAAGACCTTAAAGACCTTAAATACCCTAAAGACCTTAAAGACCTTAAAGACCCTAAAGACCTTAAGGACCTTAAAGACCTTAAAGACCTCAAGATTTTCCACCTCGCCCTGCCCGATGCACCGACCTTCCTCGACCTGCTGCAAAGCCGATGCCCATCAGACCAGGCTGACTTGTCCGACCTTGCCTTTCGCGTGGTGGACGACCAAGTGTTCATAGAGGCGGCGGAAAAGGCGGCAGCCGACAACCCCATGCGCGGCATGGTGTTGTCGGCTGTCGCCCATCTGTCTGTGGCGGAAGGGCATCGACCAAACCTCATCGAGTGCTCACTCAGCGCCGAGGTGCTCCGCCAACTTGGTTTGGAGTGGTGAAAGGGCAAAAGCACGGGCCTTCACTGGCGGGCGGGCACAAGACCCGCCCCTACGACTTCGGGGGATTATTGGCGGCACTTTCCGGGGGGCGGGCGGGCACAAGACCCGCCCCTACGACTTCGGGGAACATTCTTGGCTTTGCGACGCTCGGAGGACGTCTCCCCCTACGACTTCGGGGGGGTATTGGCGGCACTTTCCGGGGGGGCGGGCGGGCACAAGACCCGCCCCTACGACTTCGGGGGACATTCTTGGCTTTGCGACGCTCGGAGGACGTCGCCCCTACGACTTCGGAGGATTATTGCTCCTCCCAAGCCTTGACGACGTCTTTGATGTCGAGCCCCAGCAGTTTCATGTTTCGGAAGAGTTCGGGTAGATGTTCCTCGAGGAATTCCTTTCTCCTTGCCGTCAAGATTTGCTCCTTGGCCCCCGGCTTGACGAAATAGCCCAATCCACGCTTATTGTAGATTACCTCGTCGCGAGCCAGTTGGTCGTAAGCCTTCATGGCAGTGTTGGTATTCACCTGCAGGAGCACGGCATATTCCCTTACACTCGGGATTCGCGCATCATCCTCGTATTTCCCAGAGAGGATTTCATCGCAGAGGCGGTCGGCCATCTGGATGTATATGGCTTTGTCGTTGCTGAATGTCATAGGTTGAACCAATTAGAGGAGATGATTTGGAATCGCTTGAAGAGTCTGAAACTCAACCAGAAGTTGAATATGGCGACAAGGAAGAAGAAGATGGAGACACCATATCTCAAGGCAGAAGAAGACCCTACGGCAGCATCGTTGACAATCATTTCGGCTATCTCGTTGTGGTAGGTCTTGACGACATACATAAGAATTGCCATAAGCAAGACTTGCAAGGAAGCCGTGATGACGAACTGCCCCTTGCGGAGCCATGTTCCCATGACGATGAAGCACGACGAGCCCCAGAGTCCCATTACCATTTTTTTCACATCAAACCCCGAAGCTCCATCTTCTACTCCATACATATGCAAGAGGGATTTTGTTCTAGGCAACCATTGCTCACCCAACAAGTATAGCAGTCCGTTTCTGAGAAGGTCTCCCAGGATGTAAGCCAGAAATATGCTCACGGGGAAGATGACAAGCGCAAAGATGAAGGCAGAGATCCATCTTTCCAGATTGGTGGCGGGCAATGTGAGGTATGCGGCACGTTTCTGCTTGCTCTTCATCCAATCGAAGATGTTGCTGTTGGCCACCATGACGGCAATCATTATGAAGAGCAAACTCATTATGCTTGAAACATCCACAGCAGCCTGATAGGCTGGGGCGCTCGCCATGTCATCCGCCTGGTTTCTGAGCATGAACACGAAAAACATTTCTACGGCGAAGGTGACAATCATGGCGATGGCCGACCATTTCAGCAGTTTGCCTCGTTGCTCGTAAAAGCACCATGTCATTGTTCTGACGAATCTATTGAAATTGAAATTATCCATTTTTCCAAGTTTTAAAGTGTGTTGATGAACCGTCCTATCAGCTGCCTGCGGCAGAAGAGGCGATATGAAATAAAGTAATTGAAGATGCTGGCGGCAAGCAACAGGCAGCCGATGAGCACGCCATGGTTGAGCACGATTTCGTGCATCACCTTTCCTTTTCCATACCCGTCGTCGGGCAGCATCACCATTACGGCGATGAAGAGGGCTAACAAGAGGAAGGAAGGCAGGATGAAATTCCATTTGATGTTTCTTAGGAAATTCGCCCCCACCAGGTACAAGGTATGAATCCACAACAGCAGCATCAATCCCACGAAGAATTCCTTGCTCCATGTCGGATGGAAGGAATATGAAGAGATGACCTCCCATAAGACGGAGCCCAGTGGCTCACGGCCGAGGACCAATCCTACGACATACTGCAGGATGTCGCCCCCCAGGCAGCTGATGAAGAAGATAACCATTTGCAAGAAGATGGTGAAGAGGTATCTGACAAGGAATTTCTCCAAATTGGATGCGGGGAGGACGAAAAGGTCGCGCATGCCTTCCTTCCTGTTCGAATAGGACATGAAGGAATTGGAGGGGCATGCCACCAGCAAGTAGAACAATATACCTGTGAGAGCCCCTTTGTTAAAGAAGAATCCCCTTGGATCACCCATGTGGATGTTGACAAACTGGAAGATGACAATCATCGCCCCGAGTTGCGTCCACAAGGACTTCTTGTAATAGGGCAGGTCGGTGACGAAAGACCACCGCAGGAGTCTCCCCAATCGTTGCATATTGATGATCTGGCCCATGGTTCTACTGGTTGGTTTTTCCTTGGTTTCCGATGCTGCCGTTCACCTTTCCGAGGGTGACGGCGTTGAAGAGGAGTTCGAGGTTGAGCGGAGTCTCCGGCATGTCCGGGGTGCGTCTTGTGATGACGGCGTTGCCCTGCACAGACGGTTCGCTATAGAGGACGTCTTCAACAGGTGCGCCCGGTGTCCTGTATTCGAAGTTATACTGCTCACAGATGTCGGCCACGGAGGCGTCGAGCAACAGTTTCTCATTGCTCAGGATGAGGATGTGGTCGAGCAGCGACTCCACGTCGTGCACCTGGTGGGTGGAGATGATGAGTGTGCGGTCGTCGGTCATATTGTTGGCCACGACACGCCGGAACTGCACTTTTGAAGGGATGTCAAGTCCGTTGGTGGGTTCGTCCATCAGCAGCAACCTTGTCCCAGCCGCGAGGGCGAAGCTCATGAACACCTTCTTCTTCTGTCCCATGGAAAGCGACTGTAGTGAGAGAGATGCGGGCAGTTCGAAGTCGTTGAGGCAGTTTTGCAACACCTCGCGGCTGAAACGTGGGTAGAAGGATTGGTTGATGCTGACGTATTTCTCCAGGGTCATGTTTGGGAGGTCGAACTCCTCCGGTACGATGAACAGTTCCTCGAGCATTTCGGGACGACGGAGCATGGACTCCACGCCATCGACCTTGACGGTACCCTGACTAGGCCTGAGTAGACCTGAAACGAGGTAGAGCAGCGTGCTCTTACCCGTTCCGTTCTTGCCCAAAAGGCCGTAGATGTTGTTCTCTGTGAGTTGCAGGCTGAAGTTGTCGAAGACCTTCGTCTTTTGTCCTGCGTAATTGAAACTGATGTTTTGAATATCGATCATGATTTTTTATTTTTTGGGAGTTAAAGGGGGAGTTCTTTTTAGGAGTTAAAGGGGAGTTAAAGAGGAGTTAAAGAGGAGTTAAAGAGGAGTTAAAGAGGAGTTAAAAAGGAGTTAAAGGGACATATGTTCACTTCGTTGGGGAGTTCTTGGGGAGTTCTTTTAGGAGTTAAAGGGGAGTTAAAGAGGAGTTAAAAAGGAGTTAAAGGGACATATGTTCACTTCGTTGGGGAATTTTTTTAGGAGTTAAAGGGACATATGTTCACTTCGTTGGGGAATTTTTTTAGGAGTTAAAGGGACATATGTTCACTTCGTTGGAGAGTTTTTTAGGAGCTGAAGGGACATATGAATGCTTAGACTGCCATTTTGTGATTACTTTCCAGCGTAGAGGTTGTCGTTTTGTGGAGCGAGGATGAAGAGTCGCTGAATGGTGGTTTCATCGTTGCTACCCACGAGGATGTGCGTGACGGAGTCGAGATGATTGCTTTCGAGACTGTAGAGCATCTTTTCGTCGGTGGGATTCCAGGTGCTGGTCCTGTTGTTCCAGGTGCAGTGAGAGAGTTCGTAATCTTTCTCGGTGTAGTTGAACCTGAGGCAGGACTTGGGGAGGTAGCTTTTTGCCTCTGCGTTCCATTTGCAGCTGATGCGCTCGGTGAGGCGTCCCTGCTCGTCATAGTCGAAATGGTAGCAGAGTTTCGGTGTGAGGAAGCCGGCATTCTTCTCGTAGACATAGAGTGTGGTGATTGCGCCGTTCTCGGTGTCGGCGTTGTAGTAATACATGTTATCGGTACTTTGAGAGAGGTTCAAGTACATACTCATGACGGTGAAGACGGTGATGACGACGTTCATAATGTTGATATTTTAAAGGGTTACTATTTTTAGTGTTTTAGTGTACTACTTTAATAGTACACTGCAAAAGTATATCGATTATGAATACGCTCCAAATTTTTCAGCACTTTTTTTCGCAGGAAAGTGCATTTTTAACATTTGTTTAGGGTTTGGGGAGGATTACTAGAGATTCTAGGAAGACTAGAGACCCTAGGGGCTCTTGGAAGACTAGAAACCCTAGGAAGACTAGAAAAATGAACTCGGGCGGACTTGCAGGTGCAAATCCGCCCGAAGGCCAACAAAAAATGTTTTTCTATACCTTATTATATGCTACTAATATTCTTCAGTATCAGCAGCAACCGGCCATATGGTGAACAGCCATCCTTTCTTTGACTTTTGCATGTTAGCTATTTGCCCCCACGTTTCCGATTCCCTTGAGAAAGATTTATTCGTGGCATTACCCGAGTCTTCGTTGAATCCCATTCCACGCAAGGCATCAAGCACGGCATCACGAGCGTTGGTATTGAACACCTCAAGAGCGAGAGTGGCACCACCATCACCCATTTCTTCCCAAAGGCAGATAATACTTGAGGTACCTTTTTGAAAACTAAGGACGTCGCCCCGCTTGTTGCAAGTGCAGTTTCTGCACCAAGTAGCCTGTGCACCTCTGCCGGCACTATACTCTCCTACATATTTGTAATTTTGCGCTTTAAGAAGGTCCTCGGAAGATATCGAATTGTCGACAAGTTTGAAAATCTCATCCAAGGGCAGGTCGTCCAAGGTCTGCGGAGTTATCACCTGTTGTGCATTCACACTGGCCACACAAGCCAGCATAACAAGAAGTGTTGACAATACTTTTTTCATAAGATGTTGTTTTATAATTTGTTAATTATCAATAGTTCAATTTCCATTACCATTGCATACCGGGCATACCATCATACCCGAGCCTTTTCTCAAGTCGTATTGTGGACACGACTCACAATACCCCGGAGGATATCCATTGCCTCCACCACCACATCTTGTGCATCCATAGGTTGTATCATCGTTTTCCTTCCAAAGATAACCTGCCCCTCCGCATTTGGTGCATTTCACTCTTCCCTTTCCTCCGCATTTGGGACAAATGGCCCCTTTCAAGGCGACATTGATTTCTGCAACCTGTGAGTCGCAAGCCAGCACGATTTTGGCAGAGGAGGAAGTCGCATTATTGGCAGGCGCCTCCACCACGAGTTTGCCATTGTCGTATTTTGCTGTGATTTTTCCATTCACATCCACCTTGATGTCACTACCGTCGGTGTCGATGCCAACGGTTTGCGTGCCACCCTCTTTTTCAAAGGTCAGAGATGTATTATCGGGAGTGATGTGCGTGCAGATGTATGCCTGGCTGATGGAGATGGACTGTCGTGCGTCGCCTCCTTTCAGCGTGATCTTTCCTTCGCGCTTCTTTCCCGCCTTGTTTTCCGTCACGACGCACTTCAGTATACTGTCATTTATTTCTATCTGCACCCATTCGGGACTGATGGTTACTTCCCAATCACCATCGGCGCGAATGGTGTCGAGAATTTCGCCACCTTGGATGGGAAACGACAGAGTGTCTTTCGAAGGTTTGATATACGTTGTCTTGTGGCATGAACATAAAACGCCCAATACCGCACAGAATATAAATATGTATCTTTTCATCATTTCTCGCACTATGTATAAATCATTCTTTCCTATTTCACGTCATCGAAGAGGAAGTCGCCGGCCTCGGTTTTCACCAGTGAGACCAATGCGGTGTGCGGATGCCCCATGTCGAGCATTTCCACCTCATAGACCAGTCCGTCGCGCACTCGTTTCACGCTTTTCACTTCCGATTTGCCATTCCCATCCTGTTGTCCGCTACGGAAGTCCCAAATGGCATATCCACCGTCATCGAAGTCATAGTCGGCCTTCAGTTTCTTCAACAGCTTCGGAGAGCAGTATTTCTTGACCACCGGAGCGAACTCGGCGTCACCCAGCACATAGGTCGTATAGAACTTGCGTATGAACTGTTCTACAGCGGCATCCTCCTCGGCGGGGTTAGCTTTAGCCGGGGCTGTTTCATCGCCTGCCGTCTTCTGTCCCTCAGCCACTTTGTCGAGGTCGATATCGTTGGCTTTGAGATACTCATCAAACTCCGTTCCCTTTGCCTCGAAATACTTGACGAACAGCTGTTGGTCGGGGATGACGAAGGTCAGCATTGCACTGTTGACGTAAGAGTTGCCCGCATAAGTGAAGCGGACGTTGGTGGAGCCATTGGCGGGGATGCTATTTCCTTTTGCCCGATACGACCCGGAACCATGTTGTCCGTCGGCAAAGAGAATAATCACATAGTCTGAGCCATCGATGGTCTTTCCCGTGCCATTGGTCACCGTGACAGCACCTATTCCCTCGTCGGCCATGTATTCCGGGAAATGGATATCCCTGTTGATCCGTCCTGTCTTCACCTTCGACTGCAAGTCCTTGACGAAAGAAGACACCAGTCCGTCCTTGAACTCTTTCACGCCCATCCGTCGTGCGAGTTGTACGTCGGTCAAACCTTCCTTGTATTGTCCCACGCTTTTGGCGAAGGCGAGGTCATCGGCATTGAATGCCACCAATCCGTGTGAACTGGTCACGCTCCATTTTCCGTCCTTGTCCTTTACCACCACGAAGTCAACCCCGCCACCCACACTCACCTTATAGGTGTCGGGTTGTGCGTCGGCCTCCACCGTCAAACTATCGGGGTTGAATTTGACGGCGAAAGAGTCACACTCCGCCGCATCGGGATAGACGGCACGAATGGAGTCCAATTGGTTCTGTGCCACATAAGAAGCGAAGCGGTTGGCGAACGCCGTAGCCTCCGCTTTCGGGTCTTCAGAACATGCGGTCATTGCGACAAGGCAAAGCACCGCGAGTAATGATTTCAAGTAGTTTTTCGTTGTATTCATTCTTTTTAATCTTTGAAAGAGAAGGTATAATCTCAACTTCTTTGTGTTTGCTAAGGGTTATTGCTGCCAAAAACACTTTGTGCCATACTATTACTGTTTTTTTCATATTATTTTCATCACTCAATGGTCTATCATTGTCTCTACAATCATTGACGACTACCCCAATGAGCATACGAACAAGAAAAAAGTGTGAGCATTCATCACATTCTTCGTCTGAAGGTTCTGGAAAACCCGTGAAAGAAAGAATGAAAATCAGCTCACACCTGTAGGTATGCATAAAACCCGCGTTCGAAAGACCACGGTAATGTATACATTCTACAGGAGGAACAGCTTTCTGTCTTTTTCCCCTTTCACTTGAATTTTCCAGATTCTCAGACGGGTAAAAGTCTGTTTGCTCTCCTCGATGTCCGCCGCCATTCCATACTGGCAGCCCTACGGATGGATTGCTCTCATCCACAGCAGCAAAGACCATGCATATCGAGCGCAGAGCGAAACGACGGTATTCGTTTTCAATCCCGAGATGCAGCTGATCTCCGCAACTTGTTGCAAAGTTAGCAAAAGTTTTTGAAAGTTGTTTCCTTGTGAGCTGAATATTTTTCATAGTGGCAAAAATAAGGTTTTTATTCGGATATGAATTGGTCCAAATTGTTCCTTTTCGTTTTTTCATCCAGAATTAGCCACAAAAAGATTTGGCGAAAAGCATATAAACATATAATTTTGCAAAAAGGAAATGGAAATTGAATTGGATATCATTAGCTGAACAAAGGTATTGGAAATGTGTCCATGAACTTATGGAATGGCAGCTACAGGCCTGTTATCATCCATAAGCATTCATACGCTTAACATAAAACCACCATTCTTTCATGCAAGACCCCGACAGCTCTGACTCAGGTTACATCATCGACTCCTTTGAAGGCATCAACCGGAGTTTCACCGACGTGGAGACCCTCCATGAGTCGGAAGCCAATGTCGTGTTCAAGGCGAAGCGCTACGGCCGCTGGTGGCTGTTGAAGACATTACGCCCTGAGTTGGCCAATCAAGAGAACTTCCGCCAAAGGCTGCGGAAGGAATTTGAGTTGATGGTCCTGCTCCAGCATCCATCGATTGTATCGGCGGTAGGACTGGAGAACGTGGAAGGAATAGGCGAGAGCATCGTGATGGAATATGTAGATGGCGAAGAATTGTCCACGACATTGGCGAAAGGCGACTGCAGTCTTCCACAACGCAGGAGGATGGCCGTCGAGCTTATCGAGGCGTTGGAATACATCCATGCCAAAGGCATAGTGCACCGCGACCTGAAACCCTCCAACATCATGGTCACCCACAACGGCGGCCATGTCAAACTAGTAGATTTCGGCCTTGCCGACTCCGACAGCCATGCCGTGCTCAAGCAGCCCGCCGGCACTCCCAAATACATGTCGGAAGAGCAGAAGAAGGTGGCGAAAGCCGATGTGCGCAACGACCTCTACAGCTTGGGCATCATCCTGGGGCAGATGAATCTTGGAGGCACCTTTCGCGATGTGGTGAAACGCTGTCTTCTCCCCGCAGCACAACGTTACCAGAATGTGGCCGACCTGAAAAGCGACATCCATCGCCTACAGAAAAGGCGGCAATGGATGATGGGAGCATCCATCGCCCTTCCCGTCCTCCTGCTGATGGGTGCCGTGGGATGGCTGGCATGGCAATGGAATGCCCAACGCCAAACCATCCATCAACAGCAAACGGCACTCGATGCACAGAGCAAGAAAATTGCATTGCAAGCCAAAGAGATTGCGTCGCAGAGTGAAGAAATCGACGTTCAACGCTCGAAGATGACCACTCTTGAGCAAGAAGCCATGACGGCACAAGAAGAACAGGCAGCCCAACGCAAGGTTTTTAACGACCTTACCGACAGCGTCGCCATACTGACCACCGACAATGTCCAACTCAAAGAAAAGGAAAAAGCAGCAAAAGAAAGGGAGAGCCTTGTGGAAGAGGCCAAGCAGAAAGGATATGCCATCGTGGAAGAAGCGGTGTGGGAGTATGGCTTGAAAAACCATGGTGACAAGTGGCCCAACGATGCCATCGGCCACTTGCTCAACTGCCGCATTGTGAACAATGCCAAAAATCAATATCGCGAATCCTTGACGGGCAGGTTTGATGATCGAGAGATTGACGAGATCATGGCTTCATTAGAAAAATACCAGTGGGATTTGGCACCAAGGACATGGAAATCGTTGAAAAAATGAATGATATAGAAAAACTTCGTAAAGACATCGAGGCGGCGCTGTCTCACCCCTTGCAGACCCCTCGCGACTTCAACCACCTAAGCAAGCGCATTTATGCCCGGCTGCATGTCATGGTCAGTGCCACGACACTGAGGCGGCTATGGGGCTATCAAAGCGATGGTGGCCGTCCCCGCATCAACACCCTCAACATCCTTGCCAGGTTTTTAGGCTATCGTGACATCGAAGAGTATCATCAAAACGCCATGTTGCCAGAAGGGCAACAGAGCGACCCGGTGTATAGCCGCAAGCTCAGCGTGACGGAAGAACTACATCCCGGCGACCACGTACGTCTCACCTGGCATCCGGGGAGGGTTTGCGACATCGAGTATCTTGGAGGTCTCGACTTCCGCGTGGTGGCATCAGAGAAGACCCGCCTCCACCCTGGTGACACGTTTCAATGCAGTCTGGTGGTGGAGGGCGAGCCACTCTATCTCGACCATCTCATACAAGAGGGCCGTGCCCCCATCGCCTACGTATGCGGGAAGAAAAACGGTGTGGGATTTGAGTTTCTATAGGAAAGGCCACCGATTGGTGGCCTTTTCATGAGGGGATATGACGGAAAGGGAAAGCCAAGGCTTCCTATTGTTTTTTCTTGATTTCGTCGGCGATGATTTCCGCCATCTTCGCCACACCCTTGTCGTTTGGGTGAATGCCGTCGTTCTGCACCTTGTCTGCATCCTCGGCGAAGAGGGTGTGCAGGTCGATGACATTCAGTCCATATTCCTTGGCCACCTCCTGCTGGATGGGTATGATGCCATTGACAATGACGGAGTCGTTGATGTTCCACGACGACTTGAAAGCCGGTATGGGCGTGCAGAGGAAGATTTGTGGTTTGACGGGTTCAACAACTTTTGCCTTCTTGCTCTTTTTCTTTCCCTTGACAGGTGGTGCGAGCGACGGGCAAAGTTTGACAATCATCTCTTGGAGGTCCTGCTTGAAAGTGTCGCCATACTGCCAGTTTTGAGGTTTGGAGTCATTGGTGCCCAACTTGATGACCACGATATCGGGTTGGAAAGCCAGTGCGTCCTGCCAAGCCATCTCGTTCATATAGGGGAAGTCACCTTTGTTGAGCATCGTCCTGGCACTCACGCCGAAGTTTTTCACCCAGTAGCCATCCCCCAGTTTTCTCTGCAGTTGGGCGGGATAGCCATGTTGCGGAGCCATGTCGATGCCGTGTCCGTCGGTGATGCTGTTGCCTATGCACGCCACCTTGATGGCGTCGGGTTTGGGAGTCTTAATGTTTTTGAGCCAGTTGCCGAGGTCGTTGAGCATCTGGTCGTGGAATTTGAACCACGGTCCCACGCCCCATCCGTGGTCGCCGGCGGGATAGATGAACATCGAGCATTCGTTACCCGCGTTTCTCATGGCCGAGTAGTAAGCGATGCCGTTGGTCACCGGCGGCACCAGTCTGTCGTCATTGGACATGAGGATGACGGCCGGCGGAGTGAGGTGTCTCTTCACGGCGTTCTGCGTGGAGTATTTCTTCACCATCTCAGGGTTTTTCTGGTCCTCGCCGAGGAAGTTGCGGCACGACCACACGTGCGACACCTTCTCATCCATGGAGATGACGGGATAGAAAAGGATGGTGAAGTCGGGTCTCAGTTCGTAAGGTGAGAGCGTGGAGATGACCGATGCCAGGTGTCCACCTGCAGAGAAGCCCATGATGCCGACATCATGGGGGTTGATGCCCCATGTAGCCGCCGAATCCCTGACGATGCGGAAGGTTTTCTCCACGTCGTCGATGGGACGTGTGCGGTCGCCGTTGGGCAGCCTATAGTTCACTACGAAATAAGCGATGCCCTGCTGGTTGAGCCAGTTGGACCATTGCAGTCCCTCGTGTGTGTTGGAGAGAACGGAGTATCCACCCCCCGGGATGCCTACAATGGCTCTTCCCGACGGGTTCTCAGGCAGGAACGCCACCATATGCGACTCGCCTTCCACCAAATCGATTTTGAAATTCCTCGCTGTCTGTGCCTGGATGGTCATTGCCATCAACACCAGACTCAAAAAGACTAATTTTCTCATAATTATTATAGGTTGATAGTTTTTAAAGGGGACCAGGGAGACTAGTTTTCCTAGAAGTCCTAGTTTTCCTAGAAGTCCTAGTTTTCCTAGGGAGCTAGTTTTCCCGAGGGGTGCCAGGGGTTCACTTTTTGAGATATTTCTTTCCATTCTTGGTGATGACGATGCCTTTGTAGCCGTCATTGACTTTCAGCCCCATGGGGTTGTAGAGCACATCATCTACTTCGGGGTGTATGGTGATGCCTCCGATGCCGGTCCTTGGGTTGTTGAAGAACTCGTCGGTAACCTCGAGGCGATGGCGCAACCAGTCCTCGATATAGTCGATTTCCTCATCGAAGTTCAAGGTTAGGAAGGCGATGTCTTCGTCGCCGCTCCATCGTCTCTCCTCCCTGTTGTCCGCCCCGCAGTTTTTGACCTTATTGTAATATGAGCGGTATCTGTTGACGAGGCTGTCGGCGGAGAAGATGTTTTCCCGCAGTGCGAAATACCTGTCACGCACCTTTTGGTTGAAGTTGTCGGGGTTGGTGCTCACCAACTGCCATCCGATTTTCATAGGCGTCATGGGAAAAGCGTCGTATGCAGTCATTTCGGTATGTGGCGGCAGGTCGTTGTAGTTTTGCCCCACTGTGGTGTCGAGATCCCAGAGCGCCAAGGTCAGTTTCTTGTCCACCTGCTTGTCATAGACAGCCCAGAAGATGTTTTTCCCCTGGAGGTCGATGGCGTTGAGGATGTTGGTGAAGATATAGTAGTCGATGAACACCGGTATGTCGATGTATTCGTGGATTTGGTCTTTGAATTCGTGGTCTTCGCAGTTGACGACGAAGTCGATGGCGTTGTACAGCGTGCTGTAGTCGGAGGGGCAGAGGTCGTCGAGCTCCGGATATTCGAGTTGGAAGTCGGCCCATCTGGGTTGGGTGTTGTCATACTGTGAAGTGAGAGTCCAGAAAGTGGTGTCCTCCCACCCTTCCGACTTCCATAGTCCTCCATGAATCTCGCCCGTCTTGCCGTCGAACTTCATCAGTTGCATCTGTTTGCGGTCGACAGGTTCGCACATGTTGTAAATGCCTTGGTATTGGTCGTTGAGGAACACCTCCACGATTTCCCCCCTCGACGAGGTGTGCACCTCCATATCTTCGGTGGCATAATAGGGTTTGGTGGCGAAATCGTCCCACATTTTTGCCGCGATGTGGTTTCTCATCCTGAAGAGGTCCACCTGTCCTGCATCAAGAATCCATCCGTTGTCCTTCCTGAGGCCAAAGAATCGATAGTCTTTCTTCTCCCCCTTCTTGTCGACGAAATTGATTTTGTAATTCCTTTTGTGTTTGGCGGAATCATTGGTGGTGTATCCCCTCCATTTCACCATGGCCTTCAACTCCTGTTCGCCCTCCCCCGGTGTCTGCACGGTGATGCGTGCAGGAGCCTGTTCGATGCCGAATTCTCCCCAGAGATGGACGATGGGAAGGTAGGTGAATTCTAGTTGTCTATGCACGAGGCTGTCGCCGAACATGGCCCTGACGGAATAGGTCTTTTGTGGTTCCACCTGGTCGAAAGTCACCATTTGGCCGACGGGTTGTCCGTTGACCTCCACCTGTTGCCAGTCGGTGCTATCCTCCAAAGTCACTTGTGCCTGCCAGTCCTTGCCCCACTGGTGAGCGGGTATGGTGACGAGGTATGTGTTGGAAAGTCTGTCGTAGGGAAGATGTATTCCATCAATAACAATTTGGCCTGCCACTTTAAGACAGGCCAAAAGGCTGCAGGAGAGGAGGATGAAGACTTGTCTCATTTCTTTTTACCCCACCATCCAATCCACGGTTCGAGGTCGATGTCGGCATAACCCTCCGGCGCTTTCCTCACCTTGGTGTTTCCATTGTCCTTGCCCAGCAAGAACTTGTCGATGTAGGCCTCCACCTCCGGATATTGCGACTCCGGCAGTTGGCAGTGTCCGTGTCCTGCGACGATGGAATACCCTATGCGGTCGTCGATGCCGAACTGCTCCCACACCTTGATGGCAGCGTTCATGGAGACATATGCCGCAGGGTCGGCCAGCCACGCGTAGTCGGGGTTGCCCAACATGAGTATCGCCCTCGGGCACACCATGGCCACCAACTCGTGGTGGTCGTAAGGCAGATAGGAGACATTCTCACCACCATAGTTTTCCTTCAAGCTCTCCATAAACCAGTGGTAGTCGGTATTGTCTATTCCCTCCACCGCCGTGGCTCCCGGTTGGGCGTTCATCCAACTGGAATACCTCCATGCGGCGGCACCACCGCCACCGGGCTCCTGAGTGATGACGAGTGCCACACGTTCGTCGAAAGCCCCGCAGAAGAGCGCCATCTTCCCGGCATAGGAGCATCCCGTCACGCCGATGTGCTTCATATCGATTTTGGTGACCTCCGTGCCAAGTTGCTGCAAGCCGTCGAGCAAACGGCTGAGTCCCCACGCCCACTCGCTATAGGCGCCGTTCTGTTTCAACGACGGGTAGAGGCGGTCGAACTCATAGTCCCCCCGGTCACCACGTTTGCCGAACTGCGAATAATTGGCGACCTGCCTCTCGCTGAACACCATGGTAGCTATAGGCCTTGTGGAATAGACAGCCGGTGGCAATGTTATGCCACTGGTGCCGATCATCAGCGCATAGGGTGCTTGTCCGGTCTCGGGGTATTTGATGGTGGCACTGAGTTGGAGTGTCTGTCCATTGACCGTCACGTCCACTATCAATTTCTCTCCATCCATCTTCGCCTTCACTGCCGATGGCGGCACGACAGGTTTCTCACCAATCTCATAATGCTGTATCTCCTTGGCTATCTCTCCACGCCGCTTGCTCCATTTGGAGAATTTCTTCACCCTTCCCTTCCCGTTGGACCACTCCAAGGGGTCGGTGAGGCCAATGGTTTTCAGTGCCTCCTGCCTGGTGGGGAAAACAGGTGTGACCTTTGCCCCGGTGTTTTCCACATCATATACAAGAGGGATTTTCTTCTGCGCCGAGATGCTCATGGAGCATAAGACGAAAACTGACAAAATAGACAGGTATCTCATAGTGTAATAAATAGTGTGATAATTTGATTATGCAAAATTACAAAAAATCAATATCAGGACAAAAGTTTTTCCTGTTTTTTTATGCCGAGAAGGAAATGACACATATGTCACATAAGACCAATAAGTCCCAAAAGACTTATGATTATCAACAGCTGTCCAATCATAAAGAAAAACAAATTATTGATGAAAATGCGTATATTTGACAAAAAAAAACTACTTTTGCAGCCGCATCCCAAACAAAGAGAAAAGGGTGCAGACCAAAACCAAGAAACAATGAACGAAAAATACTACCAGACACTGAAGTCCGCAGAGACTGAAGACTGGTTGGACTTCCACGTCGTCAGGCCGATATGTTATTACCTGGCCGTGTTCTTTGCACGTTTCGACATCCATCCCAATACCGTCACGATACTGTCGATGTTCTTTGGTGTCGGCAGCAGTTTTTTCTTTGCCCACGGCTGCTTCCATTACGAAGGCACCACCGGCTTGGTGTGCAACATCGTGGCCATCGTCTTGCTCATCATCGCCGACCTGTTGGACTGCACCGACGGCCAACTGGCTCGTATGACCGGTAAGAAAAGTCGTATGGGCCGCATCCTCGACGGCATCGCAGGTTTCGTCTGGTTCGTCCCCATCTACGCCATGTTGGTGTATCGGTTCTACTGCTACCACGACATCGAGTTTGGATGGTTGGGCATTGCCAACACCCCTACGAACACCATCATCGCCACCCTCGTCGTCTTGGCATTAGGAGCCATCGCCGGTTTCGCCGGCATGGGAGCCCAGTCGCGTTTGGCCGACTACTACATCCAAGCCCACCTCTTCTTCCTGAAGAACGAGGAAGGCAGCGAGTTTGACAACTCTGTCCGCCAACAAGAAATCTACGACCAGATGCCGAAGGATGCCCCCCTCGTGGAAAGGGTCTTCCAGAAGTCATACATCGACTACACGCGCAAGCAAGAGCAAGTGACTCCCCAACTCCAACGTCTGGTGACCTTGCTGCGCCAGAAATACCCCAGTGCCACTGACATCCCTGCGGACATCAGGGAGGAGTTTCACCGCCATTCCCTGGCGTTGATGAAATGGAACGGGTTGCTGACCTTCAATTTCCGCTCTGCCTTCTTCTTCCTGTTCTGCCTGCTCGACGTGCCTGTCGTGCATTTCCTTTTCGAAGCCATCGCGATGACCATGCTGAAATGGTATGTCAATCATCGCCATGAGAGTTTCTGCAAAGCAATTGCGGATAAGATTGGAGATTGAAGATTGAAAATTGAAAATTGAAGATTGAAAATTGGCCGAAGTTGCTCACGCTCGGCAGACTCCAAGCAAGCTTGGTCTGCCCTCGCTTAATCGCAACTGTGGCCTGTGGCCGAAGTTGCTCACGCTCGGCA
>CADADN010000073.1:0-578 GCA_902786665.1 uncultured Prevotellaceae bacterium | reverse complement strand
GGTCTGCCCTCGCTTAATCGCAACTGTGGCCTGTGGCCGAAGTTGCTCACGCTCGGCAGACTCCAAGCAAGCTTGGTCTGCCCTCGCTTAATCGCAACTTTGACCTGCGGAGACAACCTGATAATCACGATTAAGCAAGAACAGACGAAAGCTAGGGAGTGACGCTTCCCAGCGTCGCCCCCTAAGAATACCATGATTTGCAACGTTTATCCCTGACGGCCATAGAAAAACAATGAAATCATTTTGATAATATGCGTTTTTTCACTAACTTTGCTTCGCAATTGTTCAACACAAGGAAAAAAGGATGATGGAACAGGAAAGACGCTATCCAGTAGGCATACAGACCTTCTCACGGTTGAGAAGTGAAGGTTATGTATATATCGACAAGACCGACCTGATGTGGAAGATGACAAAAGTTAGTCCCTTCATCTTCCTGAGTCGTCCTCGACGGTTTGGCAAGTCACTGCTCACCACCACCTTGTGCTCGTTCTTCAGGGGCGAGCGCGAACTCTTCGAAGGGTTGAAGGTGATGGCTCTGGAGAAAGAGTGGAAACGCTACCCTGTGCTGCACATCGACG
>CADADN010000072.1 GCA_902786665.1 uncultured Prevotellaceae bacterium | reverse complement strand
TTTACGCGTACAAAATTAGCTAATTTCCCACGAAATAACGAAGGAAAATCATCTTTTATGCAAAATACAATCACTTTTATGCCTTTTTCTTCACTTTTGCATCCTTATCAATCCAAGAATGATGTTATCAATAAAGCCTTATCAATAGGACTGTAAAAGATGAAAGAAGACGGAGAGATTTAAGGTTTACGGAAAGGGCAGAATAAAGGGCAGAACTAAGGGCAAAGAAAGATACTTTAGCCTATTGTAAACCCACATAACACATTGAAAATCAATCATTATGAAAGGGCAGAACTAAGGGCGGAATGATTGGTATGAAGCAATACTTATCAAAGACGAAAAACTCGATGTCGGAACCAGACCACATGAACCTTATTGGGCTTGATGCATTCTTATCTATACTTATCCCCACATTTCATTTGTTATTAAAAATTTGCGACATATTTGCGACACGCCTTTGTAACTAACTGAATATAAGGCGATGTTATCTTCGAGGAGGTCAAGTAGGATACGATAAGAAACAATAAGAAAATCTATAAAAAGTGGTGTAACTCATGCAGTTGCACCATTTTTTTTGTTTTTTGCTTTTTTTCTTTCTTTTATTCGCTTTTTTCCTTATTTTTGCACACAACAAAGTAGTTGACATGTTGAACAATAATAAAAAGCCAAAAGCGTATGGGAAAAGGAATTATTTGCTTAGAAACAGAATGGCACATCACAAAAAAAAGGAATCAGGTTCCAATGAATTCAGAGCCATTATTACGGTTTATGAAAGAATGCTATGGTATTCCATATATTTACAGGAGGATTGCAACTTTGGGAGAATTGGAATATTATCTAAAGCAATTCCGCAAAAGTGAATATGACAAATATGAAATATTCTATTTCAGTTTTCATGGTCAAACACATGGCATTCAACTAGAAGGAGAAAAAGAGCCTTTGTCATTAGATGACTTATTGGCTATTGGAGGTGACGTGTTCAGCAATAGGTTTATTCATTTTAGTAGTTGCAGGACGTTGTTGGGGGCTCAGAAGGCAATAGACCAATTCAAAGTAGATTCTGGCGCAAAATCTGTGACAGGGTATACCAAATCTGTAGATTCGGTTTTATCTGCTATTCATGACATTGCCTTGTTCAAAGAGTGTTTAGAGAAAGAGCAAATCCCTGCAATATTCAGACAACTTGAGCGTATGTATGGAGGACTCCAAGAAAAACTAGGTTTCAGGACCCATAGCTATTAACCTTGGCATGGCTTTATAACATGCGTGAGCCATCCCCTCAGCACATAGCAGTACGCGAAGCCTTTGCGAACTCAATTATTCATGCCGACCTGATGATGGATGCTGGTATCTTACGAGTAGAGAAACATGACGACCGTCTATGTTTCCGTAACCCTGGATTATTGAGGTTGCCCATAGAGCAAATCTAAGAGGATGGCAACTCCAAAGCCCGTAATCCTCGCATCCAGAACATGCTACGCATGGTGGGCTTTGGCGAGAACATCGGCTCCGGCTTCCCCAAGATTATTTCTGCTTGGAAAGAAACGAATTGGGGTGAGCCTGAATTGAAGAACAAGATAGAACTGGATGAGGTGGAACTGGTTCTTCCGGTGCCGGCAATGACAGCAAATGTCGTAAAAGATGTCGTAAAAGATGTCGTAAAAGAACTGACTGATAGATAGAAAGTTATCCTCAAACTTATAAAGGAGAATCCTTCGTTAAGTGCCAGCGAGATGTCACAAAAGACCGGCATGGTTACGCGTACCATTCAAAGAGACTTGGCTTCACTACACGAGAAAGGCATCCTCACTCGTGATGGTGGTCGTAAGGATGGTCGATGGGTGATATTAGTTCCAAACGGTTGAGGCATTAGAAAAAAGTATTCTTATCGTTTCTTATCCCCACATATCATTTGTTATCAAAAATTTGCGACATATTTGCGACACGTCTTTGTAATCGCTTGATTATCAATTAATGCTGATTTCGAGGAGGATAACGTCGCTCGCTGATACGTATCTCACGGATGCGGTCAAGCAAATCATCGAAGTAATCTGCTCCGAACACATTCTTTCCTTTCAGACGCTCATCATCCAACACAAAACCCTTTGTAAGGTATTCTTTCAAGACTTGTGTGGCCCAGATACGGAATTGAGTCGCTTCATAGCTATTCACGCGATAACCCACTGCAATAACCACATCGAGGTTATACATCATCACCTCACCAGACCATTTGTCCGAAGGCATTCGAATGTTTCTAATAGTATCGGACAAATGGATCTCCCCACTGGCAACGCCCTGGGAATCCATGATATACAACAGTCGCCCTGCAAGGGCAAAAGCCTTACCCAATCACCATTCTTTTGCCCTTGCAGGGCGAATTCACCCCTTTCCCACAACCCAGGGCGTTGCCCTGGGCTAAGAGCAGGTTGCCCTTTCAGGGCGTTTCAACCGCACAGGACGTAAGTTTTCTGGGCTTAAATGCAAAAACATAGTGGTTTTCTTGGCATTGTCTTTCATTTATGCTAAATTTGCCAACTACTAAGCATCCTCCGGTTGTGTTTACTCAAAAACATCGAAACAGCAAACTAATTGTTACACACGACAACATCCCCATCCATGCAAAGAACAAATACCAAGTCCTCAAGGATAAGAGAAACCAAGAAGACATCCCGCCCACCCAAACTGTCTTATACCGTGCAGCCTCCAAACATGTCTTTGAAACAATGGCAGATTGCCTTGCGAAAGCAGATTGCCGGCACGGAATACTATGAAATCTCCCATGCTGACCCAATGAATGAGAATGGGGAATATACCGTTTCCAACTTCCAAACCCGGCAGAAATACAAGGTGGTGTTCCGGGGTGAAAACAGCGAGTGGAACTATTGCTCATGCATGGATTTCAAGACATCCAGACTGGGTACTTGCAAGCATATCGAAGCCGTGAAGAAATGGATTGCCGACAACAGCAAGGAGAAGGTGCACACTTCCCTGCCTTCATACACCTCCATCTATCTTTCTTACAAGGATGGGAGAGAGGTGAGAATGAGGATAGGCACCGACCACAGAGAGGAATTCAAGACTCTTGCTGCACATTATTGCAACCAAGAGGGTGTGCTTCTTGAGTCTGCCTACCCTAGGTTTGGAGAGTTGTTCACTGAGGCGATGGCCATCGACAACTCGTTCAGATTCTATCAGGATGCCATCGACTATATTCTTGAAGTTAGGGAACGTGAGATGCGCTCCGAAATATTGCGCGACTATTCAGACAACGAGATAGACCGTCTGCTTAATGCCTCGCTCTACCCCTACCAGCGAGAGGGAGTCCGGTTTGCCTTTGAGAAAGGGAAGGCTGTCATTGCCGATGAGATGGGACTGGGCAAGACCATTCAAGCCATAGCCACTGCCGAGATGCTCATTCGGGAACACCTGGTGGAATCGGTGTTGATTCTTTGTCCTACCTCGCTGAAATATCAATGGAAACGCGAAATCGAACGGTTCACCAACTCCAAGGCGCATGTGATAGAGGGTCATCATCTTTTGAGGGTGAAGCAATACCATTGCGAAGCCCCCTACAAGATCATTTCCTATCACAGTGCCTGCAACGACATCAAGGCGCTAGGTTCGCTCGAGACAGATATGTTGATCATGGACGAGGTGCAACGGCTCAAGAACTGGAACACACAGATATCCAAGTCGGCCAGAAGGATACGCGCCCACTATGCCGTGCTGCTCTCTGGCACACCTCTTGAGAACAAGTTGGAGGAGCTCTATTCCATCATGGAATTCGTCGACCAGTTCTGCCTCAGTCCATATTATCAATTCAAGGCCGACTACATCCAGACCAGTCCCAGTGGGAAGGTGATAGGCTATCAGAAACTCAACGAGATAGGGACGCGCATACGTCAGAACTTGATAAGGCGCACGAAGAAGCAGGTGGCGCTTCAGATGCCCGACCGACAAGACAAAATTCTTCTCGTGCCGATGACCAAGGAGCAGAGTGCGCTTCACGATGATTTCAGTTTCAAGGTTTCTCTGATTGTCAATAAATGGAACAAGACGCATTTCATATCCGAAGCTGAGCGCCTGCGACTGTTGAAACTGATGTCGCAGATGAGGATGGTGGCCGACAGCACCTATATCCTCGACCAGGAAACTCGCTTTGACACCAAGGTAGACGAAGTGATGAACATCTTGCACGACATCCTTGAGAGCAACGAGGAGGAGAAGGTGGTGGTGTTCAGTCAATGGGAGAGAATGACGAGGCTCATTGCAAGGGAACTGGAGAAGAGTGGGATTGGATATGAGAACCTCCATGGAGGAGTTCCTTCTATCAAGAGACGTTCCATCATCGAGAATTTCACCGACTCGCCTTCGTGCCGGGTTTTCCTCTCTACCGATGCAGGTAGTACGGGTTTGAACCTTCAGGCCGCTTCGACGCTCATCAACATCGACCTGCCGTGGAATCCCGCCGTGCTGGAGCAGCGAATCGCCCGCATCTACCGCTTGGGACAGCAACGCAACATCCAAGTCATCAACCTTGTCTCACATGATTCCTTTGAGGAGAAAATGCTCGACAGACTGAAATTCAAGACCGCCATGTTCGAAGGGGTGCTCGATAATGGAGAGGATTCCATATTTATTGGAGACAAGTCGAAGCTTGAGCAGATGATGCAGAGTCTCACGGAAATCATGGCAGAGGACAAAAATCAACCTCATGAGGATGCCGATGCAAGCGATGAGATGGAAGAAAGGGAGGAAGAACTGCTTGAGACAGACTTGGAGGAGAGTGAGGAGAATGAAGAGAACAAGGAGCACAAGGAAGTCGAAGAGGACGATGCTGCTGAACAAACCGACATTCCCGACATTCCTTCGGATGAGAATACGGAGGAGCCTCCCGTAGCGACGAAACAAGGTTCCCCGGAACCGGGATTGGATGCTTCAGGAGCCTCCGGATCACCCAAAGTTCTTGTGCAACAAGGTGTGGCGTTCCTCTCCGGCTTGGCCAAGACCTTGCAGTCTCCGGAGGAAACCGAACGTCTTGTCGATAGCTTGGTGGAGACCAACGAAAAAGGTGAGACCACATTGCGCATACCTGTGGCTGACAAACAGACGGTGAAAAACATCCTCGGCCTTGTTGGTAAACTGTTCGGGTGAGAAGAGTTGAGACAAAAGATAATCACGATACCTCTATTAGTGGCCTTGATGTTTCAGAATTTAATCTTGTTGAATCCTCTCACCAGCGATTCCACCCATCCGTACCAATCTCTCGGAGATGTCCACACATGCTTCCAATGCCAACCATCATCGGCGCGGAATATCTTTTCGTGTCCATTTTCCTTATAAGTGGAACTGGGATACAGGCTTTTTTGTTTGAAGTCCGACACCCATTGCTTTCCATCATAAATGGCGATATGACCGAAACTGCTGTGTTCATTTTGGGGTAGAACGGAGATGTCACCTTTCATGGGCTTATACCCTTTTGAAGGAATTTCCTCGAATCCCATCTGTGGCAAGGTCTTTTCGTAGGCATAAGCGGGAATGAGTCCAACACGACAGCCTCCGCACCACATGGCTTTCATCACATACCAGGCGCACATGGAACGTGATTCGGGAGCCGAGTGGCTTGTCACATAGGCAACCGTCTTCTCATTGTCGTAATGATATGGCAGGTGGTTCCATATGAGGATGACGGCGATGGCGATGATGAAGACTTTTGTTTTCTTTTTCATTTTTTACGACTATCTTTCATCTTGTTGAATTTTGTTTTTTGCATAACGATATAGCAGCCAACTGATGATGGCGTCAATCAAGAAGAAAAAGACGAATATCAAGATATTGATAATGCATAATACCATTTCAAACCCTGAAGTAAACAGCAGGAGACATTTGGTGTATGAAAAAAAGACTTTTTTCGTGCTGTGCATTCGCTGCTCCAAAATTTTACATTCGGTTGAATTTTGTCGCGACTCAGCAAAGCTCGTGCAAGCACGGCTTTGCATTCGCTGCTCCAAAATTTAACATGCGGTTGAATTTTGTCGCGACTCAGCAAAGCCTGTGCAAGCACGGCTGTGCATTCGCTGCTCCAAAATTTTACCTGCGGTTGAATTTTGTCGCGACTCAGCAAAGCCTGTGCAAGCACGGCTGTGCATTCGCTGCTCCAAAATTTAACATACGGTTGAATTTTGTCGCGACTCAGCAAAGCCTGTGCAAGCACGGCTGTGCATTCGCTGCTCCAAAATTTGGCGTTTCGCTTATATTTCACTATCTTTGCATCTAAATGGCAGACCTTTGGATGAGAGGCATTCCCACTCCTCCGTTCCTGATGAAGCTACGGAAGGATTGTTGAAGGCTTTATTTCAACGATATGGTATCAAATTGGTCTGAGAAAGAGTTCCTTTGCGTGAACTCAGCGAAGCATGGCAAGGTGTTTTTGACTATTTTGACCCTGACGCAGAGCCAGATGCTTTGTTGAATTGAAAAATCACATTCTTGCAGACAGCATGGACACGAAGAAAACCGAAAATGTAGCGAAACACTGTGTGGTGCAAACCATGGCCTGCACATTGAAGGAGTATGACTACAAAGAGTTGAGAAAGTTGTATGAGGCATACCAACTGCCCGTCACGCCCATTGAGAGCAATGCCCGCATCTGGCTTAAGCAACAAGTGGTGACGGGTGAGCAACCGCGCAGGTATGGTTACGGCAAGATAAGCATCAACCTGGAGCGCTGGCCCGATGTGATGCGAACAGTCAAGCCGAAGGAGATGGACAAATTGCTGATGTTTTGCATAGAAAATGGACTATTGACAACGCCATATATGAGCGATTTCCTTCAAGCTTTCTGCCTCGCCATGCACGACGAACCTTTCGAGGAACGCTTGAAACGGATACCGTGGCCGATACTTGAAGCGAAGCAACCCATGGTGATGCGCATCCTGCAAAACATGGTGCAGCGAATCGACTTGCTTCCATTCACCCAAAGCCTGCCTGGCAGCCTCCTCTCAAATCTATTCTTCACAATTTATGTTGACGAATGGATGAAACTAAAACCCGTCGACGATTTTGAACTTGTAAGGCAATTGTTCCTGGAGAATCCTTACATAGAAGAGGAACGAAGGAACAAGATGCGTGATGCCTATCTGTATGACGTGGAATTTCTGAAAACTGGCAAACTGGCCGAGGTCTTGGAAAAGATGACTTCTGGCGGCGAGTACCAATGCAAGTTGCTTGCCCTGCAGAAACTGCACGAAGGCAAGGCTAATCAAGCATTGGCACTGCTGCAGTCATTGCTTAAGGAGAGTGGCGATGACTTCTTTGGTGAAACACTCACCAACTTTGCCTATGGCGTGGCTTTGGGGCTCAGCATCGCTTCACCACCTACAGGAAGGGCTGGCATTGGTCTGCGCAAGGCTGCTGAGACCCTGATGAAGAGCCGCAAGGTTTCAAATGACGACAGATGCTATCCGCTCAGGTTGGCACTGCGCCATCTTGTCATCGGCAACGCAGCAGATTTCTATAATAGCTATCCACTTCAGAATTGTAAAGACAAGATGAGTTGGCGGCTCTCAACGCTCTTCATGCGCCACTATCAGATTTTAGACAAAGATACGCCAGAAATCACCGCTGCCGTCGACTATGTCATCCAAGAAAAATATGATTACTTGTGCCTGCTCTATAGTTTTGACGATGACAAGTTGAAAGACTCGGCGGAGAGACTACAAAAGAGTACAGGCCTCACCACCTCGCTTTTGCCCAAGGTGAAACGACTGGCACAATGGGAACGCACGATGGCGGAATTGCTGAAACTGAATCATCCAGCCGTTGTCAAGAAAGAGCAAGCACCGCCGATGGAGGTTGAGCGCGTCGCTTATGTCGTGGATATGAAATATTATCATGTCCAGCCGAAATTGCAGAAATCGAAAGACGGCGGCATCACATGGAGCAAGGGGCGAAACATAGCACTGAAGTCGTTTGAGGGCAGCCGTTACGGATATATGACAGCACAGGACCGGCAGGTGGCTCGCATGGTTAAGAGTTACAGCTATGGCTGGTATAGGCAGGTGGAATACGATTTGTCTGGCTTGGAGGTCATTTTCGCCTTGGCTGGTTGCCAGAGTGTGTTCGATGCGAGAACAGAACAGCGTATCGACATCAAGGAAGAGCCTTTACAGCTTACTGTCCGACCTTGTGCAAAGGGCTACGAAGTGCGCTCGAACATCGATTTGGACCGTCTCGACTCCTCGGGCATTTGTCTTACTGAAGAGGGAGACAGGCAAGTCACCGTGGTTCGTGTCAATGCCAAGCAAAAACAGACGCTGTCACTGTTGAACGATGTGGGAACATTCCCCAAGGAGAGCAAACGACAACTCACCCAACTGCTCCAAAACCTGAGCAGCACATTCACCGTGATGAGTCCGCTGCTGAAAAACGCTGCAGACTTGAAACACGTCGAGGCATCACCGCTCATTGCCGTACAAATAGCTCCAATGACAACCGTCAATCGTGTCTACGCGGAGACACCAGCAAGGCAATTCTTTAGCATCTCTTTGGCCGTGAAGCCATTTGGCAGCCACCCTCCCTATCAACAACCAGGCAAGGGCATGGAGATTGTCAGCACGAAGATTGGCAAGGAAAGTGTGCAGACGGAGCGTGATTTGGAGGCTGAGCGACAAAACCTGAAAGCTGTACGCAAGCTGATGCAACCCTTTGCCTCGGAAGAGACTGACGACAATCGTTGGTCGATAGACACGGCACAATGCCTGCAATTGCTGGAGTCATTAAGGACTGCTCAAGACATCGCTTTCGTGGAATGGCCGCAAGGAGTGAGGATGCGCGTGGCAAGACCTATGGTCACTGCTGACAAGCTGCGGTTGAAAATCAGTTCCGCTGGACAGTGGTTCGAGATGGAGGGTGACCTCAACATCGGCAACAAGGAGAAGTTGAAGATGGCCGAACTGCTGGAGCGCCTGCGGGAGGCGGAGGGCAATTTCATTCGGTTGGGCAACGATGAATATGTCGCTCTCAGCGAGCAACTCCGACGGCAGTTGGATGCTATCGACAAAATGCTCGTCGGGCGTGGCAAACAGCCCAAAGTGTCCAAGATGAACGGATTCCAATTGGAAGGTCTTGAGGATTTGGGCGTAAAGATAAATGCTGATGAGCCTTTCCGACAGTTGATGGGCCGCATCAAGGAGTCGGCCAAGATGTCATTTGCCGTCCCCGCAAACATCCACGCCCGACTTCGGCCTTACCAGTTGGAGGGATACAAGTGGATGAGTCGTTTGGCTTATTGGGGGGCTGGTGCCTGCCTGGCCGATGACATGGGACTGGGCAAGACCCTGCAGGCCATCACGCTGATGCAGTCGAGAGCCAGCCAGGGGGCTGCCTTGGTGCTGATGCCCACCTCGCTGCTGCACAACTGGCAGCAGGAATTGCGCCGGTTTGCACCCGCCATGACAGTCAAGATTCTCAATCAGCAGGGAATAGACCGCCAGCAACTGGTGAATGGCGCCGAGGCCGGCGACGTGGTGCTTAGCACTTATGGCCTGCTGGTCACCGAGGGTGAGTTGCTTTGCCAGCGCACCTGGAGCACCGTTGTACTCGACGAGGCCCACACCATAAAGAACCGCGACACCCAAACCTCGAAGGCGGCTATGAAGCTGCAGGCCGACTTCAGGCTGATGCTCACCGGAACACCATTGCAGAACCATCTGAGCGAGATATGGAACCTGTTCCAGTTTGCCAATCCCGACTTGCTTGGTAGTTATCAGCAGTTCACAGACAGGTTCATACTGCCTGTCGAGCGCGACCACAATATGGAACGCCAGCGGCTCTTGAGACGTCTACTCTCCCCCTTCTTGTTGCGCCGCACCAAGGACGACGTGCTCAACGAATTGCCGGAGAAGACGGAAATCACCTTGCGCGTTGAGTTGAGTGCGGAAGAGCTTGCCCTCTACGACAACCTTCGCCAACAGGCCATTGCCAATTTGGAGGAAAGTTCCAAAACCACGTTGCAGACATTGGCTGAAATCACGCGCCTGCGACAGGCTGCTTGCCACCCGCGCCTTGTCAATGACAAGTTGCAGATACCGTCGAGCAAGACCATGGCCTTCCTCAACCTCGTGGAAGAATTGCGCCAAAGCGGGCACCGTGCACTCGTGTTCAGTCAGTTCACCAGCCATCTGGCGCTCATCCGAGAGGCTCTCGACAGTCAAGCCATACCCTATCTCTATCTCGACGGCAGCACCACACCCTCTGAGCGCAACCGTTTGGTGCGACAATTCCAGACAGGCGAAGAACCTCTGTTCCTCATCAGCCTGAAAGCCGGCGGGCTGGGGCTCAACCTGACGGCAGCCGATTATGTGGTCCACCTCGACCCGTGGTGGAATCCAGCCATAGAAGACCAAGCCAGCGACCGTGCACACCGCATAGGACAAGAGCGCCCCGTCACCGTCTATCGCCTCATTGCTGCTGGCACCATAGAGGAGAAAATCATCCGCCTCCACCAGAACAAACGTTCAATGGCCGATGCCCTCCTTCAGGGGGCTGACGTCTACGCCCAAATCTCTGCCGACGATGTCATCCGTCTGCTTCGCGAGAGTGTTGATGCCATTTCTCCGTATCTTTGACTCACGTATTGATATACGGCGTCGCGGTAGTAGTTGATGCTTTCATCGGAATAACTTTCGGGGAGCTCTTTCCACAACACATCGCGGATGGTGATGATGATGGTGGCTCTGGTTTCCTGCTTGTCAAACGGATGATCCATTGTGGCCAATTGGGCCTTGATGGCTTCCAATAACCTGAGTTCGGGATAAGCATCAATGTGAAAAAGTTTTACGTGAAACATTTTTATAAATATGGTTCACTTAAACAATATAAATTACATCAAAATATCTTTCTGAATATTTGGGAAATAGGGCATTATGATTAATTTTGTTGTGTAAATAATTCTTTAATCATTTAACAATAGCCCTAACTCAGGTTATTACTGACTCAAGTTTCGGAAGTAAAAATACCATGCAAAACTAGGATTTATCTTGTATGGCAACCGGTTGTGAAGTGAAGCCCGAAGGGCTGGGACGACCACAGGCAGGAGGTGGAGCGAAGCGTAACCCCTGCTTGACGGTGGTATGAAATCAACAACCCCGAAGGGGTGGCAGAGCAACAATATGACGAGAAGTTATCATTCTGCCACCCCTCCGGGGTTGTTGTCCCACCATGCTTTTAGCAAGGGTTCCGTGCTTTTCGCACTCCACCGCCTGCCTGTACTCTGCCCCCCCTTCGGGGGGCGTTCAACATCAAACCAGGATATAACAAATCAAGCATGAAGTAAAATCCTCACGAATGGAGGTGCTTTGATGGAATCGTCATTTGATTATCCATACATTTTTTAAAAGAATCTACAGTAAATAATTGAATGTCAATATAGCCGAACTTCCGAAACTTAAGTTAAATGATTCAAGGAAAAGCCCTTTTGTCCTATAACTCCGTAGGCGAAATGAATCAAGGAAAACTCCGTTGACCATCACGGCCATATTAAAATGACATCATTTTTGTGCGAGGTGTATCTATTTTTGCATGCAGAAATCCCCGTCAACCCAACAAAAACCCTCATATGCCATGGCAAGACCAGTGAAAACAGGATTGGACTACTTCCCACTCCATATCGATTTCTTCGACGACATCCGCATCGGCGCCCTCGCCGTGCAATATGGTGCCAAGGGACAACTCGCAGCCATCATCCTGCTCGTACATCTCTATAAGACAGGCTATTACCTCCTTTGGGACGATGCCGCCCGCGTCGGAGTCCTCAAGGATATGCCGGGCGTCACATTCGAAGAACTCGACAGCATCGTGAAAGAACTCGTGAAATGGGACTTCTTCGACAAGGCGCTCTTCGATCGGCACCACGTCCTTACCAGTCGCGAGGTGCAGAAACACTTCTTCAATGCCACCAAGCGTCGTAGGAACAACATCGCACAAATGCCGTTTTTGCTTGCAGAAACCGACGACACATCGGGAGATGGTCCAAAACAGCCTGGTGAGGCCCACAAAAATGGCCATGTGGGACAGCAGCATGCAGAAACGGGGTTTTTGTCGACAGAAACGGCATTTCTGCAAGCAGACAATACACAAGAGTATTATAAGAGAGATAAGATAATTAAAAATTATCGTTATTCGTCATCGACGTCGTCATCCGCGCGCATGAAAGGAATTTCGATGGTGGAAAACAGTGAAAATGACGACAGCAATGCAGACGATGTAGCCTGCAACGCCCATAATGCCTGCAATGCCCATAATGACCACCATCCGACATCAACCTCCCCCGAAGTCGTAGGGGCGGGTCTTGTGCCCGCCCGAAACCAGGAATATGCCCTTCAAGAATCCCCCGAAGTTCAAAATCCCAAAAGCCACGGCCAAGAATCCCCCGAAGTCGTAGGGGCGGGTCTTGTGCCCGCCCGAGTTCAAGAAGCCAGCATCCAGGGCGATGTCTATACCGAGGTGGAGCATTTGAAATCCAACAGCCAATGGTTGGAGATCATGTGCATGCAACGCCAACTCACCCCCATGGTCCTCCATCAGAAACTCGATGAGTTCGCCAGGGAATGCATATGCCGGGGCAAGACCGGTCACAACGGCCTCGTCGACGCGCAGGGGCATTTCTGCAACTGGCTAAGCATCAATATGAAACAAACAAATACAAACCAACAAATCCAACCTTATGAAACCATCAGAAAACACAAGACACCAGAAGACCATGTGGCAGACGCCCAACGATGGGCTTATGAAGAGACCATGCGATTCCTACAGTCAGGAGAGGGAAGAGGCAATGACGTTCAGAAAAGCCTTCCCTTCTGAACTCTCCGTGGCGACCTATTTCGTGCCCGGCAGATGGGACGAATTCCTCGACAACCCGAAGAGAAGCATGGAGTTCCCCAGCGTCACCCTCCGCACGCTCGACAAACTCTACCGCGACGGTCTGGCCGTCAGCATCGTGAAGAACAACCTCGTGGGACTGTTCACCGTCACACGGCCTCGCGACCCACTGTGCGTCCAGGCCATCGAACTCACCGCTAAGATGTTCGTGGGGAAATACGGCTCCGAACTGTCGGTCTATGGCATGCAGTATTTCTTCGCCACCTACCTCACCGACATCAAGAGCAGCTTCTCACAGTTCGACCTCACCGACGTGCTCAGGCAGTGCGGGAAGGCCTACATGTCCAAATGGCGTGAAAAGGTGGACCGCGTCGTGCAGTCCCAGATTGCCGAGGGGCGTCAGAGGCAGGAGAAAAAACTCACCGGGCTGCCTGCCCTCGTCGCATACTTCAAACGCGAATATGTGGACAAGGGCATCGACATCAGGACCTCGCCCCTCTTCAACGCAGAGATTCTGAAAGGCACCGAACTGGAATACATCATCAACGAAGCAGGGAAAACATTCACTGAATGACCAACCCCTTGTTTATGACGCATCTTTCGGGCGGGCACAAGACCCGCCCCTACGACTTTGGGGGACGTTCTCGACATTGCGACGCTCAGAGGACGTCGCCCCCTTCTTGCCCTGTTAGCACATGTCATCATTCTCTTTTCCCATCACCATGTCTGGCAGCAAGACAGCAGTCTCTTTCTCCTCCTTGGGTGCTTCCTTGCCTTTCCAAGCAACAACAAAGCGAACGGAAGCGGACAGCACTTGGTAACCTCTTTGTTGCCAATCTTCCAATTTTTTCTGCATGACAAAAGAAAGCTTTGCTACTGCCTTCCCCGTTCCATGGATATACAGCATATTGTTGCGATAGTCCAATGGGTCGCCGCTTCTCAATGAAAGTACCTCCTTCTTGCGGTTCTTGAAAAAGCCAAGGAAGACATCCTGGTGAGAGAGCTGCAACACCACCTCTTCAGGCATGGGGAACTGCTGGTCGGTGACAATACGGCGGTCTACGCACAAGCGGTCAAACATGATGCTGTTGGTGTGAATGAAGAGGCGGTTTCTTGCCCTCGTCATTCCAACGTAATACTGTCGGAAAAGTCTGCTGTCCTTATGAGGTTGGTTTGACAGAAGCATGAACACATCGTCGAACTCTCTTCCCTTTGCCTTGTGGATGGTGGAAACAACCACGTCGGATTTGGGAATGTCGCAGAAATCCTCAACAGACGATTCAAAGGCGAACTCACGAAAGTCACTCATGTATTTCACTTTCCCGCAAGTTTGTTCGAACTGCTCCACACAACGTTTCACATATCCCAAGGCCAAGCTTCCGTCATAAGTGGAGAAGGTCTTTTGTTTCGCATACGACCATGATTCTTCTGAAACAAGAGGTCCTGTCTGATACCTTTCAAGTTGTCTCAAGAAGTAACGCATCTCCGCTATATTCCAGAAGCGGACATCTTCCATCGATTGCACCAGTTTGCAGGCAATGCCTCTGTTTCTAAGCAGGGCCACGAGTGTCACGGCTTCTTCATTGGTCTGGGTAAGCACGCACATCGTCCCCTTTCCCAGTTCTTTAATCAGTTCCTCGACCAATGGTTGGTACATATGTTCAGAGGTGTGGCGGGACAATGAAACAAAACCGTCTGCATCACGCATGGAGACGATGGGGGTGGTCTTCATTCGCCCATTGATGCATTTCGCAAAGGCATTGGCGAAATCCACCACATGGCGAGCACTGCGGTAGTTCTCTGTCATCTCTATCAGCCTGCTTTCTGGCTCATGAAGGAGTTGGAAAAGATAACGGGAATCCGACCCGCGGAACTCAAAGATGTTTTGGTCGTCATCGCCTACGGCTATCACACGCATGGTTTCGTTGGTGGTCATCAGTGCCTTGACCAATTTGTATTCTTCTTCACTCATGTCCTGAGCCTCGTCGATAACCAGCACCGTCTTGCTGATCTTGCTGGGTTCAACCTCACCCCGGGTGATCATCTCGGCTGCCCTCCCCACGACATCCTGTGAATCTTCCAGATTGCCAATCCTTCCCAGGAGGTCAAAGCTGTAGGCATGGAATGTCTTGATTTCCACATAGTGGGTCACCCCGCCTATCAATCCTGCAAGCCTTTGCTTGAATTCCGAGGCAGCAGACCTTGAAAAAGTCAGCATCAGGAGTTGCTCGTGTTTCACATCTTCAAGGAGCAAAAGAGAGGCCAGCTTGTGAACCAGCACGCGTGTTTTCCCGCTTCCTGGTCCTGCAGCCACCACGATGCGAAGAGAGTCTTTGTCTGAAATGATTTCCTTTTGCCTGTCTGATAGTTGTGCGAAGAGTCTTTGGTATTTCTTGGGTGTAATGTTTCGTTGTATCTCTTTGAGGCTTTCCCCTTTGAAATATTTGGAGATGAAGCGCTTGTAATCCATCATGAAGTAATCCTTCACATAAGTCAAGGCAGCTTCATAGTCTCGCACCATGAGGTTGGCGTATTTTCCCACGATGTGCACCTGCTGTATCTTTTGCTTGTAGAATTCGTCAAGCATCCGATAATCTTCCTGTCTGTAACGGGACATGGTGCCTTTCAGACGGTGTATGTCCATCGGATTGTAGAGTACCATGAAACCTCCGTCTAATTTGATGGCGCCAATATTTGACAAGTAGAGAAGCGCTTCTTCCACGTCGCTTATCTGCAGGTTGGCCATTGTGTTGAAAAGCGACAGGTTTCCAGACTTCAGATGGTTCAGCAATTCTACGATGGAGAACTGCACTTCCTTGCCTTTTGCCTTGTCCCGTCCAACTTCCGCCCTCTTCTTAAGCAACCATTCCAACGCCAAGCTGCAGACCTCCAATCGCCTTTCACTACGTTCGACGGTGGTGTTCATGTCTGCCTGGCGCTTGATGAGCATGTTGTGCCCCGATTCCTCCCTTTTGTGAATGTAGTTTTTCACGATGAGGAAGTTTAGCAATGTGCGTATGTTTTTCTCATTGGATGTGGTGATGCCGTCTTTCACCGCTTCATCGTTCATTTGTTTGCCCGATGTCAGCACGCCATTGTTTGGAATGTGATGAAGGATGAATCGTTCAAGTTTTGCGAATCGTTCCAGTGTTGTCATGGGCTTGCGTTCAGAAGCACTTTCGTCCTGGAAAAAAGCCGTGATGTCCTTGGTGTCGGCCAGAATGCCTTCCTGCCGCATCCTCACCACGACAGAGATGACATCCCCTTTGCTCAAACTGAGGATGTCGCCCAGGTAGTCTACGCGTGATTCCGCCTCGGCGTCCCGTGCTTTGGCGGTATTCTTCTGGGTGATTAGCGATTTGATGATTCTGACGGCTTTCTCACGCTCGTCATTGCTGAAAAGCACCGACTCAGTGATGCGCTGCCGGGCTTCATCCATGTTTCTCACCGTGATGCCCGTAGCAAAGACTTGAGGCATGTTGTTGCCTCGTTCCAGATAGCCTGCCTGCTCCAAGGCCGCAATGGCGGTCTTCACACGCGTCTCGATGTCGGTCACGTCATCCCCCCATCCCGCTTGCCGGGCAATCTCTAAAGCCGAGCAACTGACTTGCCGACGCTGTTTTGTCATCCTCTTTACCGCCAGCCATACCTGCTGGATTTCACTGATGCTTAGTTTCGTCTGGTTGAGCAGCACAAAATGCTTGTCGAGGTCGTCATCGCTGAAGAGCACATAGCATTGTGCATGGAGTTGTGGGTCACGTCCTGCACGTCCCGCTTCCTGCACATAGTTCTCCAAGGAGTCGGAAATATTGTAATGCACCACCAACCCTACATCTTTCTTGTCCACCCCCATCCCAAAGGCAGAAGTCGCCACGATGATGCGAGCTTGGCCAGACATGAATGCGTCTTGATTGGCAATTTTCTCATCCGCATCCATCTTGCCATTGAAAGGCAAGGCTTTGTATCCATCCCTTGTAAGGCGAGCCGTCAACTCATGGGTACGACGTGTTCGTGCCACATAGACAATGGCCGGGCATTCGCTTTCAGAAAGCAATGCTCTCAGTTTTTGATATTTGTCTTCATCAGTGTCGGCATGGACAACAGCGTATCGGAGGTTGGTGCGAGTTGCGTTTGTGGTGTATAAATCCAGGTTCAGTCCATTTGTCTGTTTGAAATAGTCGCAAATGTCTTGTATCACCTTCTGCTTGGCTGTCGCAGTGAAACATGAAACCGGAATAGGTTTCTTGCATCCTTTTTTCTTCTGGTATTCATGTATGAACTTGCCAATGTAAAGATAGTCTACGCGGAAGTCTTGCCCCCATGATGAAAAGCAATGGGCTTCATCAATCACGAATCTCACCACATGACGAGCCAAAAGGATTTTCTCGATGGTCTTTGAGCGGAGCATCTCAGGTGCTATGTAAAGGAGTGAGGCGTCCCCGTCCATCACCAGCTGTATGGCCAACGAGCGGGTGATGGGGTCGAGCAGGCCGTTGATGGTGACAGCATCGGTGATTCCCCTCTCTGCGAGATTGTCCACCTGGTCTTTCATCAACGACTGCAGTGGTGATATGACCACTGTCAGTCCATGCACCGCACGTCCGGCCATCAGGGCCGGTAGTTGGAAGGTAAGCGACTTGCCGCCTCCTGTGGGAAAGATGGCCAATAGCGACTGTTCCTCCACCGCAGCCCTCGCAGCACGTTCTTGAAGAGGCTCTCCCTCATAAGTGCGAAATTCATCAAAGCCGAAGAACGATTTCAAGTTGCTGTGAATGTCCAACTGATGCCTGCAGTATTCACAGTCTGCTTCCGAGCACGGATGTTGTCTTAGCAATCTCATCACATACTCCACCCCGGGGTAATTGTGGAGCACCCATCCTGGCGTGACGGAACGAAAATCAGTAGTGTCAATCAGCGACAATGCATAAGCCAATTCACAGGGATTCTGTTCGGCCAGTGTCTCCATGTCCGCATGTTGGCAGATTCGTCCATGGTATTCGCTTTTGATGAGAGCAGGAAGGTCGTCTTCGCTGCCTTTTGCCTTTACAATGCTGAGAAAACCTTGAAATTCCGCTTTCCCCTTGAGCAATGCGGCGAATATCCTTTGTTTTTCGTCGGACAGCCTCTGCCAACAGGCTATTTCATCCATCAGTAAATCGCGCGCCTTCTCACAGTCGTTTACAGGGTTGTTCACCTGGTCGCTCACCAGTTTGTCATCTTTGACAAGCCTGTGATATGGGCGTTCGGGAAAGAGTAGCGGTGATATGTAAAGCGTATCGACAAGGTGCCAGGGGCATTCTTCCTCGCCGAAGAGATATTTTGCGTCGTGATGAACAATATTATGCCCGCAGACATGACTCACGTCTTGCAGGAAATCCATCAGTTCTTGTTTCGAGCAACCATGATAGACAGCGCCATCATATCGCAGTGCTCCGATATCATGGATCCTATGGTCGCTCAAACCGACCTCAATGTCTATTATGGCATACTGGTATTTTATAGTCTCTATAGTTTTTTATAGTGTCTATAGCTTTCAACTACCTGGGATTTCGTGTCGCGGGATGGTTGATGCTTTTCTTATTTGACCACCTTCTTGCCGTTTACGATGTAGAGGCCGGAGGGGAGTTCGTCGAGCGATGTTGCCTTGAGTCGGATGCCGCTGAGGTTGTAGATGCCCTTGGAGGTGTCGATGGCCTTGTCTGCTTCCACCTCTTCAATTTCGCTGGGGACGCCACCGAGTCCGCGCACGAAGCCGGCATAGACATGCTTGCGGTAGTAGTTGAGGTCCCAGATGCCAACCGGGGTGTTGGCACGCCATCCGCTGTTGGCAGGCGAGTCGGTAGGACACCACTGGCAGATGCCCCACTGCTGTTCCGGGGGGACGAGGCGGAAGAACTCCTTGATGATCCACTCGTAGAAGTCGGCCATGTTCTTGTGCTGCGTCTCCGTCATGCTGCTGGTAGGAACATCCTTGCCGCTGGCGTCCACGTAGCCCATGTCCATTTCGCTGACACGCACATACTTGCCTGTCGCCGCCATCAGCTTGAACATGTTGGTGATGGCGTTCTTCTTGCTATTCCGCGTGCCGCTGTTTTCGTAGTAGGAGATGTGCATCTGCGTGCCGATGCCGTCGATCTTTGTTACTCCGTCGGCCTCCCACTTCTTGATCCAGTTGATGAGCGACTTCAGCTTTTTGTTGTTGTCCCAGTCAGATTCGAGGTTGTAGTCGTTGATGAAGAGGACGATGTCCTCCGGTCCGTACAGACGAGCCAGACGACAGGCCTGGCGCACGTATTCAAGGTCGCCCATGTAGTCCTGCCAGTAGAAAGAGCTGCCGCCGACATCCCACGTGCCGTCAGGATTGTACCCCTCGGAGTGCTGCAGGGTGTAGTTGCCCTGTCCGTCATTGCCTCCGCCGGAGATGGCCTCGTTGACGAGGTCCCAAGCCTTGACCTTGCCGTCGCAGGCTTGCATCATCCCCTTGATCCACTTGTCCATGGCGTAGACGAGGGTGTCGTGACGCTCCTCCTGGGTCAGCGGAATGGTGGTGGGCACGTAGATGTATGTGAGGCTTTCACAAATCGTGGGAGCGACGACGGCGCCGCTGTTTTCCTTGACCTTGAACGAGCTGACATCGGTACCTTCAAAGTCGCCGTTCTTGATTTTCTCCACACCGCCGATTTTCAGGCTGACGTTGTCGAAGTAGTAGTTGTTTTCCTCTGCCAATTCGCTGAGGTTGAAGGCGATGCTTTGTCCGGCGGCATTGAACTTCCCGCTGACGGTGATGGTCTTCCACTCCGTGGTGAAGTTGATGTTGCCCAATGCCTCGTAGTGCACATATGAACCAGGGGCGTTGTGAATCTGTGTCGATGCGAATGCGGGTTTGTCGGCACGCACGTCGGCAGTGAACACAAAGTTGGAGCCGGAGGCGAATGAGCCGATTACCAGCCACATCTGGTTGTCCCATGCCTCGCTCTGCCTTGCCGTGGCGTGAGCCTTGAGGCAACGGCGCTCCTCGGTGATGGTCTTGCCTTTCTTCTGTTCCTCAAACTTGATGCTCTTGATGCACACCTCGCCGACGTAGTTGGGCACATGCAGCAGCAGGAAACTGCTCTCCATGGTAGGCTTGACGTTGACTTCGACATCCTGCCACTCCGTGGTGAAGGGGATGTTGACATTGGCGCCGCCGTTCCAGTCGCCAAGACGTCCGTCGAGTCGTCCGGCCTTGGACCCCTTCACGGTAACGGTCATCTTGTAGGTCTTGCCTTTCTGGAGGATGATGTCTGACATGGCCACAAACTGCACTTCCCACGAATATGATTTCGTGGTGGTGACGACGAGTCCGTTGGTGGAATCGAAACTGATGGAGTATGCAAAATCGGTTTCCGAGGCTTTCCAACCCACATCCTTCTGTGTGCGGAAGTCCTTGATGGCCACCTGCGACCAGATGTCGACATCACCGTCGGTAAGCTCTGGTGCGGGCTTGTCGGCAAGGAGCTTCCTCAGCCATCCGTTGGGCTGTTGTGAATGCCATGCGAGGGTGTGGCCGTAGACGCTGAGTCCTGCGTCGGTGGCTGCCTTCACATAGTTTTTCACCTGTGTGAAATTCATGTTGCCATTGCCGTCCACGCAACTCCCCATCTTCATGGCATTGCCTGCAACAGTCTCGGTGAAATTCCTGTTGATCAGGTTCTTGAACAGTGGTTTGCTGAGATAGTCGCTGACGGTCGTGCCGGAGCCAAGTTTGAAATTGGGATACTTCGTATAGTCGATATACTCTTTGAGGGCCAGATAGTCGTCCAAGTATCTGTAGTTGTCGTCATTGGGCTTGCCCAGTTCATATCTCTCCTGTGCCATGGCGGAAGTCGCCAGACAGGCTGCGAAAATGATGAAGTAGATTTTTTTCATATGGATTGATTGTTGTTTGATATCTTAAGGCAGGTTGCCCAGAGCGTGCATGGTGACCATGCAGCCCATGGGTCATTCGAGGCTTTTTTCATTTTGGGAGCAAATATAGCAAAAAAACGGGATTTGTCAGACAGTCGGATGAAGAATTGTTGAATATTTCTTGGTTTTCACCCGCGCTTGACTTTGCCGCTTAGCTTGTCCAAGAACTATTTATGAGTCCATTTTAAAAAGTGGACAGTGAGCAAAAATCGGTGCGCATCTCCCCTCCCCTCGAAGGGGAGGGGATGGGGTGGGGTGAAATTCACCTGAATATCAATAAGATACAGACCATACCTCTACCCATGCCCTTGAGGGGAGGGTATGACTAACACCTCGTTTTGCACAAACGGACTTTTTCAAGTGGACTCATTTATTAATTGCTGCCGATTCAGGGGTGGCGCCTTCGAGCATCGCCGGTGCGCACCCAGAGTCTTCACCGTGTTGCTCACGATGTAACTTACTCCCCCAACACCCCCTCTGAGCAAGCTGATCTTTATACACAAGTCTGCATCCATCTGAATAACAATTAATTAAAAAACGCTTCGCTTAAAAAAAGAAAACGCAAGCGTTTCTCAAAAAAGAGGAAAAAATTTTTCTTCCTTTTTGTGAGTGCCTTGGCACTTTTTCATTCTTCTTTCATATTTTCCTCCTTTTTCATCCTTTTTCATCTTGTTTATTGCAATCTTCTACAATCAATAATGTCTTGTTGACCAAATGCTTAGAGATTTGTGTATAAAGATCAGCTGAGCAAGAGGGGGAGTCGGGGGAGTCGCATTCGAGTGGAGCTGGTGGCGAAGCCTTTTATTTCTTGGGTGTTGTCGGATGACTGATGTTGGTGGATGCATTTATGACGGGGCGTACAGGGAGGCCGCAGCTTCTTATGCTGCAGCTAAAGCCATTGCCGCCCTCCATGAAGCCGAAGTTGTGGGCGCAGCCCATATCCGACAAATCCTGTGCGGAGGACCAGTAGTCGCCGCTGTATTCGGAGTTGAAGAGATGGTCGTTCCAATGGTGGCCTGTCGTAGGGAAGAAAATGCTACCGCCATTTCCACTTGTGTATTGACGTCCGTATACACCGTTCTTTATAATCCATGTGCTGGAGCAGTTTACTAATAATTCTTCGAATTGAGACAGTGACGGCATCACCCAAGAACCACCCCATTTCACATGGGCCACGTCATACTGCGTGGAGGCAATGTCAGAGCCGAGACCCTCGTAACTACCATTCCTGTCATTCAAGCCGTCGCCATCAGTATCCTCACCTGTGCAATACTGGTAAGTTGTTTCGTTGTAAACAGTTTTCTCCTCAGTCTCGCCCCAGGCGTAATACCCGCCATAGGCTTCGGGCTTGTCTGCTCCCACGTTGCAGCAAGCCCATAGGGTGCCGGAAGGTAGTCCGAGGTCGATCATGTGAGGGTGATGATTATCGGGGCATCTCAGATAAGCATGATTTTTGCTGGCTGTACCAGAGTCATCGTTTTCATCATCATCCCCACTACATGAAACGAGGGTAATGGTTGGCATCATTGCCATCAACGTGGCCAAGAGTGTGTAGAAATACTGTTTCATTGCTTTTTAGTTTATTGTTGTTAGTTATTTCTTTCTTGTCTGCTGGCACTTGGTATGTCGTAAGTTGAGAAAGAGAAGCCTTCTTTGGATATTGCTTATTATGACCGTGGCGTGGATTTGCAAAAAAGGCTTCTGCAAAATTCGTCCACAAAGTTAACATGTTATCCTTTTTGCAAAAAAATGAATATCCCTACTTTCATAGGGGAAATCCCTATTTTTACATATATGGAAGTAACGATTCGGGGGTGCCACCCGAAGCGAAGCGGAAATAACATTTTTCCCAAGCCTCCGGCTTGGATGGTTCACAACCACCCCGCCCCTTCTCACGTCTTCGGGAGGGGGCTCAACCGCACTTGCTCGGTGTTCGTTATAAAAGCACTTGTCAGGACTCCATTGCGACAAATTCATAGCCTATGGAGCCTTTCTGTCGCAATATGCGTGCCGTGTCGCAACGAGTGAAGGAGAAAAACACGTGTTTTTTATCCTGCCGGGTAAAAACCGCCTTATATTTGCATCAGAAAACAATATCGAACTAAAAATATACGGTTATGAAAAAAGCTATCTCCACGGTGTACTCCTTCATCCAGATGATGACCAAAACCAGAACCACGTCAGAAAACAAGAGTGGCGAGATGATTCTTGTAAAGAACCTTCCCATAGCTGCCAAGATTTTTGTACAGTACAACTTCCCCGGCAGGAACATCGCCTTCGCCGAGACGAAACCCACCTCTAAGGGCATGGTGTACGTCGTCACCCTCAACGACGGCATACAGATGGAATTCAATGAAAACGGCGGTTGGGAGAAAGTAGACTGCAAGATGGCTGCTGTCCCCGCCACCTTGATTCCCGCCAACATCGAGGCGTTTATGGATGACTTTTACCCCTGCACCCCCATTGTCAAGATGGAAAAGACAGGCAAAGGCTACGAGGTGACGCTCTCCAACTTTTTCACCCAGAAGGGGTGGGGGAGGTTCCATGCGTAGCGGCGCATCCTCCCATCCTCCTGCTCCGTAGCCATTTTTATCCGATGCGGGCCGTGTGATAATCCCATTCAATTCCATATGATATGAAGACTTGCATCAAAGCCATTCAAGACTATGCCTGTTCAGGCCGCGGTGGCCGAGGAAAGCAGTACAGGTCTTTCTTTGCGGACGAAGAAGCATTTTGCATCAAGGCCTTCATGGAGTACTTCTATAAGCTGACACATGTGGCAGCGGTACAAACAGGCAGCCTCCTTGTGTGGATGGCTAATGAGTTGAACCCCATCAGCAAGTTCAGTGACTGGGAAAAGAAAAACGTTGCCCGGGAGGTCAACGATGTCGCCATTGGCAGATATGATGGGCGCATCAGGAGAGTCAATGGCCGAGGTGTGGGGAAGAAGTGGTAATTAATCCATAGTTGATAAGTTTTCTTTAAGCATCTTTAAAAAGGCAAATCAATAAGTGCCTGTTCTTCTCCTACAAAGGTGTTTTGTTCAAATGCTTCCGCTTTTATTATATCTTTTATTTTTGAACGATAATCAGAAAAGACATTTAAATTATCAATTTCTTGACGACGACACTTGCTCATTTCTACAAATTCGTTTTCTTTTTCGATTCCAAGGAATCTGCGGCCAACAAGGTTTGCTGCAATACCTGTTGTTGAAGAGCCTGCAAATGGATCAAGAATCCATCCATTTTTGACTGTTGAAGCAAGTATAATACGTGTAAGCAAGGCCAGAGGTTTCTGAGTCGGATGCTTGCCACAAGATTTTTCCCATGGAGCGATTGCCGGCAGTCGCCAAACATCCGTCATTTGTTTATTATCGTTCAAATACCTCATCAATTCATAATTGAATCGATGTGGTTTCTTTGCTGACTTCCGAGCCCAAATTATGAATTCTGTTGAATATGTAAAATAACGACATGATATGTTTGGTGGCGGATTGGTCTTTGCCCATGTCACTACATTTAAAATTTTGAAGCCAAGTTCAGTAAGACTGTTGGCTACAGAGAATATATTGTGATATGTTCCACTAATCCATATTGTACCATTGTCTTTCAGTTTTTCACGGCATAGGCCTATCCATCTATTATTAAACTCATTTATCTGTTCTGGTGTTCCGCCTTTGTCCCACTCTCCTTTATTTACGCTTACAATTTTCCCCGCTTGGCAACTAATACCATCGTTGGAAAGAAAATAAGGGGGATCTGCAAACACCATGTCGAACTTAAAATTGAACTGCGGAAGCAACTCAAAGGTATCGCCATGAAGCAGGGTAAAAGCACGGTCAATGGAGCGGTAATATGGAGAAAATGATTCTTCTTTGGTATTTGTGAATACATCGAAGAAGCTAAAATCAGAATAATCAAGAATGACTTCTTCATTACGATAGAGCTCCCTGACTTTATCTTCGGCGGCTTTAGCCGAAGTGGCATCTATTCGCAGTACTCGCGAAAGGGTCTCTGTAATCGTGACTTGATATTCCATTTGCAACCGTGTTGGCTGCAAAGGTAAGATCTTATATTGAGATTAATGATATTAGATCATTCTTTAAGTTTTGTGATCAAAAAAGATCATTTTGCTTTATCACAAGGCTTTTTTGTGTATACCATATTCTACCAAAATGACTTGTTGACTTTTGTAAGCCCTTCGTACATGTCTGCGACGCGTTGATAGTCAATGAACTTAACACGTTTCTCAATAGCTCCAAACATAGAGACGTGGAGTTTGTCCTCAAACTCATTCTTACGACTTATGTTGGCAACAATATAGAAACCAGCGTGGAAGTCTTGCAGTTCATAGAATTTGGAAAGAGAATTCTTGATGTCCGTCGTGTGCTCTACCTCGTAAAAATTTGAAGGCATCTGTCTCTCGTTAAACCAGATGACATCGATGGTTCTTGCACGCTTCATGAGTTTGTCGTTGGTAAAATGAGGAAGTTCGATGGTATCTGTAATGTCCCCTAAGCGTTGTGTAATGAACTTGCGGTTTTGATCTTGGGCGGGTATATATGTTGTTTGATGGTGGTATTTGCCTATCTCGACGAGTAGTCCTTGGTAGTAGCTATGGCTGAAAATCTCTTCGCTATGCTTATTGCCGGTATTCAACTCAAATAATCGAAGAACCTTCTCACGGAATTCTTCAAGAGCCCATAGTCCAGGTTGAATCCTAAATATTTGTTTGCTTTCTTGAACAATTCTCCTAACTGAAGCCTCGGGGGTCTTGGTTTTCCATGTAGAGAAATCTATTATTTCATTCAAGCGGTGCAAAGTTGCGAATCCGCCTTCATTACGCATTGAATTGATAACAGTTTGCTCTTGTGTATTTTTTTTCATAACTTGGCATGTTATCTTATATTCTATTTCAATATGTTAGTTTGCCAATAGACGATGGTGGTCTTTATCGAGTGATACCGCACATTATGAATGTTACAATATCTTGGGCACAAAGTTACTCTTTTTTTTCTTTATTCAGGCATTAAAACAAATAAAAATGGTTCTTAACAATCAATATATGTTATTATAAAAATCTTTTCATAACCAAACAATCGAAGAAGAATTATCATTTCCCCTTTATTTATGGGCTTTTAAGAGGGGCAAGGTACAATGGCGGTACAAGAAGGCCTTTTTCACCCTATTTTAGAGCCATACTGGGTAGTTAAACAATCTTAATCAAATCTTAAACTTTGTTGCCCCTTGATTGTTTCATAATTGTCAAAAAATCCAACAAGACGACACCAAAGAATCCATTATAGGGTAATAAAAATTTAAATGATTATCCGCATCTTTCCGATAACGCCCCGAAGGGGCAATAAGCCTCCAGCCCAGGGCAACGCCCTGGGAAATTGGGAAGGAGGCAATCG
>CADADN010000071.1 GCA_902786665.1 uncultured Prevotellaceae bacterium | reverse complement strand
GCACAGTTATGTGTTGGAGTTGAAATACCTCCCCTCGAAAGCCTCCGACGCCGAGGTGGCGGCAGCCCGAGAGAAGGCCATCGACCAGATCACACGCTACGCCGAGAGCGTCGGGGTGGAGCGCACCATCGGCCACACCCGGCTCCATCGCCTCGTCATTCTCTGGCGCGGTATGGACATCGCCGTGGCAGAAGAACTGGCATAGTTGGCTCTTTGCAACAAAAAAACGACAAACTACTAAAACACTACTAAAAACCAAGATGAAAAAGATGGAAAACTTCCTGCGCATGATGGCCATCGCCATCTGCCTCGTCGTCGTCGACAACGCCATGATGGCCATGACAACCATGACAACCATCGACGAAGACGGTTATTATTTCGTCAATGACTTTGAAAGCAACGTCCCGCTGACCAGAACCGAGGAGGAGACCGCCATCTACGTGGAGGGGCAGGGTGAATGGCTCTTCCTCAACGCCTTCGTCTCCACCAACTCCAGTTATGTGAAAAGCGGTACGCAGAACCTTCGTCTCTATAAGAACGGGAGTTACGTGGTGACACCCGTCCTCGACAAAGGGGTGAAGGATGTCACTTTCCATGTGGGGCGAAAAGGCAAGGGTATCGATGTCTATATCTCCACCGATGCAGGGAAGAACTGGACAAAGGTGACGACCATCAACAACACCGGACAAGCCACTGTCACGGTGGATAACAGTGAAGCCAACCGTGTGAAAATCGCCAACGACGGAAGCGGGGATGCCGACATCGACGACCTCGCCGTCTCAGCCACCGCCTTCGGTGTAGAGGCCCGGGTGACAACCGGCAACGCCTCCAACATCACCAAGAACACTGCCGACCTCTCGGGAACCCTCGACGACCCAGGCGACCAACCCGTCAGGGAGATGGGCGTGGTGTGGTCCGCACGCGCCAATCCCACCGTTGGCGACAGCAAGGCCGAGGTGGAGAACCCACGTCAAGGGGCGTTCACCGTGACTGCCGTCGGCCTGAAAGCCAGCACCGACTACCACTATCGTGCCTATGCCGTCTCCAATGCCGGGACGGTGTATGGAGAGGACAGGACCTTCCGCACTGCAGATGCCACAATGGCGGTTGTAGCCACAGGCGACCTCACCTTCGGTTCTGGCAAATATGTGGCCACGGGAACGGTCGTCGATGACGGCGGCGCCGACCTCCTCGAGATGGGCATCCTCTACGGAGAGACTCCCAACCTCACCATCGAGGCGCAAAAGGTGGCAGCCAAGACCCCCAAGGCCGTCTTCCGTGTGGAACTCCCCCTCGAATGGGGCAAGACTTATTACTACCGCGCCTACGCCACCACCACAGTGGGAACGAGCATGGGCGAGGAGCGGCGGCAAACCATCGACGAGAGCGTGCCCTCAACACCCGACCTCACCGAGAAAATATGGTGCGCACCCGACGGTGACGACACCACTGCAGACGGCACAGAGCAGAAGCCATTCTTCTCCCTCGACAAGGCCGTCGCCATCGTCGAACCAGGCATGCGCATCTGCATGAAAGCCGGCACCTACGTCTATGACCACCGCATCAACATCGACAACAAGAACGGCACAGAGGAGGCCCCCATCGAACTCTTCGCCGTGGGAGGTAGGGCCGTCCTCGACTTCTCTGCCATGCCCTACCACAAACATTCCGACAATCCCTACCAAGGGGTGAGGCTCACCAGCAGTTATTGGCATTTCTATCGCATTGACATCTGCAACGCCAGCGACAACGGCCTGCTTATCGAACGTGCCAGCAACTCCGACGAGGAACAGGCGCACGACAACATCATTGAGGAATGCAACTTCTACAAGAACGGCGATACCGGACTGCAAATCAAGAACCTCGGAGCTTACAACAAGGTCATCAACTGCGATAGTTACCTCAATTGCGACGAGGGCCAGGGCGACGCCGACGGCTTCGCACCCAAACTTTCCGTGGGCGACGGCAACTACTTCTACGGTTGCAGGGCATACCTTAACTCCGACGACGGGTGGGACGTGTTCTACAAGAAAGACGGAGGAACCGGGGATGACAAGACCATTGTCATGGATTATTGCATCACCTACAAGAACGGCTTCCTCGACGAGAACACCATCGCTCCCGACGGCAATGGCAACGGCTTCAAATGCGGTTCCAACCAAGGGGCTATGAACGTCTATCTCAACCGCTGTCTCGCCATCTGCAATAAAAACAAAGGCTTCGACCAGAACCACAACGCCGGAGACATCATCATGAACAACTGCACGGGCATGGCGCTCAAAAGCATCAGCGAAAAGTCCTATTCCTATCGCATCTACGAGGAAATAGCAGCGGGGCACGAGGTGAGGCTCACCAACTGCATCGCCATCAACGACAACGACGCCACCGACAAGCGCGACAAGGAGACAGGACTGCCCAAACCGGGCGAGCATGGCAAATACGGAGAATACGGACGCTTCGAGGTGGATGAGACAATGGACCGCATCACCGTGGTGAACTGCGAATTCCAAAAGGCAGACCCCACACAGTTTGTCGACATCACCAATCATGGGGAACTGACAGCACCTCGCGGCGAGGATGGGCAGATTCCGGAAACCACCTTCGCCCACCTGGTGGCAGAGTCGTTCCTCATCGATGCCGGCGTGCCTGTGGAAGCCACCACCTATCGTGGCATCGAGGTGGCGGGCATCGACTACAAGGGGACGGCCCCCGACCTTGGGGCGTATGAGAGCGACGACCCCGCAGGTCTTGGATGCGTGAAGCCGCAGCCAATCGATGGCAAGCTGCATCTGAAAAAGACGATGGGAGGGCTGCTCCTCGTGACCGTCGATGCATCACAGACGAGCCGTTCATGGCAGCTCACCGTATATGATGTGGCAGGAAACTTGATGGCTCGAAAGAGTTGCATGGGAACCACCACGGCCATTGCTCTTCCACGTGATGCCGGAACCGTGGTGGTGAGGGCTGAAAACAAGAGCTTCCATGCCAGCGCCAAGATGGCTTTTTAGTCTTTTTAGGAGAGAATAGGAGGTTTTAGGAGCTAGTAGGAGGCTCTAGGATTACTAGAAAAACTAGAGCTTCTAGGAAAAGTATAGTTTCTAGGAAAACTAGAGCTTCTAGGAAAACTAGAGCTCCTAGAAATCCTAGGAAATCCTATTCCCCGAAGTCGAGCATGAGTTGTCCGTCGCCCAGGAGATTGAAGGAGCGGCGGTGATAGGGTGTGACGCCATGCAAGCGGATGGCTTCACGATGCTTGCGGGTGGGGTAGCCTTTGTTGCCCTTCCAGTCATAAAGGGGATATTCCTCCGCCAATTGGTTCATATAGTCATCGCGGAAAGTCTTGGCAAGGATGCTTGCCGCCGCGATGGAGAGGAATTTCCCGTCACCCTTGACAATGGTGGCCCAAGGGAGGTCTTGATAGGGCTTGAAACGGTTGCCATCGACGATGACGGCCTGGGGTCTTGGAGAGAGTTGGTCGAGTGCTCTGTGCATGGCGAGGATGGAGGCGTTGAGGATGTTGATTTTGTCGATTTCGGCAGGAGTCACCACCCCGACGGCCCATGCCACGGCATCGCGCAACACCACCTCGCGCAAGGCATAGCGTTGTTTTTCGGTGAGTTGCTTGGAGTCGTTCAGCGCGGCATTCTCATAGTCCGGAGGAAGGATGACGGCGGCGGCATAGACACTGCCAGCGAGGCAGCCGCGCCCTGCCTCGTCGCATCCGGCTTCCACCAGGCCTTTATGATAATGGCTCTTGAGCATGACCTATTCTTCAATTTTCAATTTTAGCTTTGCTGATTTTTGTCGCGACTCGGCAGAGTTCAAGCAAGCTTGACTCTGCTCTCGCTGCTCCAAAAATGCAATCTTCAATCTTCAATTTTAGCTTTGCTGATTTTTGTCGCGACTCGGCAGAGTTCAAGCAAGCTTGACTCTGCTCTCGCTGCTCCAAAAATTCAATTTTCAATTTTCAATCTTTCAAAACATCTTGCTGACGCGCCTGACGGCTTGACAGAGGGCATCCACCTCTTCCCGGGTGTTGTAGAGGGCGAAGGAGGCGCGCACGGTGCCTAATACGCCCATCCTGTCCATGAGGGGTTGGGCGCAGTGGTGGCCGGTGCGCACGGCGATGCCGAGTCGGTCGAGCAAGGTGCCCATGTCGAGATGGTGGATGTCGCCCACGAGGAAACTCACAACGGCGGTCTTCGCATTGGCTTGGCCAATGAGGCGCATGTCGGGGATGTCGAGCAACTGTTCCATACAATAACGGGTGAGGTCGTGCTCATGGGCGGCGATGCGGTCCAGGCCGATGCGCTCCATGTAGTCGATGGCCACGGCGAGGCCGTGGGTGGCCACATAGTCGGGTGTGCCGGCCTCGAACTTCAGCGGTGGTCTTTCAAAGGTGGTGCCTGTGAAACTCACGGTGTCTATCATCTCGCCGCCGCCCTGGTAGGGTGGCATCTCCTCCAGCCAGCGCTCCTTGCCGTAGAGGACACCGATGCCCGTGGGGCCGTACATCTTGTGTCCGCTGAAAGCGAGGAAGTCGCAGTCGAGGGCTTGCACGTCGAGGCGTGTGTGCGGCGCACTTTGAGCAGCGTCGACCATCACGGGTACGCCGTGTCGGTGAGCCGTGGCGATGATGTCTGCCACGGGGTTGATGGTGCCAAGCACGTTGCTCACGTGAGTGACGCTGACGATGCGTGTGCGGTCGGTGAACAGCTTTTCATATTCATCGAGAAGGAGTTCGCCGCGGTCGTTGATGGGGATGACTTTGACGGTGGCCCCCTTGCGTCCGGCCAACAGTTGCCAAGGCACGATGTTGGAATGGTGCTCCATGGTGGAGACGATGACCTCGTCGCCCTCGCCGACGAATTTCTCCCCGAAGGCGAATGCCACGAGGTTGACAGCCTCGGTGGTGCCTCGTGTGAAAACTATCTCATTGGTGGAGTTGGCGTTGATGAAGCGCCTGACGGTCTCCCTTGCCGCCTCATGCAGGTCGGTGGCCTGTTGCGAGAGGTAGTGCACGCCCCGGTGGACGTTGGCATTCACGTTGAGGTATTCCTCGCGCATGGCGTCGAGCACGCAGAGCGGTTTCTGCGTGGTGGCGCCGTTGTCGAGGTATACCAACGGTCGGTCATAGACCGTGCGTGAGAGGATGGGGAAGTCTTGCCGTATTGTGGCGATGTCGTATGGTGTGGACATGGTCTTGTGTGGTTCCAAAATAGAGGTTATCTGCAGAGTTTGCAGCCTTCGCATTTGCTGAGTTCGCCCCGGAAACGCTTGTCCACCAGGTAGTGGAGTCGGTCACGCAGGGGGGTGAGCCGCATTTGTTCGACCACCTCGTTGATGAATGCTGTCTGCAGGAGCAGCTTGGCCTCCTTGAGGCTGATGCCCCTCTGCCGCATGTAGAAGAGGGCGGCATCGTTGAGTTGGCCTACGGTGCTGCCGTGTGAGCATTTCACATCGTCGGCGTAGATTTCAAGCATGGGTTGGGTGAACATCCTCGCTTCCTTGGTGGCGCAGAGGTTCTGGTTGGTCATGGCCGACTCCGTCTTTTGAGCGCCGTGCCTGACGAGCACGCGGCCGGCGAAGGCTCCAGTGGCCTGCCCGTCAAGGACGTACTTGTAGCGCTCATTGCTGGTGCATCGTGGCACCAGGTGGTCGATGAGGGTGTTGTTGTCCACGTGCTGTTGCTTGTCGCTGATGGCGCAGCCGTTGAGTTGGCATTCGGCACCTTCCCCTTTCATGGCGAGGTCGATGCGGTTGCGTGTGACGCCGTTGTGGAGCGAGATGCTGTTGTGGCGCAGTTGGCTGCCTGCCTGCTGCTCGATATAGGTGTTGCTCACGCGGGTGTTTTTGTTATGGGTCTCCTCCAGGCAGTAGATGTCGAGGGAGGCGTTGCGGCCCACGAAAGCCTCCACCACCTCAGTGGAGAGGAAACGGCGGTCGTCGGCGGCATGGTCGCAGAAAAGGAGTTTCACCTCTGCGCCCTCCTCCACGACGACGAGTACGCGGCGGTTGGCCATCAGGTCGACGTCGGAACGCAGGATGTTGATGACCTGTATGGTGCGGTCCACGACGGCGCCCTTGGGCACGTACACCAACAGCCCGTCTTGGGCGAGCATGGTGTTGAGGGCGGTCACGGCGTCATCGTCGGTCTTGGCGATGGTGCCGTAATAGGGGTCGACGATGTCGGGATGTTGTATGGCAGCTTGTCTGAGGGAGGAAATGATGACTCCTTCCGGCAGCGTGCTCTTGGGCAGCACCTTGTCGTAAAAAGCGTCGTTGACGATGAAATAGAGCGAGGTGCTCAGGTTGGGCACGTCGCAGCGGAAGGCTTCGTATGGGTTGACGGGGATGTCTAACCTTTGGAGGTTGAGTCCCAGGTCGGGTTCGAAGACCTTTTGCATGTCGGTGTATTTGTAGCGTTCCATCTTGCGAGAAGGGAAGCCTTGCTGGCAGAAATGGTTGAACGCCTCGTCGCGCAGCGAGTTGAGCCTGCCTCCGGAATGGCGGCAGATCATCTCGCGGCATTGGCGATAAAGGTCGATGTATTGCTGCTCGCTACCCATTGGCTTCGTTTTTGATCCAGTCGTAGCCTCTTGTCTCTATCTCCTTGGCTAGTTCAGGGCCGGCGGTTCTCACGATGCGTCCTTGGTAGAGCACGTGCACCACCTGCGGGCGTATCATCTCGAGCAACCGTTCGTAGTGGGTGATGACGATGGTGGATGTCTCCGGTGTGTGCATCTTGTTCACCCCGTCGGCCACGATGCGCATGGCATCGACGTCAAGGCCGGAGTCGGTCTCGTCGAGGATGGCGAGTTTGGGTTCGAGCATGGCCATTTGGAAAATCTCATTGCGTTTCTTCTCACCTCCGCTGAAACCCTCGTTGACGGAGCGGTGGGCCAGGCGGCTGTCCAGTTCCACCACCTTGCGCTTCTCGCGCATGAGCCTGAGGAATTCCGATGCGTTGAGAGGTTCCAATCCTTGGTACTCCCTTTTGGCGTTGATGGCGGCGCGCATGAAATTGGTCATGGAGACGCCGGGTATCTCCACCGGGTATTGGAAGGAGAGGAAGAGTCCCTCGCGGGCGCGGTCCTCGGGTTTCATGGAGAGGAGGTCTTTGCCGTTGAAGGTGATTTCGCCCTCGGTGACCTCGTAGAGGGGGTTGCCCACGAGCACGGCCGAGAGGGTGGACTTGCCTGAGCCGTTGGGTCCCATGATGGCGTGTGTCTCACCGTCGCGGATGTCGAGGTTGATGCCTTTTAGTATTTCTTTGTCGCCGATGCAGGCGTGTAGGTTTCTTACTTGTAGCATGTCTTGATGTTGGATGGTTTGATGGAGGGGAGTGCTTTCATCCCACTGTTCCCTCGAGCGAGACGCTCAACAGTTTCTGTGCTTCCACGGCGAACTCCATGGGTAGCTTGTTGAGCACCTCCTTGGCATAGCCGTTGACGATGAGTCCAACGGCCTGCTCGGTGGGTATGCCGCGCTGGTTGCAGTAGAAGAGTTGGTCCTCGCTGATTTTCGACGTGGTGGCCTCGTGTTCCACGATGGCGGTGTCGTTGTGGATGTCCATGTAGGGGAAGGTGTGTGCACCGCACTCGCTGCCGAGCAGCAGTGAGTCGCAACAGGAGTAGTTGCGGGCGCCGTCGGCGTTGGCGGTGGCCCTCACCAGTCCCCGGTAGGAGTTTTGGGAGTGTCCCGCAGAGATGCCTTTTGAGATGATGGTCGACTTGGTGTTTTTCCCCATGTGTATCATCTTCGTGCCGGTGTCGGCCTCCTGGTGGTGGTTGGTGACGGCTACGCTGTAGAACTCCGCTACGGAGTTGTCTCCCCGGAGTATGCAGGAGGGGTATTTCCATGTGATGGCGCTGCCTGTCTCCACTTGTGTCCAGGAGAGTTTGCTGCCTTCTCCTCTGAGGTCGCCGCGCTTGGTGACGAGGTTGAGCACGCCACCCTTGCCGTTCTCGTCGCCCGGATACCAGTTCTGCACGGTGGAGTATTTCACCTCGGCATGGTCGCAGACGATGATTTCCACGATGGCGGCGTGCAATTGGTTCTCGTCGCGCATGGGGGCCGTGCAACCTTCGAGGTAACTCACATAGGAGTCGTCGTCGGCGATGATGAGCGTGCGTTCGAACTGTCCCGTGTTGCGTGCGTTGATGCGGAAATAGGAACTCAGTTCCATGGGGCACCTGACGCCTTTGGGGATGTATACGAACGACCCGTCGGAGAAGACGGCGCTGTTGAGGGCGGCATAGAAATTGTCGCGGTAGGGCACGACGGTGCCCAGGTATTGTCTCACCAGGTCGGGGTGCTGCTTGACGGCGTCGCCGATGGAGCAGAAGATGATGCCTTTCTCGGCCAGTTGCTCCTTGAAGGTGGTCTTCACCGAGACGGAGTCCATGATGGCGTCGACGGCGGTGCCGCTAAGGGCGAGGCGTTCTTCCAACGGGATGCCCAGTTTGTCGAAGGTCTTCTCCAGTTCCGGGTCGATTTTCCCGTCGCCCTTGGGCTTTTTGGCCATCGGGTCGGCATAATAGGAGATGGCTTGATAATCGACCTCTGGCACATGGACGTGCCCCCACGTGGGGGGTGTCATCGTGACCCAGTGGCGGAAGGCTTTCAGGCGGAACTCCAGCAGCCATTCCGGCTCGCCTTTCTTCTGCGAGATGAGTCTCACCACGTCCTCGTTGAGTCCCACGGGGATGATTTCCGTAGGCACGTCGGTGGTGAAACCGAACTCGTATTTCTGTTCGGCGATGCGGCGGACAAGTTCGTTGTCGTCTTTCAGCGACTCCGACTCCTTTTTCTTTTCCTTGTCTTTGTTCTTATCTTTGTTTTCCATACCTTTACCGGGCATTTCCGGTCTTCATGTATTTGATGGCAAGCATGGTCAGGTCATCGCTCTGCTCAGCCTCGCCCACGAAGGCGTGAACCTCCTCAATCATCTTGCTCACGATGGTTTCCGACATGTTCTTCCCCTCGTCCAACAACGTCTCAGCGACGGTGGTGACACGGTCGATGCCAAACTGTGTATGGCGGGCATCCTCGGCCTCGGTGAGTCCGTCGGTGTAGGTGAAGATGGTGGTTTGCGGGTCGATGTCGGCCTCCTGCGCCTTGAAAGTCCATCCGGGCATCACGCCGAGTGGCACGTTGGGGTCGCAAGGCAGCAGCCCCACGCCCCTGCCGATGAGCATCGGTGCGTCATGGCCGGCGTTGCAGTAGCGCAGGATGCCGCTCTCCAAGTCGAGCACGCCCACGAAGGCGGTGACGAACATGCTTGTCTCGTTGCCATCCACCAACGCCTCGTTGAGAGTGGAGATGATATGGTCGGGTTTTGACGTGTGGGCGGAGATGTTGCGGAAGAGCGAGCGTGTGACGGCCATCACCAATGAGGCGGGCACTCCCTTTCCCGAAACGTCGCCGATGCAGAAGAACATCTGGTTGTCGCGGATGTAGAAGTCGAAGAGGTCGCCGCCCACCTCCTTGGCGGGGGTCAGCGAGCCGAAGACGTCGATGTCGTCGCGCTCGGGATAGGGTGGGAAGGTTTTGGGGAGCATGCCCATCTGGATGTCGTGGGCCACCTGCAACTCATTCTCCATGGCCGCCTTCGACGCGGTGGTAAGCTTCAGTTCCTCGACATATTTCGCCAAAGACTGCTGCATGTCGTTGAAAGAGTCGCGTAGCAACCCGACCTCGTCGTTGTGCTTGATGACTGGCAGTCGCGTGTTGAAATTGCCCTTTGCCACCTCGTCGGCGGAGAGTGCGAGTTGTTTCAGCGGCTTGGTGGCGCGACGGATGATGAAACGACTGACGAGGAAGGCGGCAAGTAGCCCGAGGGCGATGAGGACCAACAACACGAATCCCACTGCAAATGCGATGACGTTGATGTTGAAGGAAGGAATGGCCATCGCTATCGACCAGTCGGTATGCTTGATGGGTGCATAGAAGAAATACACATTTTGTCCTTCCAGGTCCATGGCCATGGGTTCATCCTCGACTTCATCCACAACGCCATATAGGCCTTTCTTGCCTGCCATCATCTGGCGGGCGACATAATTGTCGGCGGTGTCGGGAGACTCTTTGGCGTAGGTGAGGAAATTCTTGTGGAGGACACGTTCCTGGTCGGGGTGCACGAGGTAGGTGCCGTCGGTGGTGATGATGAAACTGTAGGGCTTGGTTTCCAATCTCTTCTTACTCTTTATTTGCCGAGCCTTGGCTTCCTCTTGGCGTCCCCCTCCCCATTCTTTACTGTAGATTTTCCAGTCGCTCTTCTCCAATTTCTCATTCAACCACTTGAGTGAAAGGTCGGCACCGAGGATGGCCACAATGCGCCCCGTCTTGTCGTGGATGGGAATGAGATATGATATCAAGGGTGTGATGGAGTCGGTGCTGCCTATGAACGGTTTCGACCAATAAGCTTCGTTTTTCTCCATCGCTTCGGTGAACCACTCGGCACGGAGGTAGTCGTGGGTGGCGTCGCCGATGGTCATCGTCTCTATGTGCGTGCTGTCGCGTCGCACGGCGTAGGGACAGAACCAATGGCCTTTCTGCGGATAGTAGTCGGCCACGAAGGAGATGCCGCAACTGCGGATGTATTCGTTCTGACTGACCAGGCGCTCCATGAGGACATGCATGCGGTCGGGATTGCTGAGACTCTCCTCGATTTCCGGAACATGGTTGGTTGTGCCGGTATAGACATCGGAGAGCATCCTCCTGATTTCTTCGACGTTGGTGTCCAAGTAGGCTGTGTGGAGTTTCCACTCCTCTTCTTTTACTATATCTACAGCAGCCTCGTAGATGAGCCATGATGCTAGCCCCATGGCGAGGAGCATCATGAGCACAATCCACAAGGTCAGCCTGTTGGCAAACGACCGTATCTTCCTCTTCTCCTTCATCTTAGAGCTTTTGCTCCACCTCGATTTCCATGAAGGTCTCGATGATGTCGCCTACCTGGATGTCGTTGAAGTTGACGAGCGAGATGCCGCATTCCAGACCGGTTGCGACCTCCTTGGCATCGTCCTTGTAGCGCTTGAGGGCGCCGATGGGTGCGGTGTGTACGACGATGCCGTCGCGCACGACGCGTGCCTTGTCCTTGTTGTGAACCTTGCCGTCGGTGACCAGGCCGCCGGCAACGGTGCCCACCTTGGAGATTTTGAACACCTGCTTCACCTCGATCTCGGCGGTGACGATTTCCTTCTTCACCTTGTCGAGCATGCCTTGCATGGTGGACTTCACCTCGTCGATGGCATCGTAGATGATGGAGTAGGTGTTGATTTCCACACCCTCGCGCTCTGCGAGTTTGCGGGCGTCGGTGGAAGGTCTCACCTGGAAGCCCACGATGATGGCATCGGAGGCGGCGGCGAGCATGACGTCGTTCTCCGAGATTTGTCCCACAGCCTTGCTGATGACGTTGACCTGCACCTTCTCTGTGGAGAGACGGATGAAGGAGTCGGAGAGGGCCTCGATGGAACCGTCGGTGTCGCCCTTGACGATGATGTTGAGTTCGTGGAACTCTCCCAATGCAAAGCGGTGGGAAAGTTCGTCGAGGCCGAGTTTCTTTGTGGTGCGCAGTCCCTGCTCTCGTTGCAACTGCAAGCGCTTGTTGGCAATGTCGCGTGCCTCCTGCTCAGTGGGCATCACATGGAAGGAGTCGCCTGCCGTGGGTGCGCCGTTGAGGCCGAGGATGATGGCGGGATCGGAGGGACCTGCGCTTTGTATGCGCTGGTTGCGCTCGTTGAACATGGCTTTGATGCGCCCGTAACTGGTTCCTGCCACGACGATGTCGCCCACCTTGAGCGTGCCGTTGGAAACGAGGACGGTGGAGACGTATCCACGTCCCTTGTCGAGCGACGACTCGATGATGGAACCGGTGGCCTTGCGGTTGGGGTTGGCCTTGAGGTCGAGCATCTCGGCCTCGAGGAGCACTTTCTCGAGCAGGTCGTCCACGCCCATTCCTTTCTTGGCGGAGATTTCCTGGCTTTGGTACTTGCCTCCCCATTCCTCCACGAGGAGGTTCATGTTGGCAAGGTCTTCACGTATCTTGTCGGGGTTGGCTCCCGGCTTGTCGATTTTGTTGATGGCGAACACCATGGGCACGTTGGCCGCTTGGGCGTGGGCGATGGCCTCCTTGGTGGTGGGCATCACGGAGTCGTCGGCGGCGATGATGATGATGGCGATGTCGGTGACCTGTGCACCGCGTGCACGCATGGCGGTGAAAGCCTCGTGTCCCGGGGTGTCGAGGAAGGTGATCTTGCGGCCGTCGGCGAGTTGCACGTTGTAGGCTCCGATGTGCTGTGTGATGCCTCCCGCCTCGCCGGCGATGACGTTGGTGTTGCGGATATGGTCGAGCAGCGAGGTCTTGCCGTGGTCGACGTGTCCCATCACGGTGACGATGGGTGCGCGTGCCACGAGGTCGTTCTCGTCGTCTTCCTCCTCGGTGATGGCGTTTTGCACCTCTGCGCTTACATACTCGGTCTTGAAGCCGAATTCGTCGGCCACGATGTTGATGGTTTCGGCGTCGAGACGCTGGTTGATGCTCACCATGATGCCGATGCTCATGCAGGTGCCGATGACTTGGTTGACACCCACGTTCATCATCGTGGCGAGTTCGCTAACGGTGACGAATTCAGTGAGTTTCAGTATCTTGCTCTCTGCTTTCTGCTCGGCGCGCTCTTCCTGCAGGCGTTCCTGGACAGCCTCGCGCTTTTCCTTGCGGTATTTGGCGCCCTTCTTGTTCTGGTTCTTGCTGGTGAGACGTGCGAGGGTTTCCTTCACCTGTTTTGCCACGTCTTCCTCGTTCACCTCGATGGGTCGCTGGTTGCGCTTGCGGTTCTTGTCTTTCTTGCCTTTGTTCTTTCCGCCTTGTCCGCTATTCTGGTTGTTGCCGCCTTGGTTTCCTCCTTGGCCGCCTTGTCCGCCACGGTTGTTCTGCCCGCCTTGGTTGCCTACGGCGTTGATGTCGATGCGCTCTTTACCGATGCGCGCGCGCTTCTTCTTCTCTCCTGTGGCGGGTGTGGCTCCGTGCTGGCCCTTCTCCTCGCGTTCCTTGCGCTTCTCCTCCTTGGACTTGCGCTTCGGCCGCGTGCTTTGGTTGATGGAGTCAAGGTCGATTTTGCCCACCACGTTCACCTTCGGGGCGTTGTCCTGCTCGCTCTTCAGAGTGAAAATTTCTGTCTTTGGAGTTTGCTGCTCTGTGGTTTCGACGGTTTCGGTGACTTCTGCACCAACGCTTTCCACAGGCTTCTCCTCGACGGGGGCTTTTTCTGCTGTCTCTTCCTTCTTGACGCTTGCGACTTCTTCCACCTTCTTCTCCTCATCCACTGTTTTCTTGGGCTCCGTGGATGGTGTGGTGGTTGTCTCTGCCTTGGGTGCTTTCTGGGAGACGACAGGCTGTTGTGTCGTGGCGACCGGGGGTTGCTGCTCTTCCTTGTCCTTGGCAGGTGCAACGGTCTCGGCGGGTTTGCTGATGGTTGGAGGTTCCGTTGTCACAGGAGTTTCGGCAGGCTTCTCTTGTGACGTCTCCTTGTCGGCCTCCACGGTCGGTGTGGCAGGCTTGAGAGCCTGCTTCCCGGCTGCGTCAAGGTCTATCTTGCCAAGAGGCCGTACTTGCTGCCTGTTGCTCTCAAGCAGGGTTTCGGCACGGTGGCTTTCTGGCTCGCGTTTCTTTTCCTTGGGCTTCTTGGGGAAAATCTTGGCGGCCTTGTTCTTCGTCTCCTTGTCGCTCTTGAATTCTTCCACAAGGGCTTCATACTGAGCGTCGTTGATCTTGAAGTTCATATTCTCCTCAACTTCGCCCAGGGCACTCTTCTTTTGAAGGAACTCCACTGCCGTCTGGAGTCCGATGTTCAGTTCTCTGATAACTTTATTTAATCTTATGGCCATTCTCTTGTTGATGATTTTTATTTTTATTGTTTCGCACTCAAGGCCTCTTGGCTTTATCTATGACTTTCCAGGATGTATTCTCTATGGGTCAGTTTTCGAATTCTGCCTTGAGGATGCTGATGAGGTAGTCGACGGTTTCTTCCTCCAGGTCGGCTTTCTCCACAAGCATTTCGCGAGGTGCCTTGAGCACGGCTTTGGCGGTGTCGAGGCCGATGCGCTTGATGGAGTCGATGACCCACTGGTCCACTTCGTCGGCGAATTCGTCGAGGTAGATGTCCTCCTCGACTTGGTCTTGTTCAACCTCCCTGAAGACATCGATGGTGTATTCTGTGAGCATGGAGGCGAGTTTGATGTTGAGTCCTCCGCGTCCTATGGCGAGAGACACTTCCTCTGGCTTGAGGAAGACCTCGGCCTTGTGGTTCTCCATGTCGATGTTGATGCTCGACACCTTGGCGGGACTGAGCGAGCGCTGGATGTAGAGCTTGATGTTGGAGGTGTAGTTGATGACGTCGATGTTTTCGCCGCACAGCTCTCTGACGATGCCGTGCACGCGGCTGCCCTTCACACCCACGCAAGCACCGACGGGGTCGATGCGGTCGTCGTAGCTCTCGACGGCAACCTTGGCGCGCTCACCGGGCATGCGGGCGATTTTCTTGATGGAGATGAGGCCGTCGTTGATTTCCGGAACCTCGCCTTCGAGAAGCCTCTCAAGGAAGACAGGGCTGGTGCGCGAGAGGATGATCTTGGGGTTGTTGTTTTCGTTGTCCACCCGATGGATGACGGCACGGATGGTCTCGCCCTTGCGGTACTGGTCGTTGGGAATCTGCTCCGACTTGGGGAGGATGAGTTCGTTGTTCTCATCGTCCACGATGAGTACCTCGCGCTTCCATGTCTGATAGACTTCGCCGCTGATGATCTGTCCCACGCGGTCCTTGTATTTGTTGTAGAGTGAGTCGTGCTCCAGTTCGAGAATCTTGGAGGCAAGGGTCTGGCGGAGGTTGAGGATGGCTCTGCGGCCGAATTTGGCAAACTCGATGGGTTCGCTCACCTCTTCTTCCAATTCGTAATCGGGGTCGATTTTCTGAGCGTCGCTCAGTGAGATTTCCTTGTTGGGGTCTTCCACTTGGTTGTCTTCCACCACCACGCGGTTGCGGTAGATTTCGAAGTCGCCCTTGTCTGGGTTGACGATGACGTCGAAATTCTCGTCGCTGCCGAAGATTTTGGCGATGACGTTTCGGAAACTTTCTTCAAGCACGCTGACGAGCGTGGTGCGGTCGATGTTCTTGTTCTCCTTGAACTCATTGAACGTGTCGATCATGTTCGGGGTCGAAGGATTGGTTTTCTTTGCCATGTCTTTATTTGAAACTTATGATGTATTTTGTATATTTTACCTTGTCCATTTCGTATTGATGGTCCACCGGGGTGAGCACGGGGCGCTTCTTGCCTTCCACCTTCACCTTTTCTTGCGTGGTGACGGTGAAGAGGTTGCCGTCCACCGCCTTGAGCGTGCCTTTGATTTTCTTTCCGTTGGCATCGAGCACTTCCACCTCCTTGCCGATGAAGTTGATGTATTGCTGTGGCACCTTGAATGGCTGTCCGAGGCCTGCCGACCCCACTTCCAGCTCGAAGTCTTCCTTGTCACGGTCGAGGTGGTCCTCGATGTATTTGCTCAAGTCCACACAGTCCTCAATCCACACCCCGTCGGCATGGTCGATTTCCACGACGATTCTGTTGTCCGGGCTGACTTCGATGTCCACCAGGAAATAGTCCTTTCCCTCCAGCCATTCTTCGGCTAGTTTCTTGATGATGCTTTTTTCTGTCATTTCGTTTCGCTTTTCGCAATTCTTTTTCCACCGTCTTACATAGGTGGTTTAAGATGATGATAATGAAAATGAGGGACTTTTGCAAGTCCCTCATTCCACTGAACGGCTGCAAAGGTACGAATTTTTGCCCATGCAGCAAAATTTTTAAGTGTTTTTTGTCACTAAAAAGCGTTTTCTTGATATGTATCGCCTATTCTAAAAGGTGGAAAAGCACTGTGGTTGCACCTTTTTCCCATGGTTTCACGGTCGGAGGATTTTCCAGTACTCTTCTGGCGACAGGGCTATCCTGCACGCTTCCTCCATCTGCTTGTCTCCTCGTAGTTGGTTTTCCACTGTGCCGCGCTGGTAGTAGTAGGCCGCCACGATGTCGTCGGCCAGGAGGCGCTTGATGGCTTTCTTGTGGTATTCAAGGTCGTGCTCGAGGTTGTGGGTGAGTTTCTTCTCCAGACGGTCGAACTCTTCCTTGGCATCGTCGTAGTAGCCTTCGAACTTGGCGAGTTTGATGAGATTGCTGAGGTATTTCTCGCTCTCAGGGTCGTATTTGAAGCCGCTGGCGATGACACGGCGCTTGAAGTCTGCATAGTCGGCATCGGAAATCTCGAAGTCTGAGGCCGGTGCGATCTGGGGATGGCGGGCGATGTAGTCCACCTCCCATTCGAGCATCACCTCGGTGGAGTCGGTGCCGGAGGAGGCGAGGTAGTAACCTATGTTGGGCAACGAGTCGGCTTCCACCACCACGTCGGGTGTGATGCCGCCGCCGTCGCGCACCTCGCGGCCGTTGGCGGTGTGGAAGAGATGGGTGAGGGAGTCGGGGATGTGTTCTGTATAACCGCCTTGGGCGTGGCGGTAGTTGATGGCTTGTATGCAACGGCCGGAGGGGATGTAGTATTTGTTGCTGGTGAACTTGAGGTTGCCGTTGTAGGGGACGTCGATGCTCGTCTGCACCAACCCCTTGCCATAGGTGCGTGTGCCGAGGATGACGGCGCGGTCGAGGTCTTGCAGGGCACCGCTGGTGATTTCGCTGGCACTGGCCGTCATGTCGCCCACGAGCACCACGACGGGCATGATGGTGTCAAGGGGCTCCACCTTCGTGTAATAGTCGACATTGGAACGTTTCAGCTTGCCACGGTTGGAGACGATGAGCTTGCCCTTGGGCACGAACATGTTGACGATTTGCACCGCTTCCGACTCGGAACCGCCGCCGTTGTCGCGGAGGTCGAGCACGATGCCGCGCATGCCTTTCTCCTTCATCTCGATGAAAGCGTTGCGAACTTCCTTGGCACAACCCTCGGTGAACTGTTTCAGGTTGATGTAGCCCACACCGTCTGGACGAAGACCGTAATAGGGGACGGAAGGGGTCTGCACTATCTGGCGGGTGATCTTCATCTTAATCTTCTTGCCTGTTGTCGGGCGCTGGATCTTCAGGATGAAACTGGTGCCGGGGTCGCCGCGCAGACGGCTGCTCACATAGCTGACACTCTTGTCGACCATCGAGGAGTCGTCGATGCTCAGGATGATGTCGCCCTTGCGGAGACCGGCGAGGGCGGCGGGCATCCCTTCGTAGGGCTCGTCGATCACCACGCGATCCAACTTCAGGTTGTAGCGGATGAGGGCGCCGATGCCTGCAAACTTGCCGGTGTATATCTCCTTTAGGTCTTTCATGTTCTCCTCGGGGTAGTATTCGGTGTAGGGGTCGAGGCTGCGGAGCATCGCCTTGATGGCGGTGCCCACCACCTCCGATGCATCGAGCGTGTCGACGTAGGCGAGGTCGAGACTCTTGTAGATGGAGTTGAAAATGTCGAGTTGTTTCTTCGTCTCAAAATAGTGGGCGTCGTCGGTCTGGGACATGGCAGCGACCGTTGTGACGAAGGCGATGAGTAGGGTCAGGATGCGTCGCATGATGATGATATTGGTGAATTCTACTTCTTCTTTTTCGTGCTTGCGAAAAGCATGGTGCAAAGATAGTGCAAAAATCCGATTAAGTGAGCAAAAAGCGAATTTTATTCGACCTGTACTGTTGAAAAACGTAAAGATGCGATGAAAAGTATGGTTTGTGCAGTGTGCAAAGATGTGAAAGAATGCAGTTTAGCAGACGGGGCGGTGCAAGCACCGTTTTTCTTTGCCAGCAGGGTTAAAGGTGTAAGGTTGGTGTAAGGAAATGCGAACTTTTTTCCATACAGGATATAAGGTGCAGATGATGTAAAGTTGTTTTTTTGGTGAGCCTTTTTGGACGTTGAAGGGTTAAAAACAAGTTAAAACTACAGTTTTTTGGCTGAAATGAGAAAATTTTCACGAAAAAGTTTGGTGGAACAAAAAAAACGTTATACTTTTGCAACCGCAAAATAAAAAAGACCTGCTTCAGTAGCTCAGTTGGTTAGAGCACCTGACTGTTAATCAGGGGGTCGTTGGTTCAAGCCCATCCTGAAGCGCCTAAAAATGAGAGAGTTACGCAAGTAACTCTCTTTTGTTTTTGTCCATCTGAACAAATTTTGGTTATTAATTTAAATATTTTTAAATATCAGTTCCTTTAGTATCATAGCGTTCGGATGCACACTTTTATCATCAAATTCTATTATAAAATACAATCATAATGGTCTTCTAATCTATTTAATCAGTACTTTGCAAATATGTCATTTACTCTTAGTCCGACAATTTCTTGCACTCTAGAAAAGGCAAACGTGAGACATTATCAATCAGAAATGTTAAAGACGGAGAGACCGAAATAATCGAACTCTCCGCCTTTCTCAACATTATAATAGGAGTCTAGTTTTTAACCTGTCTTCTTCAATTAGAAATCATAATATGTGTACTCGTTAGAATGTTCAATCCATTTATAACATGCACGTTTGAAACCTAATTGTTTTAATGTCTTTTCAATTTTCTCATGAAATGATTTGATATTCCTGTTTGCAGCAAAAGTGCCACCGACAAACCAAATAGTTTTGCCACCATCAGCATCATATACATTTATGTCATTTTCCCACAGACCATCTTTTGTAATCTTAACAAATGCCTTTCTAATGCCAGGCAATGCCTTATCCCATTGCTTCTGTTCTTCAGCCTTCACATAATTAAGTGTGCTTTCCCTTTCTGGAATGTTTGCTCCACCTTGAAGATTAATGTCACTGTGTTTCTTAATCAAAGCCTTTATTTCATCCATTGTTGGGTTTGGCGATAATTCATAATAATTGCCTTTTGCTAATGCGATAGAATCATCTTTGACTTCTTGAATTAAAGTATTTTGAACTTGTTGCTCAGCTTTGATTGAATCTTGTTTAGCTGCCTCTGCCTCTGCTTTTTTCATATCTGCAATATCACCAGAAAAAACAGTAGCCATGATAATCCAAAAGATAATGTATCCAGCGACAACATAGAGTCTTTTCTTAGTTGGGGTTGCCTCAATGAATGGCATAAACCTATCAGGTTTTACAAGTACTGATATCATATAGATAAAAAGTACAAAATTGATAATTAGTGCAATATTATACATAATTTGTTAGGATATATAAATAATTCGCTTATAAAAGATTCAGAGGTTTTGTCATTTAAATTGCAAATATAATTCATTTGTGCGACAAATCAACAATTTTTTCTATTTTTTTTCATCAAAAGCAATTATTCTCACTTTTTTATTTGTCGTTCTTCATCTCTTCAAACATGAAGTAGTCATACATGTCTTTCTCCAGATTTGGGTCGTTGACCCATTCCTTGTGCCAGTAATTCCAGCGTCCGTTTTCATGAACTCTAAAAAATTGGCCGAATAGGATGGCTTCTCTATTCTCATTATACCATAGGGTCTGCTTCTCTGACTTGTCAGCTATTTGGAATCCCTAATATGCAGTGAAAGCCGCAAATATAGCGACGAGAACGATGGCACCAACGAATACGTTTCAGGCAGAGCTGTCGGCAGTAGTCACTCAGTGAGTGGCCGACGCGCAACACCTCCGTGAGGATGGACAGCCTCTCGTCTTGGGTGACGCGGAATGAGATATATAGCGTATCGGCTTTACCTTATCCTTGTTCTTGTCGGCCTGGTATCTGGCCAGTGCCGACGGACTGTGTCTTTTTGCCATAATTATTATCAGTGAATCACATAGAGGGGACGGAGAATTTGATTCATAAATCCTGTTTTTGCCGTTTTGCGGGAAAATGGAGGAACAATAGGGAAAGAGAAAAGGCGGAGACCCTGAATTTATCGGGGTTTCCGCCTTTAGTAGCATAATCGGGCTTCGATTATGCTAATTATTCTTAAATGTCGTTAAATCAAGGATTTGCAACGATACCATTTACTCTTAGTCCGCCATTTTTCCGCTCGATATGTTAAATCAAGCGGAATAAAACGGAATAAAAAATTTCACCATTTATTCCGTTTTACTCGGGGGAGAATGCGGTAAAATATCATTTACCTAGTTTTATCATCATTCACGCTATAAGCCAATATTGACAATGAATAACTGAAAGGGAATGTGCATTTTAACATTCGAAGATAATATACTATCTAAAATAAACACACTAAAGGTGGGACAATGCCCACCTTTAGAAATATGTACGATATAAGAATACTTGCCTCGGAAAACCTAATATAGACCAAGGGCTACTTTACACCCTTGAACACGCGCTTATTCGCTTTGAAATCGTGAAGGTAGCGGTAGGCCAAGAATGCACTCCACTCGTAGGCGTGGTAGAAACTGCCTTCACGGTGAAGATGGAGGATGTCACGATGACCGTCGGACAACTCCCTTGATTCAACTTCAATTATTTCCTTTATCGATGACATAATGGAATTTTTTTAATCATTTTTTTTCGCGAGCGGTGTTGTTGGCGCACGGGATGGCGGTGGGGCAAGGCGAGGGGCAAGGATGTACCTATCTGGAGACGGGACGAACTGTACGACCGAAGCCGCGGTCGAGGTCGTAGTACCAGTACGCGTTGCCCGAATGGAAGTACAGGTCGTAGGCGCAGTCCGAGTAAGACGGAGACTGCGTGGATGACCAGTAGTAGCCGTACGAACCGGCTTCGTTGAGGCCGTCATCCCAGCGGTAGCCCGCCGCAGGCAAGAAGATGCTTGCACCGTTTTTCTTGCTGGTGAACTTGCCACCCTTGACGCCGTTCACCGTCGTCCATTCGTAGGTGCAGTTGCTTATCAATTCGTCTTGCTGATCTGCTGACGGCATCATCCAAGAACCGCCCCACTTCATATGTGCCACGTCGTATTGCGTGCCGGCAATGTCACTGCCGATGCTTTGATATGATGAATCGTTTTTACAGTAAAGATAAGTGTCATCATTGTAAGTGCTCTTCGTCTGCGTCTCGCCCCAGGCGTAGTAGCCGCCGTATCCTTCGGGCTTTTCGGCTCCAATATTGCAGCACGCCCATTTCGTACCAGATGGCAAACCGAGGTCGATCATATGCGGATGTTTGTTGTCGGGGCATGATTGTGCATTGGCCGTGAATGCCACGAGCATCAATGCGAGGGTGAAGAATGCCTTTTTCATAAGAATATTGTATTTGTGGATGTTGGATTGACTATCAGAATAAAAAATACACTTAGCCTGAATATTTCATACTAAAATAAAAAATGTGAGGTTTTTAAACGCTAATCCTTTGGTAATCAGAGGAAAAAGTGTTACTTTTGTAGTACAAAATCCAAAATAAACCTCACATGCGCAAAATTAGTCATTTTCCAGTTAGCAACCAAGAAAATTCAGAGAAATTTCACTTCTCCGCGGATTTCAATTTGGAGGCCACGACCGACGCAATGAGCCTGTCTTCGCATGGCGGCTTGCTGCTTCTCCGTGAAGAGGAGGAGCACCTTTCGCTGGCTTCCCAGCTGGCCGGTTGCATAGAGGACAAGCGCATCCCTTACCTGGTGCACCACAGCCTCATGGAAATTCCCATGACCCGCATCTTCCAGATCTGCCTGGGCTACGAGGACGTCAACGACTGCGACCGCATGCGCCGCGACCCGATGATGCAGCTGGCCGTCGACACCGGCGCCCTGGACAAGGAGCTCTGCTCCTCGGCCACGATGTGCCGCTTCGAGAACATGGTCACCGACGAGGACCTTCTCCGCATACAGGAGATGTTCGTCACGATGTTCATCCTGTCACATCATCCTCGACTGCGACGATACGAACGTGGACACTTACGGGTGTCAGGAGCAGAGCCTTTTCAACGCCTACCATGACAGCTACTGCTACATGCCGCTCATGGTGTTCGAGGGTTATTCGGGCAAGATGATCCTGCCGCTGCTCAAGCCCGGCCGCAAGAACAAGGCCGTCAGTTTCGAGGACACCATCATGTGGCTCATCGCCTGCCTGCGCGAGGCTTGGCCGAAGACCGTCGTCACCGTGCGCGGCGACAGCCACTTCTGCTCCCACGAGCTGATGGACTGGGCCGTGCTGAACGACCGCCGCGTGTTCATCATCACGGGCCTGGCAAGGAACAGCGTGCTGGAGAACCACCCCGTCACGAAGGCCGCCATCGAGAGGGTGAGGCACGACCACGAGCTGTTCCACCACCCCGTGAGGACTTACGGGGAGTTCCACTACAAGGCCGGCACATGGCTCTT
>CADADN010000070.1 GCA_902786665.1 uncultured Prevotellaceae bacterium | reverse complement strand
CCCAAGTACAAGTCAAAGAAGCCCGGCAAGAAGAGGGGAAGGCCACGAAAAAATCCGTAGGCAAGAATAGCCGTTACAAAAAAATTGAAAATTCAGAATAGATGAACTCGAAAACATTTTCGAAGCCATGGGCAGCCTTGCTGACTAAAGGCATTTCGAAGACTCCACCAAATTTGGGCCTTGGAAAAAAATTCCAAGGCCCAAATTTTATCATCCAAAACCATAAAAACAACTTGTTTTTTTCACACGAATTGCCAAAAATTATCCAGAAATTATTCAAAAAACATAGTTCTCAACAATTTATAAATGACTGAGTCCATTTTTTAAAGTCAGTTTGAATATCGTTGAGCCGAATAGTCTCCCTTTCCCTTAAGGGGTCTCAAGAGGAGGGAAGATGCGCACCACCCTTTTTGCGTTCGGGCGGGCACAAGACCCGCCCCTACGACTTCGGGGGAAGTGCACACAGACCTTTTGCTCACTGTCCACCAAAATTGCGCCTTGACGAACTGGTGGGTGAAGTTGAGTCCGATGCCGAAGTGGACATACGTCCCTTTAACTCCTTTTGTTAATTATAAATTATTAATTATTAATTATTTAGCCCTCCCCTTTAACTCCAGAAAAGTGAACAAATCCCCTGGAAATTCCCGTCAATATTTTCGGAATCTCCACTGCCGCTGTCCTTTGCTGAGTACAATCTTGTCATTGGTGAGGGCATCGATTTTCAATCGTATGTCGCCGAAGGGCTGAAAACCGAAAGAGTTTTCCACGATGGCGGTGTCTTGAGGTGAGCCATAAATGGAGAAGCATTGTATGAAAAGGCTGTCCCCTTCATGCTGGAACTTCCCATACACCTCGCCCTCCGTGATGGAGCGGAACAAGGTCAGCGACCCCGAAAAGCTGACATATTTCGTGTCTGAGTCCACCAAACGCCACTGACCGAGCAAGTCGCCCGCCTCGCCACCTTCCTGACAAGAAGCCAACAGAAGGAATGAAAGGGCCATGATGGTCTTAAAGAATCTTGCCATGGAAACCGATTTTCAAGTTGAACGTGTGACAATCGCCGTAGATGTTTCCCTTGTCGAAGGCGTATGCGGCGGCAAACCGCCATGGGCCGAGGTCATAAACCCCTTGCACCATGGCATCGAAGGAGTGATGCTTGACGACGAGCGGTGCAGAATAGGTGCCCCACCCCTCTCGATAAGATCCTTTGACGAGATATGACAGGCGGTCGGTTATCTCGCCATTGACCCCTAGATGCCACGCTTTCACGCGGTTGTCGCGGAACGACATCTGCCCGTCCTTGTTGTAGATGGGTGAGGTGATGAGCGCATTGCCTGGCGTCATGCCATAATGGGAATAGGCGACATAGAACATGTGATTGTAATAATTGTCGTTGCCAACAACGAAATCATCCACCTGGCTGCGCACAGGCTCAGGGTAGTCGCCGCTGTCCCAATGGAGGGGGCCCGACTGGTTGGTGGTTTGGAAATATTCCACCACGGCCTTCCTCACCATCTGCCGTCCTGCCCTCTTGTTGTCATATTGCAGTCCCCACAGCCCGTCCCAGCCGTTGCCCTTGCGTATGCCGGAGCCATCCTCAAACGGGTTGTCGAGATAAGCTTGCAAAAGATGGTCACTGTCGATGTTCCAACCCACCTGGAGGGTCATCGAACCAAGATGGTTGCCAAAGACCCAGTCTTCCAACACGTCATTCTCATAATAATTCTTGTCGCCAAAGGAGGCGATGACATCAAAGAAGGACTTCAGCTTCAAGGGTTTCTTGGTGGCTACCAACTCCCCATTGACGGTTTTGTAGCCAGTCCCTCCGAACTGCACGGCATGCTCCACACCGGCGACGACAAAGAAGCGTTTGGCGGGATTGGTGCGGAAATACAGATGTTTCTGATGGGCGTAGGCTCCGGTGGCATAGCCCCAGTTGACGTTGCCCCCCCGCTGGAACATTTCCTCACGATAACCACTGTCGGTGAACTTGCCATAGCCGAAGTCGAAGTGCGCCTGGAGCCATCCCTTCGTGAACGGTATGGTCCAGAAGCCGTTGGTGCCAAAATGCACCTTAGGCACCGGTTTGGCGTTGATGCCGTTGGCGAACAAGCCGGATGACAGTTGCTCATCGCGTAGCACAGTCGCCTCCTCACGACTACCTACCTCTATGAAAAACGACTGCCAGGAAAGGTTGGCATAGCACTGCTGCAAGAAGGTGTGATGGTCGGCATGGACGGAGGCAATGCCATCCACGGCTGCCGAGAGTGAGAGGTCGCTCGTAAACGGATGCTCCACTTTCACCGCCCCACGCACATAAGCCGTGTTGGAACGTGTGCCCAACACGTGGTGGCGATTGGTGACCAACTGAAAAGCAGTATAATCACCCGTTCCCACTGCCGTCTCTGTCGCGAGGTCATAGGTGATGCTGGTTGTCAGCGTGTCACGTCCTTCCGATTGTTCCAGCGCGCCTTGGGCAGAGGCTGAAACGGCAGAAAGGAGACAGGAAAGCAAAAACAAGAACAGCCGTGGGAAAACTTTCACACAGCCTTTTGTTTTCGGGCGGGCACAAAATCCGCCACTACGACTTCCATGAGGGGTGCACACCATTTTCAATTTTCAAATTTCAAATCTCAAATCTCAAATCTTCAATCTTCAATAACATAATCTGTGAGTGCTCGTTTTTCGATGGAGAAACCCATGCCAGCCTTTACGATGCGGCGGCCGTCGGTGGCGTAACGCTTGGCATAGCCTTTATCGTTGATTTGGTCGAGGGCATCCTGTGCCGTACCGTTGAGTTTGAGTTCCATCACGTAGATGACTTCTGGTGTGAACACCACCATGTCGGCCCTACCTCGTGCACACTTCACTTGCGTCTGCACATAGACGTTGAGCATGGAGAAGATGAGATAAAAAGTCCACTCATAGAAACCTTCTGCCACAGCCACCTCCTCCAACTTCTTCTTGAAACCTTCCACGTTGGGCAGCCCCTCCAAATAAGCCTGCAACTCACGTAATGCCAAATCCGTGTCATTGGCATGGAGAGCACGCCAGAATCGGAGAGCGAAACCAGCCTGGACGTCACTGCCTCTGATACCTGCGACAGTGGGCAGCAGTCCCTCGGTAAATCCCACACGCACCTCTTGATTAGGGATGCCCAAGGTGTAGATGCGACCGAAGGAGTCGTAATCCTTGATGGTAAGGTATCCACTTTGGTAGAGCAGCGGCAGTGCATCCAACATATTTTCCGTGGGTTGGTCAAATGCCGACGAGGGCACCTCGATGTCGTCAATCTTCGTGATGTCGGTATGGAAATGACGCATCTGGCGCAAGAGATAGGAAGGCGTGCCGCTCTCAAACCACCAATTACGTAATTCATGTTGGTTGAACGTCTTCATCAAACTGAAGGGATTATAAATGTCGGGGGACTTACGTGAGAAACGATAACCATCGTAGGTATGGCGCAACATTTGGCGCATCTCTTGAGGTGTCACATCGTATTCCTCGGCCAGGTGTGCCACGTCGGGCTGCATATGCTCATCAATTTCATCACCCGTGATGCCACAGATGGCAGCAAAGTCATCATCAAGAGAGATGTTGGTGATATTGTTCAACGTGGAGAAGATGCTCAACTGCGAGAATTTCGTAATGCCGGTGATGAAACAGAAGCGAATCATCGCCTCGCGAGCCTTCAAACATTGGTAGAACTCCTGCATCACGCGGCGGAATGCAGGCAGCAGAACCTCCTCGTGGAGCACCTCGAGCAGTGGCGCATCATATTCGTCGACGACCACCACCACCTGTTCGCCCGTCTTCTCGTAGGCGCGGCGTATAAGGCCGGAGAAAACCTCACCGGGAGTGTTCTCCCCCGGATCCTTGCCATAGATGTCATACAAGGGTTTAAGCTCTGTGAGCAACGCATTTCGCAATTCCTCCACGCTATCCCTTCCTTTCGCCATACTCACATCGATGTGGAGCACGGGATAACTTTTCCACTCCTTCTCCAGCTCCATCACCTTCAAACCCTCGAAAAATTCGCGCTCGCCTCTGAAGAACGAGCACAGCGTGGTGGCGAGCAGCGACTTTCCGAATCGCCTTGGACGACTTAGGAAGATGAAGGGGCTAACTCTTGTCATTTTCCACATCAAGTCGGTCTTGTCTATATAAACATACCCTTCTTTTCTCAATCGGGAGAAAGTCTGTATGCCCACGGGATAGCGTCGTCTCTGTTCCATAACTCAATTGTCAATTATCTTTCGCGCCGCTAAGATAGTGAGAAAAATCGGTTCTCCAAAGTGTTTTCCTCATTTTTTCTCTCCACAGACACACAACAGGGAAATCCTCTTGGCAACCCCGCAAACTGCGTCACCCCTTGACATCATGAGGATGTTTTTGGCATTTTTATCCCACGTTTTTGTCTTTTTTACACACCATGCAACAAAAAAGCGCAAAATATGCGAAAAAATGTTGCACGATTCATCCAAAATGCCTACATTTGCTTTCAAATTGTCAATACATCATCATAAATACCAACAAGACAACAAAACCAACCAATGGCAGTAGACAAAATAGACCATCTGGACAAGAAGATTTTGAGCATCTTGTCCCAAAATGCACGCATACCATTCAAGGATGTCGCCGCAGAGTGCAACGTCTCTCGTGCCGCCATCCACCAGCGCGTGCAACACCTCATAGAGGCCGGCGTCATCACCGGCAGCGGCTTCGATGTCAACCCTAAAAGCCTGGGGTACCACACTTGTACCTACGTGGGCATCACCCTTGAGCGCGGCAGCATGTACAAGTCGGTCTGCGAGCGGCTTCTCCACATCCCTGAGATTGTGGAGTGCCATTTCACCACAGGCCCATACACCATGCTCGTCAAGTTGTACGCACGAGACAACGAGCAACTGATGGATTTGCTCAACAACCAACTTCAAACCATCCCCGGCGTAGTGGCCACTGAGACGCTCATCTCATTGGAGCAAAGCATCAAGCGAGAGATTCCTGTCAAATTAGAAGAAAACGAGAAATAGCAGATGGCATCGTTCGACCTCAATTCACACCTCGAGTCTGTCTACGCTACATTCCCAGAGGGGAAGCGCAAACCCATCATTGGCATCACTTCCAACTTCTTTGAAGGGGAAGCCACACTCGCACGAGTATACTACCAGCAAGTAGTCGATGCGGGAGGTATCCCCGTGCTCATCCCACCTGTGTCGGACACCGACGTGGTGGTGAACTCCCTGTCGCTCATCGACGGCCTGCTGCTCTCAGGCGGAGCCGACTTCAACCCGCTGTGGGCAGGAGAGGAACCCTCTCCACAACTCAAGCGCGTGAACAACGTGCGCGACCTCCCCGAACTCCTCATCACACAGTTGGCATACAACCGACAGATTCCCATCCTCGGCATCTGCCGCGGCATACAAACGATGGCCATGGCACTCGGAGGCAAGGTGATGCAGGACATCGCCACCGGTCTCAGCGCGCCACCCGTCGAGCCAGATGGCTCGGAGAAAGAAAAGGAGAAAAAGAAGAAAAACAAGGACAAGGAAGCAACACCGCCGCCGCCACCACCCGTGGCCATCAAGCACAGCCAAGACGGCGACCGAGACCTCCTCTCCCACTCCATCCAAATCGAGCAGGACTCCATATTACACCGCATCTACAAAACCGAGAGACTGTATGTCAACTCCTTCCACCACCAAGCGGTGTCTGAACCAGGCCCTCACTTCCGTGTGACGGCCAAAGCTCCCGACGGTGTCATTGAAGCGATGGAAAGCAGCGAATTCAAGCCTTTCCTTGGTGTGCAATGGCATCCGGAATGCCTGGCGGAAGAAGGGCGAAAACTCTTCGAGTGGCTGGTGGCACAAGCCAACAATTTCCAGTTGGCCAAGCGCCTGCACCGACGCATCCTCACCCTCGACACCCACTGCGACACTCCCATGTTCTTCCATCAAGACATCAAGTTCGACCAGCGTGACCCACGCATCCTCGTCGACCTGCACAAGATGACAGAAGGGCAGCAGGACGCCGTCATCATGGCGGCCTACCTCCCACAACCGAAAATGGGCGAGACCTTCTCATCGAAGGTGGCTTTCGACGTGCAGACGCCAATGGAGTACGCCAACTTCATCTTCGACAAAATCGAGGCCATTGTCAGAAGCAACCGAAAGTACATCAGCATCGCACGCACACCCGCTGACCTTTTCGAAGACAAACGCAAGGAGCGCAAATCCATCATGTTCGCCATCGAGAACGGCATCGCTCTCAACCACGACGTGGAGAACGTGAAGCACTTCTCACAAAGGGGAGTCGTATACATCACCCTTTGCCACAATGGAGACAACGACATCTGCGACAGCGCAAAGGGATGCGACACCAACCACGGCGTGAGCAAATTCGGAGAGAAAGTCATCCGAGAGATGAACAGGCATGGCATCATGGTGGACCTGAGCCACGCCAGCGAACAAAGTTTCTACGATGCCCTGGAAATCTCCCGAACGCCTATCGTTTGCAGCCACAGCAGTTGCAAAGCACTCTGCGACTCGCCACGCAACCTCTCCGACGACCAACTGAGGGCCTTGGCGAAAAAAGGCGGTGTGGCTCACATCACACTATACCCGGGATTCCTGGTCAAGGAGGGAGAGGCCACCATCCGACACGCCATTGAGCACCTCAACCACGCCGTGCGCATCATGGGCATCGACCATGTGGGACTGGGCACCGACTTCGACGGGGACGGCGGGGTGAGAGGATTGGCCAACTCCTCCGAACTCATCAATTTCACCTTGGCGTTGCTGAAAAACAAGTACAGCGAGCGCGACATCCAGAAAATCTGGGGTGGCAACTGGCTCAGGGTGATGGCTCAAGTACAGTCATTGGCAAAATAGACGACATCATGAAAAGAACAACCATCAATATCTTTATGGCAGCGATAGCCTTGCTGATTCTCAGCGGAGCCTCGTGCAAGCGTAAGGGCAACACAGAGGTCATCACCGAACCCACCGTGAAAGGCCCGGAATTCAACGCTGACTCCGCTTTCGCCTATTGCGATGCGCAATGTGCTTTCGGGCCTCGCACGATGAACAGCGAGGCTCATGAGAAATGCGGGGAATGGATCGCAGAAAAATTCCGCAGACTGGGATGTGAGGTGGAACTGCAGAAAGCAGCCCTCACTGGCTACGACGGCACCATGCTAAGGGCCACCAACATCATCGCACGCCACAAACCCGAAAAGAAACGACACATACTCATCTGCGCACACTGGGACAGCAGGCCGTGGGCGGACAACGACCCCGACAGCACCAACTGGACAAAACCAGTGATGGCCGCCAACGATGGTGCCAGCGGCGTGGCTGTGATGCTCGAGGTGGCGCGACTGCTGCAGCAAGTGGACTCTCTCAACGTAGGTGTCGACTTCGTCTGCTTCGATGCCGAGGACTGGGGTGTGCCGCAATGGACCAACCGTTCCGATGCCGACTCCTGGGCCCTCGGTGCGCAATATTGGGCCACACACCAACCATCGAAGACATGGGAAACCACCTACGGCATCCTCCTCGACATGGTGGGAGGGCAAGGTGCACAGTTCTATAAGGAACAAGTGTCCTTGCACTATGCCTCCAGCGTGGTGGACCGTGTGTGGAGCGCCGCACACGCTGCAGGCTATAGCGGATACTTCCCAATGGAGCAAGGAGGAGCCATCACCGACGACCACCTGCCCGTCAACGAGAAAGCCGGCATCCCCTGCATCGACATCATACCATACTATCCTCAGTGCGAGGCCAGCTCCTTCGGTCCCACCTGGCACACCATCCAGGACGACATGAACCACATCGACAAGAACTCATTGAAGGCTGTAGGGCAAACCCTCATGCAGGTGCTGCTCACAGAGTAGACACCCCGGAATGACGGTATAACGGTATAACGTCATAACGAAAATTCTCCCAATGCCCCAAGCCCTCAAAAAAGACAACCTTGATCCTATACTATTCCTAAAACAACGCGGTGCCGGCCATAGAGGTCGGCACCTTTTATTTTCGGAGGAATCGGAGGAATCGGAATAATCGGAATAATCGGAATAATCGGAGGAATCGGAATAATCAGAATAATCGGAGGACTGCGATAGTCAAAGCTGCCCCGATTCCACCATGAGCACCACAATCTCCGTGAAGCGGTCGGTGGTGTCGGGCTTGTATTGCTTCTTGAGACTGGCACCGAAAGTCCAGGCGAAAGCTTGCCAGAAACCAGCACGTATGGGACCCATGAACGCCTTCACGACATCATAGGAAGAAGAGTTGCACTCGCGGTTAATCAATTTGATGAGCAATTTTCCCTGTGAGTAGGTGAGTTTCTTCATCTTTGGCTTGTAAGTGTTGTATATTTCAGCCTCCACCTTCTTCATATGTTCCTTCTTAGCTTTTTCATCGGGGAGTGTTTCAAGATACTCGAAGGTTTCGATGATGATCTGGTGTGCATCCTTTGCTATGGGAAGCACTTTCTTCACGTTTGTCACCAACCGGTTGAAAGCCTTTTTCTGCTTCTCGCTCTTGAATTCCTGACCTACCGACGGGATGATGACATTGCCCAACTCCATAAGCAGCGCACTGTCGCCATCGATGACAGTGTATTGCAATTCCAATTTAGGAGTGAAGATGGGTTTGTCCACATCCACCGCAACGTCTTCAGATTGCGCTATGGCGACCAAAGGGAGGGCGATGGCGAATAGCAGGAAAATGATAATCTTCTTCATGGTGGCAAAATTAAGCAAAAAGGCAGAAAGAACATCACTTTCCCTTGGGAATTAATGTTTTTTAGGATAAACCATGAAGGCTCATAGTTTTCCTAGGGATACTAGTTTTCCTATGGATACTAGTTTTCCTAAGAGGGTCACATCTCCAGGAGCATGTCCCAAACAGCGATGATGTGGCAGATGGAACCTGCAAGGACGAAGAAATGGAATACGCTGTGCATGTATCGTCGATTGTTGAAGCTGTAGAACACAGCACCGGTGATGTAGCACACCCCTTCCGCGATGATCCATACGACAGCTGCCGTGCTCACGTTTTCGACCAGCGGTTTGAAGGCCACAAGGACACTCAGTCCCATTGCCACGAAACAGATGGTCTCCAGGTGGCTATGCTCCTTGAGATGCACGAAACTGGTGATGGTGCCCACCAGCGCGCAGGCCCAGACAAAAATAAAAAGTCCCCATCCCCAGAAGCCATCCTCCCTGAGAGCGACGAGTGTGATGGGTGAATACGACCCTGCGATATGCCAGTAGATGGCGGCATGGTCCCATTTTCTGAACCTCTCCTTCCACTTGCTCTTTTGGGGCAGGGCATGATAGACGGTGGAAGAGACATACGACCCTATCATACCGAACATGTATAGGATGACACCGACTCTCGCCCACCCCCTTCCTGAACAAAGGAAGAGGAACACCACCCCCACTGCCACGCCCATCAGTATTCCTGCGGCATGTGACCAAGTGTTGATGTGCTCCTCCTTGCGTGTGTATCTGATGCCCATGGCCCTATTGTTCGAGCGTGAAATCGAGTTGACGCTTCTCGATGTTGGCACGTGCCACCCTGATGGTGACAGGGTCCCCTAGTTGGTATTTGTTGTGATGCCTGCGCCCCACGAGGCAATAATTGCGCTCGTCGAAGTCGTAGTAGTCATCGTCGAGGTCGTGCATGGGCACCATGCCCTCGCAATGGTTCTCGTCGATTTCACAATAGATGCCATAGGACTGTATGCCACTGATATGCGCCTCATAGACATTGCCTATCTTGTCGGCCATGAACTCCACCATCTTGTACTTGATGGAGTCGCGCTCGGCGTTGGCGGCCAACTGCTCCATGTCGCTTGAGTGCTCGCACATCTCCTCGTAATGCTCCTTGTTGGCACTGCGCCCACCCTGCTGGTAGCGTGTGAGGAGGCGGTGCACCATGGTGTCGGGATACCGGCGTATGGGACTGGTGAAATGGGTGTAGTAGTCGAAAGCCAAGCCGTAGTGCCCGATGTTGTGCACACTGTATCTCGCCTTCATCATGGCCCTGAGGGCCACCGTCTGTATGAGGTTCTGCTCTGCCTTTCCCTCACAGTCGGCCATCAGTGCGTTGAGGCTCCTTGAGATGGCGCTCTTGGTGCCAGCGGTCTTGAGTTTGTATCCGAACTTGGAGATGACCTCGCGCAGGTTCTCCAGTTTGGCGGGGTCTGGTGAGTCGTGAATGCGGTAGGGCAGCGTCTTTGCCTTCACCCCTTTCTTCACACGGCCGATGCTCTCCGCCACGGAGCGGTTGGCAAGCAGCATGAACTCCTCGATGAGTTTGTTGGCATCCTTCGACACCTTGAAATAGCAGCGCACGGGCTTGCCTTTCTCATCGATGTCGAAGTGGAGTTCCTCACGCTCGAATTTCACCGCCCCGTTCTTGAAACGTTCCTCACGCAAGAGTTTTGCCAATTTGTCTAGGGTGATGAGTTCGGCGGCCAGCTCTCCCTTGTATCCACCCTTCGGTGCCTTGGGGGCCGGCTGTCCCGTGCCGTCCACCACGCCGTTGTCCTCGAGTATCTGCTGCACCTCCTCGTATGCGAATCTCCTGTTGCTGCGTATGACGGTGTGCACGAGCCTCCATCGCTTCACCTCGGCGTTGTCGTCCATGTCGAAGACGGCGCTGAAGCACAGTTTGTCCTCGTCGGGGCGCAGGGAGCAGACAAGGTTGCAGAGATGTTCGGGGAGCATGGGGATGGTGCGGTCGACGAGATAGACGCTGGTGGCCCGTCGCTGGGCCTCCTTGTCGATGACCGACCCTTCCTTGACGTAATGCGACACGTCGGCGATGTGCACGCCGACTTCCCACAGTCCCTTGCCCAAAGAGCGGATGGAGAGGGCGTCGTCGAAGTCTTTCGCATCCTTCGGGTCGATGGTGAAGGTGCAGACATCGCGGAAGTCCTCACGGCCCTTCAGTTCCTCCTCGGAAATCTCAAGGGGTATTCTCGCTGCCGCATCCTCCACGTTCTTCGGGTATTTGTAGGGCAGGCCATACTGCGCGAGGATGGCGTGCATCTCCACGTTGTTCTCGCCCTTCATGCCCAGGACGTCGACCACCTCTCCGACGATGTTCTTGGAGTCCTTTGAGGGCCAGTGGGTGATTTTCACCACGGCCTTGTCGCCCGTCTTGCCGCCCTTTAGTTTCTTCTTGGGCACCATGATGTCGAGCACGGAGTTGTTGTTGGGCACGAGGAAGGCGAAGTCGCGCTCCACCTTGAGCTCGCCGACGAAGGTGTCGCGGGCGCGTTGCAGGATTTCAGTCACCATCGCCTCCTTGATGTGGTTCTGCCTGCGGGCGTTGAACGTCACCTTCACGCGGTCGCCGTCGAGGGCGAACATGGAGTTGCGCTCGGCCACGAAGACTGGCTTGCCACCGTCGTCGGGGATGAAGCTGTTCTTGCCGTTGGCCTTTCTGCGGAAGATTCCTTCCTGCACCTGGCCCTTGAGGTTGAGTTTGTAAGAAGTGGCCGATGTCTTGCTTAGGAAATCGTCCCATGCCAGTTCCTCCATCACCTCGATGGCGAGCATCTTGAGCGGATGGGTGTCGAAATGGAGCGACCTGAATATGTTTTTGAAAGACAAGTCCACGTTGGGTTGTGACTGGAAGAAGCTCACGAGCAACTCTGTCACCTGTTTCTTGGTCATGCGTTTGCCGCCTTTTTTACCTTTTGCCATAGTATTTGCGTTTTGTTTCTGCAAATTAACAAAATAATTGCTAACTTTGCAAGCAATTCGCGTGAAAAGTTGTGTAAATCCACTTTAAAGTCATTTATGGAGAGCGTATTGGTCACTGGCGCCAGTGGTTTCATTGGCAGTTTCATTGTCGAGGAGGCACTTGCAAGAGGCATGGAGGTGTGGGCCGCCGTGAGGAAGAGCAGTTCGCGCGCCTTCCTCACCGACAGCAGGATACATTTCATAGAACTCACCCTTTCCGACCCCGATGCGCTACGCAAGGAGTTGGATGGCAAGCGCTTCGAATACGTGGTGCATGCCGCCGGCGTGACAAAATGCAAGGATAAGGAAGAATTCCATCGCACCAACACCCTCGGCACCATGCACCTCGTGGAAGCCCTCTTGGACACCTGTCCGGAGCTCAAGCGTTTCGTCTATCTCAGTTCGCTCAGCATCTTCGGTCCCATCAGGGAGCAACAACCCTACACCGACATCAAGGACACCGACACGCCGAAACCCAACACGCAATACGGGCGCAGCAAACTAGCCGCAGAGCAATTCCTCGACAGCCTTGCCGCCAACGGAAAAGCCTTCCCTTACGTGGTGCTGCGGCCCACAGGTGTCTACGGGCCAAGGGAACACGACTACTTCATGATGGCCAAGAGCATCAGCCAGCATGTCGACTTCGCTGCCGGATACCGCCAGCAGGACATCACCTTCGTCTATGTCACCGACGTGGTGCAGGCGGTCTTCCTTGCATTGGAGAAAGGACGCATCGGCGGAAAGTACTTCCTCACCGACGGCGAGGTGTACCAGTCGCGCACCTTCAGCGACCTGCTTCAGAAGGAGTTGGGCAACCCCTGGCTGCTGCGAGTGAAAGCCCCCATCTGGCTGTTGCGCATTGTGACCTTCTTCGGCGATTACTGGGGCAGGCTGACGGGAAAGGTGACAGCACTGAACAATGACAAATACCACATCATGCGCCAGCGCAATTGGCGCTGCGACATACAGCCCGCCCGCGACGAACTGGGCTACGTCCCCCAAGTGAACCTGGAGGAGGGTGCCCGACGCTCCGTGGCATGGTACAAGGAAAACAAATGGTTGTAAGATGAGAAAGTTGCTCAAATACCTCTTCACCATCGAGAAAAACCCGCACAAGGGCCTGATGGCCTACGAATGGGTGGTGCTGGCCTACCTCCTTGCCACCACTGCCTTGACGTTCCTGTGCCAGTCACGCCTGCCCAACGCGCACGGGATGCTGGTGGGACGAGCCCACGTGGCAGCCGTCTCCATCGCGATGTGGGGCGTCTACAGGATGCTGCCCTGTGGACTGACCCGTGTCTTGCGCGCCACCGTGCAACTGGTGCTCCTCAGTTGGTGGTATCCCGACATCTACGAACTCAACCGCATCTTCCCCAACCTCGACCATCTCTTCGCTTCATGGGAGCAGTCGCTCTTCGGGTGCCAACCCGCACTGCTCTTCTCGCAAGTGATGAGCAATGCTGTGACAAGCGAACTGATGTGTCTGGGCTACGCCTGCTACTATCCCATGCTGGTGGTGGTGGCCATAGCCTTCATACTGTGCCGCAACGAGGCTTTCGAGCGCGCAGTATTCGTCATCCTGGCCACCTTCTTCATCCACTACGTCGTCTTCATCGCCCTTCCTGTCACAGGACCGCAATACTACTACGAAGCGGTGGGCGTCGATGAGATTGCCAAGGGTATGTTCCCCAACCTGCACGACTATTTCAACCACCACCAGGAACGGATGGCGTGTCCGGGATATGCCGACGGCGTGTTCCACGAAATGGTGGACTCAGCCCACGAAGCCGGAGAGCGACCTGTGGCAGCATTCCCAAGCAGCCATGTCGCAGTGTGCATCATGCTCATGCTCATCACCTTCCACTACAGGTTGAGGCGACTCTTCTGGTGCCTGCTGCCCTTCGCCATCCTACTCTTCCTCTCCACCGTATACATCCGGGCCCATTACGCCATCGACGCACTCGCAGGCCTCGCCAGCGGCACACTCTGCTACGCGGCTTTCATGGCGATGTCGAAAGGCATGGAGGCGGGAAATGCCTACCAGGGCAAAGGCAAGAAAGGAAAAGACAAGAAGGCGAAAGCAATGAAAAAACGCTCCTGAAAGGAATGCGAACCCCGAAGGGGTGGCAGACCACAGGCAGGCGGTGGAGCGAAGCGAAACCCCTGTAGCGAAACCCCTGTAAAATGAAACCATCATATCATCACCCCCGAAGGGGTGACAGAAAACAACAGACATGAAAAAGCTATACATAGAAACCTACGGTTGCCAGATGAACGTCGCCGACAGCGAGGTGGTGGCCTCCGTGATGCAGATGGCCGGTTACGAGACCACCGACAAGGCCGATGACGCCGACGCCATCTTCCTCAACACCTGTTCGGTGCGTGAGAACGCCGAGAACAAAATCTTCCGCCGCCTCGAGGTGCTCCATGGCGAGAACAAGCGCGGCCGCAAGCGCATCCTCGGCGTGCTGGGCTGCATGGCCGAGCGTGTGCGAGAAGAGCTACTCGAACACCACCACGCCGACCTCGTGGCAGGCCCCGACGCCTACCTCAACCTCCCCGACCTCACGGCACAGGCCGAAATGGGCCTGAAGGCCATCAACATCGAACTCTCCACCACGGAGACCTACCGCAACGTGGTGCCGCAACGCATCGCCGGCAACCGCGTCAGCGGATTCGTCAGCATCATGCGCGGCTGCAACAACTTCTGCCACTACTGCATCGTGCCATACACCAGGGGGCGCGAGCGCTCACGCGACGTGGAGAGCATACTCCGCGAGGTGGGCGACCTCCAGCAGCGCGGCTTCCACGAGGTGACCCTCCTGGGACAGAACGTCAACTCCTACCACTTCGCCAGCGAGGGCAGCGACATCGACTTCCCCACCTTGCTGCGCATGGTGGCTGAAGCAGCCCCCTCCATGCGCGTGCGGTTCACCACCTCCCACCCCAAGGACATGAGCGACGAGACCCTCCGCGTCATCGCCGACACGCCCAACGTGTGCCGGCACATCCACCTCCCCGTGCAGAGCGGAAGCGACAGAATCCTGAAACTGATGAACCGCAAGTACACCCGCGAGTGGTATCTCGGACGCGTGGAGGCCATACGACGCATCATCCCCGACTGCGGACTCTCCACCGACATCTTCGTGGGATATCACAGCGAGACGGAGGAAGACCACCAACTCTCCCTCTCCCTCATGCGAGAGGTGGGATACGACTCCGCCTTCATGTTCAAATACAGCGAACGCCCCGGCACCTACGCCTCGAAACACCTGCCCGACAATGTGCCGGAAGAAGAGAAGATACAACGGCTCAACGAACTCATCCAGCTGCAGACGGAACTCTCCGCCGAAGCCAACCGCCGCGACGTGGGCAAGACTTTCGACGTGCTTGTGGAAGGCTACAGCAAACGTTCCCGCGAGCAACTCATGGGGCGCAACGAGCAAAACAAGGCCGTGGTGTTCGACAAGCAAGACCACCACATCGGCGACACGGTGAAGGTGCGCATCACCAGTTCCTCCAGCGCCACCCTCCTGGGCACTCCCGTCGACGAAGACCATCAACCATAAAGACCATAGAGACCATAGAAACTATAGAGACTATAGAGACTATAGAAACTATAGAGACTATAAAAAAAAGCCACTGCCCATGAAAGAATTCCTGCAAGTGCTCAAGCGGTTCATACCGCCCTACAAGAAATATCTCGCCCTCTCGGTGCTGTTCAACATCCTCTCGGTGGTGCTCAACATCTTCTCCTTCGCCGCCCTCGTGCCCATCCTCCAAATCATCTTCAAGACGGGGGACACCGAGACGGCAACCGCACTCATGGCATGGGACTGGGAGAACGCCAAGGAGGTGCTCACCAACAACATGAACTACTATGTCAACCAGATGATTGGCGAGATGGGTGCAAGCACCACGCTGCTCCTCATCGGACTATTCCTCGCTTTCACCACCATGCTCAAGACCGGAGCCTACTTCCTCTCCTCGGCCACCATCATCCCCATACGCACTGGCGTGGTGCGCGACATCCGCAACCAACTCTATCAGAAAATCACGTCGCAATCGCTGGGATTCTTCACCGAGGAGCGCAAGGGAGACATCATCGCACGCATGAGCGGCGACGTGCAGGAGGTTGAGAACTCCATCATGTCGTCATTGGAGATGATTTTCAAGAACCCCATCCTCATCATCGGCTACTTCATCGTGCTCCTCCTCATCTCCTGGCAACTCACCCTCTTCACCCTCCTCATCGTACCCATCATGGGTTGGTTCATGGGTTTCGTGGGAAGGAAACTCAAGCGGAAGTCCATCAAGGCGCAAGCCCTCTGGAGCGACACGATGAGCCAGGTGGAGGAAACCCTCGGCGGCCTGCGCATCATCAAGGCCTTCTGCGCAGAAGAGAAGATGAACGCACGCTTCGACCGCATCAACAGTGCCTACCGCAACGACATCATGAAGGTGAACATCCGACAGTCGATGGCACATCCCATGAGCGAGTTTCTCGGCACAGTGATGATTGTCATCGTACTTTGGTTCGGAGGCGTACTCGTACTCAACAACCAAACCCTCTCGGGCCCGCTATTCATCTACTACATGGTGATGCTCTACAGCATCATCAACCCCCTCAAAGACTTCTCCAAAGCCGGCTACAACATCCCAAAGGGACTCGCCTCCATGGAACGCGTGGACAAGATACTCATGTCGGAAATCGCCATACAGGAGAAGGAAAACCCCACCCCCATCGACGGCTTCAAGCACGAGATAGAGTTCCGGCACGTCTCCTTCAAATACGGGCAGCAATGGGTGCTGCAAGACATCTGCCTCACCATCCCAAAAGGGAAGACCGTGGCCTTCGTGGGACAGAGCGGAAGCGGAAAGTCAACACTCGTGGACCTCATCCCTCGCTACTATGACGTGCAGGAAGGGCAAGTGCTCATCGACGGCATCGACGTGCGCGACCTAGTCCTGAACGACCTGCGTCAACTCATCGGCAACGTCAACCAAGAGTCCATCCTCTTCAACGACACCTTCTTCAACAACATCGCCTTCGGAGTGGCCAACGCCACCCGCGAGCAAGTGGAGGAGGCGGCACGCATCGCCAACGCACACGAATTCATCGTCGCCACCGAACAAGGTTACGACACCTCCGTGGGCGACCGCGGCGGACGCCTCTCCGGCGGGCAACGACAACGCGTAAGCATTGCACGAGCCATCCTGAAAAACCCACCCATCCTCATCCTCGACGAAGCCACCTCCGCGCTCGACACCGAAAGCGAGCGACTGGTGCAGGACGCCCTCGAACGACTGATGAAGACACGCACCACCGTGGCCATCGCACACCGGCTCTCCACCATCCGCAACGCCGACGAAATATGCGTGTTGCATGAAGGACGCATCGTAGAGAGAGGCACCCACGACCAACTGCTCGCCGCCGACGGATATTACAAGAAACTTCACGACATGCAAGCCACATGAAAATCGCCTACAGAATCACACGCGCACTGCTGTACCCCATTTCACTGCTGCCTTTCCGGGTGCTCTACGTCATCTCCGACTGCCTCTACTTCCTAATCTACCACGTGGCAGGCTACCGCAAGCGACTGGTGAGGCATCATCTCGAAACCTGCTTCCCGGAAAAGGACAAGAAGGAGTTGAAAAGCATCGAAAGAGGGTTCTACCACTTTCTATGCGACTATTTCCTTGAAGCCCTCAAACTCCTCTCCATCTCCAAGGAGGAGATGCTGAAACATGTCGAACTTCGGGGAATGGAAGACATACAACGATGCTTCGACGAAGGACAGACCTGTGCCGCCATGATGGGACACTACGGCAACTGGGAATACCTCACCACACTCAGATTAGGGTGGCCAAGGCATCCCGATGCCATAGAAGCCTTCATCTACCACCCCCTGTCCAGCGATATCTTCGACCAACTCTTCATCGACCTGCGCCAACACTTCGGAGGCGTCTGCGTACCCAAGAAAGACATCCTAAGATATCTTCTCAACTGCCGTCGCGAGGGGACGAAACTGCTCACCGGCTACCTCTCCGACCAAACACCCAAATGGACCAACATCCACCTCTGGCTCGACTTCCTCGGACACGACACGCCGGTGTTCACCAACGGCGAGAAACTCATGCGGAAGATGAACAACGCCATCTTCTATGTCGACATGCAACGGCCGAAAAGAGGGTATTACATCGCCGACTTCAAACTCATCACCCGTACTCCCAACGAAATGGAGGAAAATGCCATCACCCGGCGCTTCTTCGAACTGCTGGAGGAGAACATCCGCCGCGACCCACGCTTCTATCTCTGGACCCACAACCGATGGAAGCGCACCCGCGAGGAGTTCGACCGCCGCTTCAAAGTGGTCAACGGTAAAGTGATACCCAAAGGTGATGAATAGCAAGCCCAGGAAACAGGAGCCTCGCCCCTACCCCCTAAAACTTCCTATTACCTCCTAGAACTTCCTAGAGCTTCCTAGAACTTCCTAAAACCTCCTACAAAAAAGCCACCACTATAAAAACCAAATAATATGGAAATCATCAACCTAAGCGACAACAACAGCATCATCAACCAATACATGGCTGAGATTCGCGACAAAGACTATCAGAAGAGCCGACTGCTCTTCCGTAACAACATCATGCGCATTGGCGAGATGATGGCTTACGAAATCTCGAAAACCCTGAATTACGAGACTCGTGACATCGCCACGCCACTCGGCATCGCCAAGGTGAACGTCCCCACCGATAAAATCGTGCTCGCCACCATCTTCCGTGCAGGACTGCCCTTCCACACCGGCTTCCTCAACATCTTCGACCACGCCGGTAACGCATTCGTCAGCGCATACCGCGAATATGTGGATGAAGAACACCACAAGGTGGGCATACACGTGGAATACCTCGCCACGCCGAGCATCGACGAGAAGAACCTCATCATCGCCGACCCCATGCTCGCCACAGGAGGGAGCATGGAACTGGGTTACCAAGCCTTCCTCTCCAAAGGCACACCGAAGCGCATCCACGTATGCTGCGTCATCGCCACGCCGGAAGGCATCGACCACATCCGACGCACCATGCCCGATGAGAAAACCACCGTCTGGTGCGCCGCCATCGACCCCGGCATGAACGAGCACAAATACATCGTCCCGGGCTTCGGCGACGCCGGAGACCTGTGCTTCGGGGATAAGGTATAGGAGAGATAGGAGGTTTTAGGAGGCTCTGGGAAATTCTAGGAAATTCTAGGAAGTTCTAGGAAGACTAGGGTTTCTAGGAAGACTAGAGCCTCTAGGAATACTAGATGCCCTAGCCACCCTGGAAAAACCCGCTATATCAGCTTTTTCAAGCGCTGCTCCTCCACGTGGGGGAGCAACCGCTTGAAATGTGCCATCAGCAGTTGGTAGGATTCCTCTGGCGTGCGGTCGCAGCGGCAGGCGTCACGCCCGTAAAGCTGTTCCGGCGTGGTGAGCAAGGACCACCCCCAACCATATTCTCGATTGTGCCTGTCACGTGGATAGACGAAATCCTCGGTGACGATGCGACAAGCCATTTGCAGGCGGGTGATGTAGGCATCGAAACGACTGCGCATCTTAGGTCCCGTGAAGCCGCATGCCGCACGCAATTCCCTCGTTATCAAACTGCCATGCTCCTGCAAGGTGAAGAGGATGGCCTCCTCCACGGAACTCTCCTCCGGGGCGGGATGCTTGTGACGGCGGTAGTTGCAAAAATCGGGCCACCACGCCTTGCTGACGAAGCCGGCGTGCTTGTCGAAAAACTTGCCATAGACGCAACCACCATCGGTGACCACCGGCCCTTTCCATTTCCACAAAGGCCAGTCCCACCCACCATCGGGAAGGGCCACATAACGGCAGTCGGAGGCCACCGCCTCCTCTGCCGAGAAACCAGGTATGCCGCTGTAAAGCAACGGCAGAAAGCCCACCTTCTCCACCAGTTCAGCCAACTGCGTGGCATTGTGTATTTCCCGGGAGGCAAGGGATTCTATAGAATATGGAGCGTCTTTTGCCATATTTTTTATCTTTCTCAATTTCCGTCAGGCTTCCTCACATCCTTCACCTTGGCGTCATACCAGCGGAAGGCGGCAGGGTTGTCGGGAACTGCCGGGTCGTAGCCCGTCCAGTCGGGCCGCAGTCCCTTCATGAAAGGGAGGTCGAGGCGCTGCATCCCAGCCACCACCATCTTCGCCACCTCGTAGGCGCCATAGGGATTGAAATGGGTGTTGTCGGCCAAAGCCTTGTCCTGTCCCGGATAGGTGTTGGCGGGATAGTGCACAAGGGCTTTCTTGCTACCCTCGAAGCCCAAGGTTTCGAAGAAGGTGCGTGTCATATTGTTGAGGTCGATGACCGGCACCCCTTCGCGCTCCGCCACGCTGCGCATGGCGGCGGGGAAGTCGCCATGGGTGTCCTTGAGGTGGATGTTGTCATCCTGCCAAGCTCTCCTCTGCGTGGGTGTGCAGAAGATGATGTGTCCTCCTGCCTGTCGCACCTTGTCGATGAATATTTTCAGGTTGTAGACATAGTGATACCACGCACCGTCGCCCGGCCGTTTCTCCTTCTCGTCGTTATGGCCAAACTCACACACCACATAGTCGCCCGGTCGCATCATGGTGAGGATTTTCTCCAGACGGTTGCCACCTAGGAAGGTGCGTGCGGTAAGGCCGCTCTCCGCATGGTTGGAGATGGCCACGGAGGAGTCGAACCACCGCGGAATCATCTGTCCCCACGAAGCCCACGGCTCGCTGTCCTGGTCCACCACGGTGGAGTTGCCGCAGAGGAAGATGGTGGTGGCGGTGGTGTCGGGCTCTATCTTGATGCGGGCGACGGCCGGTGCCGCGCCATTGAACTCCAGCGTGAGGCTGTCGTCCCAGTTGAGGTAGTCGTATTCGCGCTCCTTCAGTTTGACGCGCTCCTCCCGCACCCCCTTGTCGGTGACGACGGTGTAGGCTGGCGAACGCTTGTTGACAATAAAGGAGTAGTCTGTCAACTGTCCCTTTCGCGTGGCGGCGTTTTCCACCATCAAGCGCCTGGACTCCGCCCTCACCACGGTCTCCGCCTTCCGCTTCTTGCTGCCGAGGGTGACGGTGACGAGGTAGTTGCCGTCGGGCACCTGCACTGAAAAATACTGCGGACTGTTGATGTTCACGTCGAACGTGCCGGTCTGCGCCATTGCTGGCAAGACCGCCATGCATAGCGCTGCAAGGATGTGTCTTCTCTTCATGGCCTTTCAGTCAAGGTGGAACACTTCCTCGATGGGTATGGTGACAGGGGAGTTGTCGGCGTTCACCTCCATGATGTCGGCCATCATGTCCCACCACTTCTGGGTGACGGGGTCCACGTCGGTGGTGTCCTGGCTGTTGGTGTCGCTGCTGCACTCCTGGTAACCGAAAAGGATGTTGGTGTCCTTGTCCCAGTAGATGCTGTAATTGCCTACGCCGGAATCTTTGATCATCTTCACCAACTCCGGCCAGATGGCGGCATGTCGCCGGGCATACTCTTTCTCACACCCCGGCTTGAGGAACATCTTGAATGCAAATCTTTTCATAAGTTTTTAGGTTTTTATGGGTCGAACGGGTCGGACAGTTGGACGGGCGGACAGGTCGGACACGTCTGATATGTCGGCCTCGTCACACTGGTCGGACTCTTTCATGCAAAGATACGAACAAATGAGCGAAAAAACAAATTTTGGAGCAGCGAAAGCAAAGATATGCTTGCATAATCTTTGCTGAGTCGTGACAAAATTCAACCGCAGGTTAAATTTTGGAAATTCAACCGCAGGTTAAATTTTGGAGCAGCGAAAGCAAAGATATGCTTGCATAATCTTTGCTGAGTCGTGACAAAATTCAACCGAAAGTTAAATTTTCACTCATCAAAATGGATACCAAGCAAAAAAATATGGCACTCCATTTCATCATTAATGAATATTTTGTTAATTTTGCAGAAATAAAATAATCTAATCAACAATAAAAACATATGGCACTTATCAAATGCCCGGAATGCGGGAACATGATTTCAAATAAGGCAAACATCTGCCCGAGGTGCGGCTGTCCGATAGGAAATGCCAGAAAGCAACAGTATGGAGGTGACGAACGTACTATTGAAAACCATGAACACACTCGTGTCATTTACAAGAAGAAGGACGATTCCAACAAATGGTTGTATGCCGTCATTGCCTTGCTGGCATCAATCATACTGGGTGGCGGCACCTATTACTTCTTGAACAAGAATAAAGACAAAGACACCCCAACAACGGAAGTGGCGAAAGACACTCCTGCAGATACTACTGCAACAAACCGACAGGAAGAGCCTGCCACTGCTCCTGCACCTACCGAGCAGGCTGCAACAGTCACCACACCTCCCCCCGTCAAAAGAAACAAAGTGGCCAACGGCGCCTACCGCCTCAATGGCTCCATCACATACAAGGAAACCTATTATTTCGATATGGAAATCCAAGTGAATGGCAACAAGGTGACAGGATGGTATGTCGTGCATAACGGGGAGAACATCCCTGTGAACCTCTCCGGCTCCATCGACGCCAACGGCAATATGAAGCTCAAGGAATACAAAGGCGGGAGCACCACTGGATATTATTTCACTGGCAACTTCAACCAGGCGAGATACTCAGGGAAATACCTCTGCACTTTCAGGAACCTCCCCATGAGGTTCTCTGCATCAGCCTACTGACACCTGCGCCTTTTGCAACGTGAGCGCACTGTAGAGACGGGATTCTTCCCGTCTCCCCAAAATAGATTGTGACAAAACAACCACATCAAACATCTCATCAACCAAACAACTTAAAAACCAATCACCATCCAAATGACAAAGAAATCTGCCATATTGTTTTTCTTGCTGGGTTTGACGATGACGGCCATGGCACAGCGCACAAGCGACGTGCTGAACCGCGGCCTGGTGGCCATGAAGTCGGGCACGGGCATCTATCTCACTTGGCGAGTACTGGGCGAGGAGTACTACGACGTGACCTACAACGTGTATCGCAACGGCACGAAACTGAACGACGAACCGCTCAGCGTGTCCAACTTCCAGGACACGGGCGGCGGCACCACGAGCAGCTACACCGTACGCGCCGTGGTGCGCGGCCAAGAGCAAGCGCCTTGCAAGGCCGTCACCCCCTGGAGCACCAGTTACAGGGAAATCAAACTAAAGCATGAAGGCATCAAAAGCCGCCTCGTCCCCAATGACGCCACCTGCGCCGACGTCGATGGCGACGGGGAATTGGAAATCTTGATGAAGTTCGACAACCAAAGCGAGATGGATGCCTCCTACCCCAGGGAAGGTTACCAAGGCGAATACACCATCTTCGAATGCCTAAAACTCGACGGCACGCGCCTCTGGTGGGTGAACTGCGGCCCCAACATGGGCGACTTCCAGAACAACGAGCAGAACATCATCGCCTATGACTGGGACCGTGACGGACGCGCCGAGGCAGTGATGCGTGCCGCCGACGGCACCGTCATCCACATGGCCGACGGCACCACCTACACCGTAGGCGACCCCTCGGTCAACGTACGTGCCGCCACCGGCGGCGGCACCAACTGGTTTGTGACCACCCAGGGCGAATATCTGCTCTACATGGACGGACTGACGGGCAAGCCCTACCAGTGCATCCCCTATCCGTTGCCGCTCTATGAAAGCGGCGAGACCGACTATGCCAAGGCGTGGGGCGTGGCGAAGTATGACGGCGGGCACCGTGCCTCGAAACACTTCTTCGGCGCACCGTGCTTCGATGGGCGCAACGCCAGCATCTTCCTTGCCCGCGGCATCTATACACGCCACAAGATGGTGGCCTACGATGTCAACCCCGCCACCCACAAGTTGACCCAGCGTTGGAGGTGGAATTGCAACACCAGCGGTCCATGGTACGGACAGGGCTACCACAACTATTGCGTGGCCGACGTCGACATGGACGGGCGCGACGAAATCGTCTTCGGCGCAATGGTCATCGACGACAACGGCAGGGGACTATCCACCACGGGACTCGGCCATGGCGACGCCGAACACGTGGGCGACCTGAACCCATACGTCCACGGCTTGGAAGTCTTCGCCTGCATGGAGGACAATCCCGGCACGAACTACCGCGACGCCACCACCTCGAAAATCTACCACCGCTACATCGCCGGCAGGGATGTGGGCCGTTGCATGGCGGGTAACTTCACCGACGACTTCCCCGGCTCGCTCTGCACACCTACCGACGTAGGAGCCATCAGCTCCGTCACAAACGGCGCCGTCAGCGGACTGGGCGACACCGGCGTCAATCAGAACATGCGCATCTACTGGGACGGCGACCTCTGCGACGAGACGTTCAATTATCTCAACGGAGCCGACACCGAGGGTTGCATCGCCAAATATGGCTCGTGGTCTCCCATCTACACCTGTGCCGGTTCCAAGACCAACAACTGGACGAAGGGCACGCCCTGTTACCAAGGCGACATCCTCGGCGACTGGCGCGAAGAAATCATCATGCGCACCGCAGACAACAACATCCGCATCTACTCCACACCCACTCCCACAAAATGGCGCAACTACACCCTATGGCACGACCACCAGTATCGCAACGCCATGGTGTGGCAGATGTGCGGCTACAACCAACCGCCGAAGCCCAGCTACTTCCTCGGCGAGATGGAGGGCATCACCTTGGCTCCACCGCCACTCACCATGAACGGGCGCACCGAGGTGACCAACGGCGGCACCGTCTCGACGGCGCTGAACGGCCAGCACGCCATCGTCTGCAACACAGGCAACAGCAACGTCGCCATCGACGACGGCGCACAGCCCGCCGTGCTCACCTTCAACGTACCCACATGGGTGCAAGGCACCGCCTACAGCGAGAGCACTTCCTCCAACCCAACCATCAACCGCCTCACCTACACCTGCACCGTTTCCGGAGACGGTCTTGCCGGTGACGCACGGCTTGTCAAGCAGGGCGACGGCATCCTCGTCCTGCCCAAGGCCGACTTCCGCCATACGGGCGAGACCAACATCTGGGGCGGCGTAATGAAATTCGATGGAACGATGAAGCAAAGTCCCTTGTGGCTCAACCGCTTCACCCAATTGGAAAGCGATGGGGGCGAATTCCTCAGCATCAAGGCCGACTACGGTTCTGAGATACATCCCGGAGGAAAAGACCATCAAGGCACCATCACCACCGGCACGCTGACCCTTGGCTTCGGTTCACGGCTGGTCTTCGACCTCTACTCTCCTGCGGCCGGGGATTTGCAATCTGCCGACATGATCAATGCCACCACCCTGACGATTGAGCGCAAGACCGCCTCGGAATGGGTGAAAGGCGGTCCCGAATACCTGGCGCCCGTCATCGAGGTGGTGGGCCATCCGGCACAGGGAGAATCGAAAATTGCCCCCGGAAAATATGTCATAGGCACCATCGGCAACATCGAGGGGTCGGTGGACGACCTGCTGCTCGAGGGCATTGTGACATCGAAGAAGAAACTCTATGTGGAGGATGGCAAACTCATCGTCGAGATTTTCGACGTGCGCGACCCTTCCACCGTCACATGGACAGGCAGCGTGAACGGGACATGGGACAATGCCGAGACGGAGAATTTCAGCATCGAGAATGAGCAGACGGGCTTCGTGGCCGGCGACAACGTCATCTTCGACGACCAAGGCCAGAACAAGACCATCACCGTCAAAGAGGATGTCTATCCCGCATCCATCACCGTGAACAACACCGCTGCCTATACTTTTGGTGGAACGGGCGCAATCGCAGGAACGGGCAGGTTCACCAAGGAAAACACGGGCACCGTGACGATGAACGGCAGCAACAGCTACACTGGAGGCAACTATCTCAAGGGCGGAATGGTGCGCGTCAACAAACTGGCCAACCAATATTCCGAGACGGGCAACCTGGGCGGAGTCACCAAGAACGCCTCGCTCTTCACGATGGAGAGCGGTGCCGTGCTGCAAGCCACCACCGCCGTGGAAAACGCCTCGCCCATGAAGATGGTAGGCGAAGAGGGCGGCGTCATCATGAGCAATGCCGACTTCCGAATGAACGCGCCCCTCTCTGGCACGGTGCTGACGAAGAAAGGCTCCGGCTGTCTCTTCACCATGGCCAACAACACGCTGTCGCGCATCGTCATCTCCTCGGGCTCCGTTGCCGCACAAAGCGGGAACCCCGCCACCACCGTGGAGTTTGAGAGCGGCACCCTGTGGGATGACTCACAAGCCACCACCCATGCCATCCATGTGCCGAAAGGAAAGGTGGGCACGTGGCAGCTAACCTATACTTATTATACGGCATATTCCAACAAGTTGACAGGCAGCGGCACGCTGACCATCGTGCCACGCAACACGGTGAGCCGCGTGCGCATCACCGGCGACTGGTCGCAGTTTGAGGGCACTGTCAAACACACCAACAAGGACATCTGGCTGCCACTCGACATGTCGGGAGGGATGCCCAAGGGGACATTGAGCATTGCCGAGGGATGCCTGGTGAGCAATGTGGCCAAGACCTTCACCATTGGCAGGCTGACAGGCAAGGGAATGCTCAACGAACCCGTGCACAACTTCCGCAACTCCAACAGTGTAAGCGGCAACAACACGTGGGAGGTGGGCAACAGCTGGGAGGACGGCGGCGACTTCATCTTCGACGGCACCTTCGTCGATGGCGGAGGCTCCAACAAGTGCATCTTCAACAAGATTGGCACTTGCAAGATGACCGTCACCGGCAAGAGCACACATTCAGGCACCACCACTGTCAAGGGAGGTGAACTCTTCGTGAAGTCGGGAGCACAACTCGGCACCGGATTGCTCACCATATGGGATGGGGCGACGCTTTCCGGCGTCACCACGACCAATGTCCCTCTCGTCAATTCAAGCGTCACGTTCAACACTGGCGCGACGCTGCAAGTCGGGGCTTTTGCCAACGCCGACTTCGGGCAGATGTGCTTCGGAGGAAAGAATGTGACCTTCAGGAGTGGGGCCGTGCTGAAGCTTGCCGTCACGGATTGTGCCACATCCTACTCCACTGGCGGCACATCGATACAGGACATAGGAAGGCTGACCATGAGTGGGACCATCGACATCCATGTGCCTGAATACCACACATTGAACGTTGGAGACAGCATATTACTGTGGAAGAACGTGGGCTCTGTCATTGGAACCCCTGTGCTGAAAACCGTGGTCTTCGATGAAGCACGCGGCCTCTATTGGGACACCACCGACATCGCCGCCGGCATCCTACGCGTGGCACAAAGCGAACAATACCCACCGGGAGATGTCAACCACGACGGTGATGTGACGGTGGCAGACGTCTCACTTGCCACAGCGTATGTCTTGGGCAGCATCCCGGCGGTGTTCTTCATAGAGAATGCCGACGTGAACGGAGACGGCGTCATTACCGTCACCGATGTCACGAAAATCGTCGACATGGTGCTCACGGAACTTTGAGCAAAAGAAGTGGGCAACGCGCAAAAGGCCCGTGCGCATATCCCCACCCGAAGTCGTAGGGGCGGGTCTTGTGCCCGCCCGAAAGGCATTTCATACCACTTTAGTTCCTCACAAGGGAGAGTGTGCCAGTGAATTCACCCCATACTATCTGACTATATCTATTGGTTATAATATCTTCAAAATCATTCATCAAAAAATAACATCATTATGGAAAAAACTCTTGTTTTACTGAAGCCCAGCTGCGTGCAACGTCAGCTGATTGGCGAGATTGTGAACCGTTTCGAACGTCGCGGACTACGCATCGCCGGTATGAAGATGATGCAGCTCTCCGACGAAATCTTGAAAGAGCATTACGCACACCTCGTGGACCGTCCCTTCTTCCCGGCACTGGCTGCCTCCATGCAAACCTCACCGGTGGTGGCACTTGCACTCGAGGGCGTGGATGCCGTGCAGGTGGTGCGCACCATGACGGGTTCCACCAACGGACGTGAGGCGGCACCGGGTACCATCCGTGGAGACTATTCGATGAGCAACCAACAGAACATCGTACACGCCAGCGACTCCACCTCGAACGCCGAGATAGAACTGAAACGCTTCTTCCGCGACGAGGAAATCTTCGACTATCCCAGCTGCACCTATCCCTTCATCTATGGCGAAGGTGAGATGAAGTAGGATAGGGAACGGTTCTCATGGATCCTTTTTTGTCATTTCACTTGCAATTCTCCAACATAATTCGTATTTTTGCATAGCTGACAAAAGTCTTGTGACATGTTCAGAAAAAAACGCGAAAAGCACCACAGCAATCTACCATGCCATTCTTCGGGGCATCAACCGACAAGACTACCATCCAGAGCTACAAGCATCAGCCATGGAACTACCAGCAGAGCTGAAACGAACCGGCAAAACCGTCTCCGTAATCCTAAGCTGGGCTTTCTAATAGAAAACACGAGAGCAGTAAAGATAAAAAAATATGTATTTTAGCAGTTGCGCCCGACACGGACAAGGGCTAATGAAATGGCAAACATCAAGAATATAGTATTGACCGGTGGCCCTTGTGCAGGAAAGACCACGGCACTTGCGAGAATCATCCAGCATTTCACCTACCGTGGCTATGCTGTCTATGCACAGCCAGAGGCGGCGACGCTGTTCAACCAGGCAGGGGTGAATTTCCTGACTGGCGACAAGCGTCTTTTCTTCGAAATCGAGAAACAGTTGCTTTCCTTCCAACTGCATACGGAGGAATGCTTCCGAAAGATGGCGGAAAAGTCAAACAAGCCGGCCATCATCGTCTATGACCGGGGGACGATGGACGTTGCTGCCTATATGAGCAATGACATGTGGCAGGCCCTGCTCGACGAGATGAGGTTGAGCGATGTGGATGTTCGTGACAAGCGGTATGACGCCGTGCTGCATCTGTGCACTGCCGCCAAAGGTGCAGAGAAATTCTATACCTGCGAGAACAACAGCAGCCGGACGGAGAACATCGGGCAGGCCGTGGTTCTGGACGACAAGATAATCAAGGCGTGGACGGGACATCCGCACCTGCGTGTCATTCCCAACAGAAGTACGTTTGAGGACAAGCTCAATGATGTCATAGCTGAAATATCTTCTGTGTTGGGCATCCCCGAACCTATTGAGATGGAACGCAAGTTCCTGGTGGATGTCATTGGCGACATCCCCGACAGCCGCGAGATGGAGATATTCCAGACCTATCTGGTGGAACGGAACGGGGAGGAGTCGCGTATCAGGAAAAGGGGAGAGAATGGCCACTATGCTTATTTCCTGACAACGAAGAAGCATTTGGAGTCGAACCAGCGTGTTGAGGTGGAGCGGCTGATAACACCTGCGGAGTATATCAACCTGATGAACTCCGCCAATCCCGACAAACAGACCATTCACAAGCTGCGCCGCTGCTTCGTCTGGGACAACCGCTATTATGAGCTTGACACTTTCGTCAGTCCGAAACTGCCCCACTGCCTGTTGGAGATAGAGGATGTGGCTGAAGACGAAGCCATCTCTTTCCCGCCGTTCCTCAAAGTCATAGAGGAGGTGACGGAGAATCCCGACTATTACAACTCAAACATCTCAAAGTGTTGATGAACCATTAATACAAGAAGTTGCACCCTACACGAAAAAGAGTATGATGATATGGTTGTGATGAGAGTAAAAAGACCGGCCACCAAGGAAGAAATGGAACTATTCATCTGCCTTGGAAACAGGCTTCAGGTCTTCAAAACAGTAAAAGTAATAACCAAGAATGGCGAAGAAGACTATTACAAAAACATCAATGCTGTGGTAACGCTTGCCTTTTTCGTTTCATATTTATGCAAGGAGGAGTATGAGGCAGACAAAGTTGCTTTTTTGAATGAAATGGATAATCTTTCAGAGGATGCATTAATGGATAAAATCATTGATATGGCACTTGACTACTTTGAGGATTATGCAAAAAAAAAGGAATAATCAATTCCTTATATCATTGGTTAACAGCAATAAGGAGATCTTGAAAACAATTAAGCGTTGCCCTTGGTATGAACTTAAAAACTATCCCACATTACCCAGTACTGCAATAGAGTGGGACTTCAACCAAAGGGATATGGAATAAGACAAAATGATTATCCGCATCTTTCCGATAACGCCCCGAAGGGGCAATAAGCCTCCAGCCCAGGGCGACTATGAACATCTTGACACCCAAGGCGTTGCCTTGGGCTATGTGCTTGCAGGCCTTTCAGGCCGCCCTTCGGATACAAGCGGATAATCATTTAAGACAATAACTTGGCCCCAGCAGAAGAAAAGGAGAACCAACCCTCTGTAGAGAAAAGGAAAGCTTGAATTGAAATGTCCACTGAATCACCGGCAATGGACTATCAACAGGGCAAAAAGTGGACCGCGAGAACCGTCCCCATGATCCAGATAGATACAAACGATAATAATAGATAGAATTATGAGTGAATCACCAATTACGATTCCCACCCTTCTAAGAGAGAAACTTGGTAAGGATTTTGATGCAGAAGACATTTGGGGTTACAAATATACTTCCGGATACTGGGAGGAAGATGAGACATTCTGGGACTGGCCAATACGGGATTTTATTGAAGAACCGGAGATTCATGTTTTTGTCATAAACGACAAGAAAGAACAACTTGTTACTATTAGGAAAAAAGACATTTTATCGGAGACAGACACAGCCTTCGAGAATCTTCACCAATGGTTGACTGACAACTATGGGAATGATGTCAAAACCGGTGGAGTGTTTGGTGTCGTCAAGGAACATGGCAAATATAAGGTTGAATTTGGACAGGGACGTGTCTTTGATACTTCGCGCTTTTTCCATTCTGGAATGATGATAGAGAAAATCACTAAGTTATTACCTGAAGGCTTCGATTTCATTGGTGATGAGAAGGAAGGGAAGTGGCAATGGGAACATCATGGGGATGATGGGAATGCTTTTGTTATTTGTGAAATCATGGTTGGTTTTTCTAAGAATCATCGGGCCTATTATCATTTTGACATTTGGCATGAAACAGATAATTCTTTGAACAACAGTTCTAATTTGGAAAAGGAGCTCGATGCCGCTTGTCGTAGTATAGCAAGAATGTTATCAGACGAGTACCCTGACTATATGCATGGGTATATCCTTGTTATGGCACGATATGTGGATTTTAGTACGATGGAAGAAATAGGCCGCGTGGAGTTTGACGTACCTCTAAATTATGATGAAACTAGAAATCTGAGACGCCTCTTGTTTTCATCGGTGTCTTTTTATCCAGATAACCTACGTTGGCTAGACAGAGAATTGTTCCATAAAATAGAAAAGAAGGCCGAGATAAAGGTGGCAGAAGCATTTCAATTTGATCCTATACAGTTCCCTATTCACATTGTCTTGCATTGGGCTGAAGGAGAACGGCAAAGGCTTATTGGGAGATATTCAAGTCTGACTGAAGAGGACATCCAAAAAAAGATTACCTATATAGACGGTCTTGATGGGAAGGAATTTTCTCGGTATGAGCTTTTGAAAGTACGTGGTTCTTTTGTGTGGAAAGAAGTGTGGACACGTGAGACGGGGCACATGTGGGAGAAGTACACTTTGTTAAAACGCACTCCCAGCGACGAAGAACTGGACTATGCCGACTGCTCGCAATACGCAGTTTGGCTTGACGATTTGTCGACGGAAACGATAGTTAAACTTTTTAAAGAATACAAGTCAAAGCATCACGGGGACGGTTCTCGTGATCCATAATCCACCGATTGATTTGCGATTTTCCATCAAATGATCATTGAGAACCGTCCATAACGTTCACGCCAACTACCAAGAATCACCGGCATCAGTTATGGGAAATTATCAACAGGGACAAAAAGTGGACCGTGAGAACCGTCCCCATGATCCACTCGCTGAAAATGTGATTTTTTATCCATATTCATATCCGAAAATGTGATTTTTTGATTATTTTTGCATCCGAAAATGTGATTTTAGATATGGAACTACTTAAAAGAAAGATTGATAGGTATCTTTTGGATTGGAAAAACAATCCAGAGAGGAAACCATTGATTGTGAAAGGTGCCAGACAGGTAGGGAAGACAGAGTCTGTCAGAGCCTTCGGCCGAGCCAACTATGAGTCGGTTATCGAAATAAACTTTGTGCTACAGAAGAAGTTCAGGGCCATCTTTGACAATGGTTATGATGTAAATAGCATTATCAAAAACATCTCGCTGCTGGAGCCCTCATGGGAATTCATTCCACACCGAACGCTAATCTTCTTCGACGAACTGCAGAAATGTCCCGACTGTGCAACCTCTCTGAAGTCGTTCTGTCAGGACGGGAGATACGATGTCATCTGTTCCGGCTCGCTGATGGGCGTCTATTATGAGGAAATAGAGAGCAACGCCGTGGGTTTCAAAGAAGACTTTGAGATGCACTCGATGGACTTCGAGGAGTTCCTGTGGGCGAAGGGATATTCTCCTGAACAGATAGAAGACCTTTATCAGCACATGAAGCGTCTTCAACCGTTCTCGCAATTGGAGTTGGACACAATGACCGATGTTTTTCACGACTACATGAGCCTCGGCGGAATGCCCGAGGTGGTGAAGATGTTTATTGACAACGGGCACTATGGAGGAACATTGAAGCTGCAGCGCCAACTGTTGAAGGACTACGAAGAAGATATTACCAAATACGCAAAACAGACCGACAAGGCGAAGATTCTTGCCGTTTATAGCCACATCTCCACTTTCTTGGCCAAGGAGAACAAGAAATACCAGATTACGAAGATTGCAAAAGGCGCCAGAAACCGTGAATACATTGGTGCCGTGGAATGGCTGAAAGAGGCTGGCGTCGTCAACGTTTGCTATTGCCTGAACAATGTGGAACTGCCATTGAAGGGCAATTATATTCCCGACTTCTACAAACTTTATTACCACGACACGGGGCTGCTTATTGCCTCGCTCGACGAAGAGGCACAGGAGGATTTGCGGGCAAATAAAAACTTTGGCACCTACAAGGGTGCTATTTATGAGAACATAGTGGGCGAGATGCTCCGCAAGTCTGGCTACGAACAGTTGTATTTCTACAAACACGACAGTCCTGCACTTGAAATGGACTTCTTCGTCCGCGATGCCGATTCGCTGGTGCCAGTGGAGGTAAAGGCCAAAGATGGCGCGACCGCCTCGTTGAACAATCTCATCAAGTGGGAATCCTACCCTGACGTGAAATATGGAGTGAAATTGGGATATAAAAACATTGGGTGCAACGGTCAGTTCTATACCTTCCCATACTTCCTCACCTTTTTGTTGAAGCGTTTCCTTAAAGAAAGACCCAAGTAAAATGGATCACGGCGACGGTTCTCACGACCCATAATCCGCCGATTGATTTGCGATTTTCCATCAAATGATCATTGAGAACAACCGTCCCCATAATCCACGCCAACTACCAAGAATCACCGGCATCAGTTAAGGGACTATCAACAGAGCAAAAAGTGGATCAGCAGAACCGTCCCCATAATCCATGGTTAATGAAAGCAACATATAAAATACACTGAGATGAAAAAGACATTATCTTGTATTTTTGCCGTGATGTTCGTGCTAAGTTCATTTGCAACACCACAAGAGTCGAACATCATTTTCATAGACGGAAAGGCGTGGAGCCTGTTTACAACCGAACCTATAAGTGAAGACTCTGCCCTGTATAGCAAAATGATGGCGTCTTTGCCAAAAGACAGGACAATTTTAACATTAAACTGGAACGGCTACATCAGTTTTTGGAGCATCAAAAAGGATTGTCTCCTTCTCGACAGCATCCAAATGAGATTTTATGACAAAGAGAAGAAACAGTTGCGGACCGAATGCTTGGATAAAAGCAAGATGCGAAAACTTTTCAAAGGATATACGAAAAACAAGGGTGCCATGGCAAAATGGTTCACTGGTTCGCTGAGAATGGCACGCGGTGAACGTATCCGCGAAGTATACTTGGGAGCCGTTTATGAATATGAGATACTCTTGACTGTTGAGAAAGGACGGGTGACGAAACGAAACGACTATCAAAACAAAGTCTTCGACGGTTACTCATTCGACCACAACGACCTTTTAAAAAATCAAGACAAAGACGAATTAAGGGCATTGCTAATACCACACCTGGAGAAATATCCAGAATTGCTCCATGCAAAACAAATCAAATTCAGCATCAAAAACGTCACCATGGACGCTTCAGGGCATATCACAAACTGCTCGGTCACCGCAAAGGTGGATTATGGCGACAACAGTGAAAAAGAGCATCAAGGCATCGCCGAGGACATGAAGCAAAACATCATGGCCGTCCATCCTTGGAAAATCGTTTATTGGAATGGTCAATATGTAGCCTATGCTTTGGAAAACTTTATGATTCCTTGTAAGATTGATAATTAGCCAAAAAGATAAACATGAAAATGAAGGATGATATAGAATCTTATGCATTAGATGGTTGTATTATTCCTTATAAACCATAGGCACTCAATCATTCGGAGAAGAAATCAAGGGAGAGTTTATGAAAAAGCATCCAGTGAAGTAAGTTATTTCCTGAAATACTCGTATCTTTGCGACATAAAACAAAATGATTATCCGCATCTTTGCGACTATGAACATCTTGACACCCAAGGCGTTGCCTTGGGCTATGTGCTTGCAGGCCTTTCAGGCCGCCCTTCGGATACAAGCGGATAATCATTTAAAACAATACATCATGAGACGGATTCTTTTTATCATTTTTCTTCTATCCATCGGTATGGCAGGTCATGCTCAAGAGGCAAAACTTGACTCGGCATCTTATGCTTATGGAGACAAGATTATTCGTTCCGTTGTAGAAAGCAAGGACTCAATTATCCCTGAATTCAAGTTCGACAAGGAGAACTTGGCTGAGGTGATTCGCGGTTTGGAAGACAATCTCGTCTTTATGAAATATACGCAGGACTCCATCAAGAAGATTTCTTTTGGTGTTGGTGGAATGCAAGGTATGTTCATGTGGGATGGTTTCCAATTCAAAATGGATGTCATACCATTCGATTGCATCTTGGCGGGTTTGATGAAAGTGGTCAATCACGAGGTGGCGCTGCCTCATGACACCATCATGATAAATGAATATATGAAAAGTCTTCCCGAAAATATGAAACCTGAAACCATGCCAGATGAGGATAGATGCAAATTTTTCGGCTCAGGGGGGATTGTCCGTGGATAAGCCCCACCGCAGCCTAACCAAAAATCATCATAGGATGATGTGAAATCGAATTAATTTGTTACCTTTGCCC
>CADADN010000069.1 GCA_902786665.1 uncultured Prevotellaceae bacterium | reverse complement strand
TTCTTCTTCGACTTGTCCAAAATCGTTATTCTTTCCATATCTTAAATTGCTTAATCCGTGGGGCAAAATTACTAAAAAATGCCCCACCAAAATGCATTTGAATGGAAAATCATTAAACTATTTAGAAATATTAACTTTTATAACTGTCTGATAACCATTTGATTTGACGTTATCTTGATTTATTCCGATTTTAAATTTTGAATCCCGCGGGAGTCACTTGAAAATCAAGGAGTTACAGAGGTGTAACTCCTTTTTGCTTTTCTAAGGTGAAACGAAAGTGAAACGGTTTTTGAGCTTTAGAAGCCCTTTTGAAGCCTATTGAAAAGAAAGGTGAAACGATTCTTTTCAATTCTTTGCAACAAATTTCAAGATTGCCATTTTTTGTTTTCATTATTTAATTGTCTCCTAGCCATTCTGTCCTGGCAGAATTTTGTCAGGGTGAAACGAAAGTGAAACGGTTTTTTCGAGACTCTGCTTCTGAAGCAACTGCCAACAAGTGGCCAAAACAATCTATTTGCAAATTGTTGAAATAAATATTTTTTGACTAATGTAAAATTATTTCAAATTTGCAACAAACAAACTTAACATCTGTATCTATAAACAAGTGAACATTCAAAACGGCGGAAAAATGGGCTTCTTCAATTCCATAATTAACAGAATTAATGCAATATTGATTAAATAAACTGAACAAACTTGGATTTTGCCATGTCAGACTATTTGCATTTTAGGCAATAAAATGCAATCAAAAAGTATGTTAATTTTATTACGATACTTAAAGAAATTTCATATCTTTGCTACGGGTTTTGGGAAAAGATTGTATCAGGGTACATCTTCCCAACATCTTGGACTGGTTATTATGAGTGATAATTGTAGCGGACATGTTTATACATGGCTCTATCAAATATTGTCATTCATAGATAATGCTATTTTTAACAAATGGCATACTGTAGTGTTTATATAGCTAATAATTTAAATTATTTATATAATGATACAAATATCTTTTGAAGGTTTAGAGCAAGCCATCAAGGATGCCGTTGCTCAGGCCATGGAGGCGTGGCAGCCCAAGACAATGCCTCAGGAAAGTGAACAGCCGTCCGAGTATTACACCCGAGATGAATTGTGCCATATGGCACACATCTCACCCACCACGTTGTGGAGGATGGAGCAAGATGGACTCGTCAAGAAAAGGAAGTTCGGCAAGAAGAACCTTTATCTGAAGAGTGAGATCGATGTCCTACTCCAGGAAGGCAAATTGGTCAAATGCTCCCGATAGTCGGGAGTATTTGACCATCATAGGTGTAATTATTAATGTATATCACTTATGAAATACCTTGATTATGTAATCCAATTCTGGAAAGAAGGTGAGAAAAAATGTTTCTGCGCAAGCGAAATAGCCCTCTATTTCTTTCTAGCCAAGGAATGCAACCGAAATTTCTGGAATATGCCGATATCATGTTCTACGGAATATATTTGCAGCCAGATAGGTTTGACCAAACAAACCATCTGCAATGCCAGAAACTCTCTTGCAAAACGTGGACTGATAGACTTCACAAAAGGCAGACGTGGAAAGACACCTCCACATTATTCTCTCCGTGATTTGACTAATGGATTGACTACAGAATCGACCAATGAGTTGACCAATGAGTTGACCAATGAGTTGACCAATGGCTTGACCATTAATAAAGATGAAGACAAAGACATAGAAAAAGAGAGTGGAATAGACACGCTGCCCGAACGTGAAGAAAAGAATGCTTTGTCGATTACCCAACTCAAAGAGATATTAATGGTCGACACGGCATGGCATGACAAACTACTTGTCTTGTTATCTGGAGATGGAATAACACTCGACAAGGTGACTCTGAAGGAATTGCTTGGCCAGTTCTTCCTCATGCTTGAGACGAACGGACCAAAGGGAAAAGAATTGTCTGATTGCAGGCAACACGCCTACAATTGGATTCGTAGAAAACTAAGAAACGACAAATATGGAAACCAACAATGTGACATTAGAAGGCCAGTTGAAATCCTGGCTAGCTCACCGGAAGAGTATGAAGGATCTTTTTAGGCTGAATTATTCCGAGGAAAATGTCAAAGAGTCATTGAAAATGGTATTTAAAGACGAGATTGTGAACAGGTCGCAGAAATTTGCAGACACCTGCGACCTTGACGAACAATTGACGCAGATAGCGAGATGTCTCACAGGAACCTCAGGAAAATTTGGTATGATATTTTGCGGAGGTGTTGGAAACGGCAAGAGCACGATGATGAAAGCCATACAGACTCTACTGAATTACATGCGCATCCCTTATTACAACACTGTATATGGCTTAAGAATCAAGGATGCAAAATCCATCAACGAGATGAACCTGCATAATTACAATACTTTTCTTGATGTGTCAAGGTGTCCTTTGCTCGGCATCGACGATTTGGGCACCGAACCGCTCATGGTGATGGACTACGGCAATGAGAAGACACCTATCGTGGATTTGTTGTCGATGCGGTATGAAAACCGGCTGTTCACCATTGTCACCACCAACCTAACACCCAAGCAGATCCGTGAGCGATATGGTGAACGAATAGCCGACCGTTTCAATGAGATGATGGAGGTCGTGATTTTCAAGAATCCATCATATCGAAGAGCAAGAGAGGCTTAGCCATCAGTCTTCGTTGAGTATGGGCAACAAGGGAGGCGATAGGGAAATTCCATCGCCCCCTTTGTTCTTAGAAAGTCATTGGGTAAGATTACATCAACACAATAACACATAATTTATAATTTCAAAAATAGCAAAATATATAATACGTAAAATTGCATTATTATAAAACATAAAAATTACGAAGCACATAATACACAAAAATACAAATACTAAAAATAGGCAAACACATATTTATCATTTCAGTAATTTATAATATTATGATAATATGATATTTACATATTTGACACCATAACGACCTTTCATTACCGGAGATTGAATGGATGATGGAAAAAAATGGTCTTTAAGGCACCCCATCGCCTAAGCAATAAGGTTCGTAAGGACTACTAAATGACTTCGGGAAATTGCTTAGCAAGTTGTACTTTTGTGGCCACAAATCCCCTCCGTGGATATGCCCCAAAAGTCTTCTTGCCTGCAACAGCAGGGAAACAATACTCGCAACTCGTATTATTATATCAGGGATAACATGGACAAAAGGAATATTGTACGAAAGGTAAGGCTTACGCCGGAGGAGGATGCTCTTTTTCAGGAAAAAGCAGCCAACTATCCGACTATCAGTGGAATGATAAGGGATGCCGTCAGACAGTTCAACGACATCGGCACGATGCGCAAGATTGAGGCATTGACTGAGATGGCTGCGCTTTATCGAAAGTATCAGCAGGACTTGGCGTGGCTTGGCGGCAACTTCAACCAGGCGATGAAGCGGGCCAATGAACTCGCCATCGTCGGCGAACTCACTCAGAGCTATTACGAGAATGCCGTCTTACCGCAGCTCACCCACATCCTCGACTTCTTGGAGAAGGTGAAGGATGAGCAGCACAAGATATTCACGAAGCTGACAAGAAGGTAAAATGATAAAATGTGATTTTGCAATTTACCATCTTTGTTAAAGTGTATCTTTTATAAAATGATATTTTTATGAAATACCATTTTTGTGAAATACCTTTTTTATGAAATACAATAATGGAAAAATACCATTTTATAATTTCACATCTTTATGAAATATGAAAAATTACGAATGCTAAAATATACAAAATTATAAAATACAATTTTTGTGCTTATGATAGCAACGATACTTCCATCCAGTGCCAACTTCCATGCCGTGGAATACAATGAGCGCAAGGTCGCCCAGGGCCGCGCCGAACTGTTGGAAATGTCCAACTTCGGCTATATTGCCATAGGCGATGCCTACACGTGGGAAGACCTCACCTCGTTTCTCTTGGATTATTCCTCCAAGAACGGGCGCATCAAATACCCTCAGTTTCATCTGGCTATATCCTGTCGGGGCAACGAATACACCCAGGAAGAACTGGTCGAGATAGCCCATCAATACCTCCGTGATATGGGTTACGGCCAACCTGGACAGCCTCTCTTGATATATGGCCATCACGATACCGACAACAACCACATCCATATCATCACCAGCCGGATTGACCCGCACGGTAAGAAGATCGACCACAACTTCGAGAAGCGTCGCTCTCAGGATGTCATCAACCGCATCATGGGTGTTGACGAGTCTCAACGAGTGGGCGAAGCGGTCTCCAAGGCATTCCAATACCAATTCACCACGATACCACAGTTCACGGCCATCCTCGAAACCATGGGTTATGAGTGTTATACTGAGGACGATGAGATTGTGCTGAAGCGCAACGGCGAGGTGCAAGAGAAAGTGAAGATTCAACTTGTGGAAAGCAAAATCAGCCAAGAGAAGCAGGACAAGAAACGTATGGCACAACTCAAAGCCATATTGAAGAAGTATCGTGACATGTCAGCCAATCGCCAGGAACTACAAGATGTCATGAAAACCAAGTTTGGTGTCAGCCTGGTGTTCCTTGGCTCCAAGGATTCTCCTTACGGCTACTTGATTGTTGACCACCATACGAAGGCTGTCTTCAAGGGCAGCGACGTGGTGAAGGTCAAGGAACTGCTCCAGTTCCAGTCTAATGAAGAGCGTTTCAAGCAGATAGATGCCTTCATTGACCAGATGTTGGATGACAATATCAACCTGACCACCAAGGAACTCAATCGGCTCCTTCGTCGCCAGTTCGGCACCAAGCTCTTGAATGGCAACGTCCGTTATGGAGATTCCTCCTACCAGTTGCCAGAGCACATCCTGACCACGCTGCGTTCCAACGACCGTCGCGCTTGGCTCCAATCGTTCTGCCCCACCAATGAGCAGGAGCGCATAGTTCTTTGTGCTATAGGCAATTACAACCATCCTGAGCGTATCACCATCCAGTCCACCCCAGGAGCCAACGTCAGCAAGACGGTATCGCACCTGCGCTGTATCTTCGACACCACTTCTGATGACGCTCTTGTGGACAAACTCCACGAGGACGGCTATGTCATCACCCGTGCCGATGACCATTACTATTGCATCGGCTTCGCCAACCGTACCATCATCAATATGAGTGACTATGGCCTCGATGTGAAAAGGCTTCAACCCAAACAGGCTCAGAAACAACAAGGCCAGAGACAACAAATCACTGGCTCTTGCGTCGGTCGCACTATCGACAAGGTGGCCAAACAACGTGGCGGTTCAAACGAAAGCAACCGTGAATGGGAAGTCGGCCGTGGTGGCTATGAAGTGGATGAAGGGTGGTCATTAAAACGATGACCGCCCATTCAATTTGACTTTTTATACACAAAGTGTATAACGAAAAAACACCTGAAAAATAATGGCAAAAAGCCATTGTCGGTTCGTGAAAATTGTATATCTTCGCAGCCGATTTCAAAATGACAATCTAATAACAGCAGCAATGCAGAGACAAAAATTCGACATATTAGCAGGATGGAACATTCTGGGCGCACGGTGCCTTGAATGCGATAGCTATATGCTATTGTCAAGCATTGCATCCACACGTAGCCCGCGCACAAAAGGTCTTGAACTCCCCATGTCGGCACGAAGATGGAACGACCGGTTCCATCTGTCGAATTGAAGCTGATTACACACGAGAATAAAAGTGGTTGGAGAGTCGCAATGCTTTCCAACCACTTCTTTTTTGTGCCGATCACAAACGATGAAAAACGCTGACTTACCACCAGCCTTACTTCTCCTCACCGCTCGGCCTAAGGCACAACCAACAATTAGTCATTAACCCGCGCAGCGATGCGCACAAAACGAGGAAAAAATGTTAGAATTCAAGAAGTACAACTCCATCGAGAACTCCTTCAGCAGGGAGTTCATGGAGAAGGTCGTGGCAGAGATGCCCGCCGACCTGGAATATGTGGTGCAGGAAAAAGTGCATGGCGCCAACACGAGTTTTCTCTGTGACGGAGAGAGCGTGAGGTTTGCCAAGCGTACGTCCTTGCTGGAGGCTGACGAGAAGTTCTACGACTATCCCGAACTGCTCGAGAGATACCGAGACAGGGTTGTCGCTCTCACTAAGGACGTGATGGGCAGGTATGCCGGTACGAGGAGCGTCAATATCTTTGGTGAGATGTTCGGCGGCACCTACCCTCACAAGGACGTGCAGCCCAACCGCAAGGTGACCGTCATCCAGAAGGGCGTGTGCTATACTCCAGAGCATGAGTTCTATGGCTTCGATATCTATCTTGTCGGTGACGAGAGCAACAGATACCTGCCTGTGGATGAGGCGAACGAACTCTTCGAGAAACACGGGTTCTTCTATGCCATGACGCTGTTCAAGGGCACGCTCTCCGAATGTCTGAAGCATCCCAACGCTTTCCCAAGCAAGATAGCCGAATGGCTTGGTCTGCCAACCATCGAGGACAACATCTGCGAGGGCATCGTCATCAGGCCTGTCGTGCCAATGTATCTCAGGAACGGCAGCAGGGTGCTCATCAAAAGCAAGAACGAAAGGTTTGCTGAAAAGAAGAGCGTAAAGAAACGCAACAAACTGTTTGCCGAACCTGTTCCCTACAGCGAGGATCTGAAGGCTCTTGTCATCGAAGTAGAAGCCTACGTCACCGAGCAGCGTCTGGCCAACGTGGTCAGCCACATCGGTGAGGTGCATGTGCCCAAGGACTTCGGCAAGATCATGGGCCTGTTCTCCAAGGACGTGCTCGAAGACTTCCTGAAAGAGCATGGCGGTGAGTATGGCTGCCTTGAGAAGAGCGAGCAGAAACTGCTCAACAAGGAACTGAACAAGATGGCCACCGCTCTGGTGAAGAAGGTCTATATGGGCCAGGCCTACATACTCGATGAATAATAATCAACAGGCTCTCTCCGTGCTTCAAATGGAGCATGGGGAGAGTCATAAAAAAGAAAGAGAAAAATGAATTTCAAATTTGACGCAGAACATACGTTCTTCACATCCGACACGCATTTTAACCATGCGAACATCATCAGGTTTTGCAACCGTCCGTTCAGGAATGTGGACGAGATGAATGAAACGATGGTCGCCAATTGGAATGCTACAATAGGAATGGATGACACCGTATTCCACCTCGGCGACTTCTGTCTGGGAGGTGCGGCTGAGTGGACAAAGTTTCTTGACCGGCTGAACGGCAAAATCTATCTCATCCTTGGCAACCACGACCTGAAGAACATCCGACAGGGATTCCTCGGACGGTTCGAGCATGTGGCCATGCAGATGCGAATAGAGATAGGCAAGCGGAAGATCTACCTGTGTCACTATCCTTTCCTATGCTTCGAAGGCGGTTACAAGGACGTATGGCAGCTTTTCGGCCATGTCCACACCAGAAAGAGCAACACGGGAATAGACGCTGGAAGACTCCAGTATCTTTATCCCACCCAGTATGACGTGGGAGTGGACAACAATGTTTTCACACCTGTCTCGTATGAGCAGGTGAGAACGAAAATCCAAAAGCAAATGGAACAATCAAAGAATGAATATTAAAAAGACAATCATTATGAGTTTCAGAATCACACAACCCATATTTCATAAAGTTCTTCATTCGGGATTTCACGACGAGGTCTATGTGGATGGAGAGTCAAGAGAACTGATGCTTGAGATAAAGAAAGCGCTCTCGGTGTTTGAACCGATAGATGATGATGAAGCCCGGAAAATCTGGTTGGAGATTCCCCGTGGAACTGCAGAGGAGTGGAGAACCTTCAACGGGAATCATTGGGGCTACGATGGACTGGAAGGCTTGTCTGCGTATCAGGAGGCATTGGATGAGGAATACCCATACGGGAAAGAATGGTTCTTCCTCTCGACCTCCACCTATAAAGAGAATACGTTTCTGAAGATTTCTGACGTTTGTCATCTCTACGTGATTTTCTCCAATCGTAACTTGAAAAGGCACCAATATGCAGACGACATGACTTGGTTTCTGAAACCATTGCTTGAATTGGTAAGGCAGCGTGTGGAGTCTATCGCCAGCGACCCTGAGGCATACCACCAATATATTGAGGCCAACCTTCCCTATCGCCAGCGCTCCGGAAAGATAAGAAGCAAAGACCTCAACAGAATCATCCCTGAGAGGAAAATGCAGGTGGAGAACCGCGAATATTGCATCCAGGTGATGAAGGAATTTGTGAGGCGGAAACAGGCATATGAATCCGTCAAAACCGGGGAACCGGTGAGCTGGAGAGAATTGGGCGTTCCTGCCCCTTTCGACTCCATGTCGATTCGGCGATTCTGCAAATACTACCGCATAGCTGATACCATATACTGGTCGGGGTCTGATTATGACCGCGCTACCAAAGCCGTCAGCATCGAGGACGACGTGGAGTATTACACGAGTCATGGACTTCACCAAAACTTGAAAGAATACGACTTGGACAGCGAAGAGGATTTCAAACGCTTCGCCAAGGACCATTACGGCGAACTTGGCCTTTCGAGGATGAACGTGGGCGCATCACAGTATTATGCGGGTGGCAAATGGCTCGTCACTTTCGGCATCAGCTATTCTGCAAGCGTGCCCTATGGTCTGAAGATAGCCATGGCTCTCTATGAAACAGAGGCACCGTTTGTATTCCATGACGCTGAGACGCTTCTGCACGTCCTCGAGGAATCAGGAACTGTTCGTCTCTCACCATTCACCTATCACGACTATCTGGGCAGTGGTGATGACGAGGGCGTCTTCAGCCTTCCCTATGTAGAGGACTGCGGAATCGAGGGTGAGGTTACCCGTGAGCAATACGATGAGATTGTGAGACTCGCGGAGTGGGAGCCAAAGACCAAATTGAAGTTGGACGGCAATATTCCCCTTGACGATGCCGTTTATGATATGGTGAGAGACGATATGACAGCACCCGCCACACTCAGTGAAATACGCGTCCAGATAGAGAAGAAGTATGACACTTACCTTGCGGTGGAGAGAGTCACCGGCAACCGAGGCTACCGTTATATCAACGCCCTGAGGAACCGTAGTCTCTCCGTTAGCGAGAAAAGCCAGCTCTATCCGACTTTCAACGAAGCCTTGCGGGCTTTGATTCTGGAAATGAATTCGACAATCAGAAAACAAGAAACAAGACAATGAGAATACAATACATGAGCGACCTGCACATGGAGTTGGCAGAGAACAGCAGGTATATCAAGCACTGCGGCTTTCCCGTCACGGGAGAGGTACTTGTGCTGGCCGGAGACACGTTCTATCTGAAGAACAAGGTCCCGCCATTGGGGGATTTCTGGAGTTGGGCCTCGGAGAACTACAGGCAGGTGTTGGTTGTGCCAGGCAACCATGACTACTACGGTCATTACGACGTAATGGAGCGTGGGATGCAATGGTCGTGGATGCTCAAAGAGAATGTGGGATATTACCAGAACCAGGTAGTGAGAATTGACGATGTGGACTTCATCCTCAGCACCCTGTGGTCACACATCCCACCACAGGATGAGTATGCCGTATCGCATGGACTGAACGACTTCTATCAGACGTTGTATGATGGACATCCGTTGACGGTAGAGGACTATAATAGTATGCACCGTTTCTGCCTGGACTTCATCCAAAGAAGTTTCTCAGAGAGCACGGCGAAGAAGATTGTCGTTGTGACCCATCACCTTCCTTCCTACGTTGCAGGTGGTGGCACCACAGCACAAAGGCTCGCCCATCAACAGCGCCTTTGCAACCGAGTTGGGTGACTTCATCGCCGGCAGCCGCATTGACTGCTGGATATACGGTCATTCACACACCAACATCGACACTCAGATTGGTGGCACGAAAATCATAAGCAACCAATTGGGCTATGTGTTCCAACAAGAGCACTTGCACAATTGGTTCAGCCACGTCAGGATGATTGAGATTTGATTATCCGCTACGAAATATTTCGTGAGAAAGTAGATCATGGTTATGAATAGAAAAAATCATAGTGACCATATAATAGTTGCCAGACCGATGAAAGGTCTGGCAACTATATTGTTGGCATGTTAATGGTTTATTGGCAAACTACAGGCAGTCTCTTCAATCCTCTTAAATCATCCTTCGTGGCCTCGATGATGCTGACTGCAAAACCACCACCTGCCACTGCCGTTAGTTTCAATGCAGACTTAGCCGTGACCACACCTTTCTTAATAATATAGGCGTGAGGATTGTCTTTGTAATTAGCATCCTTGGCGTCAGCATACACCGTGGCAATGTATTTTTTACCAGGATCGAGGAAATTGAACTTGATTGTCGAGACATGTCCGTGCTCGCTGGCAGTACAGCCCACGAACCAGTTGTTGGTGCCTTTGGCCTTTCGGGCTGCCACAATATAGCGACCAGGTTCCGCCTCCAAGTATTTGGAATCGTCCCAATCCACAGCCACATCCTTGATGAACTGGAAGGCATCCATATGCTTCTCATAATTTTCTATCATGTCTGCAGCCATCTGCAACGGGCTGTACATTGTGACATAAAGTGCCAGTTGACGGGCCAAGGTAGAGTTCACATGGTTGGGATTGTTGGGATTGTTCTTGCTCATGTCCATCTCGAAGATGCCAGGAGTGTAGTCCATCGGACCTCCTTGAAGTCGAGTGAATGGAAGTATGGTGGTATGGAACGGTTTGCTACCATTGGTGGCCTCATACTCCGTACCTCTTGCTGCCTCGTTGCCTATCATGTTCGGCCAGGTACGGCATAATCCGGTAGGACGTACTGCCTCATGGGCATTCACCATGATATGATGCTTGGCGGCCTCCTTGATGCAGTAGAGATAGTGGTTGTTCATCCACTGGCCATAGTGGTATTCTCCACGGGGGATGATGTTGCCCACATAACCGCTCTTCACGGATGTATAACCATATTCGTTCATCAACTGATAGGCCGCCTCCAGATGCCGTTCATAATTGCGGGTGGAGGCAGACGTCTCATGGTGCATCATCAGACGCACATTCTTGGAATGAGCGTAGCCGTTCAAACCTTTTAAATCGAAGTCAGGATATGGGGTCTGGAAATCGAACACGTAATCCTTTGACATGCCAAACCAGTCTTCCCATCCGACATTCCATCCCTCAACCAGCACCTGGTCAAAACCATGCTTGGCGGCAAAGTCGATATACCGACGAACATTTTCGTTGTTGGCCGCATGCAATCCATGTGGCTTGGTCGTGGCATAGTCAAGATTATCAAGTTGGATGGATGGCAAGTCATAGGTGTATGACCATTGGTGCTTTCCATTGATCATTTCCCACCAAACACCGACATATTTCACGGGCTTGATCCAACTGGTGTCTTCTATCTTACATGGTTCATTCAGATTGAGAATGAGATTGGAGGCAAGGATGTCGCGTGCATCATCACTCACCATGATGGTTCGCCAGGGTGATACGCAAGGAGCCTGGAGGTGCCCTTTATTGCCTTGGGCATCGGGTGTGAGCCATGATTCGAAAACCATGTTCTTGTCATCAAGATTGAGATGCATGCAAGAATAATCAATTAGAGCAGCCTCATGTATGTTGATATAAAGCCCATCGTTTGTCTTCATCTGGAGCGAGGTTTGTACACCCGTCTCAGAGAATGGTGTCTGAGAGGCGTTGGGCGTAATGGCCTCTTTCATGTGGCTGCGGATTTCAGAAAGACGGGTTTCCATATAGTCGTATTCCTGGGTGTCGTAATCACCGGGAATCCACCAAGCGATATGGTCACCAGTCATGGCAAACTGCGTATGTTCTTCTTTAACGACGAAGTAAACAAGTTTTTGCTGTACGGGGAACTCATATCTCAGGCCAATGCCCTCGTCGTATACTCGGAAACGGATGTTCATCAATCTCTCGGACTTCGGTTGAGACATTTTCACCAACAGTTCGTTATAATGATTGCGGATATCTCGTGTCTCACCCCAAACGGGTTGCCACGTCTCGTCGAAAGTGGATGTCTCGGTGGCCGTTACCTGAAAACCATCCATCAGGTTTTCCTGTCCAGCCAATTCCAGTCCGAGCATGCTGGGGTTGACCACTTGCTTTCCTTTATATAAAAGTTGGTAGGAAGGGCGCCCGCCATCAGCGAGCGAGAATTGCAAGTTGACATTGCCATTAGGAGAACTGACCGCCTGGGCTGAAGCAACAAGGGGGAGAATGGTCATACAGACCGCCATCAGTTGTTCTTTTATAGTCTTTGTCATAATTGTTATTGTTAGGAGCTTATTTACTTAATTTTACTATCTTGCAACCATGTGCTGGCAAAGTGACGGAGAGGCTGCTGGCTGTGCCCTCATCCACATGGAGCCAAAGGTCGCGTACTTTTAGCGAGCCGCTGATGCCGAGTTGTGCAAAGTCAACCGACACGGAAGTGTCGCTGTCGCTACGGTTGAACAATCCCACAACATAGTCGCCATTCGACATGGTGCCATACCATATTTCGTTGCCTTTTTCACCGAGTTTGTCGTTCAGGGGCTTGCCAACAAAACCATCCTGCCGCAACTGGAGCAGTTCGCTGTTGGTGTAGAATTTCAAGTTGTTGCCGATGGTGGAAGGCTGATCGGCTACAGCCACGGGTCCACCGGCCATGAGCTGCAGGGATACTGCAGTCTGTCGCTCAGCGTCAGTCTTGTATTTGTTGAGCCGTAGGAAATCACCATCGAGGATCACCTTGTCGCGCCCGCTGATATGCGACCAGTAGAGGAAGCCGTCGAACTGATTCATGCAGTTGGGCCATGAGGCATACGACTTGCCTTTGTCATGGGCAGAGGTATGACGCCAACCTCCATCACCGGTGTCGGCCACGACACGTACCATATTACCATATTGTGCTTCCACCTCAGCATCGTTGAAGAGATGTGGCATCACCAGCGAAGTAAAGATTCCATATTTCTTGGCGGCCTGGGCGATGTAGGCCAAAGCCCGTGCATAGGCCTCGCGTCCATACCCTCGCCCCACGGTGCCAGCCCCACGGTCCTTTCCGTCTTCGTACCATGACAGGAAGTCCATGCGGATGAATTCCACGCCCAACTCTTTGTAGTGACGGAAGAAGCCATCAATATATTCTTGTGCTCCCTTTTGTTCACTCACAACCCAACTGAACCATTGGTCTTGGACATTAGGATTCGTCACTTTTGTGCTTCCATTGTAGAGCAACTGTCCGAAGGTGCAGTCTGTACCCTCGACTTTCGTGTCAAGTGGACCATGAATCCACAGCGGATTGTCATAGACACCCAAGCGCAGCCCACGTGCCTTGCATTTGGCCACAAGGTCCGTCAACGCCATGGAACCATAGTGGGTCATATATCCAGAGGCGTCTTTTGCCTGCATGGAGATGAAGCCATCAGTGCACACCATATCGTAGCCGTAAGGTTTCAGGTTGGTTGCCACCCAATCGATTACCTCATCCCACTGAGCTTCGGTAAAGTCCATGTCATTGCCGCTGACACCGGCTTTCTCCTGTTCGTAGGCATATTCATAGATACTCCAGTATAGAGGGGCCTTTGTGTCCTTGTGGATTCCTTCCACTACAGGCAGTTCGGGCAATACATACTTGGGCGGATAACGCATTTCTATATCATCGCTGCAGGCGCTCAGCATTGCTGCCACCAAATATACAGTCAAAAACATCATCTTTTTCATGTCTTTTTGTGTTATGGTTTTTTATTTGATTTTCTTGGCATTGAGGGTCCAATGCTCCAAATCGAAGGTCAGACGATAGTCTCCAGCCTCCTCTACCTTCCACTTGTCATCGGGATTGGCGGTGAAGACGAAGTCGGGATTTTCCACGCCATTGCCGTCTATGCGGCAGTTGGCGAATATGGGACGGATGAAGGGAACATCCCAACTGCCTGTCTGCAAGCAGGCTTTCAGTTCACCTTGTGTGAGTGTTCCTTCATAGACATAGACATACTGCGATTCTTTGGTGAGTTGGGTGGGCGAGTCAATGCTCCATCCATTAGGAGTGGCATCTCCCACAATATAGACCACATTTGCCTCGAGAGGATCTTTCCCGGTGGTGCCGCCTCCAAGTGCTTCTGCGCTGATGGTCCAGTGTTCGAGGTCGAAGGTCAGGCGATACTCACCTGCTTCCACCACCTGCCACTTATCATCGGGATTGGTGGTGAAGACGAAGTCGGTATTCTCCACGCCATTCTTACTGATTTTGCAACCGCCAAAGGTTGGACGGATGAACGGAACGCCCCAGTCTCCTGTCGAGAGACAAGCCTTCAGCTCGCCTGCGACGAGTGTCCCTTCATACCGGAAGACGTATTTCGACACTTTGGTGAGCAGGGTGGGCTCGTCGATGCTCCAGCCATTGGGGGTGGCATCACCTACGATATACACGGCTTCCGCCTCAATGGGTTCTTTGTCGGATGAGGGTATCTCACCGAGATACTCTGCCCGGATTGTCCAATGCTCCAAGTCGAAGGTCAGGCGATACTGTCCGGCGTCCTCCACTTTCCATTTATCATCGGGATTGGTGGTGAAGACGAAGTCGGCACTCTCAACACCATTCTTGCTAATCTTGCAGCCACCGAATGTGGGACGGATGAACGACACTCCCCAGTCTCCTGTCGAAAGACATGCTTTCAATTCACCTGCAAGGAGATTGCCTTCGTATTGGAAGACGTATTGCGACATTTTTGCAAGTTGTGTCGGGGCGTCAATATTCCATCCATTTGGCGTTGCGTCGCCCACGATGAAGAGAGTCTCTGCCTCAATAGGCTCAATGACTGGTGCGTCAAGTTCGCCAAGATACTCTGTCGACATCGTCCAATGGCGCAAGTCGAAGGTAAGCTTGTATTTTCCTGCATCAGCAATGCGCCATTTGTCATCGGGATCTCCGGCATGCATGGCGAATTTTGTATTCGAGATGGCAGTCTTTGTGATTTCGGTACCATTCACGATAGGGCGGATAAAAGGCGCGTCCCAACTTCCCGTGGTCAGACAGAGTTTCATCTCGCCTTTGTAAAGAGGTCCCTCCCATGTGAATATGAGGGCGTCGTCGGTAGAGGCAGAGAGTGGGGTGGGATTACCGATGTCCCAGCCGTTAGGTGTGGCATCGCCCACCATATAGAGCGAGTTTGTCTTGATGGGCAGTTCGCCCTCTATGATGTTCAGGTCTTTCTCTCCCTCACATCCCGTTAGTGCCAATGCCAGCATCATACAGGCAAGAGCGTGGAATATATGTCTAATTTTCATATTATTTCGTTTTTCGGTTGATGGTTGTCAATTGTTATAGCCAGGATTTTGCACCAAAGAAGGATTGGCATTCAGGATAGGACGCATGATGGGGAAAATCTTCGTATGGTCGTCTGCATCGGGTGTCTTGTCCCACCATGAACCGCTGTTATACTTACCGAAACGTATCAGGTCCACTCGGCGGCGACTCTCGGCGAAAAACTCTCGGCCCCATTCGTCGAGCATCTCCTGCATGTCGAGGTTGGCATTGCCTTCGGGAGCATAGAGCACGGTGGAAAGGTCAACATCAGCGTAGTTACGTCGACGCACCATATTGAGCAACCTTCCGGCTTCGGCTTTCTTGCCCGACCGCAGTTTGCACTCTGCCAGCGAGTAGATGATTTCTGGCAAACGGATTTCCGTGTAGTCACTCTCCATCTGATGGGCATCCTCGTCGCTGTAGAAAGGATACTTGGCGAAATGCCATCCTGAATTATGGTCGCCGTCACGCAACGTGCTGTTCGTGGCAGTGAGCCATCGGTCTGGGGCGAGTCCTTGAAACTTGCCTACGGCATCGCGGATATAAAGGTCATAAGGTACTTCGGGTGCTTGTACGCGTTTCGTTTCCCCACTCTCGTCTTTGTATTCGAGATATCCGTAGAGGAACATTCCCTCGCGGCGGCTGTTGCCCAAGTTACGGTAGAGTTTCAAGCGCACGTCGCCATCATACTTGCGGAACCGCTCAATAGGCATGCCCAATTCATAATTGTAACGGTCGCCGTTGGGAGCGAAACTGGGTGAGGCGGCATACTTTGTGTTGTGGTCGCCGGCCTTGCACTTGGAGTCACCGAAATAATAGCGGGCACGTGCAGGTGTAGTCCACCAATAGGTGTCACCTTGATAGTGCCAGTAACTATAGCCTGGGGCACCGGGAAATCCGAAAATCACCTCGTCGCACTCATCATTGTTCCAGTCGAAGGCGGCATCCCAGCGTGATGCCACTTGGTACTTGCCGTACTTGCCGTCGATGATGTCTTGTGCCACCTGCTCACAGTCATTGTATTTTTCCTTTCCGATATAGACATTGGCATTCAGGTAGAGGCGCACGAGCAGGGCAGCGGCACCAGCCTTGGTCCACTGGCCTTGCAATGGGGCATTGCTTCCAAGTTCTGCTTTTTCGGTAAGCAGCGGAATGCACTCTTTCAACTCACTTTCGATGAATTCAAAAATGGTAGTCGGAGCCACTTGCGTTTCTGTGTTTTTCGACACATCGCTGTAACTGACTGCAAGGGGTACATTGCGGAATTCATCTAGCAGACGAAGGTAGAACCATGACCGCAGCACCCTGCATTGTGCTTTCAGATTGTCAAACTCGGCATCAGTGAAACCAAAACTCGATGCTGCGAGGCTTTGCAAATCCTCAATGACATAGTTGCATTGCATGATGCCTTGGAAGCAGCCATTCCATTCGGTTTGGGCATCGCCGCCGTCTTCCACGTTCCAGTCATGGTAATGCAGACGCCGCCATTTGCCTCCATCGTCCCACCAACCGTCACGGGTTGGGGTGATGAGTTGGTCGGCAGTGAGTTCATTGAGTACGTGACGGCTCTGAATACTCCAGAAAGCATGCTCAAAAGGGCGGAATGTGGCTCTCACCACATCATTCTTTGTATTGTAGTAGTTTTGTGTGCCCACTTGATCGTAGAGTGTCTCGTCCAAGTCGGTACAACTGGCCAAGGTCAGGAGGCAGAGTGCCACCATGGCAATATGATGGTATGTTTTCATTGTCTTCATTTTCTTCGTTTTCTTCATTGTCTTCAGTTGTTTACTCATAACTATCAACGATTAGAAGTCCACTTGCAGACCGACGATAAACTGTCGGGTTGATGGGAAATAAGTACGGGAACCCTGTGCTCCAGGTGTCAGACCGTTCACTTGATAAGTAGAGGGGTCGACGCCGCTGAACTTGGTCAGTGTAAGAAGGTTCTTCCCGGTGGCATAAACACGCACACGGTCGAGGAAACGCCAGTCCTTGGGTTGGAAAGTGTAACCGAGCGTCACCATGTCAAGTTTCAGATAGTCTCCACGCTCAAGGAAATAGTCACAGACCACGGGATTGGCAGTAGATGCAATGTCGAAGTTCTTGGCATAGGCTTTCTGCAGGCGATTGCCCGTGAAGTTGCGGGTTCCGTAATAGAAATCGTGGATGTTGAAAATGTCATAGAAGAAAGCGCCACGGAAGAACAATGAGAGGTCGAAGTTGCGGTAACGGAAATTATGGCTTGATGAGAGGGTGAACTTCGGCATGCCGTTGCCCACCACACGCCGGTCTTCATCACCTGCCTGTGAGGCCCTGATGATGTCACCTTCCTTGTCATAAACCAGCCATTCTCCATCGGTGGTGTGTCCGGCGTATTCCCACATGTAGAAGTTGCCGAGCGACTCACCTTTCTGGATGCGCTGCAGGTTGTAGAATGGATAAGGGTCTTCTGTTCCGCTCACGTCGTAAAAGTCTTGTCCCACGTATTCGGAATTGCTGAAATCTACAAACTCGTTGCGCATCGTCGTTCCGACAATGTTGAAATCATATCCGAAAGTTTTCGTATTGATGACATTGAAATTCAGGTCGAACTCAAAACCGGTGTTCTTCATCGTTCCCACATTGACAAAGGTTTCGTCGAAGAGATATGGAGGGACAGACACCTTGTAATTGCCGAGTAGGTCTTGCTGACGGCGGCTGAAATAGTTGATGGAGCCGTAAACACGGTTGTTGAACAGCGAGAAATCAAGTCCAATGTTCCAGTTCTTGCCTTTCTCCCATTTCAGGTCAGGGTTCACATTCTTTGAAGGCCCCCATACCTGGAAATACCGGCCGTTGTAGAAGTAATAACCAAAACCAGTCATCGTATTCAGTGAAAGGTAACTGCCGAAGTCTTGATTGCCGGTGACACCATAGTCGGCTCGTAGTTTCAAGTCGTTAATCCAGTTGATGCCTTTCATGAATTTCTCAGAAGAAATACGCCATCCAGCCGACACGGCAGGGAAATTACCCCATTTGTTGTCGGCACCGAATTTTGAAGAACCTTCGTGGCGCAGCGATGCGGTCAGCAGGTATCGACCGTCATAGTCGTAGCTCACACGGCCGAAGAATGCGATGAGTTTGGCGTCGTTCTTGTAACTGCCCATAAGCACCTCGCCTTCCTCCTTGGCATACTCACCCGAACCCATGTTGTCGGCGCCAAGACCATCGTTAGGGAAGTCTTTGTTCTCAGTGTTGAATCCTGAGTAGCGGGAATACTGATAAGAATAGCCTGCCATACCCTTGATGTTGTGATGTCCGAAACTACCCATGTAGTTGGTGAGCCACTCCACCACATACTGGCTCTCTTTGCCATAGGAACGACTGGCTTCGCCGTCACGTCCGTTGTTGATGGCAATCGTACTTGTAGATGGCCGGAACCAACTGTTGTCGTTGCTATACTGGTGGTCGGCAAACATCACCTGTGTGGTGAGGTTCTGATTTTCCATCTCTCCATTGCCGAAAAGTGGCAAGATATTGAGTTTAACCGTTCCGTCCCAGTCGAGCAACTTGGTATCTGCATGGTCTTTTTCCAATTTCTGGCGCTCCACAGGATTTGAACCCACCACTTGCCCCATGAAGTTGTAGTATCTGACAGGATTCTCAGGATCCATCAACGGTGTGGTGGGATTGGCTTCTATGGCGTCTTTGAATACACTCCAGTCGGCATTGTCGCGAGAAATGACACGTGGGGCGATATTGGCGGTGATGGTGAAGAGACCATTCTTAGTTGTATGCATGACAGAGGCACGAGCACCGTATTCCTCGCGGTTCGAGCGCAGGTCGATGCCGTGAGCCTTGCGATAGTCGGCACTCACACGGTAGTTGCTCTTGGCATTTCCTCCACTGAGCGTCAGTGTATGCTGCATGGTGGCACCTGTGCGGGTGGTCTCATCAAGCCAATTGATGTTGCCACCAAGATCTACGCCAGTATCGCCCCAACCTAACCTGACATCGCGATATTGTTGGGCATCCATCATTTTTAGTTCCTTGTTGATGAAGTCCCAAGATAGTTGACCTGAGTATGAGGTGTGGGTCTGTCCGTCCTTGCTGCCTTTCTTGGTAGTCACGACGATGACACCGTTGGAACCCCGTGTGCCATAGATGGCTGAAGCGGCTCCGTCTTTGAGAACATCGAACGAAGCAATGTCATTGGGGTTGATGTTGGTCAGATTGCCACCAGGCACACCATCGATGACAATGAGCGGTCCGAGACCTGCAGAACGTGACGACACACCACGAATCTGGATGCTTGCCTGGTTGTTGGGGTCTCCACTGCCCGTATTGGTGATGGATACACCGGCCACTTTGCCTTGTATCATCATGGATGGATCAAGTGAACTGACAGTAAGGAAGTCCTTCTCGCCCACATGGGCTATGGCCGATGTAAGTTCCTTCTTGTCCATGGTACCATAACCCACGACAACCACTTCGTTGAGGGCTTGGCTGTCATCTTCCATTACGATAGAGAATTCTGTCTTCCCATTCACGGCTATTTCCTGGGTGGCATAGCCAATATAAGAAATGGTAAGCGTAGCGTTCGAGGGAACGGTTAAAGTAAAATTGCCATCTACATCTGTAACGGCTCCATTGTTAGTTCCCTTTTGCATGACTGTTGCACCGATGACTGTTTCTCCTGTTGGGTCTTTCACGACACCCTGCACTTTGATTTCTTGTGCAAAAAGGCTCAACGGCATCAGCAGCATCAGCATGCTTAGCATTAAGTTTTTTTTGATAGATTGTTTAATCATACATTTATTGGTTTTGGGTAATGAATGAAAATCTGTTGCAAATGTAAACTATAATATGGTGACTTGAACATCGTAGTAAAGGAATAGTAAAAAACGTAAAATCACGAATACGTATATTTTATTGATATTCTGTAGATTACAATAAATTGGGAAAATAGAATAGTAAAGTTTGCCGTTGCTGATTATTTTTACTATCTTTGCATCAAATTATGTGCTATGAATAGATTTTGGGTTTTCTTCGTGTTTGTTGTCGTATCAGTGGAATCATTCGCTGACAATATCCAGTTGTTGAATGAACTTGACTCAACCTTAGAGCAAAGAGAGGGATATATCAAGGCTAAAGAGGATCGGATTGCATATCTAAAAAAGAGTATCAACTCAGAACACGACCATGACATTGTCCTCAAAACTTTAGACGCACTCTATGATGAATACCATGTATTTAAGCTTGACTCAGCCATGGTATATGCAAAGAAGGGGCTGACCATGGCCAAGAAACAGAATAACGACTATTTCACTACGCTGTTCACGATACACATGGCTGAGATTCTCACTCTTGGCGGGCTGTACAGCGAAGCGGTTGACCAACTGGGCAGCATGCAAGAATCCAAGATAGAACAGAGACTTCTATTCAAGTATTATTACACCTATTTTTCTGTTTATTCCTATTGGAGTGATTACAGCAGTGACCCTGTATTCTCACCATTATATCGGCAGAAAGCCAACGATTATTTGAAACAAGCCATGCAGTATGCCGATGATAAAGACCCTTTGCATAAATTCTATCAAGGTGAGCAGAATGTATATGTAGAGCCCGACCGCAAGAAAGCGAGGGAGTATTATCTAAACATTATAAATACCACAAACAAGGACTCGCGCATTTATGCCATGGCATCATTTGCCTTGGCTGGCAATTATAGGATGAGTGGGGATGAGGAAAAATATGAGGAATACCTAATCAGGGCTGCTCTGAGTGATCTGCAATCCTGTACGATGGAGAACCTTGCCTTGCAGACATTGGCCGTGAAATTGTTTGAGAAAGGTGAAGACTATTTGGAACGTGCGGAGCGATACATAAGTATCTCCATGGAGGATGCCAAATTTTACAATAACCGCTTGCGGATTCTGGAAATATCCAGAAACCTTCCTCAAATCATGAATGCCTATCAGGCACGCATGGAGACGAAAAACCACAATCTGAGAAACTCTGTCATCATCATATCCCTATTGCTTTTAGGCTTGCTATTTACCGCATATTTCATCTATCTACAAAATAGGAAACTGGCTTTGCGAAGACAGGAATTGGCAGAAAGCAACCTCCAATTATCATATCTCAACGAACAACTGGCTGAGAGCAACCAGCATCAAGTCTGTTTGAATGAGCAATTGAAAGGATTGAATCTAAAATTGCTGGACACCAACAAGCGTCGTGAGAGCCTTGCCTCTATTTTTATTGACTTGTGTGCCAAATACATCGACAAGATGGGCAAATACCAGACATTGGTCAAACGTAAGATTAAGGCCAATCAAGTACAGGATTTATTGCAGAACATTTCGTCAACACGCATTTCCGAGGAAGACGCCAACACATTTCTCCATCGTTTCGACAAGGCATTTTTGGAACTATATCCCACATTTGTGGAAGAGTTCAACGCTTTGCTAAAGGAAGACGAGCGTGTCAAGCAGAAATCGCCTCATACGCTGACCACAGAACTGCGCACATTTGCCTTGATTCGATTAGGAGTAAAAAATACTTCAGACATATCGGGGCTTCTGTTCCTCTCCAACCAGACCATCTACAATTGTCGGTCGGTCACCAAATCAAAGGCGATCAATAAAGATAGATTTGAAGAGGATGTAGTCAACCTTTGTAAGGTGATACAACCGACGAATGGAGCGAAGATGCTTGACTGATGATTTACAGGCTTAGAGACCTGCATCCTTTCATAATTACAAAGTGGCCAGAACGGATTCGCAAATGTCTGCCAGCAGATTGGGGTATTTTTGCAATTGGTTCAGCCACGTCAGGATGATTGATGTTTGAGTAAGACTGTGATGTTTGTGGCCAGATAAAACAGTTTTCTTATTATCATTCGAATCTACCACTACTTATCACCATCAATTTTTGGAAGAAGATAGAGGCTGATGAGTTCCTTCTTTTTTTCTTCTGTCATGCTTGCCAGACCTGTCATTGCAATGGCATCATACTCTTGTGTCCCCTTGCGGATGATGTACTTCATGTTTCTTCCGTCTATTGTAGCAACTAGAAGGTAATTGCCTTTGTACTGGAGTTCGATGTGAAAATCTGTAACAGTATGTCCTCCTATTTGCATGGCAGATGATTGGGTTCCTTCCTCCAATAGGTCCCATGCTTTCAAATGGCTGGTAATTGTGGTCTCCACTCTGCCTATCCACTGTTCGGATACTCCATATTTAGTGGCTGCCGCACGGAAATTCCTCAATGACCTTACAACATCCCTGATGATGGCATCAGGCCTTCGGATGCCGTTGTCACGGGCAAACTCTATTACATCATCGCGAGTAATACCACGCAACTTTGCCCTGATGTATAGGCAGTGGTCCACGTTGGGCAGATAGCCCCCGCTATCGATGATGTAGGTGATGTCGTAGGCAGGTGAAAGCCGCCAGGTGCCATCCTTCTGCATGATGAAGGAAAAGTTCTTGTTGTGGTCATCAGTGTTGTTGGCAAGAATGTTGAACACCATTCTTCGGAACACCTCCTGGCAGTCTGCCTCGGGGAGATGGAGCTTGCGGCAAACCGCTATCAACTGCTCATAACTGTCGGCGTCAGGATACATGGCGGCCAGCGTCTGCGTGTGCAGCTTCTTCTTTCCGTCACGGTCAAAGCGTTTGGTCATGAAATGATTGTTGCCTTCAACCGGATAGAGTTCCGAGGGCATCATGTTGATTCCCGCAGCTGTCGCCAGCTCATAGTAGGTCATCTCCAACTCGGCGGAACTGTATTTGGAGTTGCCGAACTTCAACAGATAGTAGTCATAACCCTCCAATCCGGCAATCTGTCCACTCCTGATTTGTCCTGTCTCCTTGTTGATGGCTATGATGGCCTTTGGCTGACGGCCACCGGCTGATGTGCCGACAGTCAGCAACGACTGCATGGTGATGGATTCCTCGGGCAGGATACGTGCGTGCTCCCTTTCGGCAAAGATACGTTTTGCCAAGTCTGCCAATGATTTCACATCAACCTTTCCAGCCCTACGTTCCCTGGTCATCTCGGGAAGGAACTCCAAGGCTCCCATGCCGCGACGTCCGATGAACGACAACTTGTCAAGTGGAGTGATATCGGCATTGGCCAGATGGTTCTGTTGTCGCCACAGGTCAAAGAGTTGGTTACCCCATGCATCAGGCAGGGAGTCTGCGACAAACGCAGGAAGCCTCTGATATATCTTGGTATCCTCACCCCATACTGGTGCCATTGCCCTGACACCGTCCACAGGAGCGACAAGAGGGGATACATTCAGTCCCTTCTTGACAAACTCCGGATTGTAAGTGAAGTACGACAGTCTGCGCCGCTCATCCCAAGCAAGCCTTCCTATCTCCTCGTCCCATAGAATTACTCTCAGTGTCTTTATCATGTCAGGAAATTATTTGGAGTGTCGTATCCTTTGTGCCTTCCTGTCATCCTTGCGGACGAGGTAGGGCGATTCGGGAAGTTCCGGCAGCAAATCGTCCAACGCATTGATCTGCCCCACGACTTTCAGGAGCAGGATGAAAGTGGACAGTGAGAGGTTGCCCGCAGTCCCGTTTTCAAACTTGTGGATGGTGGTCAGTCCAATACCTGACTGCTCAGCCACCTCCCGTTGTGTTAGGTTGCATCGCATACGGTATTCCTTGAACCGACTGCCAAGCAATCGTACAAGTTCTGGTGTGGAGTATTCATATAAGTCGGCCATATCTTTGTTATTTATATATCATTATATTGACATTTACTTGAAAATATTCATTGTTATCTTCAATTATCTGATATTTACGCTGCAAATATACAACAATATTTCAATACGGCAATAAAAAGATGCGAGCAAAATCAACTAAATTTCGATAAAATCATAGATTCAGATGATTTTGCTCATATTTCTTCTCGGTCTTGCTTTAACTTCGTCTTCCTCCTTCTCACGCGGCATAGTTCAAACAAGTTTGACTCTGCTCTTGTTCGTGCGTCGGTTCAGCTATCATCAAAGTGAAGGCTAAAAGGGGTACCCTCCACGATGTAATCAACATCGCAGCCCCTCCTATGTCTGCGAGTCGCTTTGTGCCACCATCGAGACCATTCCCACCATGCAGAAGGGCATGACACAGTTTCTCATTACTGGAGTGGGAGCACTTATCAACTCGTCAAAAACCATGCAGAAGGGCATGACACAGTTTCTCATTACTGGCGATGCGGCGCGCAACAAGGTGCAGACCATGCTGGGTGGAGGTTATTCAACCGTCAAAATCGAACTCCCCAGTAATTGGGACGAACTGATGTCAGAACGGGGGTATAGGCCACTCGACGAATACAAAATCATCAATAACAACAAATTCTCCAGACAACGACAGACAAAAGTGAAAGATCGGTGATTGCAACATCTGCAATGGCGAGGTCATCCACAAGACGACTTGAGGATGGTATTTGAAAAAGGTGGAGTTTATCTGTTTATTCAAGATTCTTTGGGGGGTCCCGGTACTCTGAAGGAGTGACCCCGAACATCTTTTTGAATTGGGAAGAGAAGTTGCGGGCTGTGACGAAACCGACACGGCTGGCAATCTCATTGATGGAGAGTTGGGTGTCGGCCAGCAATTGGGCGGCTCGCTTCAGACGGACGTTGCGTATGAAGTCTGTAGGTGTGATGCCCAGGATTGTTTGCATCTTCTTGTAAAGTGAGGCGCGGCTCATGGCAATGTCTCGTGCCAGCTGGTCTGCGTTGTATTGCTCGTCGTCAATATGAGCCTCTATGGCTTTCAACATTTTTGATACCATCTTTTCTTCTTCAGCGTTGATGGTGATTTTGTCTGGGGCGATGTTGGCAGACTCTGCAAACTGATGGCGGGCTTCCTCGCGTAGTTCGAACAGGCGGTTCACACGTTGGTCGTTCTCATGCTCCATCTTGGCCTTCTTTTTCTTCAGGTATAACGCAATGAGCCTTCCTGCAATAGCCAACACCAGACAGCAGTATAGCATTTTTGCCCACCATGTGAGCCACCAAGGGTGGCTGATGACGAATGCCAACTTTGTCACAGGCCCCCATTCTCCGGATGCCGTGGCAGCCTGCACCTCGAAGGAGTAGTTGCCTGGTGGCAGCGCCTTGTAGCTGGCAATGCATTGTCCGCTTCCGTCGTTGCAAGTGTTCCATTCATGCTCCAGTCCTACCAAGCGGTAGCGGTAACGGTCATGGGACGGGTTGGCATAGTTGAGCGTGGAAAAATGGAACGTGAGGTAATTTTGGGTATGGGTGAGTGATTTAGGCAGCTTTTGGACATTTTCCCCATTGATTTCAATGCGTGTGAGTACCACAGCCAACGGCTTCTCGCTGCCTATTAATTCGTCAGGCTTGAAGGCAACTGCCATTCCACCCCCTACAGCGAATACCAGACGCCCTTCGTCAGTCAGGCATGCGGCCCTGTCCATCATTGATATTGCAGGTATGCCATCGTCTGTTCCTAAATTGACAACAGTTGGTGTGACGCGTGAAACTCCATAAGAAGTGCCTGCCCACACATGTCCTTTGTCATCCAAGACCAAGCTGCGTACACAGTCATTGGACATTCCGCTAACACGAGTGATGGTTGATTTTGACGGATTGACGACGAAAAGTCCATTCTGAGTTCCGATCCACAGCATCCCATCTTTGTCTTTCAGCATGCAGTTGTATTTGCTGCTGTATCGTTCTATGTCTTTGGCATGAGGGAAAGAGGCCAGAGTGTCTGTTTTCGTGTTGAGCATGAATATCCCGTTCTGCGTATATACAGCCACCCAATCTGCGTCCAATGGGCATGCTCCCACCATATGGCGGTATTGGTTTAAGGTGGGTAGTTTGTCGTTGAGAGAAATTGTGGTTTGCTGTTCTGGCAGGTAGTAACCCAATCGGCAAAGACTGTCACAACGCAACTGTCGTCCGTCAGGCAGTTCTAGTACAAAAGTAGTTTGTCCACTTCGCAGGCTTGCACTGCGTGCCATGCCAATCAGCGGGTCATCACCCGTATGGATTTCAGGCTTTGCCCTATGAGGAGGCTGATAATAGATGCCGCTGGAGCGGGTTCCAATCCATAATCCCCCTTGCCGGTCGTTTATAGCGAGGGTTATGTCGCCAACATGGAGAGAGTCGATGATGCTCCTTTGTGACAGGGTTGGCTGCGGGGTGCTTGCCTTGTCGGAAAGGATGTCCTTTTGCAGTTTGTCGTTCAGCCTGTTTCCGGCATCGTTCACAAACATGCGTTGGTGTGCATCGAAGCAAAAAATCCTGTAGAAGTCGTGCAGCCACAGCAGGGAGTCTCCCTCCCACAACAGTCCATACCGATTTGTGTATCGGGGCAATTGGTATGCTCTACTTTGGTCGCAAGGCACCACGTCGAATGACCTCCCGTTGGAAAGGCAGAACACTCCTTCGCAGTTGACAAGCATCTGTCCGTTGGGCAGCTCCACTATCTGCTGCACCTCTCCCGTCGGAAGCCCGTCGGCCACCGTCCAATGTCGCTGTCCGCTCATGTAATTAATGCAGGCAAACAGGCACCATATAATGACTGAAAGCTTTCGTCGCATCTGTTATCGTTAGTCTTCATCGGCAAATATAAGAAAAATGTTTGATATAACTGCCTTTTTTGTCTAAAATATATGTTCGGATTGTCTATGTGGACAATTGGACGAACGAAGCGCATATCTTTAGACGAAAGGAATGGGGCATATGTGAAAAGAATGTCTATTTTTGCATCATCGTTAAAAAATGAATACCTACTTAAATGAAGCACTGATTATGAAAGAAAAGTTATTGGCATTGTTACTCCTTGTTGGAATGACAGCATGTCCTGCGGACGTACGCTCGGCACAGAGCGATAATCTGCCATCGGAGAATCTGAAGATGCATTTCGACTTCTCGAATGTATCAGGAACAAGCGTGAAGGATGATGTTTCTGGTGTGACTGCCAGTCTGAAAGGTGTTGCCAAAGTCATGGAGATGGGACGTTATCACGTACTGGAATTGGGCAATGCCACGGGCTATATGGACATGACACGTGATGCTGGAGCCATTGTCAAGGAGTTGCTGGACTTCACTGTTTCTGTGTGCTACCGCGTGGATGCGTCCGCATCTCTCTCCGGCCAGGGCTTTTTCCTCTGGTGCTTTTCACAGTCGGCTGCCAACACTGCCGATGCATCGCCATATACAGCTTACCGCCTGAACGCACAGCGGATGGCCACCTCGACAGGTGGGTACAACCATGAAACCGGAATGGAGATAGGCAGCGCCTCGCCCAAAGGCAGATGGGTGCATGTGCTCTATCGCCAGAAGGGTCAGCGAGGAGAATTGTTCATCGATGGAAAGCGTGTGCAGACCAATACGCAGATGCCTGTGCTCAGCACCACTTTCACAGCTGTGCCATCATACAACTGGATAGGCCGTCCGCCGTTCTCTGGTGACAACTACTTGAAGCAGACCCAGGTGGCTGATTTTAGGATTTACGATGCTTGTGTCAGCGATGATGCCGTGTCCAAACTAGCCGCCGAAGCTTTGCTTTTGGAAGAAGAATACAAATATGGCACGCCAGGTGATTTCACGTCGCTCGAGGCCAAGGTCGAGGAGTGTCTTGCGTTCACTGCTTCTGCTGGCGAAAAATATGCCCCTAATGCCGTGGCTGAGCTGAAGGACGAGATACACATCTGCCAGATGGAGCTGAAAGCCCGCCGCGCATCGCAGACGCTCATCAACGAATATGTCACGACACTCACCCAACTGCTCGCCCAAGCCAAATCAACCGTCAACTATACTGCCAAGAAAGTATTTGAAGCAACTGCCGACCATGGTTTCGTGCATCCTGGTGGAATTGTGTCACAACAGGACATAGACCGTGCCAAGCAATTGCTGGCCAGCGGTGACACACGAATCAAGCGGGCTTGGGAAATCCTCTGTGCCAACGAGTACAGCAGCTCGGGCATAGCCACATGGCCCACGGAGACTGTCGTTCGAGGTGGCAGCGGTGGGCAGAACTACATGAACTGCGCACGTGGGGCTGCCATGGCTTTCCAGAACGCGCTACGCTGGAAGATTGGAGGGACGAGGGCCAATGCCGATGCAGCGGTGCGGATAATGATGCAGTGGGCCCGGGAATGCAAAGGCCTTGGAGGTGACACGAACGTTTCTTTGGCGGCAGGCATCTATGGTCACGAGTGGGCAAACGCAGCAGAGCTGATGCGCGACTACGACGGTTGGAGCATGGAGGATTTCGAGGAGTTTAAACAGTGGATAGTACGTGTGTTCTACAACCCTGCCATTGATTTCCTCCGTCGGCGCCATGACACATGGCTCAACGCACGCTATTCCAATCTTGGCCAGCGCCCCGGCCACTATTGGAGCAACTGGGGACTGTGCAATGCCCTTTGTGTGATGTCCATTGGCATTCTCTGTGATGACGTACACATGTACAACCAAGGTGTCAGCTTCTATAAATACGACCATGTGGGAACCTACAAGGACCGTTCCAATCTGAGCGTCATCTTGAACGATGGCTGCAATGAGTTCATTGGCAATCTCGTTCCCGTGGTGTTACCCGACGAGCGTGGTCCTTTCGGCTATCTCGGACAGATGCAGGAGAGCGGGCGCGACCAAGGGCATGCGCTGATGGCTCTCGGACTTGCCGTTGACATCTGCCAGGTGGGACTCAACCAGGGTGACGACCTTTTTGCCTACATGGACGACCGTATCGCTGCCGGCGCCGAGTTTGTGGCGGCTTCCAACTTCGGAGGAATGGATGCCGGTTCGCTGCCATGGAAAAACTACAACTATGCCGACTGCCGCGGCACGATGGGTGCAGGATGGCTCATGACAGGAGTAAACACGGGCGGCTCGGGCGAATACCGTCCTTATTGGGACCGTCTCATTGGCTACTATGAAGGCTTGCGAGGTGTCAAGATGCAGTATTCTGAAGCAGCCAGCGCCAAGGTTTGTCCTGACGGAGGTGGTGGCAATTACAGCCAGAACAGCGGTGGATTCGACCACCTGGGCTTCTCTACTCTCACCAGTTGGCGACCTGCTGTCAGTGCCGAAGAAGGCATCACCCCGCTCTCTGGCAATATCGTATATAAAGGCGTGACCTATAAGAACCAGACCAATCTGGGTGGACTGAAATACAATTACAATGTGTGTCCCTCCAAGGGTATTCCTGCCGACGGCTGCGAAATCACCCTGCAGCCGCAGTTGCCTGAGGGGGTGATCGACACTGGACAGTGGTTGTGGAACACGGGCGAGACCTCAAGGGAGATTACTGTCAAGGCTGACCATAGCTATGTTTATCGGGTTAGTTTCACAGCTGCGAATGGCACCATGAGCCAGCAGGCTTTCGCCATCGCCGTATGTGGAGATGCACCCGCTGATGTGATGACCAACGAGATTACCGTCGATGGCATCATTGAAAGAAGCACCGAGAAGACCGTTCTCGAGGGTACCAGTGTCATTCTTTATGCCGGTTCCACCACAGGCTGGACCAACGACTACTTATGGGACAACGGCCAGAAAAACAGCGTCATCACTATCCCAGCCATCACAAGCAGCCGCACCTACAATTGCCAATACGCCAACCAGAGTGGTGCAGTCAGCGAGAGTGTGTTCCAACTGAATGTCGTGCCTGCCATGCAGACCATCAATGACACCGAGGGTTCAGAGGTTGAAGTCCTCTCTGGAAGCAGCGTCACCCTCAGATTGGTCATCCCTTCCTACATGGCTGGAGCCGACATCGAATGGAGTGATGGTTCAAAGGGTGATATGCTCACACTCGACAATGTGCAGGACGAGACTCAAGTGACCGCCACCTATCAAGGTGTCGGCTACTCCTACAAAATACATGTGAAGACTTCGGATTACTCTTATTACAACTTGCTGACGACATACAAGGGCTACAAACTTGTAACTTCCACCGACGAACTGGAACAACTTTCCGAAAGCCACTACTTCATTCTGGCTAGTGACGATGCAGATTTGCTCATTGGTCTCGCCAATGCCCCTTTGAATGGTAACAAAGCCTTGTTCTACAAGACTCCTATCGACCCGCTCTCCGACCTCTCAAAGGTTTTCACATTCGAGCCTTTCGATGGCGGTTTCTGCCTGCGCAACATCGATTACGATGGGCTGCTGCTACAGACAGAGATGAATGCACCTCATAATCTGCGCACCCACGACCAGCCATACCCTATCTCCTGGGCACGACTGTTGATGAGCTACGATGGTGCAGCCTGGACTGTAGAGAATGGCACTTACACTGGCAATTGGCTTGGCCTGTGGACACCCTCCCATGGCTATAAGGATGGAGAAGAGATAGCCTGCAACAAGAAGGGCGATGACATCGGGCACCTGCAAATCTTCGCCATCAGCAAAACACGCTTCCATCAAGAATATTTGTCGAAAGCAAGTGAAGACACGCCTTTGGATGCCACACCATTTGTCGTTAATCCCCAGTTTACAGGCAATGGCTTTGGATGGAACATGTCCGGCACTTGGGGCAACCAGCGGTTCAACGGCGCCGTAGAGGTATGGCACAGCACCAACTTCAATTTCTCACAAACTATCGAAGGATTGCCAAATGGTCGTTATCGTGCAACCTGCCAAATGGCAAACGGAGAAGGTGGCAACACAGGATACTTCTATGCCTCCTCAGGAACGGAGATGGAAAAAGTTGTCGTCACGCAGAGTTGCAAAGGCAGCAACTTCGATGCGGAACGTAACAAGATGTCTGCCAATGCTTCCTATGGACTGCTGTCACTCTTGGTCACCGTAGCCGACGGCTCGCTCACCCTCGGCATCAAGGAGCCTACCTCGGGTACCACCTGGCTTGTTTGGGACAATGTCACTCTCACTTACCAAGGCGACATTCAATCAAGTATTGAAGACCTACAAGATGAAGCATTGGACTTCAGAAGGACATCTAATCATCCAAATACCATCTATGATCTTCAGGGCCGACGGTTGAATGGCGTTCCGACAAAGGGGATCTACATCAGAAACGGCAAAAAATATATCGTCAGATGAAGTTTTTATTATCATTCCTATGCCTGCTGAACACTTCGCTGATAGCGATGGCACAGACTGAGTACAAGATGTCTGGCCCTTATGAAGTGGTGGCTCGTGACGGACAATATGCAGGCACAAAACAAGGCAGCGAGCGCGACATGAAAGCAGCGTGGGATTTCGCCAAGGCTGGTGAATACGAAAAGGCGGCGTGCATTATCAATGCTTATGCCAAGAAACTGCAGCGGCTGGACGGTCACGATGCACCATTGTGTCTGATTCAAGGTTACTGGTTGTGCAGGGCGATGATGGTTGTCAAATTGGAAAAAGAAAAGGGACACTTGGCCATTGACTGCGACACGCATGCATGGGAGTCGATGCTGAGGAGAGCCATGGTGCCCACAATGGGAGCGCAACAGTCCTTACGCAAATGGGAATTGGGGTGCCATAGTGAACCGCTTCCGTATGGCAGCAGCCATCAGTATGAACGATACGGCCATGTATCAATCTGCCATCGACTACTATCTGAATGGCTACGACAATGGCTCACTCCCATTTTACGTCAGCCAGACTGGACAGTGCCAGGAGACAGGACGTGACCAAGGGCATGTACAGTTGGGCTTGGAAGCGATGGCGGACATCTGCGAGATGGCATGGGAACAAGGCGATGACCTGTGGGGTGCGCTCGACAACCGGTTGATGAAGGGCTTTGAATATGTCGCTCGCTACAACTTGGGCTACGATGTGCCTTTCGAGACGTGGAAAGACCTGACGGGTCTATACTGTGAATGGACAGAACCTGGTGCGATGGGGCGTGGCAAACTGTGGGACATCTACCAAAAACCATACAACCACTATGTGAAAAAGAAAGGGTTGACGATGCCATACACCGAAAAAGTGCTTGCCTTGCAAGCAAAGGCTGAAAAGAAAGGCGAAAGTCGCGAGATGCAGGCACCCCATGTGAAGGAGGGGGAGAAACTGCATCAGGTGTTCACCTATCCTGCTCCCGATGGCGCCCCTTTGAAGCACGACTACGATGTCTATGTCCAACCGCGTGGCAGCAAGGAATGGACGAAAATAGACACCTATATGGCGAAAGTAAATGCATCTGTGGGTGGAGGCAAGCACCCGGTCAGCGAAATTTCCTACTGCATGTTCGACTTCACGGGGGATGTGTTCGTGAAGGTCATTAGCAAGAACCGGAAGTTTAAATCGGCATGCATCCGTCCCGACTACCGGGGGACAATAGCAAAGATACAGAATGATACGACAATGCAATTTCTGCTCTTCCAACCCGAGAATGTCAGCGTGGAATTTGATGGTGATATCACCAACAACCTTTTGGTGTTCACCTCGAAGCCACCGATGAGCAAGGAAGAGGCGGAACATGAGGCCAAACTGAACGGACGGGTGTTCAAGTACTATGCCCCTGGATTCTACAATCAGCAGGATACGATATTCGTCGAATCCAACACTACAGTATATTTAGCAGGAGGGGCATACTTCACCAGCACCTTCGCCATCAATGATGCTGAGAACGTAAGTATTTTAGGGCGTGGCATTGCCCGTCCGTCACGAGGCTATGAGGGCTGCCATGTGCATCGCTCGAAAAACGTGCTGATAGATGGGATGGTGCTCAACACTTGCCCCGTGGGGGGGAGCTCCGACGTGACGCTGCATGACATACGCAGCATCTCTCATCCAAGTTGGGGCGACGGGCTGAATGTTTTTGCGTCCTCGAATGTCCTTTACGACCGTGTCTTTTGCCGAAACAGTGATGACTGCACAACCGCCTATGCCACCCGAAAGGGCTTCTCTGGCTCCACACGCAATGTGCGGATGCGAAACTCCATCCTTTGGGCCGATGTGGCTCACCCCGTCTTCATCGGGATACACGGCAATCCTGAAGTGGGCGACACCATTGAAAAATTGGTCTATGAGAACATCGACATCCTGGGACAAGCCGAGCCGCAGGTGGACTACCAGGGGTGCTTGGCCATCAATTGCGGCGACGGCAACTTGGTGCGCGACGTGCTCTTTGACAACATCCGCATCGAGCAGATAGAGGATGGCTGCATCACGCAGGTGAAGGTGGGCTACAACCAGAAGTACTGCACTGCTCCAGGACGAGGGGTGGAGAATGTGACGTTCAGAAATGTAAGATATTATGGTGAAAGGCCCAACCTCTCGATTGTCAATGGTTACGACGAGGAGCATGGTGTGCGCAATGTGACCTTCGAAGGACTGAAAATCAATGGGCGCCCCATCTATGACGACATGCCGGACAAGCCCAAATGGTATGCCACTGCCGATTACGTGCCGATGTATGTGGGCAACCATGTCAGCGGTGTGGTGTTCACCAAGGAAATCGCGCAGTTTCACGCCAACCAGCAACTGTCCTATTGCAGCAGCCAGGTGGACCGTGCATTGGAAGCCCTCAGACCCTACGACTTCACGATGATGCCAAGAAGCATTCTGGCGGACGGGCAGACTTGGCATCTCCGCAAGGCCAGGGCCGAAGAGTGGTGCTCTGGTTTCTGGCCTGGCATTCTTTGGATGACATACAGCTACAACCGCAGCGAAGCGGTGATGAAAGCAGCTGCTGGCTACACCGATGCCATCACACCCATCATCAGCCAACCTGTGTTCGACCACGATCTTGGATTTATCACCATCAACTCGTTGCTGCAGGGATATGAACAAACCCACGACCAGCGCTACAGGCAACTCGCGCTTGAAGCCGCCGACTCGTTGGTAACCCTGTTCAATGACAAGGTAGGGACTATGCTCAGTTGGCCCCGACATGTGAAGGACTACGGAGGGCACAACACCATCATCGACAATATAATGAATCTGGAGCTGCTCTATTGGGCGGCGGAGAATGGCGGTGGACAACAATTAAAGGAGTTGGCCACACGTCATGCCGAAACGACGATGAAGAACCATTTCCGCGAGGATGGCAGCTGCTATCATGTGGCGGTCTATGACACCCTCACGGGACAGTTCATCAAGGGTGTTACGCACCAAGGCTACAGTGACCAATCAATGTGGAGTCGAGGCCAGGCATGGGCCATCTATGGATACACGATGGTTTATCGTTACACCCGCGATACCCGATTTCTCGTTTTCGCCCAAAAAGTTGCTGACATCTACTTGAAACGCCTCAACCAGACAAGCAACGACTGGGTTCCACGATGGGATATGGACGACCCTCGCAGTGATGCGCCAAAAGATGCTTCTGCGGCCTGCGTCACAGCCTCCGCCTTGCTCGAACTCTGCCAATATGTCGACAAGGAGAAAGGTCAATACTACCGTGAAGCAGCTATTTCAATGTTGCGCGACCTCAGCACAGATATCTACCAGAGCCGCAACAGCAATGTATCCTTCCTGATGCACTCCACGGGCAATCTCCCTGCAGAGTCAGAAATTGATGCCTGCATCGTCTATGCCGACTATTATTATATGGAGGCCCTAATACGTTTGAAAACCCTGCAATAGTTTCATTACAAATGTTTTGAGATATGAACAACGAACTTGATAGCATGCAGAGCTGCATTCAGTAGAAGGATACCTCCGAACTATGCTGTGAAGTGCTTTCGATAACCGAGACGATGGACGTGTTGCGAGCCAAGTGGAACGTGAAGATTCTGACAGCCATCCTTTGTGGGCAGACCCGGTTCAAGGATTACACAAAGTTGTACCCACAACTCGTGCAAGTTCTGCACAATGTACAAGGGCGTGCCCTTCCGCATGCAGCCCATTGTAAAAACACAATGTGACAAAAGCATTATTTGTCAATGGAAATCCGCGTAAGAACGGCAATACGGCACAACTGCTAAATATCCTAATGTAGGCCCGATTGGCTATGAAGTAATCAAATAAAAACAGATATCCATAAGATTTTTTCATCTATTTGCATTACTTTTGCATATCGTATCTACAGAAACACAGAATACTTATGCCATACCTACCCTATATCACTATCGTAAAAGGCATTGAAATCCTTGATGTTTCTATAGTTATAAAAAAATTAATCAAGTGTTTGACTTATATGATTCATACATGGAATAAAATTGTTATGACTATCATACTGATAGCGATGCTTTTTCCTGCTAATCATGTAATGGCAGAGGAGGGCAATAACTTCTATGTGTTGAACAGTCAGAACGGAATGAGCAGCAATTGTGTGTTGCAGATGTTGCAATTGAACGACGGACGAATGGTGGTAATAACAGACAAGGCCGTGGACGTATATGATGGGCAACGGTTTTTATCAGTGCCCATTGACACCACACAATGGAATGCACTGCCTGCCTATAATGGGGCGACACATCTTTTTGCCGACACCCAGGACCGTCTATGGATGAAGCAGTGGGGACGGCTCTATTGCCTCGATTTGAAAACATTGCACTGGCAGAAAGACCCAAACTGGACGGCTGAGGATTTTTTCATATCCAACGATGGAGAGATGTGGCTGTTATATGACCGCCGACTGAAAAGTCACACCTCTCAGCATGTGTTGAATCTGCCCTCTGATGCAGGAAACTTGCAAGACGTAGTGTCTCATGCCGAAAATGTCTATGCCTTCTTTAGCACAGGACAGCTTGTCGTTTACCGAAAGGATGGACATATGGAATATAAGTCTGATGCCTATGATTCGCATGACCGCGAGAGGTATGCCAATACGTCACTTGTCGTACATGGGTTCGATGGCTGCCTATATCAAGTGCGCACAGGCAACGGTGGTTCCGTCCTTCAGTCGTTTAATCCTGCAACGCGTCAGTGGCATCAGTTGTTGACAAGCCCCAACTGGATGCACACGCTGACACCGACACCCACCGGTATGCTCTACCTGACCACATCCGAAGGCTACCTATGTATCAATACCGCCACGGGTGAAAAGCGCTCCAACCGTGAACTACACTTGCCTGACGGCACAACACTTACCACAGGCATCAATACAGTGTGGATTGACCGAGAAGGTGGCATTTGGTTGGGCACCTACAACAATGGACTGCTCTACACTTCGCCAGTGTCGGGTATTTTCGACACGCAACCCATAAACATCGAAGTGCAGCCCATACTCACCACCATCTACCTGCACGGCCAGCCCTTGCAGGTGGGGCATGACTACGACGGGAAAATCCTGCTAGACGTCACTCCGCCATATGTCACCGACCTCACATTCAACCACGACCAGAACTCCCTGGCCTTTCAGTTCTCCACCATGAACTATGTGCGCCCCCGGAGCACCTGTTACCGCTATCGCTTCTCTGGCGACACCAACCATTGGCACACGCTCTCTGCCGATTCAGCCAGTCACCTGGTCGATGACAAGGGAGTCTTCTACCTGCCATTGGTCAGTCTATCTCCCGGCAATTACACACTGGAGGTGATGGCTACCACCAATCCCGACCATTGGGAAGGAGCAGCAGTGCGACGTATCACTTTTACCATCCGTCCCCCATGGTGGAAAACCCCTGTGGCCTATCTGTTGTATTTCTGCGTGGCCGTCGCTACAATAGCAGCTGCCTTCCGTCTCTATCAACGCCGTCTGCAACGAAAGCAACGTGAGGACATGTTGTTGTTGCGCATTCAGAACCTTGTGGAGCAGGTAAACCAATACGAACAGGCGGAAACGCTTGTGGTGCTCAATGAGCCGGAATCTTCTGCTTCGACATCGTCAAAGCCTGAACCCACACAGCAGGAGAAAGAGTTCATGGCCCGTGCCACACAATTGGTTGAGCAACATATCACCGACCCTTCCTATAACGTGGAGCGGCTGGCGGCAGACCTCTGCATGGAGCGCACAGGCCTCTACAAGCGGCTGACGGCCTTGATGCAGCAGCCTCCAGTTGCTTTTATCCGGAGCATCCGCCTGCATCGTGCCGCAGACATGTTGCTGAAAGGCGACAAGACTGTCACCGAGATAGCGGAGCACACAGGTTTCTGTTCCACGAGCTATTTCAGCAAGTGCTTCCAAAAAGAATTTGGTTGCAAACCGTCGGAATATCAGGGAAAATAGGCCCTTTTCAACATTTGTAGCAGTTTCATCGTCATTTGTTTTGCGATGAAACTGCTTTTTCTTTCTAATTTTGCACCATCCAATAGAGTTGCTGTTTTTCGGAATTATGTCAAATCAAATAATTACTGCAAAATGAAACAAACCGTTATGCTATTGACAGTGGCCGTGACATTGTTCTGCCATGTCACATCCATGGCACAGGAACACTACCACTTTGTGCCCACCGATTATGTGTCAACTGACAACAACCGTGCCCCGCAGAGCTCTTTCAGCTACGATGAACGGTCGTTCACCGTATCGGCCTCCGGTCAGAACAACGTGGCATTCAAGATGGGTGCTGAATGCGACAGCAAATACTTCATCACTTCCTTGGACCGCTGGCTTGTGGTTCGTGGCAGCAATCTGAAGACAGGAACCGCCGACACCTATCTGTGGTGGATCAACGGAGTGAACCATGGAACGCAAGTGGCACCTGACTATGTCAGCACCACCCCCGACGGGCAACAAATATTTGTCTGGAACCTGTTGAATGGCAACGAGCTGTTCTCATGGTTTAGCAATATGGGCGAGCGGCAGGTGCTCAACTCCAATGGCACGGGCTTTATCCTGGCTATGGGACTGACGGCCACGGGCATGACTGGCACGGTGAGCGACGTGGGCTACTACAGCAACCTGGCTATCAGCGACAAATACCCAACGCTGATGCCTGTGCTGGGAATCACTCATGAAGCAATGGCAGAGGAGATGCGGACAGCACTGTCGAATGAGATAGACAAAGCCCGTCAATTGTTGGAGCAGCGCCCCGCCTCTGACGAGGTGAAGGCTCGTCTGCAGACTGCCATCGAAGAGGCACAAGCGGTACTTGATGCCATCTCGGTGGAGAACTACTCTGCTGTGCCAGATGCCATCAATCGTTTGCGACAGGCCATGGAAGAATACAAGTCGCAGAGCCGCACTGCCAGTTACGAACTGACCTCTGACGGACTGCTGGCCCATTGGGATGACCTCACCGTAAGGGTGCGCTTTTTCAACGACAGTACGCTGCGCATCACAAAATATGTGGGGAATGAGGACAAGGTTGAGCGAAGCCTGGTGGTCACTGCTCTTTCGGAACAAGTCGTTGGCATCAGCCAATCTGCTACAGAAGACATCGTGACACTCTCCACCGCCAAAATCAAGATGACTTACAACGTGGCAGAAGCCACGGTCAGTGTCTATCGTTCCACGGGCGAACTGCTCATCAAAGAAAAATTGGCTGATATCGCAGCCAAGGCCGACGGCCTCAATGCCTCCTATCAGTTGAAACAGGTGTTTGCACTTGATGCCGACGAGCAAATCTATGGCATGGGGCAGTTGCAGAATGGACGGCTCTCCATGCGTGGTCTCAATACCACGATGATACAGGACAACAGAAGCATCTACATTCCTTATTTCTATTCTTCCAAGCGTTATGCCCTCTATTGGGACAACTATTCTCCCACCACGTTCAGCGACACCGCCGACGAGACCGTCTTCTCCTCCACGGGGCAGGCCATCGACTACTATGTGCTCGTGGGCGAATCGGCTGATGGCGTCCTTCACTCATGGCGGCAGATGACCGGCGGCACACAGTTGCCTCCATTGTGGAACTTTGGCCTTTACCAGAGCAAGCAGCGCTATCAGAGCACCCAAGAAGTCATCGACGTGGTGGCTAAATACCGCCAACTTGGCGTGCCCCTCGACTGCGTGGTGCAGGACTGGCAGTACTGGGGCGACGACAACCACTGGAACGCCATGGAGTTTCTCAACCCGAAATACAGCGACTATCAGCGCATGATAGACGAGGTGCATGCCATGAATGCCAAATTAATGATCAGCGTATGGCCAGACTTCGGTCCTGCCACCAAGCAATACAAGGAGTTTGGCGAGGCTGGCCGCCTCATCCCCATTCAGAGTTATCCCACCAGCGTGGCTACACGCCCCTATGATGTCTATGACGCCAACACACGAACCCGCTATTGGGACTACCTTTATGAAGGATTGATGAGCAAGGGTGTCGACGCCATCTGGCTTGACTCGTCCGAACCCGATGACTTCAGCAACAAGACAACCGACTACGACTATGTGACGGGCTTCGGCGGACGCACCTTCCGTTCCTTGCGCAATGCCTTCCCTCTCTGTCATGTGGAAGGTGTCTACGACAACCACCGCGCAGAAAACGGCTTGTCGAACAAGCGCGTGAGCATCCTCACCCGCTCCGCTTTTGCCGGTATGCAGCGCACGGGAGCCTTTGTTTGGAGTGCCGACATCACCTCGAGTTGGCAGACGCTGGCAGCCCAGATTCCCGCAGCCTGCAACCTCAGCGTCTCGGGTTTGCCCTATTGGAACAGTGACACAGGAGCATTCTTCATCGGCAGTTATGGTGGTGTAGGCGATGCCAGTTGGCGCGCGCTCTACGACCGTTGGACACAATTCTCGTGCTTCTGCCCCATGATGCGCTTCCATGGCGACCAGACACCACGCGAGATTTGGCAGTTTGGACAAGAGAACGACGCTCAGGGAGACTACGACAATGTCCTGCGCTACATTCGCCTGCGCTATCGCTTGTTGCCCTATCTTTACAGCACAGCCCATCAGGTGGTGAGCTCCGACAAAACCTTCATGCAGGCCATGCCCATAGCCTTTGAGGACGATGCAAAGTGTGTGGGGATAGCCGACCAGTACATGCTCGGCCGCAACTTCCTCGTGGCACCAGTCGTGACCGATGGAGCTGCTGGACGCCATGTCTATTTGCCTAACAATGGTGTTTGGTACGATTTCTGGACAGGAAAGGTATATCATGGCGGCAAGTCCGTCTATCGGACCACCCCACAAGACATTATGCCTCTGTACATTCCTGCCGGCAGCATCCTGCCCATAGGCCCGGAAGTGCAGTATAGCACCGAAAAGAAATGGGACAACCTGGAAATCCGTGTCTATGCAGGAGCCGACGGACAGTTCACACTTTATGAGGATGAGTTTGATGGCTATGGCTACCAGCAGGGCAATAGTAGCGAGATTCCTTTCATATGGGATGAGGCGACGCAAACGCTCACCATCGGGCAACGCGGAGGAACCTACCCTGGCATGTTGCAGCAACGAACATTCCGTATCGTCCGTGTTTCATCAAAGAAAGGTTATGGCGACTCTCCTTCCACCGTCTATGATCATATTGTTAGTTACGATGGAAATGCGTTGACAGTGAGTCTGGCAGAAGACGCAGAAGTCGAACCACAGGCTGATGAAAAGACCGACCACATCGTCAACCCGAGTTTCGAGGCCGACGGGCGTGGCTTGACGAAAGAGGCTCCTCAGGGATGGACAGTGGAGAGCGAGACTACCTGGTGGGGCGTGAATTATGGTGGTGGCAATGGCGACCCACAGGCTACCGACGGAAACTATATCTTTGGTGTGTGGGATGGTACGGCTACAATGACACCCACCATCAGCCAGACCCTTACCAATCTGCCCAAGGGACGCTATATGCTGACGGTCGATATGCAGGCCAGCAACCGTTCGGCCACCACCATCCGTCTGGGCAAGCAACATGTCTTTGCAGGAGAACAGAAAGGTTACTTCGCCGACCAGTTGAGCACGGCAGGAATGGGAGACACATACCCCATGCAGACCATTGCCATCTGTTTTGACCAACCGACCGACAATGCCCCGATCACAATTGGTGTCTCCACAGAAGGGGCTCCTAATGAGACATGGTTCAAGATAGACAATTTCCGGCTTTATCTTTTGACAGACGAAGTGGCAGATGGCATATTGCCAACCAGTTTTTCACAGCCTCATCCTTCCTCGTCAGCCATCTACGACCTTACGGGTAGGAAGGTTTCCTGCAATCTCTGCCACCGTCTGCCTCATGGCATATATATCAAAAATCACAAGAAATTTGTTGTCAAATAATCTATTCTGCAATTGAAATGTACAAAAAAATACTGCTCTCTGTCTTGTCAGCCATGTGCTCGACGTTTTTATCTGCTGAACCTGTAGTGTTTGAAATAGGGAAGACAAAGGTTTCGGTGGAGTTTTATACACCGCAGACGGTGCGGGTGGTGAAGTCGCTCAATGGCCACACTTATGAGAAACAAAGCCTGGTGGTGATAGCGAAACCCGAGGACGTGAAGGTCACTCGTAATGGCAACACCCTAAGCAGCAGCGTACTTTCAGTGAAGGTTGACCCACGGACGGGAGCACTGACGTTCTTGGCTAAGGGGAAGACACTTTTGCGAGAAAAAGGGGATGCCATCTTAGAACCACGGACCACAGGGCCCGATGCAGGAAAATATAGCGTAACACAGGCTTTTGCCCTTGATAAAGATGAGGCCATCTATGGTCTGGGCACCATTCAAAATGGCAAGATGAATCGCCGAGGCGAGCACAAGTTGATGGAACAATCAAATCTCGAAGACTTCCAGAACGTGCTACAGTCAATAAAAGGTTGGGGACTCTACTGGGACAACTATTCACGTACACAGTTCGATGATGATGATGTAAAAGGCATGTCGTTCTCTTCAGAAGTCGGCGACTGTATAGACTATTATTTCATGTATGGCGGTTCTGCTGATGGGGTGATAGCACAGATGCGCCAACTATCGGGAGAGGTGCCCATGTTCCCGCTTTGGACGTTTGGCTTCTGGCAGTGCAAGGAGCGTTACAAGAGTGCAGCCGAGGTGCTCGGCGTGGTTGACAGGTATCGTGAACTGCAGGTGCCCCTCGACGGCATCATCCAGGACTGGCAGTATTGGGGTTCGAACTATCTGTGGAACGCCATGGACTTCCTCACGGAGGAGTATGCCAACGGTGAACAGATGATTAGTGACATACACAAGAAGAACGCCCACTTCATGATTTCCATCTGGGCCAGTTTCGGTCCACGGACAAAGGCATACCGCCAGCTCGATGAGAAAGGGCTGCTCTTTGATTTCGAGACATGGCCGCAGAGCGGTCTCAACTTCTGGCCTCCGCGCATGGACTATCCTTCCGGCGTCCGCGTCTACGATGCCTTCTCGCCAGAAGCCAGAGACATTTATTGGCAGAACCTGAAGACACTTTTCGACAAAGGCACCGATGCCTGGTGGATGGACTCTACCGACCCTGACTTCTTCAATCCTACAGAGGACGACTATGACCATAAGGCAGGCATAAACGGGACATGGCGCTCGCTACGTAACGCTTTCCCCCTGGAGACTGTACGCGGTGTTTATCAGTCGCAGCGCAAGGAATCTGACGAGAAGCGTGTGTTCATCATGACGCGTTCAGCCTTCGCAGGACAGCAGCACTACGGTTCAGGCCTATGGAGCGGCGACGTAACCTCCTCGTGGGAAATGCTGCGCAAGCAGGTTCCAGCCGGATTGAGTTACTCGTTGACGGGATGTCCCAACTTCAACACAGACATCGGCGGCTTCTTCTGTGGGTGGTATAACACAATGGGCGCCAATTCTGCTCCGAAAAACCCACAATACCAAGAACTCTTTATCCGATGGATGCAGTATGGCCTGTTCTGTCCGGTCTTCCGCAGCCACGGTGCCGATGCGCCCCGCGAAATCTGGCAATTCGGTAGAAAGGGCGAGACGGTATATGATGCCATTGAGAAGCAGATTCGCCTACGCTACCGTTTGATTCCCTATCTCTATAGTACGGCTTGGCAGGTGACCTCTTCGGGTGGAAGCTATATGCGTCCTTTGTTCAGCGATTTTGCCCATGACAAACGAGTATGGAATATGACAGACGAGTTTATGTTTGGTCGGAGCATCCTTGCCGCCCCCATCCTCGACCCACAATATACAGAGGAACAAGTCATACGTGAGGATGCGATGTCGGGTTGGGACAAGAAGGACGTGAAGAAGGATAACAGAATGTCAAACGTAGATTGGAACGAGCCGAAGACAACTACAAAGTATCTGCCGAAGGGCACCGATTGGTACGACTTCTGGACGGGGAAACGCATGAAGGGCGGTCAGAACGTAACCTTGCAGACACAACTCGACCGCGTGCCGATGTTCATCCGTGCCGGCAGCATCCTGCCTTTGGGCGAGGAGATGCAGTACGTGGACGAGAAGCCATGGGACAACCTTGAGATACGTGTCTATCCTGGTGCGGATGCCACTTTTGTCCTCTATGAGGACGAGGGCGACAACTACAATTATGAACGGGGGCTGTACTCCGAGATTACCTTCAGTTGGGACGAAAGCAAGCAAACGCTCACCATCAGTCCTTGCAAGGGCCGGTTCCCCGGAATGCTACAACAGCGTCGGTTCACCATCTTGCTGCCTGGCCAGAATATCTCTGAAGGCAAGACCGTGGAATACACAGGTCTGGGAATTACGGTGAATATGTAAGCAAATATCAGGAAAATGAAAATGAAATCATTCCTATCGGCACTGCTGTTATTGGTTGTAATAAAAGCCGGTGCCACCGAAACAACGGTCTGGCAGGGCTCGAAGAAGTTTACCAGTTGGAGCGACGTGCTCAACATTGAGGGCAGCAAACTGAACAAGGTCAATGCCGATGATGTCTTGCACTTGAGCATACAAGCCTCTGCTGGTGCACAATTGCAATTGTCATGGGGATCAAGTTGGACTTGTTTTGACGGACTTGAGCACAAGGACATCAACGGCGACTTCGAAATGGTTATTACAGCGCAAGATGTCAATAGAATCAAGCAAGGTATTCATGTCAAAGGGGTTAACTTCACGCTCACTGCGGTCAAACTCAAGAGCAATGATGGTGAATACACCACGATGGCTGAAGACCTTTTCGATTGGAAAAACATGTTGCTGAGCGGGGCTACTCAAGGTAAGTCATGTGTTGTTGGACTGAAGGCCTATGGTGGGGCGGGTTGGTATTGGCCGGAAAAGGTTGATTTAAGCGGTTATGGCAGTGTTGTCATCGAACTGCTTCAGCCTGCCTCCGAGATGCTGACGGTGCAGTTGCTCTATGATGAGAAGGGTGTGAAGCGGCAGAATATCATCAAGGGCGGCACTCAGTGCAAATTACTATTGAACACAACCCACAAAAATGTGAGCAGCCTCAACATCATCTCGGAGAAGGCGCAGACTGTGGCCATTGGTAGTGTCAACCTCACAGACAGACAAGGCAATGTGGTGCCAACATGCATCGACGAGCAGTCCATTTTGGCATCCCGCATCCTATCTGTCGAGTATTACAACACCGCTGGCGTGCGACTCAATCTGCCACAAGCAGGAATTAACATTGTCAAAATCAATTTAGAAGGAGGCCGGGTCATAGTCCGGAAAGAACTGAAATGAAAAAAATGTTATGCATCATCATATTGATAGGGTTGACAAACACTGTCAACGCCCAAATAGACGAGAACCCGGTGGATCCCGAGGCCAATGAGGCAACGCGAGAGTTATATCACTACCTTCGAAACGAGGTGTGGGGGAAAAAGGTCATTTCTGGTTGCCAGGCCGAATGGAACTACAACATCAACGATGCAGAACATATTCACGAAGCGGGAGGCAAATATCCCAAAATAAACGTGTTTGATTTCCAACATTTTGACCAATCGTGGATCAACTACCGAACCCCGACAGCCAAACTATGGCACCAGGCTGGCGGCATTGTCTCGTTCATGTGGCATATACACATGCCGACCAATGCCTTTGTTGAGCAAAAGCCCGATTGGGAGGGGTTCTACATACACAGTGAAATGCCATGCCATATCTTGCCTTCGCGGTGTGCCACAGAGGGGACGCTCGAAAACAATATTTTCCAACGGAAGTTGGAGGGGGTGGCAAATTTGTTGCTCTATTATCAGAGTCAGGGTATCCCCATTATATGGCGACCACTTCACGAAGCCTCAGGTAAATGGTTCTGGTGGGGTGCCGAAGACGGTGAAGCCTACAAGCAACTCTATCGCTATATGTTCAACTATTTCCGTGAAGCAGGCATCCACAATCTCATCTGGGTATGGACATCGGAAATGGGTGACGACGACTGGTATCCTGGCGACGAATACGTGGATATCGTAGCCCGTGATGGCTACCCAGACAACAATACCACGCACATATCACAAAGTGCTGACTTCCAAAGACTGCGGCAAGCTCATCCTAATAAGATGACGGCTCTGCCTGAATGCAACAGCGTACCTTCTTGGGAAAACATGCAACACGACAATGCTCTCTGGCTTTTTGTCGCTCCATGGTGCGGAGGCTGTGCTTTCGACCATGGTAATAACGTATCCTTTTGGCGACAGTTTCTTTCCAATGAAAATGTGATAACAAGGAATTAGTTATAGAAATGTTATATCGTTTATCTCAACCTTATGCCCCTTGCTGCCATATTGGTTACGGCGTTTGTCGGTCCAGTTGGGCTTCATTTCCGATACTCTCACCTCAAGCGTGTACTTCCCTCTTGGTAGCATAGGAGAGAGAAAGCGGATGCCTGTAGCGGGAACAAGGCTGTAAAAATCAATTGTGCCACGGAACACCTCGCGGCCTCGCTTGTCACGGATGGTGATGTCGGCATAGCCGCTTTGGTTGTCGGTCGTACCATAGATGGCGATGCGACTGCCTTTGAAGGGAATGGTGAGAATCTCACCGATGGTCTGCGACTGCCACTTCTTGCCAATTTTCTTGCCTTTGACTGTGACGGGTTGCATCGTCTCTAGGCTCCACGCCTCTTGGTATTCGGGAATGCCCAATGTGCCGTCGCTTACCGTGAGGGGCTGCCACACATAAGTGGCTGCACTGCGCTGACGGGGGAACGACCAGCGGTCGCCCATATACATGAACGTGCCGTTCTCCAGAGGCAACACAAACGAGCACTGGCTGTTCCATGTGAGCGTCCCCTTGGGGCAGAACTCTCCTCGGTATTCCCACGGTCCGGCGAGCGAGCGCGAAGTCCAGTACATGTTGTCGTTGCGCTCCCAAGAGGTGGTGTGGCTCGACATCCAATAGTACACGCCGTCTTTCTTCAACATGGCGGGACTCTCGCCCGCACCTTTCAAACCGTTCATCAGACAGGAGTCGAGAGAATGGAAGTCGGGGGCGAGACGATATATACCACCATGGTGCACCAACAGATATGCATGGCCATCGTCATCGGCAAAAGAGCCGATGTCCCAACGCTTGATGGGCTGTCCTTTGTAGAGTATTGGCCCTTGAAACTCGTAGGGGCCGGTGATGGTGTTGCTTGTGGCATAGCAGGTGCATGGGTCTTTATACCGCATATCGTCGGTGTGCATCAGCATCACGTATTCGCCTGTTGCAGGGCAGCGGAGCACCTTGGGACGCTCACCCACGCGGTTGGGTCCCATGCGGCCATCAGTCTGTTGCTTAAAGGCGATGCTCTCGAAGCGCCAGTCTACAAGATTATCCGACGAATAACAACTGAATCCGGTGAACACATTGGCCGAGTCGGTCTTGTACTCGCCAAACAGATAGTAGCGTCCTCCATCGCGAATGATGTTGGCGCCATGGGCCGAGACTGTCTCGCCCCGTTGGTCGTACCAACTTACACCACTCACGATGCCCTTCCATGGCTGCGCTTGCATCAGCACAGGAAATGCCAGTAATAATATTCCAAGCAGTTTCTTCATTATAGTTTGTCTTGGGTAATGCAGATACGCAACTGTGGC
>CADADN010000068.1:34197-43609 GCA_902786665.1 uncultured Prevotellaceae bacterium | reverse complement strand
GAGCAAGTGCAGGAATCCCTCCCATACGATTTTTCCTTTTGGCTTTAATTCATTCAAGATGGTGCGGCCAAAGACATTTACGAAGTCGCGAAGACTGCTGGTGGCATAGATGTCAACATGAAAGGTGTAATACTTGTCCTTGATTCCGGGCTGTTGGAATAAATGGCGAATCAAATCGGTCTTTCCGACACGGCGCGGTGATATCAAAGCAATATTGTTGCCATTGGTAGTCAGTTCTACCAATTGGCTTGTTTCCTTCACTCTGTCGCAGAAATATTCAGGGCCTGCGTACCCTTTTGTTACAAACGGATTATCCATAATTTTCTTCTTGTGAATGCAAAGATAACGGAAATGTTGAATTTATCCAAATTTGGATAATCCTATTTAGGATAATTTAAGTTCCTGTCACTATGAAACTATCCAAAAGCCCTTTTATTATCTTCTTAAGTTTCGGAAGTAAAAATGCCATACAAGATAAATTACAGTTTTGTAAGGCATTTTCACTTCCGAAACTTAAGTCAATAAGATAATAATGAAACATCTCCGTGCAAGCTACACATTTGCACGGAGATGTTGATATGCTATTGATAAGACTGTCACCTGGGTGTGATGGCAATGTTGCCCGCACCCAGGTGATGTCTTTTCAGTCATGCTTGAAACGCTTCCGTTTTTAGACGAAAGGATTCTCAGTGGGGTAATAGTCGCCCTTGGGGAAGTTGTAATCTATTTCCTCTACGGGGATGCCCATGTACTTCAGCACCTCCCAGAGATATTTTCCTGCGTGCTCGAACATCACGGCAGCGTGGTGGGGATAGTGCTTCTCGATAAGTACGTGGCGATAGAAGCGGCTCATGTTCTTGATGCCGAAGATACCGATGGAACCAAACGAGCGTGTGGCAACCGGCAGGATTTCGCCTTGTGCGATGTATGCACGAAGCTTGGTGTCGGCAGTTGACTGCAGGCGGTAGACGGTGGCCTTGCCAGGTTTCAAGTCTCCCTCCAGCGTGCCGTTGGTCACCTCTACCGGCAGGGCGCGTGCCATGATGCGCTGGAAGCACATCTGGCAGTTGCAAACCTTGGAGGAAGCGGTGTTGCCACAGTGGAATCCCATGAAAATCTCCTTGTCGGTATAGCTGTCGCACTCAAACTTCTTGCCCTTGATGCTCTCCTCGTACATGTCCTTGGGAACGGAGTTGTTGATGTCGAGCAGTGTGACGGCATCCTGGGTGATGCAAGTGCCGATGAACTCCGAGAGAGCGCCATAGATGTCGACCTCGCAGGCCACGGGGATGCCACGACCGGTAAGACGGCTGTTCACATAGCAAGGAACGAAACCGAACATGGTCTGGAATGCGGGCCAGCACTTGTTGGCCATTGCCACGAACTGGCGTGAGCCCTTGTGACCCTCGATCCAATCCAGCAGAGTCAGTTCATACTGGGCAAGTTTCGGAAGTACGGAAGGAATCCTGTTGCCTGTGCCCAATTCTGCAGCCATGTCCTTCACCACATCGTCGATGCGTGGGTCGCCCTCATGTTTCTGGAAAGCCTCGAGCAAGTCGAGTTCTGAGTTCTCCTCGATTTCCACGTCGAGGTCGTAAAGGGCTCGGATGGGTGCGTTGCAAGCGAGGAAGTTGTTGGGACGCGGACCGAAGCTGATGATTTTCAGGTTCTGCAGACCAACGATGGCGCGTGCGATGGGTACGAACTCATGTATCATCTCTGCACACTCGGCAGCATCACCCACGGGCTCCTCGGGGATGTAGGCGCGGGTCTTGCGCAAGGAGAGAGCTTGGCTGGCATTGAGCATGCCGCAGTAGGCATCGCCACGACCGTCGATCAAGTCCTCCTGTGTCTCCTCGGCAGCAGCACAGAACATAGTCGGACCTTGGAACCAGTCGGCTATCATGGTTTCCGAAATCTCCGGGCCGAAATTGCCCAGGTACACACAGAGTGCGTTGCATCCGGCTTTCTTCACATCCTCAAGAGCCTGCTGAGCATGGATTTCGCTCTCGACAATGCAGATGGGACACTCATAGATGTCGGCTGCACCAAACTTCTCTACATACTTGGCAATCACTGCTTTACGACGATTGACAGCCAATGACTCGGGGAAACAGTCGCGGCTTACGGCGACGATTCCGACTTTGATTACAGGTACATTTTTCATTTAAAAAGGTGTTATTAGATATAAAAAATCATTTCAAGCGGTAAAGATACATCTTTATTTTCAAATAACTCTCATTTTTCAAGATAAATAGATGAAAAAAATCATCATAGGTGTTAAAAAGATTGCAAATCAAGAGTAATCAAGGGGACAGGTTGTTGATTCCTTTCAAAAACTATCGATAAAAGGAACGGGAAAATGCGAGGCATCCAGAGCCAAGGCGTAGGCACCTCCATCAAGCATTTCGCTGGCAACTCCCAGGAGACCAACAGGATGGGTGTCGACGAGGTGATGTCGCAACGCGCCCTCCGCGAAATCTACCTTAAGGGTTTCGAGATTGCCGTACGCGAGGCTGCCCCTTGGACGGTGATGTCGTCGTATAACCGCATCAACGGCCCCTTCACCCAAGAGAACCGCGAACTGCTTACCACCATCCTGCGTGATGAGTGGGGCTTCGACGGCATCGTCATGACCGACTGGACAGGTTTGCGCAACACTGCCGCCCAGATTCAGGCCGGCAACGACTTGATGGAGCCTGGTGCCGACTCTCAAATCAAAGACATCATCGACAAGGTGAAGAGCGGTGCATTGGCAGAGGCCGACCTTGACATCTGTGTGAAGCGCATCCTAGAATATCTCGTCAAGACCCCTGCCTTCCGTGACTATCAATACTCCAACAAGCCCGACTTGAAAGCCCATGCCGAGGTCACACGCCGTTGTGCCACCGAGGGAATGGTGCTCCTCAAGAACGAGGGACAGACGCTGCCGATGGGCAACAACAAGACCGTCTCCGTCTTCGGCGTCACATCCTACGACTTCATCGCCGGTGGCACAGGTTCCGGCGATGTGAACAAAGCCTATACCATCGATATGATGCAGGGTCTCACCGAGGCAGGCTTGAAGGTGAACCCCAAACTCGCCAACGTTTATCAGAGTTACAAGGACTACCAAGCGAGCCTCACCGCTGCGGCTCCTGCACGAGGCGGTTGGTTCTGGGGCAAGGCCCTCCTTCCGGAGATGTCCGTCAGCCGTCCCATCATCAACTTACAGGCACAGGAGTCCGACCTCGCCATCATCACCCTCGGCAGGCAGGCCGGCGAAGGTGCCGACCGTCAGGAGGATGGCGATTTCACCTTGACCGATGTGGAACGCCAACTCATCGCCGATGTCTGCAACGCTTTCCATTTGGCCAACAAGCCCGTGGTGGTGGTGCTCAACATGGGCAATGTCATCGAGACTGCTTCATGGAAGTCCATGCCCGATGCCATCCTCCTTGCATGGCAGCCAGGGCAGGAAGGCGGCTACTCCGTGGCCGACGTACTTACCGGCAAGGCTTATCCTTCGGGCAAGCTCACGATGACGTGGCCCAACAACCTCGTCGACCTGCCATCCAGCGCCAGCTTCCCCAATGTGCGTCCGGCTGCTCCACGCAGGCGTGGAGGTGACAACAAGGTGGAGTTCCAGGATTACACCAAGCACCTTGAAGGTGTCAACGTGGGCTACCGTTACTTCACTACGACCCAAGAACCTGTGTCTTATCCCTTCGGATTCGGCCTGAGTTATACGACTTTCTCTTACAGCAAGCCCGTCGTCAAGGCCACGAAGGACGGTCTCACAGCCTCCATCACCGTCACCAATACCGGCAAGAGAGCGGGCAAGGAGCTGGTGGAACTATATGTCAGCGCCCCCGCCGGTGGTCTAGAAAAGCCTGCTCGCGAACTGAAGGCCTTTGCCAAGACACGTGAACTCCAACCCAACCAGAGCGAGACGCTCACGATGAAACTCTCGCTCTACGACCTGGCATCCTATAACGAGGCCACCCAGGTCTGGGAGACCGCCTCAGGCAAATACACCATCGGTTTCGGAGCCAGCGTGGAGGACATCCGCGCCACAGCACCTTTTACGCTCTCCAAGCCGAATGTGGTGAAATGCCACGATGTGATGAAGCCGAACATGCCACTGTGAGGAGTCAACGAAGATGGAGCTGATGAGCGACATACCGATGATGCCTCTTGTCACACCAAGAATGTTCTGCCGGATTTGCAATCCGGCAGAACTGAATATCAGGATTTGTAATCCGCTAAAATCGATGTTTACAACAGTTTATAGCCGTTTTAATCGGATTGCAAATCCTTAAATTACCCTCAGGCGGATTGTAATCCGCTAAAATCGATGTTTACAAGATCTTACGCAGCTAGAGAAAACCTCACTTCTTTTTCAATTCATCAAGTTGCTTTTCTATCTTGCTCAGCTTTTCCAGCACCTCGTCGTTGTTGTCCTCCACCATTGCATCAACGAAGATGGAGTTGATGAGCGACATGCCGATGATGCCCCCGAGAAACATGAGAATGGAAAAATAGCAGCGGGCAAAGAACGCCAATGAAGGACTGCTGTTTGCGGCAATGGCGTCGGGCAGTTCATACCACCCCTCGATGGAGAACAAGCGGAAGATGCTATAGAGGCTGATGGCAGGGTTGCCGAAATATTCCGGGGCGATGTTGCCGAAGATGGTGGATGACAATATGGAGAAGATGACCAACATCACGATGAAGGCCAGAAGCACAAGAAGTGACGCCTTGACAGCAAGTTTCAGTCCTTTGAGCAATTTCTGGATGTTTGGAATGAAGCGGAGCATCTTGAAAGACTTGAACAGTCTCATCGAGCGCAAGGCCAATATCGCGTTGGTTCCCATTGATAGTTCAATGAATGGACCTGCAAGAGACGGCAGTGCTATGAGCAATATGATGAAGTCGAATTTGTTCCAACCACTTTGCCAATAGTTTTTCCATCCGTATTTAGAAATCTTCGCCATGGCCTCACATACGAATATCAGCGTGAATGCAGCATCAGACAAATCAAAGAGCAGAGAGTTCGGCCAAAAACCACCAAGAAACAAGATGATGGTGTTCAACACTATGGCTGTCAGTATGATGCGTTCATTGCAGAACAATTCCCTTATTCCGTTCATCGCAGTTGCTGTTTATGATTGAAAATCTTTTTGCACAAACATGCTTTTGGGTATGGATTCACTGAAAAGAAGATGAAGACATCAATTTTTCATTGCTTGTCATCAGACTCATCCTCCTTCTTCGAGTTGTCTTCTTCTTCCCAGTCTTCATCCTCATCCCAGTCCTCATAGTCTTCTCCATCAAATATTGGTGTGTTTCCTTTGGCTACAATCTTGCCGTCCAGGAAGTCCACGCCGTTTTCATGCAGCCACTCTTCGGCTCTCTCTTCAAACCATTTGTCCTTGAAGGCATACCACTCTTTCAGCAAATCCAAGATATCGACTGCTGCCTTGAAGCGCGCGAAGGGCCGGCTGCCGTTAAGTGCGCGGTAGAGTTTGTCGGCGTTTTTCGGGGATTGTCCATCGGCAAAATCCACCATTGACCTGAAACTCTCCCGTGATTCAAGAGGATCGATTCTTATCACTTCATCGCCCATATGAGGCCATATGCAGTCCTCGCCCACGAGGGAAGCCGGTGCATGGAAACCCACCTCCTGTGTCGTGAGATTCAGATAAAAGCATCCTTCGTCATAATTGGTCTGCAATGCCAATGCAATCTCGCTAATCAATTCTTTTCTTGACTTTATTTCATACATATCTTATGGTTTTTGAATGTCATTTTTTACAGTAATCACAAAATATGAAATCTGCAGTGCCTAAATTTCCCGCTATGGTCTTTCTGGAATCTCTCAGGCCATCCTATGATTTCCCATATCTAAAGTCCAAAGCCTAAAGCACGTTTGGGATATTTTGTTTGGCAAAAATAAGCAAAATTCCATTATTCTCAAATAATTCGGGCGAATTAGTTCGAAAATACCCGAATTTGTTCGTCTTGAGTTGCAACGCACAAGGCTCTTGAAGAAGAGATGGTCAATGAGTATCTCCATTCCAAGAAGCATCGCCTGCTAGATATCGACCAACTCTTCGGAACGTACACCAAGGAAGATCAGCGTAGGGATGCCTACCGCCTGAAGAACAAGGAAATAGGATATCAACCTCAGATTGAAACAGCACAAATTGTCGCCCGATGTTAGTTTTTGGGTATTTATTAGCTCATTATTATTGATAGAACCATAAAATCGTAATAAATTACGAAGGTGCGGTTTCATCAATCGGAAGTATTTTCAAAATAGTTCCATTCTGTAAAAAACAAAAATGCTCAATGAGTCAAACGCCAAGAATGCTCAATGCGTTGCGTCAATTTGTCGTGAGCAAAAGGTGTGTGCGCATATCCCCGCCCCCTCTGTAGGGTCAGGTCTTGTGCCTGACCGCAAGGGGCAAGGATGGGGTATTTGACCCAAAGGTTATTCTTGCGTTTTCCAATATGACGTTTTCAGCGCTCTGGGTGTGGACATTGTCTCTTGGCGTTGAAGTTACAGACCCCACCCCTGACCCTTGCGGTCAGGCACAAGACCTGACCCTACATGGGCGGGGATGTTGCACTCCGAGTGAGCATCCCGGGGTGTGGACACGGTCTTTTGGCGTAGGTAGTTCATCAAATTTCAACCACACCTTCGATAAATTATGCAACATTTACACCCAAAATGCGGGTCACCGACATTTTTGAAAAAACAGTTTATGAAGGTCAGGCAACGTCAGGGTCGAGTAAGATTGATAGAATGGTAGTAAGGACGCGGTTCTGCTGTCCGATACTACCATTCACTACCACTCCTCAATGTTTGCATTGTCCTTGACCGTTTTGACGTCATTTTGCGGCAGGTGTGGGAAGAATGTCATGCCGGTGATGCGCTCCACTTGTTTGATGCTGTTGATATAAAGTTCCTTTTTCCCGTTGCCGTCCGTGTTTTTGCAGACGAAGCCGATGCCTTTGGGGTGGTTGCCGTCCAGGCATAGGATGACCTTGAAGAAGGCTTCCGGCACGACCACCTTGTTTTCACCTATGGTGGCATGCTCTTGGTTGTAAAGGACGGGGCCGCTGACGATTTGTACGGAGCCGTATTTTTTCGCCCACCGCCGGCAAGCGAGTTCTATCTGGTTCCACGTGCCGTTGTTTAAATTGCCATTCTGCGGACAGCAGTTGGTATAAAGGAAGCTCTCATACATGGCTTCGCCATCCCATTTGTTGTCGCCTGCCGGACACATATGCCCCCTGGTCCATCCGCTGCCCTTGTAGTCGCTCGACGTCGCTCGCCTCAAGGGCACGTCGGTGTCTTCGTGCCACGCGTTGTTCGGTCGTTTCGCCGGACCATCGGCATGCTCCGCCGTGAGGCGCCACGCCACCCAGTTGGGCAACCTGGTCTCATTGTTGTACGACACCACATACCCTTTCCTGACAAGGATTTGTTCGGGTGTGTCCTTCAGCGGCGCCGGGATATCGACATCGATTTTCAGCTTGCCGTCAGCCTTCCCTTTTGTCTCAACCTCTTTCGTAGGGTTGGCCGCGGGAACATAAGTGGGCCTGTCGTCGTTCCCGGCTTTGTTCGAAGATGAACACTTAATGCTAAAAACGACGATGACTGCCAGCAACAGCAAAATCACTATTGACAAACGATATCCTCTCATCACATCAGTAGGTGGTTTGTCGCCTTTCGGGGCTTGATGTCATCGACTCCTTTGAGTTGGGAATTATTAGATGAATACTTAGTGTGTTTATGAGTACTCATGTATGGGTTTAATGCTATTATCCTTTATGTTTTGTTGCAGTTTTGTTACAAACGGGTTTGATGTGGTTGGCCTTATGTTGTTCACATAGCGTCTTTAACCACTTGGATGTCGATGCTAAGTTGTTTGGCAATGATTTCTGGGGCTAGACCTGCACGAAGAAGTAGCTTGATAGAAGTTTGCAGTTGGGTGTCCCGCTCCTTGAGTTGGGTGTCCCGCTCCTTGAGTTGGGTGTCTCGCTCCTTGAGTTGGGTGTCCCGCTCCTTGAGTTGGGTGTCCCGCTCCTTGAGTTTGTTCCTTGAGTTGGGTGTCCCGCTCCTTGAGTTGGGTCTCTTGTTCCTTGAGTTGGGTGTCCCGCTCCTTGAGTTGGGTCTCTTGTTCCTTGAGTTGCGCAGTTTGTTTCTTGATGGCAGTGCTTTGTTCTGCGATTTTTTTGTCTTTCAGCATGATGGTGGTGTCCCGCTTCTCGATGATGGAGTAGTATTCGTCTTCCACATTCATGCTGTATCGCATTTCCGAGTCAGCAGCCGCAGCTACGAGGCGGTGCACGATGTGCATCATATCGGCATCGTCACTATAGGCGCTTGCGTCAATAGAGAGTATTTGTTGCGTTTCCTTGCTGATATGCGACTGGTCGAAGATACTCAATACCTTGTCAAGGCGATTGTTCACCTTGCCACGTAGGCGTGGAATCTGTACGATGATGCTGTCATGTGTCAGACTCTCAACAAACGGGTTGGGAATGCCCTTGGTCACGGGACGGTTATCATAATCATATGCATTGTGATTGACATATAATACCGGCTCTTCAATGTCGCCTACCTTGTGTCCGAGGATATACACAGCAACCATCGGGATGGCAATGCCTTTCTTGCTGTCTGCCTTGATGTTGTGGGGACTGGAGTATTGCACACCGAGATATTGGCGGAACCGGAGCGTTTCCGTCTCCACCCATGTCTTTTGCAACTCAATAAGGATTAGGTGGGATGAACCGTCCTCCTCCCTTACCGTCGCTCCAAAGTCAATGCGGAAGACGGAAAGGGTGTCTCGGCTGATGTTGGTGTATTCGTGTGGTCGTACCTCCACAGCCGTCACCTCTTTCTTTAGCAAGGCGGAGAGGATGGTTTTGGCGATGCGTTCATCTTCCATGAGGTATTTGAACACAATGTCGTAGATAGGGTTCGCTACCAGCATAGGCTCTTATGTTTGTTTGGTGCAAATTTAGTGAAAATCGAGTGAAATGCAAAGAAAAAAGCGATGTTTTTTCTTTCATTGCAGAGGCGCATCCATTCTGCGAATCATTTATGGAGTGCGCTTCGCGCAGAACCAACGGTCGGCGGCCGAAGGGAAAGCTATGGGGAAAATAGTAATTGTCGAGAGGGTGCAAAAAAAGGAAAGACACAAAGGTTATTTGGTGCGGTATTTTGTTCACGGCCTATTGGCGAGTGCGGATATGCATAAAGCAAGTCCCTACGGCAATGACGGTTGATGCACGGGCTGGATTGGTTATTTTTTCAATTTTAGCTTCGCTGATTTTTGTCGCGACTCGGCAGAGTGCAAGCAAGCTTGACTCTGCTCTCGCTGCGGCTCCAAAAATTAGCTTCGCTGATTTTTGTCGC
>CADADN010000068.1:0-34107 GCA_902786665.1 uncultured Prevotellaceae bacterium | reverse complement strand
CTCTCGCTGCGGCTCCAAAAATTAGCTTCGCTGATTTTTGTCGCGACTCGGCAGAGTGCAAGCAAGCTTGACTCTGCTCTCGCTGCGGCTCCAAAAATTCAATTTTCAATTTTCAATTTTCAATTTTCAATTGAATTAAAGTTTGATGTAAATCTTTTTCTTGTACAGGATATACCCCAGGAAGAAATTGAAGGTGACAAAGGAAAGTGCGTAGGCGAGGGATGCCGTTTGTGGATGGGTGATGACGCTGTGTATGCCATTGAAGACGGTCTCGCTGATGCCTACGTGTCCGAAGACGATGGCGAAGACCTCGCTGGCAACATAGAGGAAGAGCGGGTTGATGCCGAAGACGCGGAAGAACGTGGTCCATTTGTGCTTCCCCTTGATGTCGATGATGACCATCAGCAGCCCTTGCAACAAGGCGGCCAGGCCACAAGTCACGAGGACGTAACTGGGGCTCCATATCCGTTTGTTGAGCGGCAGTCCGTAGGAGAGGAGATAGCCCAAAATCACCATCACGGTACCGGCGACGAAGAGTGCCACCACCTTGTCTTTCACATCCCTGTTCACCTTGATGGCCTTCCCGCAGAGGAAACCGATGAGGACGTGCGCCAACGACGAGATGGTGCCGAGTAGTCCCTCTGGGTCCACCGGACTCTTGTGGTAGAGGTGGTCGTAGCCAAACAGGCTGAGGTCGACTCTTGCAAGGATATTCGAGGTGTCCTCTGCATAGCCGTTCCCACAGACGAGGATGGCGGCATAACCTAGGAGCAGCAAGATGATGGTGGGGAGGATGTATTTGTGGTTGACAAACAACACGAAGATTGACACGATGCCGTAGCATAGGGCGATGCGCTGGAGGACCGCCCAGATGCGCAGGTGCCCGAAGCTGAGCAGGTCGCCCTCTATGGCGTGGTCGAACCAGTTGATGGCCAGTCCAATGGCGAAGAGGAGCACCGTGCGCCTTATGATTTTCCATACGACCTGTGCCGACGGTTGGAAGCTGCATTTCGACAGCGAAAGATAGGTGGAGATGCCCACGATGAAGAGGAAGAAAGGAAAGACGAGGTCGCACGGCGTCATACCGTTCCATTTGGAGTGGCGGAGCATCTCGAAAGACTCGCCATAGCCATTGTTGACCAGAATCATCCCCGCCACCGTGATGCCGCGGAGGATGTCGAGGGAGAGCAGGCGCTGTTTCTTTTCAGACATTTTTTCTCAGAATAATCGTGATGACGGAATATCGAATGACGGAATATCGAATAACGGAATATCGGAATAACGGAATAACGAAATATCGGAATAACGGAATATCGAAATATTCAGTTCTTGAGGAGTTTTATGGCCTCGATGGCCAGGTCGACGGGTGAGCCCACGGGTGTGGCGGTGTAGGTGTTGTGCTTCAGCGTCCATGGCTCCTCCATGGCGTAGTAGTCCAACTTCACCTCTTGCGGGAGAGCCATCTGGAAGAGTTCGTCAGCGGTCTTGTTGCTGTTGACGCCACTTCCGAGGAGTTCCGGGTCGGGTTTTGTCAATGATTCCATCTGTGCCTCGAGGGCATCGAAATAGGCTTTCCAACGCATGGCATAGAAGTCGGCCAACAGCCCTTGCCATTCCTTGTGGGCATAGTCGCGCAGTCCGCCGGTGTCGGCACAGTAACGGTTGCCCCAGGTGGTGATTTGCACCCTTGCGTTCCATTCGTAGAGGTCTTTTTCCGCTACCGTCGTCCCGCAGTTGCGGGCATCTTCCAGTCGGCTGCCCAACCTGAACTCACGTCGAGCCCCCAGCAACCTGTCCTGCATGTCGAGCAGTTTTAGGAACCGTTCTGCATCGGCCTTGAATGCCTTTCGTGAAAAAGCCTTGTAGTCGGCGATAGTGCGTTGGTATTGGATGCGTGCCTGGTCGGCCACTGCCTGTCGGACGATGTCCACCAAGTCGTATTCGAAATTGTTGTTGCCCCTGTACTTGTCGGCCACCGAAGCCATGAGGCTTGCCGCTTGCAAGGTGCTCTCAGGGTCGTAGTAGTTTTTCATTTTCGACCAACTGGAGGCTTGGAAGTTGTTGAGCGTCGGTCTACCGCAAAAGATGCTTTCATGAGGCCCTTGCTGGTTGTTGCCCACGGGACAGTTGTAGATGCTTTGTGCGAGGATGAGCCACGCCTGCTGCACCTGCGGGTCGTCGAAGCCATAACGTGCCTTAACATAGCCGCGAAGCCATTCCTCTTTCGTGATGCGCTCCTTCAACCACGGCAGTTCACTCATCAATTCAAACATCACCGGGTTGTTTTCCGAACCCTCCATGGTGAAGCCGATGCCCTTGAGGTTCTTAGCCAGCGGATGGGTCTTGGTCATGAAGAAGTTGTCAATCAACTGGTCCATGCGCCCGTGAAGCCCCACATTGGCACCGAAATTCTCCAACAGGCAGAAGAGCCACTGATGGCCTTCATAGCCTTTCTCTCGGTGCCAGATGGACGGTGCGCCCCACATCGGCCGGCACTCGCTGAACAGGTCGAGGACGATGACGTCGCCCTCCTTGAGAGCCTCCAACATCTGCGGGCGGGGATTCTCCGTCCATCCCTGCACCACCCACGTAGCTTTGGGGTTGGCCTCTCTCATTGCCTTGAGGAGCACCCTCGCCGCCTCTGCGTAGTTGATGCGGCTGTCGTCGTTGCTCTCATGGAAGGGGTCCATGGAATAGTAGTCGGCCTTGCCGAAAAGACGGGTGAGTTCCTCGTAGTAGAGGCGTGCTATCTCGCCGAAGCGCGGGTCGGTGGGCAGGAGGTTGGAGGGTCGCAGAAAACCGTTCCACAGTCCTGCGTCCGCCACGTCGAGGCTCAATTTCTCACGGGCATCGTGGGGCACCATGCCACAATAGCCAGGCAGGACGGGATGCATTCCCAGTTCCTTCATCCGGGCGAGTATCTTTTTCTGCAGTTGCTCTTGCCGTGCATACCATGACAAGGGTAGGGGACCGCCCCAACCCTCGAGGTTGTTCATCTCCCACCAGGCGAGGAAGGCGGGGCCGGCGATGAACCTTCCCACTTCTTCCTCTGTGTAGCCCAACTTGAGCAGCATGTTGCGCCACACACATTCCTCACCGACGATGGCGAGCGGCATATTCACCCCGTGGAGCGCCATCCAGTCGATTTCCTGCTGCCACCGCTCCCAGTCCCAGAAGGCCATGGTATAGGAGAAGGTGCAGTAGTTGAAGTCGTAGCGCAGGGCAAGGTCGGTGTCGTGTCGCTCACGCCTTGTCACTGGCGGCAACTTCTCGGGCAACTTGGCTTGCATGCCGTTCCACGAGAGGTGGATGCCGGCGTGGTATTTGAGGTACCAGTTGATGCCGGTGGCGATGTTGACCCATGTGTTTCCCCTGACGACGACCTTGGCTCCGCTCTGGTCCAATTCGAAGAAGTCGCGGTCGGTCTTGACGAGTTGGGTCTTGAATTTTCTCGACCCCCCTTTGTCAATCCTTTCCAACAGGTTGTCTGCGGGATTGGCAAAGGTGGTGAGGGTGGCCATCAGGCCGATGAGGATGAGGAGGCTTTTTTTCTTTAACATATGATTGTTGTGTAATTGTTCATATTTATTTTGCATATCCGTGGGTCAGGTGCTTTTCAATTCTCCTGAAAGTGAACATATGTCCCTTTAACTCCCCTTTAACTCCTTTTTCAATTCGTGTGAAAAATCTTGATGGTCCAGTCGATGCCGAGAGGGTTTCGTCGCATTTCGAGCACCATCGGCAGCGGGAGTGTGAGTGAGATGGTCATCTCCGTGCGGTCGATGTCGGCTCGCACGGTGATGGTGTCCTCTGTGCGTGAGGTCTCGCGCCAGGTGATTCCGTCATAGACGAACTGTCCGGTTTGCAGGAGGGTGGCCAACGCCTGCCGGGAGATGAAGGCAAAGGTGCCGTCGGTGACATGGGTCTCACCATCCTTCTGCGGACTCTCCCAACAGAAACAGGCGCTATGTTCCACGGTCTGGCGTGGTGCTTTGTATATGGTTTCTTTGCAAAGCGTCATCAATGTGTCGCCATTCCATACCATGGCAAGCGGCCAGGTGCGGAACTGCCGGTTGAGCGTGTAGGAGATCTCGCCTTGAAGGAAAGGGGTGGGGGCGGGCGGCAATGATATTGCCGCATAGGGAACAGAGGGCTTGTCTTGGGGCTGGGGCTTTGGGGATTTGTCTTGAGGGTGAGACTTTTGGCGCTTGTCTTGGGGGTGGGACTTTGGGGATTTTTTTTGCTTTTTCCAAAACACCAATTGCCCTCCTTGCGTCAGTTGGTCGTGGGTGATGCGGGCGTTGTCGAGGCAGGTGCCATTGAGGGTGGCATGGTCGTAGTCTTCACCTTTGCCACGAACAGACACCTCAAGGGCGCGTCCGTTGGGGAGTTGCAGGGTGTAGCCTTTTTCAAGCAGGGGGAGGTTGAGCAGGTAGTAGTCGTGTCCGGCGTTGGGGTAGAGGCCCATCATGTGGAAGGCCAACCACGATGACATGGCGCCAGAGTCGTCGTTGCCGGGAAGGCCGTCGGGCGTGTCGTCATAATGGGAGTTGATGATGGCATGCACTTGTCTTGTGCTGAGGTCGGGGCGTCCTATCCAATGGTAGAGGCAGGGTGTGAGGAAAGAGGGTTCATTGGCCACGTTGTAATAGCCCTTCTCAAAGAAGAGGTCGAGTCTCTGTCGGAAAGCCTCCGTCCCTCCACACGCCTCGATGAGTCCCGGCACGTCGTGGGGGATGTTGAGCGAGTATTCCTCCGAGGTGGCCTCGTAGAAGAAGGTGGACCACCAGGGCAGATACCACGGTGCCACCTTCGTGGTAGGGGTGTAGGGGATATGTGGATGAAAGACCTTCGACTTCCCCCATGGCACGCTGTCGAGCCATTGCCCTTGTGCGTCGCGTGGCATGATGAAGCCCTTCATCCCGTCATATTCGTAGTCCTTTCGCCAGAGGTTTTTCCAGTTGGCAGCCTTCCTGTGATATTCCTCAGCTATGTCGTCGTAACCAAGCCCTTCTGCCACGGTGGCGATGCAGTGGTCGTCAAGTGCATATTCTATGGTGCGGTTGCCGGCGCGGTCCACCCCGTAGGGGATGTATCCCAACGTGTTGTAGTAGTCGAGACCGCCGCGACCTTCCTTTTCCTCGTTACCACCCGGTGGCACGGTGGCGTCCTTCAGCATCGCTTCGAGCGCCCATTCATAATCGATGTCGTCGAGGTGCTTCACATAGGCGTCGGCCAGCACCACCTCGGCGTTGCTCCCTCCTTGTGTGCGCCCGTTGCAGTTGCCGCTGCGCCCTTCGGGCAGGTAACCCTCCCGTCGGTAGATGTGGAGCATGGAACGGATGATGTCGCGCTGCCGTTCGGGTGCAAGGAGGATGAGCAGGGGCGAGGAGGTGCGGTAGGTGTCCCAGATGGCGTAATAGTCATCATAATACGGCACGTCGCTCCATTTGGGATTTTCGCCGCTGCGGTCCACGGGCATGAGCATGGTGTGGTAGAGGGCGGTGTAAAACATGCGCTTGGCCCTTTCGTCATTGCCGTGGAGTTTCACTTTTTCGAGCAAGGGCCGCCACGACTCGCGCAAGTTTTCCAACTGCTGTTCGAAGGTGTTGGAGGTCACGTTGCGGGAGGCTTTCATGGTGCTGACGAAGGAGATGCCGATTTTGACATTGACGCAGGTGTCGGTGAAATGAAGGAAAACACGCTGGAGGTCGTTGTCGTTCGGAGTGGTCGGAGTGATCGGAGTGATCGGAGTGGTCGGAGTGGTCGGAGTAATCGGAGTGGTCGGAGTGATCGGAGTAATCGGAGTGGTCGGAGTGGTCGGAGTGATCGGAGTGGTCGGAGTGGTCGGAGTAGTCGGAGTGATCGGAGTGGTCGGAGTGGTCTGAGTTGTGAATGGGCGGTCGGTGGTCAGAGCGAAATACACGGTGTAGGCATCGCCGTTGTTCCATCCTCCGCGGATGGTGGAATAGCCTCTCACCTCATGGTCGGAGACCACCTCCATGCCTGCGTTGACAAACTGCTGTGCCTCGCGCAAGTCGGGGATGTCGCTCTTGCCCAGGTAATGGGTGACGTCGATGAACAACTGTCCGGCTTTGGGGTAGTGTATGCGGTAGAGGGCGCAACGTTCGGCGGTGGTCACCTCGGTGCGTATGCCGTTCTCGTAGGTGGTGGCGTAATAGCCTAAGGCGATGGTCTCGTCGGTGCGCTTTTGCTCTTGTGGCCCTCCTTCCTCCATCGGTTGGATGAGTATGTTGCCATATTTCTGTCCGCCGCCAGTCCCGCTGACATGGGTTTGCGAGAAACCTGTGACGGGTTCCGGCATGGGTGCCCATCCGGCATTGGGGCGCACTCCGCAGTCGGGGCCGGGTTTCACCATCCCGAAGGGCATCGATGGCCCGGGGAAGGTGCGGCCCACCCCCTCGCTACCTATGCGGGGGTCTACATGACTGCATATGTCTTGGGCGTGGATGGCCAGGCTCAGGATGCATAATATGGTCAGAATGGATGTTCTCGCTCTAGTCATTGTCATCGGCAGGTGCGGTTCGTAGAGACGGGATACTTTCCCTCTCTTCATCACCATGCAAAGATAGTGTTTTTTTTGAGTTTGGATATCCACAGTTCCCTTTTTTGTCAAAATCCCCCGCTGCATCACGCAACGGGGGAAAAAGACACATATCTGCCAGTATCAATAACCGGCGTTTTGTTTCCAACTCGGATTGAGGTTCAGAATGTCCTTGTGGATGGGGAAGATGCGGCAGGTCTTCTCGAAACGTGCCGTCGGGAAGTTCTTGTAGTGGGGGAAGTACTCGTCCTCGAAATGCCCGAAACGGATCATGTCGTTGCGACGCCAGTTCTCGTCGAAGAACTCACGGCCACGCTCCTCGTAGATCTCGTCAAGGGTCGGGTTGTGGTCGAGTGCGGGTGCTTTGGCATAGGTGCGGATCATGTTGAAGAGGTTTCTTGCCTCCGGTGAACTGCCTTGGCGGGTCAGTGCTTCGGCCTTCATCAGCAGCACGTCGGCGAAACGGAAGAGAGGAATGTCGTTCGACTGGTTGCGCCCGTTCTTGAAGTCGTCGTCGATGACATACCATTTCACGGAGCGGCAGCCTTGGCAGTAACCGGTGTTGTTGTCACCCACGTCGAGTGTCGGGTCGTTGGGCGTGGCCAGCGTCACGTTCATGTTGAGCACCAACGGGTCGCTGTCAGGACCGGCGATACGCGCCACCTCGTTGGTCATCTGCAAGGTGGAGGGATTGTAGACATAGACGGTGTTCGACTCCTTGCCGGGCACATACCTGTAGTCGTCTACGTTGTCGGAGAGGCCGATGACACACTTGTTGCGCTCGTCGCCTTGGAGGTAGAAGATTTTGCTGAACTCCGGTGTCATCGTCATGTAACCACCGCCAGACTGCGAGAGGGCCATGCCGAAATAACTCTTTGTCATCTTCTTGATGTTCTTCCAACAACGGCTGCGACCATACTGCATGCCTTGGCGTGTGTTTGTGTCGAAAGGCATGGCATAGATGAAGTCCTCCACGGAGGGACCGTTGTTGTAGGAGAATTTCTCCCGATAGGACATGGAACCGAGGTTGAACTTGCCTGAGTTGATGATGTCGTCGCATATCCTGATGCAGTCGGCCAACTTCTCGTTCTTCGCCGTGGCGGCATCATAGTTTTCCACAGCCGCTGCGGTGTAGACCGGCCAGTTGATGTAAATCTTGGCGAGCAAGGCTTCAGCCATCCAGCGAGTCGGTTTGCCATAGGTGTTCTCGCTGACTTCGGTGGTCAGTTGTGGAATCACCTCCAAGAGTTCTTTCTCCAACCACCTGGTCACCTCGGCACGTGGTTGGCGTGCCACGGTCTCGCCATCCTCCGGGATGCGGTCGAGGATGGGTACGTCGCCCCATCCGTCCATGATGATCCAGTGGAAATAGGCCCTGATGGCACGTGCCGGAGCCACGGCCTCGCCAGCCTCGTTTCCGCCAAGGTCGAGGATGGCCTTGTTGGCCTTGGAGATGCCCTCGGTGATGGTGCCGAACCAGTCGATGGTTGCATCTTCGAAAGTATAGTTATGCAGTGCGGGGTGTGCGTAGGCGCCACCATCATACCAGCCGCCGCCGTAGGAGGCAGCCGTCCACTCGTCGCTCGAAAGGCACATCGCCTCCATGTAGCGACGGCCAAGCACGCCACTGAAATGGTAGTAGATGTCGGCCATCTTGGCCTCTACGGCAATCTCATTTGTTGGATATTCTGTGTATTGGGAATCAACATCCACATCCAGGTCCGTGCAGCCGACTGCCAATGCGGCCAGTCCGGCCAGGAATAGTCCCTTTATATTCGTTTTCATATCTTATATTCTTAAATAGTTATTTGACTTCTGAGATAATCACCGAGCGAGAGAGTTGCGGGTCGTTCAAGAACATCGTATCCACGCCACCCTTTGAATCGAGCGTCAACTGGTTGGCAGGGACGCCATACTTCTTGGTGAGTATGTCATAGACATTCTGGGCGCGTTCCTTGGCCAGCTTGGCGTTGATTTCCGCAGTACCGGTCTGTTTGTCAGCATAGCCGACAACGCTGAATTTCTTGCCTGGCACCGACTTGATCATCTCTGCTACATACTTCAGGTTGACAACCTCGCGGTCTTGCACCGTCGTCTCACGGAGCGCGAAGTTCACGAAGTGCGGATAGGTGACAAACTCTTTGGTGTTGACGACTTCCTTCGTTGTCTCTGGCTTGCGGTTGCGCAAGTTGTCGTTCTCTGCACGCAGGCGGTTGACCTCGCCATTGAGGCGGTCGATTTCTGCATTGTCGGTGACGTAAACGGTCTTGGTGGCGCCTGGTGCGGCTGCTTTCTTGTCGGAGCCACCACCGAAGTTGACCTTCACGCCAACCATCAACGTGCGTGTGTGGGGATATGTGCTCCAGCGGTAGTCGATACCAGGGTCGATGCCACCCATGTTGACTTCGGGGTCGAGGCCGTCGTAGCCGGTGATGGTGAAGACATTGTTGCAGGTGGCATAGAGTTGCAGGCTTTCAATCCAGTCGTTGAACTTGTTGAAGGTATATCCCAAGGTGGCAGAGGAGAGGCGGAAGTAGGAGCCATCTTCCAGATAGCGGTCGGAAGGATAGTTGGGCAGGTTGTCGGTGGCAGGGCGGTCGGTGATGAACTCCTTCAGCACGTTTTTGCCGTTGGCGAACATCTCGGGGCTGGAGTAGTTGGCTCTCGACCCATTGTAGATTTTGTTGCCGAAGACACCTGTGAAGAATAGTGAGGCGCTGAGGTTCTTGTAGGTGAACGTGTTGTTCCATCCAAGGTTCAACTTGGGTTGTGCGCAGCCAGTGATGGTGCGGTCCTTGAAGGCCGGTTCGTTGGTCACCTCGCCGGTGCGCTCGCCGGTGTTCTCGTCGCGCACGTAATAGGTGGACTTTCCATCCTTGTATCCAGCAAACTCATAGGTGTAGAAGGTGCCGAGGGGCTCGCCTTCGATGATGCGCTGCGTGTACCCGTTGGAGGAGACGCCAGCGACCATCGGGTCGCCCTGGGTGAACGTGCCCACCTCGAACTTGTCGTTGGACAGTTTGTCGACGGTGTTCTTGTTGTGCGAGAGGTTGATGGTGGTCATCCAGTTGAAGTCGTTCGTGCGGATGGCGTCGATGTTCACTGTCAGTTCCACACCCTTGTTGGTGATTTCTCCCACGTTGGCGGCGATGGAGCCGAAGGGGTAGATGTTGGTGGAGACGGGGTAGTCCCATATCAGGTCCTTCGTCTTCTTATGGTAGAATTCCAAGGTGCCGTTGATGCGGTTCTTGAAGAAGCCGAAGTCGAAGCCGGCGTTCAGCATTCCGGTGCTCTCCCATTTCAGGTCAGGGTTGGCATTCTTCGTGGCTGCCAATGTGCGCCAGTTCTTGCCATTGTAGTTGAAGAAACCTGACGCGCCGTATGTGGCATATGGGGTGTAGGCTCCGAAGCCCAGGGCGTTGCCGCTGACACCGTAGCCGATGCGGAATTTCAAGGTGGAGAGTACACGTTGGTTTTTCATGAACCCTTCCTCGGTGATGTTCCACGCTGCTGAGACGGAGGGAAAGGTGCCCCAACGGTGGTCTTTGCCGAAGACCGATGAACCGTCGCGGCGGAGAGTGCCTTGCAGCATGTAGCGTCCGGCGTAGGAATAACTGGCACGTCCGTAGAAGGAGATGTTGCGCACGGTTTCTTTCGTGCCGCTCTGCACGGCGGGGATGCCGTCGATGGTGCTGGCATATGACAACTGGTTCCACTTCAGGTAGTCGTCGTAGAAGTCGTGGACGGTAAGGCCGAAGCCGTCGCCCGTACGCTTCTCTTCCCATGAGTAACCTGCCATCAGTGCGAGGGTGTGCACTTCGTTGAAGGTCTTGTTGTAGTTGGCGTAGATTTCAAAGATGTCCTCGTCGCCAAACCATGTGCTGCGGGTGGCGCGGCCGTTGTAGGCACTGACACCCTCGAGTTGGGTCTGGTGTGTGTCGTAGGCACTGTAGGTCTGCTGGTAGTGGTTGAAAGAGTAGTTGGCATTCAGCATGAGTCCGTCGACAATCTGCAAGGAAGCCTTGGCAATCAGTTGGTTGCGTTTCCAAATGCTCTCCGAGGTGTCTTCATTGATCAGCGACAGGGGGTTGTAGTTCTTCGAACCAGAGCCTCTGAACCATGTGCAGTCGTCATTCCTGATGGGGTTGAGTGGCGAGAAGTAGTTCATGGCGTCGAGCACGGAAGCTCCCTCGTTGTTCATCGGTACCCCGACAAACTTTCCATACAGGGCATTGAATCCTGCCGAAAGTTCCAGACGGTCTTTCAGCACCTTGGTGGAGAGCATCGAACGGAAGTTCAGGCGGTTGTTGTATGAGCCTCGGATGACACCCTCGCGGTCGGCGTAGTTCACGCTGGTCATGTACTTGGTCCTTTGGTTGCCGCCATTGATAGACACGTTGTGGTTGTGGCTGATGGCGGTGCGCAGCACTTCGTCCTGCCAGTCGGTGTTGCCGTGGTTGTCGTAGGCGTAGTCCAGTCCGTTCGCCTTCACATAGTTGCGGATGTCGTCGGCGGTGGCGATGTCGAGTTTCTTGGAGATGTTGTCGATGGCGATGTAGCCGTTGTAGGTGACGTTGGTGCGCTCCGTCCTTCCACCGCTCTTGGTGGTGATGATGATGACGCCGTTGGCGGCTTTCGAACCATAGATGGCTGTGGCGGTGGCGTCGCGAAGCACGTCGATGCTCTCGATGTCATCGGGTGCCACCATCGAGATGTCCACGCCGGGGATGCCGTCGATGACATAGTAGGGTGACATGGCTCCGCTGCGCAACGAGGAGGCGCCACGCAGGGTGATGGAGGGTGACCCGTTGGGGTCGCCGGATGAGGTGACGATGAGACCGGCCACCTTGCCTTGGAGCATCGAGGCGGGGTCGGCGAAGACACCCTTGTTCAGGTCCTTTGCCTGGACGGTGGTGATGGAACTGGTGACATCCTTGCGGCGCATGGTGCCGTAACCCACCACGACCACCTCGTTGAGGGTGGCGTTGTCCTCCTTGAGGGTGACACTCTGTCCGGCGGTGATGGTCATGGGCTCATAGCCGATGTAACTGACCCTTAGTTTTGCGCCAGGCTTCACATTGATCTTGTAGCGGCCGTCGATGTCGGTGACGGCTCCATTCTGCGTGCCTTCCTCCATCACGGTGACGCCGATGAGCGGTTCGCCATTGTTGTCGGTGATGACACCGGTGACCTCGCTTTGGGCGAAAGCCATCGTGCTGCACGCAAAGAATGCCACCGAAAGCAGGGCTTTCGATAGCCTCCTGGAATTGAAGAATCGTAATTTTAGCATAATGTTAATGATTAGAGTTTTGGTATTTAGGTTGATATTTTTTCTTTAGGGAGTATTGGGGTTTTATGGGCTTTATGGGTTTTATGGGCTTTATGGGGTTTATGGGCTTTATGGGGTTTATGGGCTTTATGGGGCTATGGCCTTGACTATGACGTTGCGGGCGTTTGTTTCCTTGTGGGCGCCACCCTTGTTGGGAAAGTTGTCTTTGCCCCAGTCCATGATGAGGCCGTTGACGATGATGTCGGAGGCGTTTTCCACCATGATGCCGTGCACCTTGTCTCTGATGAATCCCTCGTCGCGACAGGGACGCTTGTCGTAGACGCCGCTCTCGTAGGCCGTGACTTTGCGCATGGCGAGGGTGATGTTGTTGAGGTAGATGTGGTTGACCTTGTCGTGGGTGTCACCGCCGATGAAGCAACCGTTCTCGCTGGTGGCTTGGATGTTGTTGAACCAGATGCGTGAGACCTCTCCGCAACGCCCGGTGGTCTGTCCCTTCGGAAAACGCCAGTTGGCATCCTTGTGATTGCCGTTGGCCCTGGGGTAAGAGGTGACGTAGATGGGCTCGGCCTTCCCCCACCACACGTCGGACCAGAGTCTGCAGTCGAGGAGGATGTTGGAGAACACCACGTCGGTGACGGTACCTTCGTCGCGGTTCTGTATGCCCAGTCCCCTGTTGGAGGCTGTGATGACACAGTTGTCGAACAAGACGTTGTATATGGAGTCCACGTTTTCGCTGCCGATTTTGATGGCGCACGACCTGCTGGTCATCACGCAGTTGGTCACCACGATGTCGTGGCACGACCCGTATTTCTCGCTCTCCCTTCGGTTTTTCAGGCAGATGCAGTCGTCGCCGCTTGTGATGTGGCAGTTGGCGATGCGCACGTTGCGGGAATGGTCGATGTCGATGCCGTCGCCGTTGCGTATCTTGAGGTTGTTGAGCAGGTTGATGCCGTCGACGACCACGCCGTCGCAACCCACGAAATGCAGTGTCCAATATGCACCATCCTTGATGGTGACGTCGCGCACGGTGACGTTGCGCACGTCGGTGAGGGTGAGCACATGAGGTCTCGGGTCGAAGGTGGTGACAGGCTTGAGTTCGTAGGAGTCGTCCAACTCCTTCCCCATGAATGCCACACCGTTGCCATCGATGACGCCCTGGCCTGTGATGAGGATGTTTTCTGCTCCATCGGCATAGAGCCAAAGCATGCCTTCCCCTTCGTTGGCTCCAAAGGCGCTGAGATGATAGATGCTCTCGTCGGGATTGGCCTTGATGACCGCCGTGGAGGCGAGGAAGAGAACTACGTTGGACTTCAGTCTCACCGGTCCGCAGAGGTAGGTGTGGCCGGGACTGAAAGCGATGATGCCGCCGCCCTGCTCGGAGCATTGGTCGATGGCCTGCTGTATGGCTGCAGCATCGTCGGTCTTGCCGTCTCCTTTCGCTCCCAACTGTATGGGGTCGACAAGCAACTGTCCCGCCACGTGCAAGGTGACGAGTATCATGAGTGCAACGGTGAAAATCCTTCTCATTGTTGTTAGGTTTAAGGTGTGGAAACGACAATCCCCTTTGCAACGACTTTTGGCAATGTGTCGTCAAGGAGTTGTCAGTTTTTTTTCTTCGGCTTTTAGATTATCTTTGGCAAATATATGCTTTTTCCTCCGAAAAATGCATTTTTTCTCGATTTTTTTTCATAAAAGTGTCAACAATACGGAGAAATGAAAGAAAGAATCGGAAAAAATGAACACCTTAAACTGTAAATTGCATGGTGACGAATATGTCGAACACTACGGTATTAGCGGTACATCACATATCCTCCTCCGTCGCTGTCGCAGTATTTCCTGAGCAGTTGGCAGATGAATTCGGCATTGGCGGCAACGTTTTCGGCGTTGCCGTCATATCCGTTGATAAGGACGAGGAGATGCGTGGTGTTGATGTCTATCTTGGTGCGCTCGTTGTCGCTGGTAGGTGTTCCCACACCTCCGATTTCATCGCGATAGACGGGCAGTCCCTCGATGTTGAGCATGCCCCTTCCTATGCCTTCGTAGGGCTCCCCGGCCTTGCCCACGCCGAGGGTGAGGATGTCGCCCTTGATTTTGTCGGCATCAAAGCCTCCGATGCTGTAGCCGTAGGCGATGCTGGCCAGGTTGACCAAGTCGACGAGTGTGTCGATTTGGTAAAGCGGCTTCCCCTGAAGTATGCGCCTGATGAGGGCTTCCGAGGCGGGCCTGTAGCGTGAAGGGTCTTTCCCGCAGGCTTTATACACCTTCCTCGTGGCTTGGATACCGGGGAGTTGTTTCAGCGTCTCGGTGGTGAGTTCCTTGCGGAATTTCTCCGCCCAGGAGTCGATTTCCTCCCAAAGGGGGGCGGAGTAGGGGGTGTTGTGGCAATAGGCCTCCACGGCGGCCCCGACAAAACTGGGGCACACGGTTTCTATCTCTTGTGAAACGATGATTTTCATTTTTTCTTTTTTTTGTTTTTTTTCTAGAGGACGCAAGAGGACGCAAGAGGACGCAAGAGGATGCAAGAGGATGCTATAGAAACTATAGAGACTATAGAAACTATAGAGACTATAGATAAAACCCTCCTAAAGCTTGTTCATCCTCCTATCATCTCGAGGAATTGCTGCTCGTTGATGATGGGTATTCCGAGTTTTTCCGCCTTTTGGAGTTTGGAGGGGCCCATGTTCTCGCCTGCGAGGATGAAGGAGGTCTTGCTGCTGATGGAACCGACATTCTTTCCGCCGTGCTGCTCTATCATTGTCTTGTATTCGTCGCGGCTGTGATGCTCGAAGACACCGCTGATGACGATGCTCTTGCCTGCCAGCACGTCGCCCATGGTCTGCATCTGTTCCTCGCTGAGGCTCATGCACACACCGTATGAAGCGAGTCTGGCGATGATGTCCTGGTTGACGGGGTTGTGGAAATAGGCGACCACGCTTTTGGCGATGACCTCGCCGATGCCTTCCAATTGGGTGAGTTCATCGAGCGTGGCGTTCTGCAACGCCTCGATGTTCTTGAAATGCCTGGCGAGGAGTTTGGCCGAAGTCTCTCCCACAAAGCGTATGCCGAGGGCGAAGACCACCCTTTCGAAAGGCACGTTCTTCGACGCCTCTATGCCGTTGACGATTTTCAATGCCGACTTCTGTCTTGACCCGTCGCCGTTGATGTCGTCCACGCGGATGCGGTAGAGGTCTGCGATGTTGCGCACCAACCCTCGGCGGTAGTAGTCGTCGATGGTCTCTGGTCCGAGGGAGTCGATGTTCATCGCCTTCCGGGCGATGAAATGCTCGATGCGTCCCTTGATTTGTGGTGGACAGCCGGCGTCGTTGGGACAGTAGTGTGCTGCCTCGCCTTCCACCCTGACCAATGGCGTGCCGCACTCAGGGCAGTGTGTGGCGAAGATGACGGGTTGCGCCTGCGGGTCGCGCCGGGCGGTGTCCACCCCCACGATTTTGGGGATGATTTCGCCTCCTTTCTCCACATAGACATAGTCGCCGATATGGAGGTCGAAGGAGCGTATGAAGTCCTCGTTGTTGAGTGTGGCTCTCTTGACGGTGGTGCCGGCGAGCAGCACCGGGTCCATGTTGGCCACGGGGGTGACGGCTCCCGTGCGCCCCACTTGGTAGGTCACCTCGCGCAGTCGGGTGCATTCCCGTTCAGCCTTGTATTTGTAGGCGATGGCCCATCGCGGACTTTTCGCCGTGTAGCCTAATGAGCGTTGCTGCCTGAGGGAGTTCACCTTGAGCACGATGCCATCGGTGGCCACGGGGAGATTGCGCCGCTCGGTGTCCCAATGGTTGATGAAGTCGATGATTTCGTCGATGGTGCGGCATTTCCTCATTCCCTCGCTCACCTTGAAGCCCCATTGCCGGGCTGTCTCCATATTTTCATAGTGGCCGTCGCAGGGCAGCGTCTCGCCAAGAAGATAGTAGAGGTAGGCGTCGAGTTGGCGGCTGGCCACAAGGTCTGACTTCTGGCTCTTCAGGGTTCCGCTGGCGGCGTTCCTGGGGTTGGCGAAGAGGGGTTCGCCGGCTTCCTCGCGCTCTTGGTTGAGGCGGTCGAAGACCTTCCATGGCATGAGGATTTCTCCCCTGATTTCAAAGGTCTTCGGGATGGCGGGCGTGGTGTCGAAGAGGTCGCGCCCTTGCAACTGCTTCTCCCATCCGGGGAGGACGAGGGGTATGGAGCGTATGGTCTTCACGTTGCCCGTCACGTCGTCGCCTTGCACACCGTCGCCTCGTGTCACGCCCCTGACGAGTCTCCCCTCCTCGTAGGTGAGGGAGATGGAAAGCCCGTCGTATTTGAGTTCGCAGCACACCTCGAAGGGCTCGCCTGCCAGTCCCTTGGAGACGCTGGCGAACCAGTCCCTTACATCCTGCTCGCTGTAGGTGTTGGCGAGGGAGAGCATGGGGTATTTGTGGACCACCTGCGTGAATTCCTGGTTGAGGTCGCTGCCCACGCGTTGGGTGGGGGAGTTGGGGTCGGCCATCTCCGGATGCTTGGCTTCCAGGTCTTGCAGTTCGTGCATGAGGAAGTCGAATTCCTGGTCGGAGATGACGGGTTGGTTGAGCACGTAGTAACGGTGGTTGTGCTCGTGGAGTTCCTTGCGGAGTTGTATGATTCTTTGTTCCTCTGTCATGATATTTCGTTTCCTGTGTAGAGTTGGTAGTATTTTCCTTTCATGGCTACAAGTTCGTCGTGGGTGCCCCGTTCTATGATGCGTCCCTTTTCGAGCACGATGATGCAGTCGGAATTCTTGACGGTGGAGAGCCTGTGTGCTATGACGAATGTGGTGCGTCCCTTCATCAGTGAGTCCATGCCTTTCTGCACGAGTCGCTCGGTGCGTGTGTCGATGGAGGAGGTGGCTTCGTCGAGGATGAGCACGGGTGGGTCGGCGATGGCGGTCCTGGCGATGGAGAGCAGTTGCCGCTCGCCCTGGCTGAGGTTGGATGCCGTACCGCTGATGACGGTGAGGTAGCCGTTGGAGAGGCGGCGTATGAAATCGTCGGCGCCTACGAGTTTGGCGGCTTCGATGCACTCCTGGTCGGTGGCGTCGAGTCGTCCGTAGCGGATGTTGTCCATCACGGTGCCGGTGAAGAGCTGGGTCTCCTGGAGCACCATGCCAAGGCTTCTGCGCAAGTGGCTCTTGTCGATGTCGTTGATGTTGATGCCGTCGTAGTGGATTTTGCCGTCCTGGATGTCGTAGAACCGGTTGATGAGGTTGGTGATGGTGGTCTTGCCTGCCCCTGTACCTCCCACGAAGGCGATTTTCTGGTCGGGCATGGCGTCGAGGACGATGTCGAAGAGCACCTGTTTCTCTTCCGTGTAGCCGAAGTCCACCATGTCGAAACTGACGCCGCCCTCAACCTTGGTGAGTTTCCCGTCAGGGGCTTTCCAAGCCCAAGTGCCGGTCCTGCCCTCGGTGGGGGTGATGACACCGTCGCGTTCTGTGACGTTCACCATTGTCACTTTTCCTTTGTCGGTCTCCGGTTCTTGGTCGAGGAGTTCAAACACCCGCTCCGCACCTGCCGAGGCGTTGAGCACGCTGTTGATTTGCTGGCTGATTTGTGCGATGGGCTGCGAGAAGTTCTTGTTGAGCGTGAGGAAGGCGACGAGGGTGCCTATTGTGAGTGGCGACGACGGGTGTATGGCGATGGCGGCTCCGACGACGGCGATGAGGACGTAGCCGAGATTGCCGAGATTGCCGTTGACGGGCATCACGATGTTGGCGATTTTGTTGGCATTGTAACTGCTGTCGCGCAACTCTTCGTTGATGGTGGAGAACCGCTGGACGGCCTTGTCCTCATAGCTGAACACCTTCACCACCTTCTGCCCGGTGAGCATCTCCTCGATGAAGCCGTTGACATTGGCGAGGTTCTGCTGCTGGGCGACGAAATGCTTCCTTGACATCTTCCCCAGATAGGTGGTGGCCCAGGCCATGATCACCGCCATGACGATGGAAACGCAGGTGAGCGGCAGGCTGAGGACCACCATGCTGACGAAGGTGATGGCGAGGGTGATGAGCGAACTGAATGCCATCGGGAGGCTTGAACTGACGACTTGCCTGAGACTGTCGACATCGTTGGTGTAGGTGGACATCACATCGCCGTGTGAATGGGTGTCGAAGAACTTGATGGGCAACCGCTGCATGTGCTCGAACATGCTCTTGCGGAGTTTGAGCATGGTGCCTTGGCTGACTTTGATCATGATGCGGTTGTAGGCGTAGGAACAGGCCACGCCGACGATGAGCACCGCCGCAAGTTTGAGAAGGGCTGCGGCGAGCGGGGAGAAGTCGGGGTTGTCCACTCCCTGCAAGGGTTTGATGTAGTCGTCGATGAGCGTCTTGGTGAACAGGGTGGACATCAGCGTGGCGCAGGAGGAGACGATGATGAAGACGAAGACGGTGATGAAGGAGAACTTGTAGTCTTTCATCACGAACTTGAACAGTCTCAGCAGCGTGGCTTTCTTGTTCTTGCCCATCTTTTGTGAATACACCTCTCCGGGAGGTGTGCGCATGCCCATTCTCATGACTTCTTGTTTTTAGGTTTGTTGGTGCTCTTCTGCCGGCGGTTCTTGCGTGGCTCGTCGAAGTCGCCGCCATCCTCGTTCTGGATGGTGTAGATTTCGTGGTAGATGGCGTTGGTGCGCAGGAGGTTCTCATGGGTGTCGAAGCCGCTGACCTTGCCTTTGTCGAGGACGAGGATGCGGTCGCAGTCCTTCACGCTGGAGATGCGTTGCGCGATGATGATTTTCGTGAGGTGGGGGAGGTCTTCCCTGAAGGCGCGCTGGATGGCGGCGTCGGTGGCGGTGTCGCAGGCGCTGGTGCTGTCGTCGAGTACGAGGACACGGGGTTTCTTCAACAACGCCCGGGCGATGCAGAGGCGTTGCTTCTGCCCACCGGAGACATTCGTGCCGCCTTGCTCGATGCGGGTGTCGTAGCCTTGCGGCATCTGGTCGATGAACTCATCGGCGCAGGCCATGCGGCAGGCTTCCTTGCACTCCTCAAGGGTGGCGTCGGCATTGCCCCAGCGGAGGTTGTCGAGGATGGTGCCGGAGAAGAGCACGTTTTTCTGGAGGACGACGGAAACGGCGTTGCGAAGGGTGTCGAGGTCGTACTGGCGCACGTCGCGACCGCCTACCATGACACTGCCCTTGGAGACGTCGTAGAGACGGCTCACGAGGTTGACGAGCGACGATTTGCCGCTACCCGTTCCGCCGATGACGCCGATGGTCTCGCCCGACTTGACGTGGAAGGTGATGTTTTGTATGGCGTATTCGCCGCTGCCCGCCTTGTAGGCGAAATAGACGTGGTTGAAATCCACGCTGCCATTGGGGACTTCCGTTACCGGGTGCTTGGGGTTGACGATGTCGGCTTGCTCGTCGATGACCTCCGCCACACGCTGGCCGCTGGCCGCACTCTGGGTGAGCATGACGAAAATCATGCTGAGCATCATGAGCGACATGAGGATGCTCATCACATAGGTGAAGAGGGAAGTGATCTCGCCGGTGGTGAGGGTTCCGCCAACGACGAACTGCGCTCCAAACCAGGAGATGGCGATGATGCAGGCATAGACCACCAGGTTCATCACGGGGTGGTTGAGTGCCATCAAGCCTTCGGTGCGGACATAGAGCTTGTAAAGCCCTTCGGCGGCGTGCAGGAACTTGTGGTTCTCATAGTCTTCCCTGACGAAGGCTTTCACCACCCGCATGCCGGTGATGTTCTCCTGCACGCTGCTGTTGAGTTGGTCGTAACGCTCGAAGACCATCTTGAAGAGCCCCGACACGCGGCTGATGAGGAAATAGAGGAAGATGGAGAGGATGGCCATCGCAACGATGAAGATGATGCTCATCCTCACGTCGATGACGAAGCACATGAAGATGCTGAATAGCATGCGGAAGGGTGCACGCACCGACACGCGAAGGAGTTGCTGGTAGGCGTTCTGAAGGTTGGACACGTCGGTCGTCATTCGCGTGATGAGACCCGAAGTGCTGAACTTGTCGATGTCGGAGAAGGAGAAGGTCTGGATGTTGTTGTACATCGCCTCCCTGAGGTTGCAGGCGAAACCGGCGGAGGCCATCGCGGAGCAACGTCCGGCCTTGATGCCGAACATGAGGCTGAAAAAGGCCATGCCGAGCATGATGCCTCCATAAAGGTAGACATTCCCCATGTCGCCGGCATTGATGCCGAGGTCGATGAGTTTGGCGGTGACGTAGGGGATGAGCACGTCCATCACCACCTCGAGAGAGGTGAAGACGGGCGTGAGCACCGACACCCGCTTGTATTGCTTGACTTGAGAAAAGAGGGTCTTGAGCATATTTGCTTGTTTTTGGGGGTAGGGTCCTTAGGGTCTTTAGGGTTTTTAGGGTTTTTAGGGTCTTTAAGGTCTATCTAAAGACTAAAAGCTCCATTTGGCGGCGAGGGTGGGGATGGCTCTGAATTTGTCGTTGCGCCCCTTGTTGTCATAGACGAAATTGTAGCTCACCTCCACCTCCGTGCCGAGGCTGAGGTTGATGTTCTGGCAACCTTTGAGGGCGTTGAGGTTGAACCAGAATTGTGGTTCGGTGATGACAATCCAATTGCCGCTCACGCTCTTGTCATACCAGCAGTCGATGAAACCGGAGCAGGTGAACATACGGTTGCTGGTATGCAACCCCCATACGGCTGTGGCTTGGAAACTGCTGAAAGGTCGGTTCCACGGGTTTTGCCCTTTGAAATAATACTTGTACATGGCTTGCAAGGAGAGGGTCTTGGTGAAGTCCTTGCTGGCGTAGTTCCATGCGGGGCCGATGAGTGCGGCGTGTTGGAAACGCGTGGAGAGGTCGGTGTATTTGCTGGAGGTAAGTCCACCGTCGTATTCCACGTGGGCGGCCCAGTGCTTGTCGCGGCTGATGTTGAACTCCCTTGACACCTCCCAGTAGGCGCCTGCCACACCGTCGTGGAAATAGTCGAGGTCGGTGAAGAAGAAGGTGCTTCCCCAGCGGTCGGGCTTGAAACATTCTATGGTGGTGGTGACCGCGGGGCGTCCGTCAAGGCCGTCGTCAAGGGTGCTCCCGAGGTCGTAGTGCAACTGCACGTTTTGTGCGTTGACAGCACTCCATGTGGCGAGAAGGATGATGATGCTAAAAAACTTTCTCATTTTCTTTCACTATTTTCGGGTGCGAAATTAATGAAAAAAAATGAGAAAGGTGGTTGTCCAAGATTGAAATTTCTCAATTTGCTCCCTAATGTTCGTGGGTCCTATCCTTTCGTCAATATTCCAAAAACTCAAATGCTCATCATAAAGCCTCTCGATGGACCGAAGCGAAAATGACAATTTTCCCAAGCCTCTGGCTTGGATGATTCACAACCACTCCGCCCCTCCTTGTCCTGTAGGGGCAGTTCATTTTACATTCCGAATTGCTGTTTCCGAATCTCTATCATCAGGTTGTTGACAAAGTCTGTGTCAATCTTCTCACGGATGGTGGACTGCTCCATCTGCTGGTTCATCCGTTCCTTGTCACGTTCCAGCATCTCGATGATTTCATCGTACTCGAACTTATGGTTGCGGACATCCATCAGGAACTGCCTGTCCTCGGTGCGCTGCAGAATCACACCCCTGCCCTCCGCTATCTCCAATGCCATGTGCATCAGTCGGAAGCAGTGCATCATGTTCTTCGAGTCGTAGTTCTTGTCAAGGTTCGACTCATAGCGTTTCGGGTTGCGGTTGCTCACCCATTCCTGGTACTCAGCATACTGACGACAATGAGAAGAATAACCACTCTGATTGTAGGAAATGAAGCACATCGGACGGGTGTGCTTGTCGTCGATGGAGGAGAGTCGTATCTCATCGGCCTTGGCGTCTTTCTTGATGACCCCCCGGTATCCTATCGGCGTCATCTGCGACAGCTTTGCGATGACAGCGGCCCTCTCCGTTTCTCCATAATACTCTTGGCAGAAAGATAAAAACCGCCCGTCTTCTCTCCAGTCCGGATAAGCGACGGCGTGAGCCCCAAAGTCATAATACACACCATAGATGTCGTGCATGTTGGGCACGTTGACAAGGCCGCAGTATTCTTGATGCAGGCTGCGGTTGTCGAGCCAGTCGCTGAACTTCGTGCTTCCTTGCCCCTTGAAAGTATAGATAAAATCATAAGGCGTCAGCCGCTCTGCTTCTCTATCTGCGACTTGGCATAGCCGAAGAAAGGATTGAAGCACTGCTTGCTGATGAACTGGTCGCGTTGGTCGATGAGCATCTGCATGATGGGATGAATGTCACCGAGCACCCTTTCCTTCGGGACAAAAAGACTCTCCAACACCGTGGGGTTGGATTTCAGGAGCAGACGGACCAGTTCTCCTATCTCATACCATGTGTTGTCGTGGCGGCTGTCGGTCACCTGGGGCTTGTAGCCGAAGCAGCCAAAGAGTTCGTCACGAGTGCAGACATAGACACCGCTTGTATCGATGTCGCTGTCCTCATTGTTGAGTCCATAGAGGTGACTGCCCCGGATGTATTCATAAAGCAACCTCCCGTCCTGACGGATAATATCAAAATTGTTCATCTCAATTACCTTTGTATTCAATGCAAAAACAAAGATAGGCAATTTTTACGTATTCTATTTGCGTAGAACCATCAAAATGTGTTTTATTGATATTTTATTTCATAAAAAGATGATTGTCTATTCATGAATATTCAAAAATAACCTATCTTTGCATCCATTATCCCTTCTGTATGAGCTATCAATAGGTTGGGGTTCATCTATTCTATAGTACCTTCATCTAACTTCAATCACTTTTTGGAGAGGAAATGAAACCAGAAGAAAGTAAAACAGTTGTATTCACGATACTTGGTAGGACCTTGTTGAATATCGTGGCTGTCGCTTTGACATTTGCAGTCATCATATTGGCTTGGGAGAAGTATGACTGGCTACCCTTTGTCAAGAATATCATACGCGGAGTGGTCATCCCTATTTTGCTTGGCGGTTTGTTAGTGTTTCTTCTACGTCATAAAGTTGATGCCCTGAAAGACAAATGGAAACCATTCGTGATGTTTGTCATTTTCCTTACCGGCACATTGGTGTTTGTCAATGCCGGGATTATTGCACGAGAAGCCTGTTCCAAGGTAGTGAAGGTCGATAATGTCACCACACTATCAAACGAAGAAATCACGAGGGCGGATTATCTTCTGATAGAAAGTATCGAACCTGATACAAGTTCATGCAATTATCTTTTTGATGCTGCCGTCATACATAGTCGTCGAGGTTCCGACCACATTCGTTTTTTGCTATATCAAGTCTGTCCGCTAAAAAACAAGAAAGGCGTGTTCCTTTGTACACGGACGAAAGAGACACATCCCTACGGAACGATATCCGAAAATAGGTTGCAACAATGGAAAACAGATTTCGTCAACCGGGAAGAAGGCTCAATAAAGCGAGTGGCTCCCTCTGCGCATTTCTTCAAGGTTCTCCACCAAAGTGACCATTCCGAGCAATACCAAACTATTGCTGCCATATGCAATACTCGCTATGGAGCCATCAGTCCGGAACACCAGATTCTGCTCGAAATTCGACAACCTGATACCATCAAAAGATGGGAGGACAATGTGCTCTATATCTTCCTTTCTCTGCTTGTCGGCTTTTCTGTGCTGGCCATAACACTAATGGGCAAAGGGGTATTGAATGAAGGGCTTCGGGATAGATAGGTGACGGGTAGACGGGCTATTTTAAGTATCTGCTCTGCCCGTCCTTCAACTTTTTTGCAGTTTTTTCAAATTTACACTTCTCTACGCAAAAACAATACGTAGCGATGTCATAACTTTGCACTCAGTTATATTGTGAGTGCCGTAGGAGAGGATTGCTTCGCAGTGGTTAGAACGTCGAATTACGGTTTCGAAAGTCGCGGGTCCGACTCCCGCCGCCAGTTCGCTGGTGTAGTTCAGAAAACCTCTTCGCCTGTCGCCTCACAAGTTATGAGCAAGTGCCGTAGATGAGACTTACTTCGCATCATAAGCCGTGTGTCGCCGGTTCGATTCCTGCCGTGGGAGAAATTCCATGTAGCTCAGTTGGTAGAGCAACGTATACTGTCTTTTCACCTGTTGCCTTGCTTTTCACTTTTCATAGCGGAGTGGCGCAGATGTCGGCTCTTGAGACTGCTGTCCGTTATTCCGCAGCCAATGTCTAGGGGGGGCGAGAACACCCGTGACCAAATAGCTCATTCACTTGATTGCATATTTTTTTTGCTGTTTCCCTCTTTTTTTCGCTTGTCCCACGATTTGCCTCCGGCGAATCGTTCTGCGTTCGGGAAAAGACTGAAAAACGTTGTTTTTCGTCGTTTTCCTCTCACTTGTCCCACGATTTAAGACAACGTATGCCTATCTTTGCGGAGTGATTGAGACATGGGAGTAACGATGACTTCAAGCCTAGCCTTATGGCAAATGTCCACAAAAATAGATAAATAACTAATATTATAATTATGTCTTCTTATTTATATGCTGTAATACCATACAAGAGCGGACTTCATTTTCAGGATGAGGATGAAGAAAAGTTTCAGTGGAGCTATGTCCCAAAGGAACTGAAAGGCATCAAAATGGACTTTGACGAAGATTGTTTTATAGTTTTCTCGGATTTCATATTGATCAACACCTGCAGTAGGATGTCCTCGTTAAACTGCAATGAAAACGGATGGTGCCAAATCCGCTATGAGATTTATGCAATCGCGAAGGCTCTCCATGCGAAAGAGGCATGGTATGTGGAAGAGCTAAGTACAGACAAGATGATGCTTCCCGACTTCAATTTTGAGGAATGGAAGAAAAGCCTCAAAAAAGAACTGGCATACTGTACCACTGAAGTGACCATTGAAATGTTGAGGAATCAAAGATGGGCCAGTTATTGTCACGATGACTATAGCGACATTGTGACCGAAAAGTAATTAGCCCCATACAACGCAGTAAAGAGGTTGGAGCTAAACAGTTATTTCACAATTAACCAACAAAGACAAGAAATACCATAGATAAAAGAGGCGTATGAGAACTTTCATTTTATTCTGGAATCCTGCGATATCCAATTGGAAACTGGATGACTGCAGAAGTTCGATAGATAATGGTGACATCGAAGACTTCATATGGTCGGTGTGGAATCATAAGATTGTCCAATATGGTGACCGTTTCTTTATGGCAAGATGCGGAGAAGGAAACACTGGTATATTTGCAAGCGGCCATTTCAGTTCCATCCCATTTTCTGGTTTGACAACTGATTCATATTTTTTTTGAATTTAGAAGAATTTTTTTCATGTATGTCCCACGATTTGCCTTCGGCGAATCGTTTGGCGCTCGGGAAAAGACTGAAAAACACGTTGTTTTTCGTCATTTTCCTCTCGCTTGTCCCACGATTTGCCTTTGGCGAATCGTTTGGCGCTCGGGAAAAGACTGAAAAAACGTTGTTTTTCGTCATTTTCCTCTCGCTTGTCCCACGATTTGCCTTCGGCGAATCGTTCAGCGCTGCCTTCGGCGAATCGTTCAGCGCTCGGGAAAAGACTGAAAAACGTTGTTTTTCGTCATTTTCCTCTCGCTTGTCCCACGATTTGCCTTCGGCGAATCGTCTGGCGCTCGGGAAAAGACTGAAAAACGTTGTTTTTCGTCATTTTCCTCTCGCTTGTCCCACGATTTGACACAGCTGTATTCTAACTTTGCAGTTGAAAACAAGAATGTCTAACTAAAAATCAGGAAGTGATGAGCAAATATGATGAAATGCCCCCCACGACAGCGCAAGAGGCGTTTGCACGGTTGGACGCATTGCTTGATGAAGAAGAGAAAAAACGTCTTGCTGAAGATGAAAGAGCCGTTATTAATGCCCATTTCTCGTTAGGAATGTGGATTAGGAACAACTGGATTTACCCATTGAATGATGAAGAGAGACGATCTTTCTTGAAAATGTTTGAGGATGATGGTGATGACTACTTCTTCTTTTCTGACGAGACTTCAAGCACCATTATAAATAAATATGTGGAGTACCTCAAAAACAAAAGTTGACAATATGGAAAAATACGACAACCAACCTCGATGGGACGCCAAGCGTCTTGTTCGGGAATATGTGAAGATGGAAGGACTCATCGAGCATTACAGGGGAAAGCCGTTTGATGATATGTCATGGTCGAACCAGATACGTACCAAAAGAATAGCCTCTGCTCTCCGTGCTTTCATGGGATTGAAGGAAGAGGATGGCAACCCGGTGGAATTTATTACGTCGGTGTTCAATGACTTTCATTTTGAGCGCCTGTTCATGCACTCACCCCTTCAGGAGACGGACCATGCGAAAATGATGGCATTGGCGAAGGAGGCGATGAACGACGACCATCAATACGACTCCCTCATGCACATGTCTGATTTATATTACAAGGAACATCCCCGTGGGGAAAGGGAGATACTTCGCGAAAGGTATTACATGCTGCGAGTGTTGTTGGAATATCGTTTGGATGCAGAAAAACTGATTTCACATTTTAGTGGTATGTATGAGGGCACGGTCGGTGTCTGTCTGTGTGTCTATGCCGTCAGTAATTCGTGCCTCGAACCTCTGAAACGTGCCAACGAAAAGATAGACGACATTATTGCCATACTGCTGGGCGACAAGTTCAAACCATCTTTCTCGGAAGAGGAACTGAAAGCCGACCATGGCTATCCCAAGGAAACAGACCACGAACTGGATGAATGGGATTGTGATAATATGTGATAATGGCCTAATAGGAATTTGACTATGTCGAATGATGATTTGAGGATGAAATGAAATGGCTCGTATGTTCACGATAAGAGGAATCCGACAATTCCATGAACGGAAGGTCGTTGAGCGGACAAGAATGATATTCAATGGCCACGCCGGCGAATCGGATGTCATAATACGGCATGGTTGTCCTATGGCTGACGAGATGGCTTCTTTCACCTTGATGGTGGAAAATGCTTCCACGCAGGGTGTCGATGTCAGACAGCGCATAGGCGGAACCATCGTCGTCGATTTGCCTTGGCTCGCTTCAGAGACGGACGTCCGTCTTTGTTTTGCCTTCTTGAATGCAGTGATGAAAGTGCATCGCATGGCAAGAATCCTCGACGAGGCTGAAAAGTCTGCAAGACTATCCGATTGCGACGCCGAGGAGCAGTGGGCTCTTCGTCGTAAAAATATGACAGCCATCATCAGCAAAGGTGAAAGTGTGGCATTGGCAGGTGTGAACCGGAAATTTTATTTGCTGCCTTCTTGCTATCGTCGGGATGTGGGGGAAACCGATGCCGCATTTGCCGCTTTTGAGGATTTTGTCTTTTTGCAGTGGGCTGATGCAGGAAGAAAGAATGTGATGGAAGAAAAACGCCATGTCTCAGATGATGAGGAGCCCTGCTCCATCAGGGTGGTGGACAATTCAGAGGATGTCTTTATTGGTGCCTGCCAGTATGTGGGCATGATGAGAGACAACACCTGCAAGATGATGAGCTTCGAAACTTTTTGTCGGTTGATGGATGGGGAAAGCGGCTTCAGAAGAATGGATGCCGCACAAGCCCTTCTCGACAAGTTGGATGAAAAGAGATGGTGCGAACTGTTTGACAAAGCCGAGGGCGTCGTCAGGGACAATTTCCGCAAAACCTTCATCATGCGATGGAATACTTGCATCAGCGACCATAAGATGTCTGATTTTGAAGACTGCCTTGAGAATTTCCCTGACGAGGGGATTTATTACGACTGGAGCATTTGGGACTTCAAGAAATCCCATGTGGGAGATCGGTTTTACATGATTCGCACGGGGGATGGCGTGAATGGCGTTGTGATGAAAGGCACCCTGGCTGGGACACCCTGCGAAGGTGAAGATTGGAGCGGAAGGGGTAGGACGGTCTATTATGTACGTATGGAGTTGAGCCATCTCATTCATCCCGACAAGGCGTCTTTGGTGCTGACCACGGATGCATTGTCTGCAGCCATACCCGACTTTGATTGGCAGGAAGGTCATTCCGGTGAAATGCTTTCCGATGAACAGGCCAACCGGATGGAACAACTATGGGAGGGGTATCTGAAACGATTGCATGAGCAGCGTGACAAGGAAATGTCATTAGTCGCCTTTTCCAAATATTTCAAGGAGAAAGGGAAATGCCGGGGATGGACAATTTGGCATGGGTGAAGTGTGAAATGAATGTAATGACAGAGATAAATGTAAATGAATGATATGATGAAAAACGAGAAATATTATGTTGCTATTGAAGTGAGGAGCAAACACTCAACCAATGATGACCCTGTCACGCAGGACATCGTGGAAAAGTGTCTTGGAATAGCTGTGGATGCCCATAGGGGGCAACGTGACAGAGATGGTAATGCTGTCATTCTTCATCCTTTGATAGTGGGTTCCATGGGAAATACCGATGCAGAAAAATGCGTAGGCTTCTTGCATGATGTAGTCGAAGACAGACTGGACTTTTGATGACCTGAGAGCCGAGGGCGTCCCTGAGGAAATCATCGAAGCACTGCAACTATGTACACATCGTGATGGTCAGAGTTATTATGAGTATGTGCAACACATCATTGATTCCGGCAATATGACAGCCATACATGTGAAGCAGAACGACCTGCACCATAATTTGGCACGAGGAATGGCGTTTGGCTATCCTGATTTGGTTGCAAAACACGAGAGGGCGCTGAAGATGATAGAAGATTTATTGAAGTCGGATGAAATTACATGTTGAAAAGTTCTTGGTTTTTCACATTCACACGAATTACCACGAATCATCCATTAATTCCAAGGGATGGCAATTATATGAACTATGAAAAGTGAACATTATGAAAGGAAAAGAGAAATGTGAACTGTTGCGAAGCATTCGCCAGAACATTGCCAAATTGAATGGTATAGATTATGTGCCGAAGGAATGTGAGCATACTGAATGCTCAATTGGAACATGCCCTCTTTGCGACGAAGAAGCAAATCTTCCTATGGAAAAACTGTACGAGAAGGAAGCTGCCGGTTCTCCCATAAGAATCGACTCTGAGAGTTTGAACTTTTTTGAGTTCCTCGCAAAAGAAGATACGGATGAGAATGAAGGAGAAGAAATAACAATGGGAAAAATAGTTCCTCTTGAAGGGGATGTTTGCATGATTTCTTCTGACGAAGGCAGTGACGCTCAAAAGTAGGATGGCAGATGGGGCAGTGAATAAATTTGAACCAAATGACAAGGGGGGGGCAAAATGCCCCCCTTGTGGTTATACGTGGTTGAAAAATACCGATTTGTAATCAGTTTTCTGGTGCCTGGTCGATCAGCTCCATGAACTCGTCGAGCTTCGGAGTGATGATGATCTGGGTGCGGCGGTTGCGCTGGCGACCAAGGTCGGTGTCATTGGTGGTGATGGGGTTGTATTCACCCCTGCCTCCTGCGGTGAGACGCTTCGGGTCAACGCCGAAGTTGTTCTGAAGGTACTGCACGACGCTGGAAGCCCTGAGACAGCTGAGGTCCCAGTTGTTGCGGATGTTCTCCCTCGAGATGGGCACGGTGTCGGTGTTGCCTTCCACCAAAACGTCGAAGTCCTTGTAGTCCATGATGATCTTGGCAACCTTGCTCAGGGTTTCTTGTGCACGGCTGTTGATCTCATAGCTGCCACTCTTGTAAAGCATGTTGTCGGCCAGGGAGATGTAAACCACGCCCTTGAGCACTTGAACGTCAACCTCCTTCAACTCTTCCTTGCTAAGTGAACGGGTGAGGTTGTTGGTCAGGACCAAGGAGAGTGAGTCGCTCTTGCTCTTCACATCCACAAGGTGACGGATATACTGGTTCGACTCGTTGATCTGGTCCACCAATTTGTCAATGCTGACATTGGTTTGCTTGGAGTTGTCCAAACTCAAGTCCAGAGAGTTTTGCAACCTCGCATAGTCGCGCTTGGCCTGTTGCAGCTGCTCTTCAAGACTGGCAACCCTGGAGTTGCTGGCGGCGAGTTGCTCCTTGGTGGCCGACAGCTGGTCCTTGGTGTCGGAAAGCTGCTCTCTCACTTCTTTGTATTTGTTACCCAGGGCAACATTGTCATTTTTGCAGTTGAGTAATTCTTTCTTGCTGACGCAACTGGTCATAAGCATTCCTGCTGCCAGCACTGAAAGGATGTAAACTTGATACTTCATAATTATAGGAATTAATGTGAAACTTCTTGTGACTTGATGATGATTTCCAATCATGTTCACCTAAAAGACGGACAAATCCCGTATTTGTTGAGTGTCATTAGAAATATTTAACCAAGATGGCGGCTGTTTATCTAAAATTAACGAATTTGGCATCATTGGTAACCATTCCGCGAATCATCTTTTTGGGTCGCTTCGGGCGAAAGCCAGTGGTCGACGTGCGAAGCGGAAGTCAAATCTTTCAAATCAATGCCGCATCCTTAAAAAAACTTAATATTTGCCTCAAAATGATACAACATTGAAATAATTATAATATATTTGCAATATTAAAATGATATCATATTTCAAATCTTAAAAATCAAGGTGAAATGGAAACGAAAAGTGAATTTGCTTTTTCAGGATCAGCCCTGAATGGTTTTATGATGTTGTTTGTCAATCTGGCTATCTTGATATTGGCCATCGTTGGCATTGTCTATGGCATCATCGTGTTGGACGCTCATTATGGCGACAATGGCGGGTGGTTGCTAGGAGGTGGCATCCTCTTGCTTCTCATCAACCTCATCTGTTGGTGTGGATTCTTGTTGTTGGAGCCTAATGAGGCACGTGTGCTCACTTGGTTTGGTAAATACAGCGGGACATTCACCCGCACCGGTTTTTTCTGGGTCAATCCCTTCTACTCTTCCAAGAAGCTGTCTTTGCGCGCACGCAACCTCGATGCCGAACCCATCAAGGTGAACGACAAGACGGGCAACCCGGTGATGATCGGACTGGTGCTGGTGTGGAAATTGAAGGATACCTACAAGGCCATGTTCGAGGTGGACTCACAGACCATGGCAAGTTCGCCTGCGGAATTAGGTGCCAGTGCCAAGAGCATAATGAACGCTTTGGAGAAATTCGTGCGCGTACAGAGTGATGCCGCCTTGCGACAGGTTGCGGGGCAGTATGCCTACGATGACGAGGATGCACAGACCAACGAACCCACGCTGCGCTCCAGTGCCGACGAAATCAATGAACAGTTGGAACAGAAACTCGACGAGCGTCTGGCTCTTGCCGGCATAGAGGTGGTGGAAGCCCGCATCAACTATCTGGCTTACGCTCCTGAGATAGCTGCCGTGATGCTTCGCCGTCAACAAGCCTCTGCCATCATCACAGCCCGTGAGAAGATTGTGGAGGGTGCCGTGTCGATGGTGAAGATGGCTCTTCAGAAACTTTCGGATGAGGATGTCGTGGAGTTGGACGATGACAAGAAAGCCGCCATGGTGAGCAATCTGATGGTGGTGCTCTGCGGCGACGAGTCGGCACAACCCGTGGTGAACACCGGTACGCTCAATCATTAACTCGACTTGCACGACAATTGTCCCTTTAACTCCTCTTTAACTCCCCTTTGACTCCAGGTAGTTGAGCGAATGTGAAACTTGAGTTATTATATTTAGTGCCTTACAGCTATGGCCAAGAAAACATCCCAAACGAAGACTTTCATCCTGAGGGTGGATAGTGAGACGATGAGCGCCCTTGAAGCATGGGCTGCCGACGAGTTCCGTTCCACCAACGGGCAGTTGCAATGGATTATTACGGAAGCATTGCGCAAGTCTGGACGCCTGCCCAAAAAGCGAACGACAAAAACGGAGGAAGATGAGAATCCTTAGGCTATGGAGGAGATGCTGGCATTATACACAAGCGGGCGGTTTTGTTTCCAAAACCGCCCGCTTGTGGTCACTAAGAATTCTATGGTATCTATTGCTTCAGCTGTCTTCAAAGACTGAAGCCTCAGTCATATTGGAACTGCATGAACATGGGCATCTTGGCGATGGTGCCGGAAATGCGGATTTTCCATTGTCCATACAAATGCTTGATGTTTTGAGGGAGGTGGTTGGAGTCGCGTAGGTCAGTGAGGATTTCCCTCAGCGGTCTTCCTGGATGAGGGGTGTCGTCTTCCAACAATCCGGCGCGAGCCAACTCGGTGTTGGCCTCCATGTCGTTGATCTCATGTTTCCCCGTTCGCATCATGTATTTGTCGAGGCAATCCTGAAAGCGTTGAATTTGTTTGAAGTCAATCATAATAGGTAATCATTGAGGTTTTTTGAGAAGTTGAATTTTATTGGGCTGAGAGGGAGCCAAAACGGCTAAAGTTAGTTCGGACACTACAAATATAAGGCATAAAATCCAAAGTTGTACCTTTCCGTCTTGTTTTTTAACAATTTTTACATTTTAAAAGCAAATCCAATGGGATTCTTTCAATATGTCATATTTTTTATTGTATTTCCTACAATTTAATACTTATAAGTGTAATTAGTACTATTATCAACAAAATGAGACAGGTATTTAACCTGCCTCATTCGTATCAAAAACTCCCTTTTCCAGGGTAATGCTGTAAGTCCTATGGATGCCGTCTCTTAATCAAGCACGATGGAGACGATGGCTGCAATGTCGGCGATGGAGATGATTTTGTCTCTCACCACGTTGGCGGCAGCTATTCGCATTTTGACATCGTCCCCCAAAACATAACTGACAACCAAGATGATGTCGGTGATGTTCACTGCGCCGTCGACATTGACATCGCCGAGCAGGAAGGATGGGAAGAGCGAGAGGTATCCCTCGTCGTCCACCTCGACGCACCATGCTTTCGGGTCGTTGGCAACGGTCACTGAGAAGGCGTCGGTCAAGGCTAATTCATAGTTATCCTCCGGTCCCATGATGCGGAAGCCCTCATGCAGTTGGTCCTCGGGTACGCGCACCGTGATGTTGTTTGCCAAGGGAGCGGAAGAGAAGAGGTTCACCTCTTCGCCGGCTATCAATTCCACACCATTGAGGCGCGCACCATTGAGGGTGACTGTCCCGGAAGAGGGGTTGATGGCCGTCGTTCCTCCACCTTTGATGTTTGTTCCTTCATTGAGGTATAGCGAGCCTGCCACGTCAAAAAGGGTGAGTGATGTGGGCAGCGCCTGATTGGAGAAGTCCATGGTGATGTTGTCAAGAGCGAAGTTGCTTGTGGAAGGCACGGTGAACACTGTTGCTCCGTTCCATCCTTCACCTGCAGAGAACGAGCCATTGGTGATGGTGAGGTCGGCGTCTTCGGGTATCTCGGCAGGGTAGGTGAGGGGGATGTTCACCCCATGGAGGTTGAGTTGTTGGCGCAGGTTGTCGCCTTGACGATTGCCGAGCCACTCAAAGAAGAAATGAAGGTCTTCTTCGTTTTTGACAATGAAGTCGATGGTCAGGTTGAGTGTCGTGGCAGGCAGGAACAAGGCGTTGATGTTGCCGGTGCCTGTAGCATTGACGGGAACCTTGGTGAATTCCACGCAGGGCACATCGAGCGCGTATTCGCCCAAAGCCACTTCTTCATCAGCGGCGAGGGTGAAGGTGAAGAGTTGGTGCTCTCCTGTGGGCAGGCCTCCTGTCAAGGTGCTTGGAGAGAAGCCGACGAACGTGCAACTTCTTTCCCCGTTGTTGGAGACGTTGTTGTAGATGACTCTCATTTGTGGGGAATTTTCATAAACGTCCTCGCCAAGATTTGCTTCCACCACGTTGACGCCATCAGGTAGTTTGATTTCGATTTGGAATGCCGAATAGATGTATTCCTCGTCGGAAGAGGTATAGGATACTTCTACCTCTCCGGTGGCTCCTGGCATGATGGTGATATCGGAGAATGTTACGCTGTCGATGGCAAATGAACAAATCGACGAGAGCAGCATGGCGAAAAGTAGTAACTTTTTCTTCATTTATCGGGAGTGTTTGGAGTTCAGAGTGTCTTATTTTCGAATTTGAATGCAAAGGTAATAAAATGAAATGAAATACAAGGCTTCAATCAACAATTTTCAATTTTCAATTTTGAGTCCACTTTAAAAAGTGGACAGTGAGCACAAAGCGGTGCTCAGACTCCCCCTCTAAGATTAGAGGGGGTCAGGGGGCGTTGAACTATACAGGAGGTGGAGTGAAATATGCTTAAAAATCAACAAGTTATAGACCCCACCCCAGCCCCTCCCCTTGAGGCTGATCTTTATACACAATTCAGCATCCATCTGAATAACAATTAATTAAAAAACGCTTCGCTTGAATAAAGAAATAAAAAGGCAAGAAAAATAGCTGTAAGTAAGAAAAAAACGCAAGCGTTTCTCAAAAAAGAGGAAAAAATTTTTCTTCCTTTTTGTGAGTGCC
>CADADN010000067.1 GCA_902786665.1 uncultured Prevotellaceae bacterium | reverse complement strand
GCACAAAATGTCGGGGAAAGGATGTTATGCATACTAAAAATTACCACTGTGAAAACTACGATTCAATTTCTCCACCTTTTCTTATCCCGAACTCAGGTTAGTAAAGTAGAGTTTTGCCAAGCGTGCGCGTTATCGAGCGAAGCCCAATGGCTATTTCTTTTCATCCTTTGTTCTTATGAAATGCCCCTCCTGAATGGCTGCAAAAGTGGCAACTGTTGCTACGATGGTAATTGGTATGATGGATATGAATGTCAATGGGACTGCGATGAAAAGCAAGAATCCCGTTGCCTTGTTTGCCATAGTGTGAGGGAAACGACAATGTCCGTGCCTCACAATTGCAGAAATCTGATTCACCGCTTTAATGATGACGATTAGTCCTGCCCACAACCATAGCCATTGCGGCAATTGGAGCATCGGCAGAATCTGCCAGGCACAACATGCCACAAGGCAGATGTCAGCCACGCTATCCAGCAATGCTCCAGTTTTGGAAATGCAGTTGAGCTTCCGGGCCAGCCATCCGTCGGCAATGTCGCTTATGCCGCAAAGACCATAGATTATCCAAAATATCACACCTGACACATTGCAGAATAGCAGACCTGTCGAGCCTGCCATCCTGAGAAAAGTGATGATGTTGGGTATCTGTGCCATCTTCTTATTCCGGGCCAGCCACAATGTTATGCATCAAGTCCTTGATGCCGTAAGTTTCAAAGGTTTCATCCAAAGCAAAAAGACAGCCGATGTGTCCTGTCGCAACAATGAAAATGGAGCACCAGTCCGAATCGTAATCTGTTTATTGTTTATTATTCAAGTAGTAGTTTCACTACATTTGGAATCCGAGATTGAGGAGAGGGGTTGTTGATGAAAACGGCAATAGGAAACGGCTGGCCATTATCCAATATGATAATGCCAATATCGCAGATACCTGATGGCTGACCAGATGGCAAAGGATATCCTGTGCCTGTCTTATGAATGACTCTTGCAGAATTTGGAAATGCGGCAGGCAAGCGATCCTTGCCTGTCTGGCATTCCGCCATCAGTTTCCAGATGAAACGGAGGGGTTCGCTGTCGTTGTGATGGACAATATACCAGTCAAGGAGAGCCGCAATCGACTGGGGAGTGCACCAATTCTTGTTGCTTGATACAGGGTTGGTGTGTATCTGTTTCTCCGTCTTCTGGATTCGAATATCCTTGAATCCAAGATTTCGGATGTATTTCTCTACTTTTCCCGGACCACCACATAGTTTGAAGAGAATATCACAGGCATTGTTGTCGCTCTGTTGAAGCGACAGGGCCAATAACTCAGAGTACGTAAAAATCCTTTGATCCTTAAACATGTTCAACATCGGCGACCACGTGTCTTGCATCAGTTCGTCTTTCTTGACAATTATCTCTGCGTTCAACTCTATATTATTCTTGGCAAGAAAGTCTGCGACATGCAGTGCTTGAGGAAACTTCATGACGCTATACATAGGGAAACGGCTTGTCGCATTGATGCCTTTCTCTATTCCACCTTTTTTGACATAGGCACCAATCACCTCATTCTGTGCCTCCAGGGTAAGTGGGGATGCAAGTATGAAGATGATGATAAAGAGACGTAACATGCTTATTAGCCTTCAACAAAGTTTCTCCAATGGCATCATCACACCACACTGGTAGTCGGGCGACTGGATGTCCGTACCCTGATACCACTCCATGCAACAGGAATTCGGTGCCCATTTGTACTCAGGATGTGCGGGCAGCCACTCCTTATGGAATTTCTCGTACTGCTCTTGAAAGCCTTTCATACCTCCTTCGAAATGCATCTTCAGCCACTTGCCGCTGCGAATGGGGTAGAGCTGCATGCCTTCTGGCACCTCGCCACCTTTGTATATCCCGCCGATGACATATGTAAAGGTGTTCTTGCTGCAAGCACCAAAGTTTGCCTCCCAACAGGTGGCACAATCATAGTTGGGGATGTCGCACGTGCAGAGTCCGAACTCGCCGACGCCGTTGTCGATGGCGGCCTTTTGAAAGGCATCAGGCGCCTTGTGCTCCATAAAGACGGGCTTGATGATTCGTTCCACATACTCTCCCCAAAACTTTGGGCACTCTTCCTGTCCCTTGCAGAAGGCGATTTCCTTGGCCATGCCAATGATCTGCACTTCAGCCAATGTGATAATCTCGTGTCTCATCTTTTTCCTATTCATCTGTTTTTTGCAGGTCATTTCCTCCACCTTTTCAGCATCGGGAAGAATCCTCGCATCATCTGCTTGTACTCTTCCTTTGTCATGGGTTTAGGCATCTGTTTGTTAACTTCGTCTACAAACTGTGCGCAATGCTCTATCATCTCGTCCATCGTGCACTCCTGTAAGAACTTTCCGTCCTTATAGCAATACTGACAATAGGCGAAATTCGTGCTTCCGTCAGCATTCGTGCCGCAATCCTCATTCTTGGTGAGAGGCATGCCGCAACTTTGACAGAACTGAGGCAGTTGGCCTGGTAACAAGGATTTCTCCTTCTTGGGAAATGTAATTTCGTAAGCCTCGAAAGCCTCTGGATTCTCGTCGGCCACAAAATAGCCCTTGGGAGGACAATAGGTCGCCTCGGTGATGCCATTCTCTTTCAGCCAATCAGGGATGAGTTCTTGCGCAAGGAAGTATGGCACTTCCGCATCCTTCGGCTCGGCGTGATAGTGAATGTTCAGTTTGCTGGCGAGGTCGAAACCTGCATGTTTATAGAACTCTATATTGCCCTCCATGCAGAGGAAACCGATACCCATCTCGCGAGCCTTCTCCAGTGCGTATTGAAGTAGTTTCAGACCGTATCCTTTGCGCTTGTAGTGGGGATGAATGCTGATAGGACCGAATGTCCACGAAGGAACTCGTCGCCCGTCGTCCAACTTCAGCTCTGCCTTTGAAAACATCACATGGCCGATGATTTTATCGCTGTCCTCCATCACCAAGTCAAGTTCTGGGATGAAGTCGGGATTGGTCCTATACTGATTGAGCACATAGTGCTCCGTGCATCCTGGGCGATATACGTTCCAGAATGACTCTCGCGTGAGGTTCTCCACCTCATGATAATCTTTGGGTTGTTCTAATCTGATGTTCATCGCCATATTTTTTATGGTTTTGCCCAGAAAACATCCGGGTCGGTGGTGGTGTCGCACTTCCGGTTGTCATTGACGTAGCCGACGGGGATGAGCCGTACGTCGTCAGCCGGGTTGTTGTCGCGATAGATGCTCTCAGGATTCTTGTTATTTAACGTTATAGGATCACTATTTGTTGCATACGTAAGTCACATTCTTGCCTTCTGCTTGTCGCCGGCACCCGATCCGCGGTACTTCGAGCGGGCCTCGTTGAACTTCCATGTAAGGTTGAGCGTGAAGGTGCGGCGGGCTGGGTTGTGGACGGTGAGGTCGCGATAGCCGAAGATGACGGCGTCGGTCTTGTTGGTATTGAAGATGTCGATGCAGCGCAGGTCGGCAGTCAGTGAGCCGAGATGACGCAGATTGAAGTCCTTCTGTAAACCAAGGCTGCAAACGATGCGCGGCTCGGTGATGCGGAAATTGTTGTAATCGCCTTTCGTGGCCCCTTCCACATCGGCACTCAGGCGGAAGGAGTGAGGCAGTTCGATGGTGTTTCGCCAGGACCCGTTGAACCAAGGTCGGGAGAGTTTGATTACCTCGCCGGTGGCAGTAGGCGACTTGTAGTTCTGGAACATGGCCACAACCGACCATGTGGGATGCCAACAGCCTATGGTGGGACGGGCGGAGGCGATGACCGTCAGGCGGTCGTAATCCTCCTGGCTGTTGATGTGGCGCACGAGACTGATGAACGGGTCGGTGGAACCGGGGTAGGGCTCTGTCGACATCGTGAGGGCATCCTTGATGCGCCCGTAGTTCAGCGTCAGGTTCATCCACTTGTAGGCAGTGTTCAGCACTACGCTTTGGGTGTAGGTCGGTCTCAGATACGGGTTGCCGCTCTGGTAGGTGTAGCGGTTGATATAGACCGTCGAGCTGGTCAGGTTGGCGTATGGAGGACGCTCAATATCGCGACGGTATGACAATGAGAACTGCATCTTGCCGACAGGGGCGGAGATGACGGCCGTGGGGAACCAGTCACCGTAATCTCGACAAACCTCATCCTCCTTCTTGCCAAAATTGAAATAGTCGTTCGTCAGATGCTCATAGCGCAGACCCACCTGGGCGAACACCTTGCCAAACTGCCGGCCATACTCTGCGAAGACAGCGGCTGATTTCTCGTTGATCTCCGTGTCGGTGGTCTTCACTGGGACAGCATCGGTGGCCTTGAAGTCGTAGGCATCCGTACGGTGGTTGTAACTGTACTCGCCACCGAGGGAGAGATTACCTTTCCAAACGGGATAGCCGAAGATGAGTTTCGTGGCCCAGAAGTTGTTGCTGCTGATGGTGTTGCTTTCGATGCTTCGATTGACGGGACTGCCTCCTGCTTCTGTCGTCACTTCATTGGTGTTGCCGGGTGACTGGGTGTCATCGAACAGGCCGTCGATATTCAGGTCGATGCTCAGCTGTCCCACCTTGCCGTTGTAGTAGGCATTGAAGATATGCTTCACAAACTTGTCTTCTTGGATGATATGACTTTCAGAGCGCTCTTTGAAAATGTTGTTCTCATAACTGTCGGTATAGAACATGCTGTTGAAGTCGCTACCGGGGTGACGGTCGTATTTGTAGAAGGCACCCAAACTGTGGTTCTCGTCCACCATGTAGTTGACTTGCAACTGCGGCGACCAGCCTTTCCAGATGTTCTTCGACTCCTGCGTGCTGACACCCTCGATCTTATCGGGGCCGGCGTAGTAGGTCAGGGTGTTCTCCTGCAGCGACTTGGCGTGACCGTAGCGACCAGCCCATAGCGAGGCGGTGATGTCGAGACCGCCAGTGCGGTAGTTCACATCAAGGTTGTTGGTCAAAGTATGGCCATACTGATATATGCCTTCTAGGTTATCCTGGAAACTAAAACCTTCACCTTGAGCCTTTTTCAGTGTGATACGCACGACGGCCTTCGTCGAGGCGGCATATCGGGCACCGGGATTCTGCACCACATCCACATGCTGTATCTGGTCGGAACGCAGCCGGGAGAGTTCGCTGTTGTCCTGCACCCGACGGCCGTTGATATATACCTCGGCATCGCCACGGCCCAACACCTTCACTGCTCCGTCGCGCTCTGCTTCGAGCGACGGTATCTTCGACAGGGCATCACTCACTGTGCCGGCTTTCTCCAAAATCGTTCCTGCCACGGTGGTTCGCATGGCGTCGCCCTTGGCATGGGTCTGTGGCAACTGCCCCTTCACCACGACCTCGCTGAGCAGTTGCGCATCCTCCTTCATCTGGATGGTCAGGTTCTGGCACGCATTGACATACAAGGTCTGATACCCTATGCAGGTCACCTTGAACAATCCCTGGTTGACGTCGGTCACAATCTTGAACACACCGTCCATGTCTGTCACCGCTCCTTGCACGAAGGCGGAATCGGGCAGCGACAGCAGCACCACATTCACAAAGGGCATCGGTTCGCCCTTCTCGTCAATCACCCGTCCGCTCCAGTCCTGTGGCTCGGCGAACGCAATTATTGTCATCATCATTGCAGCCATCAGTGCTGCGAGTCTTAACTTCATTCTTTTCATATCAATCATTATTTAAATCGATTCTTTTACTTATTGGTCGTTTTAGACGCTGCAAAATTACAGGAAGCGGCATATTTCTTCGTGTTTTTGGGATATTCTGCCATTGTTTGTGACGAATGGCGTGATTTCAGTTCTTGATATCCACACCACCGAGGAAATTGCTGGCGATGACATGGAGGGTAGGTGCCGTGCTGTCGGCTTTGCCTTTAGTATGATTGCCGACGCCGCCGATAAAGCTTTGGCTTTTTACCTCCACATTGACTGTCGGGGGCACGATAATCTCAATGCCGCCGAAGAAGGTGTGGATGTCGATCTCTTCATCCTCCGTAATGGTCGCTTCGCGCAAGTCCAAGCGGATGCCTCCGCAGAAAGCATCGAGCCGGGCACCATGAAATGTCTCGCCGTGATAGACGTATTCGTCTCCGCCATAGTGCACCGAGCAGCGGATGCGTCTGCCGTCCTCACCGATGGGCAGCGGTCGCTGCAGCCATTGGTCGGGATCGCGGCGGTAACTGTCCACCACGAGATGTACTCCTACATATAACAATACAAAGATGCTGAGATATATGGACCAGGGACCCTCCGACAGGGTCTCAAACCATCTCCAATGGAGGATGCCCCACAACGTTGCAAGTTTTAGTAAACTGGCAACAATGAGAATAATGCCGATTATCGTTCTTGGTTTCATCATCATATTTTTTTCTTGTTGTTTCTTTGCAAAATCGCACTGCGAAAATACGGCGTAATCATTATCCCTCCAAATTTCTGGGATAAACAACATGGTTCTGTGATAAATGGCAGAAACATGAAGAATGATTTGACTGTTTAAGAGAAAAACCAGCCATTTGAAAGCATGGGGCCTATGGGAAGAAAGATCCGAATCATCTGCCAAGCAAATCGAAGGATATGCTGTTACAGATTTCCACATCGAACAGCAGTACAAAGGAAATTATCTTCTGCTTGCAACAATCGATGGAAGAAACATGAAGTATATCATCCGCAAGGGAACACAAGAACATGATGACATTGTGAAGATTGGTTTGGCAAGCATGACGAAAGAAATAAAAAAGGAACTAGTCAGCCTCTATTTTTACACTTTGGAGAAAAAACTAAAAGTAAAACAGTGATTTTTTTGTAACAGATAATTACGTGGAATAATGTGGGAAAGGCTTTTTGTACTGCCAAATAAATATATTCTCATGGAATTTGTTTAACTTTGCAACCAAAATAATATACATACAAGATATGAGCAAGTACGAAATACCTTTCTTTACCGCATGCATACAAGCTTTTGCTCAACGCTTCTCCATGACTCGCCAAGCTGCATTCCGTTATTTGCACAAACATAAGGGAATCGCTTTTTTAATCGAGTTCTATGATGTGGAACATCTACAGTCAATGGATGAAACAATAGACGACTTGCTCATCATCTGTCAAAAGAATGGAGGGACTTTAGCATGATACTTTACCATTGTTCCAACCAAGGCATCGAGGCGATAGATCTCACTAAAGGCTTACGGCATAAAGACTTTGGTAAAGGATTCTATTTAACGCCCAATAAGAATACGGCCGTTCGTATGGCACAGAAGAAAGCACGACTCTTTGGAGGAACTGCTACTCTTATAACCTACGAATTAGACGAGTCGAATCTGCATTCTGAGCTGAAGGTAAAAATCTTTCCCCAAAAAGCTTGTGTGGAATGGCTCCTTTTTGTTGATGCTAACCGCGACAGGAAAAATGTTGTGCCTATCCATGGTTTTGACATCGTGATTGGATCCATTGCCGACGATGGTGTAGTTCTCCAACTCACGAACTTTCGCCAAGGTATCTACACTCCTGAACAAGCAGCAGCGCAACTTCAAGATAGGTATCTCGATCAGCAATATTATTTTGGTTCAGAGAAATCGTTGAATTATCTCCATAAAATCAAAACAGAAGCAATATGACACAGCCCACACATCATCAAATAGCGACATATCTGACAGACTATGCCTTGAGCGAGCTGGTGAAATACGTTATGGAAGATACGGGCTGCTCTATCGAGCAGGCTATTGAACGAGTGTATAATTCTTCTCTGATGCCAATTTTGCAAGATGAGGAAGGAGAACTCTATGTGCAAGATCCCGCTTATCTGTATGAACTGATGATGAGTGGTTTGTAACGCTGAACCATGTAAAACGACCTGAATGTTTCTCATAAGTTTGATTTCATATAGTCTGTTGGCTTGATACCGAACTGCTTCTGGAAACACTTCGAGAAGTAGGAGGGATTGGAGAATCCGACCATATAACTGATTTCACTGATGGTGTGTTTCCCTTCTTTCATCAGTTGGGCAGCCTTCTTGAGACGCACCATTTGAATCATTTCATTGGGCGTGATATCTGCCAGTGTCTTGATCTTGGCAAAGAGACCGCTGCGGCTGATGTTCAGATTTTCTGCCAGGAAGTTCACGTTCAATTCCGAATTGGAGAAGTTTTCCTCTATAATCTGGTTCATCTTCCTCAGGAACTCACTGTCTGTAGAGCTTTGGGCAATCTCTGTTACAGGCTCTAATGGTTGTGTTGAGAATTTCTCCATCAGGTGGTGCCGAATCTGGAGTATGTTCCTGATACAAGCCTCGAGATATTGCACTGAGAAAGGTTTCTCGATGTAAGTGTCGGCTCCTACGTCCATTCCTTCCACTTTTGAGTCGTCATCGGTCTTGGCGGTAAGCATGATGAATGGGATATGGCTTGTATGTAAGTCCTGACGCACTCGACGGCACAACTCCGTTCCATCCATGCGTGGCATCATCCAGTCGCTAACAATCATGCTTACTTCGTTCTGCTGCAGCAGATGAAGTGCTTCGATGCCATCTCCTGCTGTTATGACCTCATACTTGTCGTTGAAGCTGCTCTCCAAGAAATTGCGCATATCCTCCGAATCATCAACAATCAGCATGGCAGGTCGCTGGCTGTGGGCTGCCGACTGTTGGAGACTGGTTGTTGGAAGTTTTGCCGACTGTTTGGTTGCCGAGACATCGTCAACAGTAGTTGGATCTTTCTCGGCATCCGTATCATGGATTTCATCTTGGCTGACGGGAAGGATGATAGTAAACACACTGCCCTTGCCCAATTCTGATTCCACCATGATTTCACCATGATGCTGATCGACAATGCTTTTCACGATGTTTAGGCCAATACCAGTGCCTGGCTTGTTTCCTTCTGCCTGGAAGAATGGTTGGAAGATGCGCTCACGATCCTCCTTCCTGATGCCAACACCATTGTCGCTCACAATGATACGGAACCTCTGACCATCAGGGTCTTCGACACATGACAGACGAACTTCATCCTTCGAATATTTGTTGGCGTTGGTAAGCAGATTGCTTATGGTCTTTATCACGGCCTCTTTGTCGATGATGGCTGTGAAGTGCTCATTGGGATAATCAACGGTGAACCTTTTGCCGTTCTGTTCAAACGTGGGGGCGAAACGTTCGCTCACCGACAACAGAAGTTCATGGATGTTTTGGGGAGCAAAGTGCATCACCAGACTTTGCTGCTCCACCTTTCGGAAATCGAGCAACTGATTGACGAGTTCAAGCAGGCGATGGGCATTGCGGTCGATGACCTTCATGTCATCTGAAGGATGCCCACGTCTCATCATCTTCTCCAAAGGTGCGATGATAAGCGATACAGGTGTACGTATCTCATGGGCTATCATGGTGAAGAAGTTGAGACGTGCCTCGCGCACTTCCTTCTCCTTCTCTTCATTCAGCCGCTGCATCTGTATCTGGTGGCGATGTTCTGCCCTTTTCAGGCGGAGATGGACATAATACCAGATGGCTGTGCCTAATAATAACAGATAGAAAAGCTTTGCATACCAACTCCACCAAAATGGTGGTTCTACCACAATCTTCAAGCTGGCCTCTTTATCCGACCATATTCCATCATTGTTTGTTGCCTTCACACGGAACGTATAAGTTCCTGCTGGCAAGTTGGTGTATGTTGCACTATTCTGATTGCCGACATAGTTCCAATCCCGATCGAACCCCTCAAGCATATACGCATACTGTATTTTCTCCGGCGAGCAGTAACTGAGAGAGGCAAACGACAGGCTGAACATCTTGGATTCGCCATAACCTATCGTTATCTCCTTGGTTTGGGTGAGGTCAAAGGGCCGACCATCGGCGTTATGCTTCTCTTGATTCAGCACACTCAACGAGGTGACATATACCGGCGGCATCACCGTGTTGGCCTTGATCAGATAAGGCAGAAAACTGTTATACCCGCCCGTTGAGCCGAAATAGATGCGCCCATCGCTGGATTTAAATGCGCTGTTTGGCTGAAACTGCTCGCTGACAAGTCCGTCGTGGAGCGTAAACCGCTGCACACCCTCGTTGGGAACATACCTCACTATGCCACGCTCGGTGGAGAGCCATAAGGCACCGTTATCCTCAATGATTCCCAAAATATTCTGGTTGGGAACATCGAGATTCACTCGTCGGAAGCTGCCACCTTTCTTGTCGTAGGTGCATAATCCAGCAAAAGTGCCCACCCAAAGTCTGCCTTTCTCATCGATATGGCAGCAGTTCACTTGATTATCGGGCAATGCGGTTTTGTCAGTAGCATCTTTGCTTCGAAAAATGTGCAACTTACGGGCTTTCCTGTCATAGCGCCAAAGGCCTTCGCCTTGTGTGGACAGCCACAAGTTGCCCTCGCTGTCTTCATCGATGTCGATGATGATGGCATTAGTCTTGCCTATACGGATAAAACAATCTTTCTTGTCATCATACAGGCATAGGCCTTCCATTGTGCCCACCCACATCTCGCCATGCGAGTCTTGATAGATGGCATACGAACTGGAGTTGTCAAGACTTGTCGGGTCGTTGGTCTGCACATACTTGCGCAGGTTGCCCGTCTCCAGATTCATCACCATCACACCATCTGTATAAGTGCCTATCCAGAGTTCGTTGTGGCTGTTTACACACAAGGCGTGGACATTGAGTTTTGAGAGCTGGTCTTGATGAGGATAGTTGACGAAATTGCCAGCATGGCACATCAACCCGCCGTCGTCGCTGCCCACCCAGATACGTCCCTGCCTGTCCTCGCAAAACCGGGATATGACATTTCCTGTCAGTCCATTTGCTATGGAGAAACCATCAAAGCGTTTACCCACAGGCGATGTATACCTCACTCCACCGTAGAATGTTCCTATCCATCGCCCTCCTTCGGTGTCGGTGGTAATGGCATATACAAACCGGTCGTCATGTTTCTTCCACTCTCCCGACCTCGGGTCGAGGCGTATCAGACCATCGTCACAGCCTATGCAAATGCTTCCGTCGGAGTCTTCAAACAGTGTGTGTATATGCCAGCCCGCTTTAGTGAGTTGAGGGTTGAGCACCTGTTCCAACCTGCCATCATTGTGCATCAGCAGCAGCCCGTGTTCCCAAGTGCCCAACCAGTAACGTCCATCTCTCGTCTGAAGCATGCGGAGAGAAGTGGGAACTCCATTATAATTGAGATTGACGGGTTCAAACTGGTTGTGCAGCCGGTTAAGCTTCTGCATCACAGGCTCTCCCCGGTTTGTCACTGCCCATATCTGATTGTCGGCATCAACAAACACTTGCGCCACAGCATTGCCAGGGGTGTTGATGTTATATTGTTTGTGATTTCCTGCCTTGGCCATATACTGCCATACCCCCTGTTCCATCGTCGACACCCATAGGTCGCCTTCCTTATCCAAAGATAGATAGGTCACCGTGGAATGGATATCCATCGGGAGTTTGGTGATGGCCTGGTGGGCAAAATCTACAAAGAACACGCCTTTGTCAGTACCCACATAAAGACCCTCATCACATGCGAGCAGGGCAGAGATGTATTGGTTGATGCCTAATTCGGAGATACGGAATGGCAACACTCTCCTTCCGTCATAACGGCAGAGGCCATTGTCTGTGCCAAACCATATATAGCCGTTCTTGTCCTGCACAATATTGCGCACTGCATTGGCAGCCAAACCGTCGTTCATCGTAATCTGGCGGTAGCTGTAATCATCCTGCGCCCAGAGTGGCATGAGCACCAGGATTACTGTTATCAGTAACTGCAGTCGTCGCATGATGTGTCAAAAGTAAGAATAAATCGTGAAACCACCAAAAGAACAACCAATTATTTATCTCTGATAAATGACAATGTCTTTCAGTTTAGACCACGACAGGTTATCGCTGTATGTAGTTTGGTAGATGCCGACATTGAGTATGGATGCAGCCACTTCAACAGGAGAACCAGGCATGTTGTGCCATGTCTGCCCGTCGTTGCTAGTGCGGGCGAAAAGAAGGTTGCCACGACGCTCAAACTGCAAGATGCGGTCAAAATCGTAGCCCTTGTAGTTTGGGTATTGTGGACGTCCCTCACCGCTGAGGATCGTGAACATATTGCCGCAATTATACAATGGGAACACCCCCAACTGGTATGTTTTCCCTGCTCCCGATACCAACAGACCACACTCATTATAGCCTTTTACCTTGTGTTCGTCAAGGCCTTCCATATCGACAAAATGAGCCATCATCACAAAGTCGCCTTCCACTTCCTTGCATATTTGACCTCCATTTTTCAGCGGGTCGCTGAGGAAATCAGCCGATGTGGCAGACAATGTCACTTCTTCCTGTTTCTCAAACACAATTCTCATGTCTGGTGCCAGTGAAAAACGGCTGTCGGGGTCGCTTTCGTCAAAGTCATCGTCACCTAATGAAGGTTGATGTTCGTCCTTCCGTTCATGAAACATCGATGCCACCTCGTCGGCTGTGATGGCCCAAGGTTTTACGGTCAGTTCACTCAGATAGCCCCTGAAGCAGTTTGCTCCACTACCGTCGGCTCCGATAACGACCTTTCCCTCCGGCCTCATCATGATGAAGTTGTTCTGCTCGTGCAGCAGTTCTCCGTCACGATAGATGCTTTCCTTCCATCCGTCGAACGTCACCACCCAGTGATGCCATTGGCCTTCGGAAGCCTTGACGGCCTCAGGCAATCCGCAACTCTCAAATGAGCCGTTGTGGTTGACAACACCTGTGCCTTTGTCTGAGCCCAAGCGTAGTTCGGTCGAGGCGAGGTCGGCATAAGAACCACTGAGTGACACCAATGTGGATACCGGGCCCACTTCGGTCTGCAGTGCCCATGCGCTGATGGTATAGGGTGCGTTATAACGATACACTTCTGATAAAGGCTTCTCGCTGGTCAGCGACTGTGTGCCGTTGAAGAAAAGAGCCCATCGACCGTTCTTCACCCTGAGGCGCAGCGGTTTGTTGGCTGTGAGTTTGGTGCCTTCGGCTGTCACCACTTCCGTCACATCCATCGGTTGCTTCTTGTCTGTTCCCATTCGGCTGACATCAAGGGTGATACAGGAATTTTCTTGTCGAGCCGTTGGCTCCACATCCTTCAGGTGCATTCCCGGATACCCGTCGTTTGACTCCACGTCCGTATCAGGCAATTGCGGAGCCTTCCGCCATACCTTCACGTTCCATATGGCAGGCATGTGTCCGTTCTTCTGTGTGTCGTTGATGGTGATGCGCAGATACCGGGCCTTTGCCTTTTTGCGGTCAATCATTGGCGAGCCTTGCAGGGTGTTGCCGGTACGGTCGGCATATACCGTCCATTTCTTGCCATCCACAGAAGTTTCTATCATATACTGATAGAAGAAAGTGGGATATTCAAACTGTATCCACACCTCGTTGAATTTAGTAGGCTTCCCAAGGTCTATCTGCAGCCATTCATTGTGCTTCCCTCCATCCCAGTTGGTGCGGCGTGCCTTCCACAGAGTGCCGTTGTTGTCGTCAACGGCATATTCTGGCTTGAACCAGTCGTCATAATAACTGCTGGCTGTCGCCTTGGCGCCATAGGCAAGGTTGTTATAGGGTGGGGGAGTTGTCAGTCCCACATTCTTGGCATCGTGGGTGGGAACCACGGGAAGTATGTTCCCATTGGCATCGAACAGCAGTTCGTCGATACACACCTGACGGTTGAAGCCATGCACGGAGTGGGGATTGTTGTGCCGATGATAAACAATGTAATAACGCCCGTTTTCTTCCAAAACACTATGATGTCCTGGGCCGTGGATGGTTCCGTCGGCATTCGTCTCAAGGATGCAGCCTTTATATGCGAAAGGCCCCATCGGCCCCACCTTCGACGTGGCATACTGCACACGGTATGTATGGTCGTGGCACGAACCGGAGGAGTAGGTGAAATAATAGGTGTCGCCCCTTTTGAACACAAAAGGTGCCTCAAAAATGTCTTTCAGTTCTGTGTTGGGAATCAGCCGTTTCTCAGAAAAGAACTCGTCGGCGGCTATGGTGTGAGGAGCATCCTCACGCCAACCGCGCGCATCGCCGACGGCAGGCATCTTGCCACTCAACTTTGCCACACCGCAGCCAAAACCGTCGTAAATGCCCCATGTGGTGAAGTAAAGATACTCCTGGCCGTCGTCATCGCGGAACAGTTGAGGGTCGAGTGTGATGACATTGTGCACATAGTGGTCGGGCACCATCACCGCGTCTTCCTTTCCCAGGATGTTGTGCCAGGGTCCTATGGGCGTCCTGCTTTCTCCCACATTGATATTGCAGGGTTCGCAGTAATAGTAGCGGAAGGTGCCGTCGGTTTGCTGCACCACATCGGGGGCCCAAACCACCTCGGTGGTGGGCCAGTTCATCACAATGTTCTTCCAGTTGCAGAAATCCTTCGACACCCACACCTGTGCCGGTCCATAGCCGTTGCCCGTGCCGTCGGTGGTGGCATAAAGATAATACGTGTCGCCAAACTTGCGGATGGTGGGGTCGGCAAAATATCCCGGTATGAACGGATTGCCGGCACCAGGGGTGTTCCATTGTGCCGTGCCCGACGATTGCGCACACACCTTGAATGAATAGGGGAATTCCTTCAACGCAGTCTTGGGGTCGGGATGCTCTTCCGTGGGCATGGGTATCTGCTGATGCAGAGCGGGTGCGCCCATGACGATGAGGTATAGGTGTTTCAGCCTCTTGCCTTGAGGCACGGCGAAGTTCGCTGCATTGATGTCGCCATAAATCTCCTCATCATCGACGGTGATGCCCACAAACCCGTATCTCAGGTTCTCGCCCCTGATCTGAAGAGCGAACCCCGGTGCATTCAAGTCAACCATGTCATCGAGGCGGATGGCATTGAATCCATATTCCTCAGGATGGTGAACCGGACTATACCACCCGTCGGCTTGTGTCAGTTCGGTGTCGAAAGTGCAGGCATATTTCCGCGTCTCTTTGCGCGCATGTTTGAAGTCGAAGTTTACGAGGTGCTGATAGCCTCGGAACATTTCGTCGCAGAACGCCTGCTGGCTCAAGCCGTTCATCCTCTTATAGGTCATTACAGGGTCTTCGCCTATCTTGCCTTGACGATAGAGTTCCGCAATCGACTTCCTACCATGCAGGTCGCTCCACCACTGGATGACGTAGGGTGAATGATAGATATTCTCCAGATGCAGATAAGCCTTGTGGGTAAGACCCTTGAAAGCCTCGAAGTGATAGTTCTCGTCGGTAATCCAGTCGGGGTTAACCTGCCAGAGCATCCACTGAGAGGTCATTTCAAAAAAGCCACTGCCACCCCAGGCATCGCCGACGGAGTCGGCTGGTATCTGCAGTTGGAACGAGTGGCCCAGTTCGTGCGCCATGCAGTTCATCTTGCTGTCTTGGATGCGGTTGGGAGCCACCCAGAGCGCACCGATGAAGTTGTCGTAGGTGCCGCCATAGGCGGTGCCGTCGAGCGAGTACATCACCATGACCATCATCTTATACCGGTCACATTTACTCCCTGGCCTGGAGAATCCCAGCGTGTCGCGGAAGAACGTGTAGAACGACTGCACCCTGTCGCGCAGGTTCTCCAGATTGAAACTCATCGGTTTGCCTTCCAGCATCGGCGGGTTACTCGTGTCATTGCCGAAACCGCGCTCCCACATCAGGATGAGGTCGTCGGTCTCCACGCTTCGCTTGAAACTCCACTGCGACGTGTCTGCCTGCAGGTTCATCTCGCGCAGGTCTTCTGGGATATATACTTTCTTCGCTTTCTGCGCCGTTGCTGGGCTCAAACCAATCAATGCCACAGCCAACAACAAAAGACATTTTCTTATAGCAGGCTCCATTAGGATGATAGTTGTTTTAGATTCCAACGCCACGAGTACGGATCGGGCGCGTTTTCTGTTTTTTCATTTCTTTTCTGATGCAAAGTTACAACATATACTCTTTTCAGACTGACAGAATCGTCCAAAATGTTGCAAGAATCGTCTAAACATTAATAACACACGGCATTGGCAGAAGGACGGAAATTGTCAGCAACAATGTTCTTTGCTTCATTGTTCGTTATGTTTGTTAGGTTCGTAATATCCGGTCGTTTTAGATTGCGCTACAAAATAATGGAAAAAGAAGGAGAACGAATGAAACTATCGTCCGAGAAGAAGCAAAAATAGTCCAAACCTTTGTGTGAAGGGCATTTTTGGACGATTTTGCCATGGACTTTGGACGATTTTTTTTCCCGTTGTCATGAGGAATGGCTATCTTTGCAGCAAAATAAAAAAACAAGGAAATGATGCTCAAACAACTACTAACCATAGTCACCTTGATATTCATCGGCGGCGGGGCAATGGCCAAAGACTATACTGTCTGCTCACCCAACGGCAAGAATCAAGTGACTGTCGGCAATGACATCACCATTAGCGTCAGCCATGATGGCAAGCCCGTCGTCAAGGTGAAAGCAGGACTGTCGGTCCAGTCGAATTTGCAACCCGGTAGTGGCAAGGTGACATCTGCCACTGAGACCATCCCGGCCCCATTCTACCGCCAAAAGTCTTTTACAGCAGCCTATAGGCAGTTGGATATGAAACTAAGTGGTGGCTTTGGACTTCAGGTAAGGGTTTATGACGAGGGAGTGGGTTATCGTTTCTATACTACTCGTCAGACAGAGACCATCATCGTCGATGAAATGGCCGACTTCTGTTTCCCTGATAATGGCAAATGTTGGCTTGCTTTTTCCACAAACGAGGAAAAACCCTTTGCCATGGCATTCCAGAACTTCTACGATGAAACCAAACTGAGTGAGGCAAGGAATCAATTCGCCTTCCTGCCTGCAACCATACAAAGCGGCGAGGTGAAGGTGACCATCCTTGAGAGCGACCTTCGCAACTATCCTGGCATGTTTCTAAAAGCTGATGGCAGCCACCTGAAGGCCTCCTTCGCCAAATATCCCAAAAGAATGGAGTATTACAAGTGGCGAGGCATGAGTCATGTGGCTGAGACAGAGGATTATATTGCAAAGTCATCTGGCAAGAGGACATACCCTTGGAGGGTGATGGCCATCACAGAGAAAGACACCGACATGCCCGTGAACAACTTGGTATATGCCCTCGCCACACCAAACAAGATAGGTGATTTCAGTTGGATACGCCCAGGCAAGGTGGCTTGGGATTGGTGGAACGACTGGAACCTGAAGGGTGTGGACTTCAAGGCGGGCATCAATACACGCACCTATCAGTATTATATCGACTTCGCTGCCAAGAACAAGATTCCATACGTGGTGCTCGACGAAGGATGGTATGATTCGGCGAAAGGTGACATCATGAACCCGATAGCCGATATCGACTTGCAAGGACTGATCGACTACGGCCGACAGAAAGGCGTTGGAATCGTGCTTTGGACAGTCTTTAACGTGCTGGATGAGCATTTGGTGGAAGCCTGCGAGAAATATGCCCAGATGGGCATCAAGGGTTGGAAGGCAGACTTCCTTGACCGCAACGACCAGACGGCGGTGGAGATGGCGGAACGAATAGCCAAGACCTGTGCGCAATACCAACTCTTCGTGGACTACCATGGCTACTTTGCACCAACGGGCTTGAACCGTACATATCCCAACATCCTGAACTACGAGGGCGTGTTCGGAATGGAAGAAGCCCGCTGGGCGAAGAAAGAGACCGACATGCCCAAATATGACGTGACCTTCCCCTTCATCCGCATGATGGCAGGCAACGTGGACTTCACACCAGGAGCCATGCGCAACGGAACACGGACCAACTGGGTGGAGTGCTACGAGAACCCGGTGTCGATGGGAACACGCTGCCATCAGTTGGCATGCTATGTGATTCACGACTCTCCTTTCACAATGCTCTGCGATGCGCCCACCAACTATGAGCGTGAGCCGGAGTATGTCAACATCATCACCTCGATTCCTGACACATGGGAGGAAACGAGGATTCTTCAAGGCAAAATGGGACAATTTATCGTGAGTGCCCGACGCAATGGCAGCGACTGGCATGTGGCCGGTCAGACCAATTGGGACGAAAGGGAAATCTATCTCTCCCTCGACTTCCTGCCTGCCGGTGAGACCTATCAGGCCACCATCGTCACCGACGGTGTCAACGCAAACCACAATGCAGAGGACTACAATATGGCAACAAAAACACTCACATCCAATGACAATTTGAAGATAAAGCTCGCCTCGGGCGGCGGATTCCTTGTAAAACTAATCAAACAATAACAACGATATGAAAAGACTTTTGACAATCATCATGGTGGCAGGTGTGACGCTGGCCGCCTCAGCACAGAAGAAACAGACTTCGGCACATGGATACCCTATCAACCCCGTGCCGTTTACAAGTGTCAAGGTGACTCCGGGGACATTCTGGGGACAACGTCTCGAAGCCAGCCGCATGGTGACCATCCCGCTCGCATTCTCGAAGTGTGAGGAGACTGGGCGATACACCAACTTTTCGAATGCCGCACAACATCTGAAAGACCCCTCGAAGGTGTTCAAGGTGGGCGGACTCTCCTTCGACGACACCGACCCTTACAAGACCATAGAAGGTGCCTCGTATATCCTGCAGACATATCCCGACAAGAAGTTGGTGCAGTATATCGACTCCGTGCTCGACGTGATAGCCTCGGCACAGGAACCTGACGGCTACCTCTACACCTCGCGCACACAGAATCCGAAGGAGCCACACGAGTGGGCTGGCGACAAGCGATGGAGCAAGGAGGAGGATTTGAGCCATGAACTCTATAATCTCGGTCACATGGTGGAGGCGGCCATCGCTCACCATCAGGCCACTGGAAGCCGGAAGTTCCTCGATATCGCCATACGCTATGCCGACTGCGTGTGCCGTGAGGTGGGGCCGAATCCTGGACAAGCCTGTGTGGTGCCTGGACATCAGATAGCAGAGATGGCGCTGGCCAAGTTGTATCTCGTCACGGGTGACAAGAAATATCTCGACGAGGCCAAATTCTTCCTCGACTACCGGGGGAAGACCACCATCGTGCATGACTACTCTCAGGCGCACAAGCCCGTCATCGAACAGGATGAGGCTGTGGGCCACGCCGTGCGTGCCGCATATATGTATGCCGGTATGGCTGATGTGGCTGCCCTGACTGGCGACAAGGACTATGTCAAGGCCATCGATGCCATATGGGACAATATTGTAACCAAGAAACTCTATATCACAGGCGGCATTGGTGCGACTTCCAATGGTGAGGCATTTGGAAAGAATTACGAATTGCCCAATATGAGTGCCTACTGCGAGACTTGTGCTGCCATAGGCAACGTCTATGTGAACTATCGTCTGTTCTTGCTCCATGGCGATTCAAAATATTACGATGTGCTGGAGCGGACGCTCTATAACGGACTCATCAGCGGCGTTTCGCTTGAGGGAAACGGTTTCTTCTATCCCAACCCATTGGAGTCGATGGGGCAGCATCAGCGTCAGGCTTGGTTCGGCTGTGCTTGTTGCCCGAGCAACATCTGCCGCTTCATTCCATCGCTGCCAGGATATGTCTATGCCGTGAAGGACCGCAATGTCTATGTCAACCTCTTCCTCTCCAACAAAAGCAACCTCGCTGTCGCAGGCAAGAAAGTCGCCCTGAGTCAGACTACAGAATACCCATGGAACGGCGATGTCGTGGTGACGGTGGACCAGAATGCTGCCGGACAGTTTGCCATGAAGATTCGCATCCCGGGCTGGGTTCGAAATCAGGTGGTGCCCAGCAATCTCTACCAGTATTCCGACAACAAACGCCTGAACTACCATGTGAAAGTGAATGGACAGGAAGTTGACGCCCAACTGATGGAGGATGGTTATTACACCATCAATCGTAAGTGGAAGAAGGGCGACAAGGTGCAGATACACTTTGACATGGAGCCACGCACTGTCCGGGCGAACAACAGGGTGGAGGCTGATCGTGGCATGGTGAGTGTGGAGCGGGGCCCGTTGGTCTATTGTGCCGAGCACCCTGACAACAACTTCGACATCATGGGAGCTCTGCTTAATCAGACTCCGCAATTCATCCTCGGCAAGGGGGAGATTGCCGGTACTCCGATACAGACGCTGGCCACCAATGCCCAGACATTGAACTTCGACAAGCAGGGCCGGTTGCAGACACAGGACCAGACTCTGACACTGATTCCTTATTACGCCTGGTGCCATCGTGGCAGCGGGAAGATGCGCGTATGGTTGCCTCAAGACCTGAAAGCCACCAACCCTTCACAACCAGCCACACTGGCAAGCGAAAGCAAGGTGACCTCCTCGTCGGAGATTCCTGCCTTGTCATCCATCAACGACCGCTTGGTGCCAAAAGACGAAAACGACCGCTCAGTGCCCTACACACACTGGTGGCCCAAGAAGGCATGTACAGAGTGGCTCACATATGAATTTCCGCAGGAATCGACCGTACAAAGCGCCACCGTCTATTGGTATGATGACGGTCCCTGGGGCGGATGCAGGGTGCCGAAGTCGTGGCGTATCCTCTACAAGGATGCCCAGGGGCAGTGGCTACCCGTAAGCGGTGCCGACAACTATCCCACGGAAAAGGGTGCAGCCTGTACCGTGAACTTCGACCCTGTCAAGACTGGTGCCTTGCGCTTGGAGGTGGAGCTGCCCGAGGACAATGCAACCGGCTTGTTTGAATGGATTGTCAGATAAGTACCATGTAGCTTTTCGTCGTCGATTTCAGAATAAGGACAACGCACGTTCAAACAAACGGTGCACAGCAGAGCGATGAATGCAAACACCTTTTCATGACGCCTCTGGATTTATCCAAGTTGATACTCTCCGGTGCGGATGGCGGCTATGACACCACCGTCGATGAGCAGGTCGGCACCACTGTAAAAACGGTCACGGGAGGACATCAGGAACTCTGACCTGCCGACACACGGCGGATGATGGCCATGGCACAGTCGGCTTTACAATTTGACAGCAATGCAGGTGTGAAATCGTCGATGACCATCCATACGGGACGGGCACCCAAGGCCATATTTGTTCATCAGCTGATTTGCAGCCTCCAGATGGCGATCGTAGTAGCATTTGTTGCTTTCTTTTTGTTTCACACGATTTACACATTCTTTGAAATCAAAGGTGTATTTGATATAACAAAGCAACTGGCGACAGTTTTTTATGGGATTGATTTGCGGACCATTAAGCGAACACTTCTATCTTATGAAGATGAATTGAAGAAGAACGGATATGTCGTTTTAACGGATAATGAACTGAAAGAATTTTATCACGTTTTGATAACGAAATCGATGTCGGTATCAAAACCATTAGGCTTGGCATCTTTGGTTTCCGGTCATTCCTCAACATAGGCTTGACTCTGCTCTCGGCTCGCACAAAAATTGGAACTTGTATAATATCAATGGTTTACGTTTGTCGGTGGACTCACGTGAAAATAAGAAAGCAGTATTCTGTCCTATTAAATACAGATAAAGGCAGGAGCGGACGTCCTGCCTTTATCTGTATTATCTTTCCACAAACGTCCATTCCTTCCTCAAATCTCAATCACCCTGACGTGACTGAACCAATTATGCAAATGTTCTTAATGGAACACATAACCCATTGGGTTGCTCACTATTTTCGTGCCGCCAATCTGCCTGTTGATATTCGTGTGTGAGTGCCCGTATATCCGGCAGTCGATGCGGTTGCCGGCGATGAAGTCACCCGACTCGGTTGCGAAGGTGCTGTTGATGGGCAAGCATGAGGAGTCTCATACTCCTTAGGCGCAACCTCCCTTCCTCCGAGGCTCCGTAAGCCCTTTTCATCCATGGCAGGCCGAATATCATCCTATTCATACGGATGATTATCGGAAGCATGCGGATAATCATATAATTTTATGATGTAAAGGGCTCATATGAGTTGTTTGCTTGTAAACAGAATGGCACATCACATGAAAAGGAACAACATGCAGCATAGTCTTGCAGAAGCTGCCGAAGTGTCGCTTTCATATTTTTTTACTGGCTAAATGTTGATGCCGTAATATTGTTTGACTTCACTCATCACAAACATGCTCTCGATGGCTGCCACACTGTCGATGTCACCGAGTTTGGTGAGCAAGAATTCCTGGTATTGCTTCATGTCACGGGCACGAACCTTTAATAGGTAGTCGTAAGTGCCTGAGGTGTTGTAGCACTCCGTCACCTCGGGTATGTACTGAATGCGCCGTACGAAAGAGTTGGCAATCTCGCTATTGATTTGCTTTAGCTTCACTTTGCAAAACACCAGCAATCCTCGGTCCAATTTCTCCGGGTCAAGGATGGCCACGTATTTCTTGATATATCCCATGCGC
>CADADN010000066.1:482-22877 GCA_902786665.1 uncultured Prevotellaceae bacterium | reverse complement strand
CAAGACATTATTGATTCTAGAAGATTGCAATAAACAAGATGAAAAAGGAAGAAAAAGGATAGTAAAAGGAGGAAAATATGAAAGAAGAATGAAAAAGTGTCAAGGCACTCAAAAAAAGGAAGAAAAATTTTTCCTCCTTTTTGAGAAACGCTTGCGTTTTTTTTCTTACTTACAGCTATTTTTCTTGCCTTTTAATTTCTTTTTTTTTAAGCGAAGCGTTTTTTAATTAATTGTTATTCAGATGGATGCAGACTTGTGTATAAAGATCAGCCCCTCGAGGGGAGGGGCCTCATCGCATCCAATGCAGGATTGGTGCCCACTCTTTTGCTTTGCATCCTTGTGGGGTGTTCATTCCCCGTATTCTTCGATATCGAGGCAAGCGTGAAGGATTACTTGTCTATTGTCATCTTCTTCCAGGTCGTGTTCCCTATGCTTCTCTTCCTTTCAAGAATCGTGAAAGGATTATAAGGCTAAGCAATAAGCATTTTAATGATTCGGAGTATTTGGAGCAATCTGATTGCTCCGAATACTCCGATTAGGCATCATCCTGTTTCAGTTTTTTGTGGAAATATTGATTTTTGCTGTTGGCAGGCTGCTCTTGACGCTGACCTTGGCTTGTCCTGCCCCCGTCGTGCTGCGAACGACGATGATGGCTCGGCCTTTCCAAGTCGTCACACGAGGGGTGGGGTAGGGTTCTGTGTCTTTCAAGTCGGCACTGGCGGCAGCTAGCAGACGGCCACAACCACTGACGGTCACTTCACAAGGAATAGAGGCATCGGGACAAATGCGACCTTCACGGTCCACCACCTCCATGGTTACAAATGCAAGGTCTTGACCATCGGCGGTGATGGTGCGACGGTCGGTGGTTAGTCTTAGACGTGCCGGCTCGCCTGCCGTGCCAAGGGTGACCCTATGACCATCGGCTTCCGCACGGAGCGTGCCGGGTTGATAGGGTAGGGTGAAGACCGCCTTGTACTGTGTGTCACGTCCAACACTTTTTTTCCCAATCAGTTGGTCGTTCAAGTAAAGACTCACCTCCGGTTGCTTGGTGTAGACTTCCACTTCCACAGGCTTGCCTTCCCAACCTTCCCAATTCCACGATTCCCAAGTCGGCCACACACTCCATTGTGTTTCCCGTATTTCGCCGTGATAGCCGCTGGGTTCTTTTACGGCCATATAGAGTCCCGGCGTGTCGTTCCATAACATTTCACGATAATGGCTGATGGGCTTTCTCCATCCTGTGATGTCCACGTCGCCACAATAGGCACCATGCCATTCGGGCTGACCTCCTGCAACATAATGCTCACCCTCGCGCTCACCTTTATAATAATAGCGACCGATGCCCGATTCACCGAGATAGTCGAGTCCTGTCCACACGATGTCGCCCACTACGTAAGGATGGTCTGTCACGACGACCCAGTTCTGGAAGGCATCTCGAGGATAACTTTCCGTCTGCCACATCACGCGTTGCGGGTCACGTTCATGGTCGCTCTTATGTTTGAATATCATATAGTTGTAGCCCACCACGTCGAGCACCTCGGCATGCGGGTCGTAAATTTCCCAGTCGCGGTCCCATGAACAGAGCGCCTCGGTGACATGGCGAGTGGTGTCTTTCTCGAGGATGGCCTGTTTCAACTGTCGGGCGGTGGTGATGACTCGAATGTCCTTGCGCTCCATCACTTCGTTGCCGATGCTCCAGGATATGATGCATGGGTGGTTGCGGTCGCGCAGCACCATGGCGTGGATGTCGTCGCGATAACAAGAGTCGATAACCGTCGAGTAGTCATAAGCAGTCTTGGCAGTGCGCCAACCATCGAAAGCCTCGTCGATGACCAGGATGCCAAGACTGTCGCAGGCATCGAGGAATGCACGAGTGGAAGGATTATGGCTCGTACGGATGAGGTTGAAACCTGCCTCCTTCATCAGTCGCACCTTGCGTATTTCAGCAGCATCGAAAGCCATGGCACCCAGTATGCCGTCGTCGTGATGCACGCAGGCGCCATTAATGAGTACTTTCTTGCCATTAAGCATGAAACCTTTCTCGGCATCAAACGAGAAGGAACGTACACCGAAGCGGACCGGTTCTGCCTTGTCGCCATTGAGGGACACGTCGAGCATATAAAGATGAGGCGTTTCAGGAGACCATAGGAGAGGACGGGCTATCGTATAACTGAAGAAAACCGTCTTTCGCTCTCCACTTTTCAGGTAGAGTTGCTGTTCTTCGCATCCTGCAACGGACACTTTTGCTTGCTGGTCCATTTCAGATTCGTTCTCTATTTCCACTTCCACCTTGACCTTGGCTTCTTCAGCCGAAACTTCTGGCGTGGTGACGAAGATACCGTTTTCTGCAATATGGACTTTCGGCATGGACAACAACCATACATGACGGTAGATGCCAGAGCCACTATACCAACGGCAGTTGGGTTGGGCGCTGTTGTCCACTTTCACTACGACCTCGTTCATCGCTTTATTGCCTCGATGGAGAAAGTGGGTGATGTCTACTGTGAATGGGGTGTAGCCATAGGCATGTTGTCCGGCCTTTTGGCCGTTGATGAACACCTCGGCACGCTGATAGACTCCTTCGAAAAGCAATTTTACCACTTCACCTTCGGGGGTGGCGAACGTTTTCCTGTATTCGCCGATACCTCCAGGATACCAACCTCCTCCTGTATCAGTCGCACCTTTTCCAGAAGCAGGACCAGCATGGATATCCCAGTCGTGTGGCAGGTCCACGTTGACGCTTTTCCCGTTTTGAACAAACTGCCAACCGAAGTCCATCAGTTGACGACTCACATACCCCTTTGCAAACATACCCAATGCCGTCATCAGGCAGATGGATATCAATACGCCCTTTTTCATCATAGCTTTCAAGTTGTAATCAGACAACAAAAATAAGCATTTTTTCCATAACAAACGTTTTGAGGGATGAAAAATCAACATTTTCACCTCCTTTTTGTACTCTTCAAACTCCATTTCCCTGTCTCTTTTACATCGTTTCATCACAAATCGGTGCAGATTATCCCAAGAACTTGCAAAGATGAGGGTTTTTGCATACCTTTGCACTGAATGAGAAAACGTCTTGAAATGAAAAAATTACTGATTGTTTTGTCGATGCTGGCAACCATGTCGTTGAATGCACAGGACATGGCGCATTACAAGCGAATAGTGAAAGAACTGAGTTCTTCCAAGTACCAGGGACGCGGCTATGCTCGCGGCGGTGCCAACAAAGCGGGGAGGTTCCTGCAGAAGGAGTTCATTAAAGTTGGGGTTGATGAAGTGGTGTGCCAACCCTTCAAACTGGACATCAACACCTTCCCTGGGCGTATGAATTTGTCTGTCGACGGCAAGAAGCAAATACCTGGAGTCGACTTCACCATGCGTGAATACTCGCCTGGGGTCAAGGGTACGTTTCCACTATACCATATTGACACCTTGACTTACGACTCTGAAAAGATTTTTCGTGATTTGGCCCTTCCAGAGAACAAGGGAGCCTTTGTGGTCTGCGACTTCATGTTCTCCTACAAGCACAGGGATGACTTCAAACGTTTGCAAAGCAAGGAATGTGCCAATGGAGGTCTGCTCTTCACCTGGGAAGAACCCATGAAGTTCTACAAGGCTTATGGCGAAAAGGTGGGGGACAAGCCTATCATATGGGTGCCTTACCGCTTCCCGAAAGATGCAAGAACCATCACCGCCGATATCGATAACAAATTCTTGAAAGACTACGAATGTTTCAATGTTATCGCCAAAGTGGAAGGGCGACGACATGACAGCTGTTTTGTATTCACGGCACATTACGACCATCTCGGGAACCTTGGACGGAAGGTGTTCTATGCTGGAGCCAACGACAACGCTTCCGGCACCGCCACCATCGTCACCTTGGCTGCTTATTATGCGAAGAACCAACCGGAATACGACATGTATTTCATCGCCTTCTCCGGTGAGGATGCGTACCTCAGAGGCTCTGAGTATTTCGCCAATCATCCTATCGTGCCGCTGAAGCAAATCAAGTATCTCTTCAACATCGACATGATAGGCGACAACAACCCCACGGCTTACTGCGAGGTGAGCGACGAAGGTATGCGGGGCTACCCCTTGTTTGAGGAAATCAACAAGGAGAAACGTTATTTCAATGCAATCAATAGGGGAGAACTGGCTGGCAATAGCGACCACTATCCCTTTGCCATACGACATGTGCCCTGCATCTTCATAGAAAACGAAAATGGTGATGCTTTCAAGTATTACCACACCATACACGACAACTGGAAGAATGCCCTATTCGACAGCTATGAACCTGTTTTCCGGCTGGTACGCGATTTCGTGGAAAGATTTTGAAAATTGAATTTTTATTCAATTGAAGATTGAAATTTGATTTTTTTACACTCCCTTTGCTCACGATGTAACTTTAGGGGGCGACGCTTCCCAGCGTCGCCTGTGCGTACCCAGTGCGCCCCCAAAGTCTTCACACCCTTTGCTCACGATGTAACTTTAGGGGGCGACGCTTCCCAGCGTCGCTAGTGCGCCCCCAGTGCGCCCCCAGAGTCTTCACTCCCGTTGCTCACGATGTAACTTTAGGGGGCGACGCTTCCCAGCGTCGCCAGTGTGCCCCCAGTGCGCCCCCAGAGTCTTCACTCCCGTTGTTCATAATGTTACTTTAGGGGGCGACGCTTCCCAGCGTCGCCAGTGCGCACCCAGTACGCCCCCAGAGTCTTCACTCCCGTTGTTCACGATGTAACTTTAGGGGGCGACGCTTCCCAGCGTCGTCGTGAGCAAGTGGCCAGTGCGCATATCCCCTCCCTGTAGGGTCAGGTCTTGTGCTTGACCGCAAAGGGGCTGGGGTCTTTGATTAAAAGTCGATACAACAAATTGGAAACCCTATTCCAGAAATGAAAATGCCTTACAAAACACGGGCTTGTCTTGTTTGGCAACCGGTTGTGAAGTGAAGCCTGAAGGGCTGGGACGACCACAGGCAGGTGGTGGAGTGAAGCGTAACCCCTGCTCGACGATGATATGAAATCAACAACCCCGAAGGGGGTGGCAGAGCAACGATATGACGAGTATGAAGTTATCATTCTGCCACCCCCTTCGGGGTTCGTTCAACATCAAACCAAGATATGACAAATCAAGTATGAAAGTGAAATGATGTAGGCAAAAAGAATATGTGACATACTGATGGGATTCATCGAAAAAAGTGTTATTTTTGCATGCATTTTGAAATATATGTTGGTGATGTGCGAGATGGTCGCAGAGTCAATTATGCTTGAGTCATACCGATGCGATGCGACGACAGCACCAGAAAGACTCATAATCGATATGAAGAAAAACATTTGTTTGTTAGGTGTCATTGCACTGGCGCTGTCTGTCCCTTCGGCCATCAGCGCACAACGTAAGCAATCTTTTGATGAGGGTTGGCGCTTTCATCGTGGCGAAGCCATCAATGCCGAGGCCGTGAATTACGACGATTCCCAATGGCGCGAGGTTATTGTGCCCCATGATTTCAGCATGGAGCCTGTAGCCTACGCTCACGACTATCGCGAGCAAACAGCCGAGTGGAAGGACTGGCAGGTGGGACCATTCTCCCGACTCAGCATCGGTGATTCCGATACAGGCCAGACAGTGAACGGCTCGGGGTGGTATCGCAAGACGTTCCGACTGCCTGGCGGTTCCATCGACGAAGCCATACGGCAGAAAGTGTTCCGCCTCCGCTTCGACGGTGTCTACAACCAAGCCGAGGTATGGGTGAACGGCAAGAAGGCGGCGATGAACGTCTTTGGGTTCATGCCCTTTGTGGTGGACTTGAATGCCATCCTGAGCGACAAGTCATACCGCAACAAACAGGACGAGCAATTGGTCACCATCGCCGTGAGGACCATCAGCGAGGGACTGAACTGCCGCTGGTATGCTGGCAGTGGCATCTATCGCCATGTGTGGTTGGAGACGACCAGCCCGCTGCATCTGGACGAGTGGGATACGTATGTCGATGCCTCTGTGGTGGAAGGGAAAAATGCGAAAGTCAAGGTGTCGGCCAAGGTCTTCAACGAAAACGCCACGCCGGCTGTTGGAATGATGAAAGTGGAGATAGCCGATGCGGATGGCCGTGTGGTGGCTACCGCCGACCAACCCTTCAGCGACACCGTTGCTTTCACCCAACTTTCCGTGAAGTCTCCGCGCTTGTGGTCGGTCGATTCACCTTACCGCTATACCGCCCGTGTCAGCCTGCACACAGACTCGGGTGAGCACGATGCCTTGGTCATCCCCTTCGGCATCCGTACCATTTCGTTTTCCGTCGATAAGGGATTCCTGCTCAATGGCAAGCCGATGAAACTGCGTGGAGGCTGTGTCCACCATGACAATGGCCTGCTCGGAACCGCCGCCATCGACCGTGCCGAAGTGCGAAAGGCGGAGCTGTTGAAAGCACAGGGCTACAATGCCGTACGCACCAGTCACAACCTGCCTTCCGTGGCCTTCCTCCATGCCTGCGACAGTCTCGGTCTGCTGGTCATCGACGAATGCTTCGACCAGTGGGAAGAACCCAAGCGACGCGACGACTACAGCAACTATTTCTCAAAGGAAAAGCAGGTCATCGTCGATGGAAAACCCGTGGGCACGGGCGTCACCAATTTCGAATACGATGCCGCACTGATGGTGCGTCGCGACCGCAACCACCCCTCGGTTGTCATGTGGAGCATAGGCAATGAGATAGCCCAGCGTTCCGACGTGCCGCGTGGCAAGGAGATAGCCGATGCCATCACTCGCGCCATCAAGCACGAGGACACTACGCGCCCGACGACTCTCGCCGTGAACGACTACTGGGACCGTAGGCCGCAGAAGATGACATGGGAGAAGGATTCGCCAAGGGCGTTTGAACTGGTAGAGGTGGGTGGCTACAACTATGAATTGAGCCGCTACGAGGGCGACCACGAGAAGTATCCCCAGCGCATCATGTATGGGTCGGAATCATACCCCAATGCCGTGGCGGCTATATGGAACAAGGTCAACCGCCTCCCTTATGTCATCGGTGATTTTGAATGGACGGCTATCGACTACATCGGTGAGGCCGGTCTCGGGCACGCCCTTGAGCGCAGCGACCGCGGACGTTGGATACAGCTGCTGGCGTGGCCGTGGTTCAATGCCTGGTGCGGCGACATTGACCTCACGGGTGTCAAGAAGCCGCAATCCTACTACCGGGACGTCGTGTGGGGTGAACGCCCGATTGCCATGGCCGTGCGTCCGTCGGTTACCGATGGTGAATATGAAGATGCACTGGGGTGGTGCTGGACAGCCGAGGAGAACCACTGGAACTGGCACGACCGCGCCTACTACGATGGTCCGAACGCATGCGGCTACCTGCCCGTTGACATCCGTCCGGAGAAGTACGACAACGCCACGCTGAAAACAGGTGTGGTGCACGACGTGAACGGGCACCGTAGCGATTCCTTGCGTGTCAACGTCTATACGCGTGAATCTCGCGTGCGCTTGTCGGTCAACGGCCGTGTCCTTGGCGAACAGGATGTCGACCCCGAGACCTATACAGCATCCTTCCGTGTGGCCTACGAACCAGGGGTGCTGAAAGCGGAGGTCGTGAAAGGGAAGCGGGCGGAGGTGACCTTCCGCACATCAGGAGCCCCGGCAGCCATACAGTTCGTGCCCGTGAATGGCGGTCGTCCTGCTGGCAGCTCTGTCATTTCCTCCTCGCACAACGACCTCGCCTACATCTATCTTCGTGTGGTGGATGCTGACGGCAATCTCTGTCCGACAGCCGAAATACCTCTTGACATCAAGACTTCCGGTGCCCGTCATGTCGCTGTTGCCGGCACCGGCCATCCCTATGACCTTCACTCCTTTCGCTCTCTGACTCCCACCACCTTCCGCGGCCAGGCCCTCCTGGTCATCCAGCCTCAGGAAGAAAAGGGTGTGGTCAACATCACCGCTTCATCGCCTAAATTCGTTTCTGATGGAACGTTCAGCGTTGTAATGGAGTGATTTTGGATGAAACAAGTCTGCAGTCTCTAAGGAAGGGAGGATGCGCTATGGGTGCAAAATGTCTACGGACTTAAAGGACTCAAAGGACCCAAGGATGCCATATGAGTCTCGAAGAGAATGGGATTCGCCTAGCGCATATAGTCCTTTCAGTCCTAAAAGTCCGTAGACATTTCCCAAGACAACAAGAGGTCAATAGCCGCATCAAGTCTGGGGCAATCAAAGAAATTGTCATCCTTCATGATAGAAACAGGATGGAAGACGAATATGTCTTTTGAATAAGAAAAGAAAAACAATATGACTCCAGGTTTAGCATTATTAGTGAAATGCCCTTATTGTGGCACAAAGAAAGAGTTGATGACTTTGGCTTCCGGCAACACTTTCGGGGCTGATTATTGGTCTGACAACAAACAGGTGGCACCGATGCTGCCCTCGGCATCGCCCGTGCAGAAATGTCCCCATTGCGGGAAGTACTATTTGAAGAGCAAGCAACAATCTGAAAGGGGTGACGATTATTCCTTCGAGACCGGAGACCTTTCCTATCTTGAATGGAAGGAAGCCTTCTCTCAATTTGTCAGTCAATCAGGCCAAAAAGACTTGAACAGGCACACCTTGATTACCGACGATGACATGGTCAACATCAGGTTTTGGTTGATTCATGCCTATAACGACTATTTCCATAGGGAAAGGAGGGCAGAACCATCACAAGAGGAATATGCATTTTTCTGTGGCGTGGTCAATGATTTCATCGACACATTTGATTGGTCTTCGGTCAGTAATCCTCTTTTGAAAGCCGAGTTTTATCGTGAAGCAAATGAGATGGAGAAATGTGCCGAGGTCTTGGAATCCATATCCTATGACCAGTTGCAAGATTTTGAAAAAGGAATCTTTGAGGGCATCAAGATGAGGATGGAAAAGAAAGACGTCGCCGTCTACAAATTGTTTGTTTAAACTGCCCTGCCAACATAGGGCTTGTTTTTATGGCAACCGGTTGTGTAGTGAAGCCCTTCGGGGGGCGTTCAACATCAAACCAGGATAAAGCATGTCAATAATGAAGTAAAAACCCTTACAAATGGAGACCTTTTGAGGTGTCGTCATTTCTATTTTCCATGTATTTTTAGTAAAAGTAAAAAATAACTTGGTGTTATTTTAACATATAATTCTTGCCAAAGCAAGAATTTATGACTAATTAGATGCTAATTATATGTTCAAGAATCATTTACGCTGTTTGATTGGAAATTCGTGTGAATAATATGCCGCGCCAAGGCGATTATCCGAAAAAAGTGTTATCTTTGCATGGTAGAGTTGGATAATCCAACTTGCCGTATCTCCAACAAGCAAATACAACAGAATGATGACGCTTTTCAAATCAAGACTTTGGATTCTTGTCCTTTCCATGATGATGGCTGTGCAAATGACGACGGGAAGGGCACAAGGCTACACCAATCCTGTGCTGCCTGGATTTCACGCCGACCCAAGCGTGTGTCGTGTAGGCAATGATTTCTATCTCGTCAACAGCACTTTCCAATATTTCCCCGGTGTGCCTGTGTTCCATAGCAAGGACTTGGTGAACTGGGAGCAAATAGGCAATTGCCTTACCCGACCTTCTCAGGTGGATTTGAAAGGTACCGATGGAAATAGTGGAATCTATGCACCAACCATCCGCTATGACAACGGACGGTTTTATATGGTGACGACGGTCTTTCCTTCGCGGCGCCATTTCTATGTCTGGACGGATAATCCTGCCGGGGAGTGGTCGGAACCCATCGTGATCGACTTTGCCATCGGCAGCTGCGACCCTACGTTGTATTTTGAAGGGGGAAAGTGCTATTTCCTATGGAAAGAAGGCGACATCAAAATCTGTGAGATTGATGTGGAGACGGGAAAACAGCTTGGGGAGATACACCACTTGGGAACTGGACTTGGCGGTCGGTACCCGGAAGGGCCGCACATCTACAAGAAAGACGGCTACTACTATCTGCTGTTGGCGGAGGGCGGCACAGAGCATGGGCACCATGTGAACATTCTGCGCAGCAAGAGTCTTTTCGGTCCCTACGAGCCCAACCCTGCCAACCCCATCCTCTCGCATTTCAATATGAAGATGCAGAACAGTAACATCCAGGGCCTGGGCCATGCCGACCTGGTGCAGGCACCCGACGCTTCCTGGTGGATGATTTGTCTTGGCTACAGGACCAGTGGATATCTTCAGCATGTGATGGGGCGCGAGACGATGCTTGCACCCGTGCAATGGGAGAATGATGGCTGGCCCGTGGTGAACCAGGACGGTACATTGCAGACAGAGATGAAATGCCATACACTTCCTTTGGTGCCACTGCCACAAGACCCGGTAAAAGAAGAATTCAACTACATCAAGCGCAATGCCCCGAAAGACAGCTATCACTCTTTGGGGCTGCCCATGGGGTGGATGAGCCTGTGCAACCCAGACTACGCCCGTTATTCTCTGACCGAACGCAAAGGGTGGCTCAGGCTCCATCCAAGCACCACGGACCTCAGCGAGACGGCATCACCGACGTTCGTCGCACGCAGACAGACGGAACTGTCATTCTCCGCAACAGCACTGCTCGACCTTTCCCACCTTTGCGAGGGGATGCAAGCCGGCATCACGGCATATGCCGCACCTTTGAACCACTACGACGTGGTGGCCGAGAGAAAGGAAGGGAAAGTTTTCATCCATTCGAATGTGAGACTGGGGCAGACCTGTCACGTCGAAAAAGAAATCCCGCTGACTGGCGACCTTGCGTATCTGCGCATCACTTCCGACAAGGATTTCTACTATATGATGACATCCTCCGATGGCGTCAACTTCATCCAAATGGCCAAGATGGAGTACCGCTTCCTCAGTACGGAGACCATCGGCGGCTTCACCGGTGTCATGCTCGGACTTTTTGCACAATGCAGCCAAGAGGCAACCAATGGGTATGTCGACATAGATTGGTTTGAATACAAATAGCACAATGAGAATAAAACTGACATTCTTTGCCCTGACCGTCTTGGCTTGCAGCCAAAGTCTGATGGCCCAACATTCGTTGCGTGAGGACTTCATCCATCCCAAGGATGAACACCGTGCCTGGATGATTTGGCAATGGATGGACGGGCTGGTGAGCCGTGAGGCCATCACTCACGACTTTGAGGCATTCAAGGCTGCCGGACTTGCAGGGGTGCAGAATTTCCAAATAGGAGGCGACCAGCAGAGCCGCGTGGGCGACCCTTCTTGTGCCATTGGAAGCGAGAAATGGAAAGAAATGATGCGGTGGACGATGGATGAGTGTGAGCGACTGGGCTTGTCGTTCGGAACTCACAACTGCCCGGGCTGGTCTTCGAGTGCCTACGTCAATGTCGCTCCCGAGTATTCCATGCAGAAGGTGGTGATGGAATCCGTGGCTTTCACGCCAAATGCCAAGACCATCCGTCTGCCACGTGCGGCGGTCGACCCTCAATACAATTACTATCAGGACATCTGTCTGTTGGCCTTGCCCGACGACTCTGTGGTCGGCAAGACCGACATCCTCGACCTCACGCCCTGCCTTCCCGCAATGACGGGTGGCCGATGGGCGGACACATTGGTCATCACCAAGAAGATGATGAAGGCTTTGCCGAAGTCGTTTGTCATGCGGATGAAGGAAGGAAAGTGGCTTTTGATGCGCTTCGGCCACACCACCAACGGCAGAACCAACGCGGCTCAGGCACCAAGTTCCGGACAAGGGTTGGAGTGCGACAAGCTGAGACGCGAGGCTGTGAGATGTTTTTGGAACGGTTATCCGAAAATGTTGATTGACTTGGCGGGAAGGCACGCGGGGAAGACTTTCTGCCGTCTTGAGATAGACAGCTATGAGGCGGGAGGGCAGGACTGGAGCGTGGTGCTGCCCGGTGAGTTCCAAAAGCGCAAGGGCTACGACATTCATCCATGGCTGCCCTACATCGTGGGAATGGTGGTGATAGGGAGCAAGGAGGAGAGTGCGGCGTTCAGGAAGGACCTGGTAGATGTGCTCACTTCGCTCTTTGCCGAGAACTATTACGGATATATGGCCGAATTGGCCGAAAAAAGCGCGCCTGGCATGCAACTCCTCGTGGAACCCTACGGGACGGGCGGACAAAAGCCGTTTCAAGTGCTCGACATCTACAAGATTTTGCGTGCGGCTCCCAACGCCCTCGTTGCCACTGAGTTCTGGGTGCGTCCCGACAGGGGATGGAAGGACATGAGACGGCACGAACAGGTGATGCGCAATTTGCAGAAGCCGCTGCTCGTGGCAGAGGCATTCACCTGTTGGCCGCTGCATGCATGGCAGGACGACCCGCAGTCGCTCAAGCCTATCTGCGACCGCGCCTTCTGCACGGGTGTCAACCGCATGATGCTCCACGCCGGGGCATGCAACCCGTGGATGCAGGCGGAGCCAGGCATGTCGTTCGGTGTCTGGGGCACTCATTTCGTACCCAAGCAGACATGGTGGAAGGCTGGTGGGGCAAAGGCGTTCTTCGACTACATGGCCCGTTGTCAGTCGTTGTTGCAACGTGGCCTGCCCGGCAAGCAGCAGTGGGGCGACATCGGTCGCTTCAAGACCTACCGCCGTACCGACGGTGATACCGACATCGTATTCGTGTGCAATCCCACTGATTCGGCTGCCACAGCCTCACTGCCCATCGCGCAGAATGACGGTGGCAAGAGCATCGAAGTATGGAACCCATACAATCTCAAGATGGAGACCTTCCATGGCGACTCGATGACCATCGAGGCAAACGGCTCGCGATTTCTCGTCATTACGGCAAAACCCATGGAACATTTGCAGAACGACTCCTTGGCCACACTGCTTGTTGACCACCATCCGGAAGAATGCGTGGTGACACTTGACAACGGTTGGGACATCATCTTCTCAGATGCGGCAAGGATGGAACACCGGCAACTCTTCGATTGGACACTGTCGCCAACACCTGCCGTCAGGTATTTTTCAGGAACGGCTACTTATGGCAACCACTTCGCACTGAAAAAGCGGCAGCTGCAAAACAGCCGTCTCGTGCTTCATCTGGGCGAGGTGAAGAATATGGCTTCCGTGCGTGTCAACGATGTTGAATTCCCCGTCATGTGGAAAGCTCCTTTCTTGCTCGACATCACGTCGGCGCTGCATCCCGGTGACAACCAGATTGAAATCGATGTCACCAATCTTTGGCCCAATCGCATGATTGGCGATGAACAGGAACCCGACGACATCGAGTGGTCTGAGCCGTTGGTATATGACTATGCTCCAGGAAAACCCATGGCAGGACGATACATGGCCGCCATTCCCGAATGGTTGCAAAACGGAGGGCCACGTCCCTCAAAAGGACGCAAGACGGTAGGCTGTTTCAAATTCTTCACCAAGGACTCCCCTCTGCTCCCTTCCGGCCTGCTCGGACCAGTGGAAATCTGGAGTTCGCAAAAGTAATCATTGGATTACCTGACAGAGTCCGCTTTTTATAGTGGACAGTAAGCAAAAAGGGCAGTGCGCTTGCAATTTGTCGCAAAAATCCAAAAATTGCTGTGAAAACACAAGAAAAAATCACAAAAATCCAATGTCATATCGCAAAAAAAAAACATATCTTTGTAACCAAATGGCAGCTTAGCTGCTTTTACCTGGCAAATACATAAACACCTCGGGTTCACTCGAAGGATGGTTTCCCTGCTGTGAGAGCAGGGGAATCGGTCTGCTCACCTTGACATCCTATTATCAACTTTCTAAACACCCCAACTACATGAAACCTTCTTTTACCACATTCCTGTCGCGAGTGGCTATGGTTTTGCTGCTTGCATTGCTCACATCCGTACAAGGTGCATGGGCTAAGAATTACATCTCTGAAGTGAAGCTCATCGGCGGCACGAAAAGCGAGGTGAACCAACTCAAGACCTACTACCAGAACAAGGGATGGAAGATCATCGACTATGACTTGAACAAAGGCTGCGGTTCTAGCAGCGACTACATCTATCTGATGTACAAGACATCATCCTCCCTTGACGATGACTTTTACATCACCGATTTCTACATCCGTGAAGGCAAGAACCCGCCTTCCGACCTCTATCATAACGGCCGCCTTTACGAGCTTACACCTTATGACGGAGGTGAACATTTCGAGCATGTGTACGGCGACCTGAACAGCAACGCGGAAGGCCAATACATCTATCTCTACTACACCAAGGATTGGTTTCCAGACTTACGCGCCGTCACAAGCATCACCTTCAACAGCACGCAGAGTGGGGCGGTTGGACTCATCGGTGACGATTTGGGCTACGACCTGAACACAGGCTGCGGTTCGGGAACCGACTACATCTATATGCACTTCACCACAGAGAGGATGAACGAACTGTTTCTTGACTACTCGACAACCGACTTAATGTTGTACGACGGCGACGTGCTCTACGACGAAGGTGGCAGTAAAACTCACTTGACAATCGCCCCAGGTGCCACGGTGACATTGTACGACGTGGTCATCAAGGATCTTTCCAGCTCGCCAGAGGATGTAAACATATGGCCTGCCGTCACTTGCTTGGGCGATGCCACCATCATCTTTGACAAAGATTCGAAATGCATATTGAGGGGAGGGTATGGTAATCCTGCCATCTTCATTCCCGAAGGGCATACGCTCACCCTGCGAGGTGATGGAAAGCTCTATGCCACAGGTGGTGATAATGCTGCTGCCATAGGCGGCAGTTACAATGCCCCTTGCGGCGACATCGTCATCGAGGGTGGCGACATGACTGTCGTAGGTGGTCATTCTAGTGCTGGCATCGGCTCTGGTAATAAAGGCTCTTGCGGCAAAATCGTCATCAAGGGTGGCAGCATCGCTTCCGCAGGTGGTAATTATGGTGCCGGAATCGGCGGAGGCGGTGACAGCTCTATCGGCGACATCATCATCAAGGGCGGCAGCATCACTGCCGCGAGCTCGAAAGATGGGGCAGGCATCGGTTGCGGCAATAATGGCTCTTGCAACAACATCGTCATCGAGGGCGGCAGCATCTTTGCCGAAGGTGTTGGTAATGGGGCTGGCATCGGCGGCAGTTATATGAACACTTGTGGCAACATCTCCCTCAAAGGAGGTGACATCACAGCCACGGGTGGAACCCAATGTCCGGCTATAGGCAGTGGCTGCCAGAACTCCTGCGGCAGCATCAATATCGAGGACGGCATTTCCAGAGTCAGCGCCACAAAGGGTTATTTTGCTTGGACGGCCATCGGAGCGGGAAATCGTGGCTCTTGTGGCACCATCACCATCTCAGAGAGTCTCGCAGACGTGACCTTTGTCGAAAACCGCATACTCTACCACCGTCACCCCGTCGCTTTAAGCAACAACAAATTCTACAAGCTTGCGACACAACGCGGCGAGATGGTGATGAACGCCGACGGCACGGGGCTGGCGTCAGGACAGGAGCGGACGGACGCGCCTGAGGAGGACAAGCGGTTTGCCATCATCACCTACGACGGAAAACACTACCTCTACTGCCCTAAGGCAAAGATGTATCTGAAATACGACTGTACTCTCGTGCCCCGCCTGGGGTCACCCTTCGTCATCGATGCCGACGCCTTCCCAAGTGACAATGAATATAAATACATATTCTTCACAAACAACGACGACGGTGCGACCTTGACCCTTAACAATGTCGGCCCTAGCATTTCCATATTCGGCACTTATGACGCCTCTGATGCCAACAGATGGCGCATTGAGGAGGCTGGCGAATTCAACCCGCAAGAGGCACTGGACATCGCCGCCACCATCCAACTGTATGACGACAACAACAACACAGCTGTCATCGACGCGCATGAAGGTGATGTAGCCAACGTGCGCTTGGGAGGGCACACTCTCTACACCGACGGGTCGTGGAACACGCTGTGCCTGCCCTTCGACGTGGACAATCTCGAAGGACAGCCGCTCGAGGGATTCACCGTGATGGAACTCGACACCGAGAATGCCTATGACGGCCACACCACGGGATTCGCACTCAGCGACTTCGCCTACCATCTGAACTTCAAGCCTGCTACGAGCATCAAGGCCGGGCGTCCCTATATCGTGAGAAACAATGTCGACAAGGTCATTTGTTCGGCATCCGACTGGAACAACTTTGCCGCCAGCGTGGCGAACGGCTCGACCTACGAAGGGAAGGTCGTGCATCTGGCCGCCGACATCACCGTCTCCACCATGGTGGGCACAAGCAACTATCGGTTCAAGGGTACCTTTGATGGCAATGGGCATCTGCTGACCCTCACCAACCTGCCGGCAACGGGTCAGTACTGCGCCCCGTTCCGCCATGTGGATGGTGCCACCATCCGAAACCTTCACACCACCGGCACCCTCACAGCCTCTGAAAAGTACCGTTCGGGACTCATCGGCGAATGCTATGGCAAGGTTACCATCGACAACTGCTGGAGCAGCGTGGCCATCAACAGCAGCGTCAATGGCGACGGCACTCACGGCGGTTTCATCGGGGAGGTGAAATCAAGCGGCAATGTGGTCATCGATAATTGCCTCTTCGACGGCAGTTTCACGGGGGCTTCCACCAGCTGCTGGGGCGGCTTCGTGGGATGGAGCCAAGGCACTACGACCATCAAGAATAGCGCATTCCTTCCTGAAGGCATCTATTCACTTGACAACTCAAACAGCAATACCTTCGGCCGCAACAGGGTGACGACGGTGAACTGTTATTACTCTTCGCCTCTCGGTGATGCACAAGGCACGGCTGTCGGCAGCATGGGCTCCTCGCAGTTGGCTTCTGCCTTGGGCAATGGCTGGATGGTGGAAGGTGACAAGGTGATGCCTGTCATGGGCACAAGCGTCATCACCGACCCGGTGTTCAATCACGTGGCCGTCAAGAAAGACGCTCCGACGACAGTCACCAGTGCCGATGGAGCGGTGCTCTTCACGGGCAGCTACAACCCCGTCTCCCTCGGTGGCAACGACTACCCCCAACTCTTCCTCGGCGGCGCCAACACCCTCCATCATCCCAACGGCAATATGACCATAGGTTCCTTCCAGGCAATTTTCCAACAGACCATCTCCAGCTTAGGCGACGTGAACAGCGACGGTGATGTGAACGTCACTGACGTGACCAACCTGGTGAACCTCATCCTGAGCAATACCGCGGGATACTCTAGCTTGGCCGACGTGAACCGCGATGGCCAAGTGTCCATCACCGACGTGACCAGTCTGGTGGACATCATCTTGAGCAAAGGTGGTGTTATCATCAACAATATCGTCACCAACGTGGACCTCATCTACGGAGAAACGGGAAATAATAATTAATAATTTATAATTAATAATTTAAAATTGACCAACTTTCGCGAGCCTGCGTCCCGTCTACGGACTATTAGGGCGAAATAGTTCTTCTAGTCCTTCTAGTCCTTCTAGTCCGTAGACCTATGTAGAACAAACCCCGAAGGGGTGGATAGATTACAGGCAGGCGGTGGAGTGCGAAGCACGGAACCCCTGCTAAAAGCATGCTGGGAACAACAACCCCGAAGGGGTGGCAGAATGACAACTTCATACACTTCATATCGTTGCTCTGCCACCCATTCGGGGTTGTTGGTTTCATACCACCGTCAAGCAGGGGTTACGCTTCGCTCCACCACCTGCCTGTGGTCGTCCCAGCCCTTCGGGCTTCACTTCACAACCGATTGCCATACAAGACAAATTGAAAATTGAAAATTGAAGATTGAAAATTGAAAATTGAAGATTGAAAATTGAAAATTGAAGATTGAAGATTGAAGATTGAAAATTGAAAATTGAATTTTTGGAGCAGCGAGAGCAGACTCAAGCTTGCTTGAACTCTGCCGAGTCGCGACAAAAATCAGCGAAGCTAAGATTGAAAATTGACCTCCTTTACTCACGATGTAGCTTTAGGGGGCGACGCTTCCCAGCGTCGTCGTGAGCAAAAGGTGTGTGCGTATATCCCCGCCCCTTGAGGGGAGGGGATGGGGTGGGGTATTTGACCCAAAGGTTATTCTTGCGTTTTTCTAATATGACGTTTTCAGCGCTCTGGGTGTGGACACTGTCTCTTGGTGTTGAAGTTACAGACCCCACCCCTGACCCTTTGCGGTCAGGCACAAGACCTGACCCTACAAGGGCGGGGATGTTGCACTCCGAGTGAGCATCCCGGGGTGTGATCACGGTCTTTTGGCGTAGGTTGTTCATCAAATTTCAACTACACAGGTCGAAAAATTTTTGTGCGTCAGAATTTTTGATTAATTTATGATATTTGTCGTGAGCAAAAGGTGTGTGCGCATATCCCCTCCCCTTGAGGGCTGATCTTTATACACAAATCTCTAAGCATTTGGTCAACAAGATATTATTGATTGTAGAAGATTGCAATAAACAAGATGAAAAAGGAAGAAAAAGGAAAGTAAAAGGAGGAAAACCCCTTTAACTCCCCTTTAACTCCTCTTTAAGTTAATAATTGAACATTTTAAGAACAAAAAAAGCAGCCTCCATGAATCGTGCATGGAGGCTGCTTTTAAAGTATGATATCTTAGAATCTGATTCCTATGCCTGCCGTTACAACGTGGACGTCGCCAAAGATACCTGGCATGTATTTGTAATCGCCTTTGATAAACCATTTGTCGTTGAGGTTGTACTGCAGGCCAACACCAAGTTCAATGCCACCGTCGGTATCATTGTCACCTTCAATAGTGACGCGGTCTTCTGTGTATGTCTCGCTGTGACCAAAGGCAACAGCATATCCGATCAATGGATAAATCTTGAAATTATCTGTAAGATTGAACACATATTGGGCATTCAGACCAACCGTGAAGTCTGACATATGGTCTTTCATTGGATGATAATTGCCATCTAATTCCATACGCCAGTGGTCGGACAAGCTGTACTGGGCGAAAGCACCGATGCCAAGCTGGTTGAGGTGCGCTTTCTCTTTCAAAAATCCCACATCTGTCATTTTGAAACCTGTTTGAACGCCAACAGCGAAGTCTCCTTTTTCCTGGGCTTGTGAACTCATGCAAAGCATAGCCACAAACATGGTGAGAAACACTTTTTTCGTACTCTTGCAAATCATTTTTGTCGTTTTCATCTTTCTTTTGTTTTTTATTGTTTTACTTTTTTTGATTATCTCTTTTTGTTCTGGCAAGCGTGCTTGTTTTTGCTTTTGCCGGTGCAAAGGTATGTCGATTTTCGCAGTTGACAACGTTTTTTCGTGTTCATTTTCCAAAAGAGTGCGACAGGGTGCAACATTTGCGACAAATCCCTACAACACCCCGTCAAATGTGTCGCAAAAGGGGAGTTTGAGGGGATAAGACAACAGTCCGATTACATAATTGTCCCAGGGTACGCCCTGGGAATTGAGAAGGGATTTCCCTGAAGTCGAATTTTAGATGGCAAAGTTATGGTTACTTGGATCACGGGTCGGGTGGATCAAGGGGACGGTTCTCGTGATCCACTATTTGTCATTTGGATAGTCTCAAGGTCATTTCAGAACAACTCTCCTCTCTCCATTCCTGCATACCACATAGATGCCGCGAGGCAATTGCTGCCAAGCGCTCACGGAAGCGGCACCGCTGAGCACACATCGGCCCGCCAGGTCGTAGACGGCGTCGGTGCCATCTTGCACTCGATGCGACCTTTCTGCCAGTTGGTCGATGCCAGTATCGTCACCAAGACCACGCAGTGGGCAGAGCATCCACTGCCGATGGGTCGGCGTATCGGTGTCGGCCGTGTATTGCCAGGTGCACACAGTGGTGCCCGCATTGCTGTTGGTATTGCTGAGGTCGAGGGCGTAGCTGCGATAGCGGGAGGGTGAGATTTTGTAGTAGGGCAGGTCGATGGCATCGATATGGAACTGCTGCTCGGAAGATGTCGAAGTCTGTGCCGTCAGTTTCGACGAGCCAGACGCTCTAAAAGAAGTCAGCCGTTGGCCACGCGCATTTTCGAGGATGTAGGGACCTGCATCATTGGAGGTAGCGCCGTCAACCTTTCTTAGCCTCCAGCGCTGGTCCTCGCCATACGTGGTGTTCTCGATGGTCACCGCACCGTTTGCTGCGGCAGTCAGGGCGGCGGTCAGGTTCTGTCGTGGCACGATGATGTATTCCACGTCCTCCTCGAGCTGCTGCCCGGCAGCAATGCCTTCCACGGGCAACACCAGCGTGGTGATGCTCTGTGCGGGGAGCTTGACCATCAGCGAGTCTCCATTGAGCGTAAAGTCAGCCACACTCTTCAAGCTTTCTGTCGAAGATGTACGATAGGCTTTGATGTCACTGGCATCGGGCAAGTTGGCAAACTGCGACAGGTCTACACGGTGATAAGCCAGGCTGCCCTCGTTGAGCAGCACAAGCACGAGCGTGTCCTGCGCCTCGTTCATGGCGGCCAGCGACTGGTCGTTGAGCGATGCCACAATGTTGTAGCCGCTCTTGATGAAGCGTGAGCACTGCTGGCGCACATAGAAGTTCTTCACCTTTGAGTAGGTCTGCTGGCTGAAACTGCCCCGGATGGTGCACCACTGGTCGTTGGCTTCTTCCATGTACTGCCAGTCAATCCATGTCTCAGGCTGCAGGTAGCGCATGTCGTCGAACAGCTTCTGTGTCAAGCTCAGGTTGCCGCCAATGCCGTTGCCGCCAGCTCCCACTTCGCTCATCCAGAGAGGCATGTTGTCTTGATGAGCCAGGAAAGCCATGTGCACGCGGTCGGCATTGCTTCCCGAATAGGTGTGGGTGTTCCATTGCCCTATCTTTGAGAGCACACCGCCCTGCTTGTAGGCCTTGTAGCCGTTGACAGCCAGTCCCACGTTGGTCTCGTCGGATGCCGAGATGACGGTGGTCAGCCCCGACTCGTCGAGAATGGGCTTGAGCACCTTGACGAACTTCACCTGCGAAGCATAGTCGAAGTGGCATCCCTCCTGCGGTCCGTTGGCATACCAGAAATTGGTCACCGACTCGTTGAACGGCTCCAATGTCTTGAACTCTATGCCGTATTCATCCTTGTAGTGCTTGCATACATCCACCAGGTAGTGGGCAAACTCCTCATAGTACTCGGGTTTCAGGTTGTCTTTCCCACCGTCGGTGTTTCCACTCACACACCCGCTGTAGGTCATATAGTATGGGCACGAATTGCTGAATGCCTCGAACACGGCATCCGGCCGTTTCTCACGTATCTTCAGCATGATCTTGCGCTGAGCCGCGTCGCGGTCCCAGTGATAGGCATCGCCTGAGAAATCCTTGAAGCCTTCCATCTCCGCCCGCAGGCCCTTGCCGTTGGCCATGTGGTGGGGTGTGCAGTGTTTGTTCTCCGGGTCGTCGCCACCGCCAATGTTGTAGCGGAAATGGTTGTAGTTCAACCCCGTGGGACTGGTCAGCCATGTCACAATCTCATCAATCTTTGCGTCGCTCCACTTGCCGCACATACCAGCCCACCAGCAGAGCGAGACGCCCCAGCCGTCGAACTTCTGACGTACGACGGTGGGGAAGACCGCATAGGAGAGCGTGTCGACAGGCACCGTGCCGTTAGCCTTGTCGCTGAAGAACCAGAAGTGTTTGATGTCGGAGCCGTTCTTGTCGGAAAAGACTTTGCTGCCGGCATCGTTGCTGTCGGTTCCCAAACAGAGGCCGTTGCCCTTGCAGCGGATGCGGACATAGGCACCCTGAGCTTGCTCAAAAGAGAACAGGGCGTTGTCGGTGGTTGAATCGGTGACAAATGACGTGTTCCAGGTGTTCACCTTCGACAGGTAGCGATTGCCTGTCGTCTTGATGTAATAATAGCCATTGCCGTTGGGCACGATGGTCATCTGTTGTGGATTGGCAGCATTGGCGGCCTCCAACTGTCCGCCATAGTCGCTCGCCATCTTCAGATGATTGCCGCTGCTGTGCATCACAAACAACGTCGTGGGTGAAGTGAAACTCAACTGTGACTGGGCGGTCATGACCATTGCCATGGCCAGAAGGGTAAATAACAGACGTTTTGGTTCAAAGCTATTCATATCTCGTAGATTTAGCAATATCGTTGATTTTCATCGGGTATCCTTGTGCAAGACCGCAGCCATTGCAAAATGGATTGAAATATGCTTCGGCAAAGATAGTGCAAACCGAGCGAAGCACAAAATATGCATGTCATCTTTTTGATAATCTCTATAATCTGCGCGCATATTCCCTCCCCTCGGGGGGCCGGTCTTGTGTCTGACCGCAAAGGGAATGGGGTGGGGGCTTTGATTAAAGGTTGATACAATAAATTGGACTTCCTAAATTGAAGATTGAAAATTGAAGATTGAAAATTTTATTCAATTGAAGATTGAAGATTGAAGATTGAAAATTGAAAATTGCTCCCCTTTGCTCACGATGTAACTTTAGGGGGCGACGCTTCCCAGCGTCGTCGTGAGCAAGCGGCCGGTGCGCATATCACCTCCTCTGTAGGGTCAGGTCTTGTGCCTGACCGCAAAGGGGC
>CADADN010000066.1:0-398 GCA_902786665.1 uncultured Prevotellaceae bacterium | reverse complement strand
GGGCGACGCTTCCCAGCGTCGTCGTGAGCAAGCGGCCGGTGCGCATATCACCTCCTCTGTAGGGTCAGGTCTTGTGCCTGACCGCAAAGGGGCTGGGGTCTTTGATTAAAAGTTGATACAACAAATTGGAAATCCTATTTCAGAAGTTTGCTCTTCTCAGAACAAGTGAGTACTTTACGGCTCAAAAGACGAATTAAAGTAAAACCTCAAAGCCATGCCCGTTTGCCCCGCTATTGTCGTGAAAGGGTGAGAGCTATAGAAGCCAAGCACAATGCTCTTTTTATCATCCATTGATGATATTGCTCAGTTTCTGTGCTGCAGCAGCGGGAGTCAAAGCTCCACTTTTAAGTTGCTCTATTATAGGTGCCGCTTTCTCTTTCCTTGCTTCAGGTAATTTG
>CADADN010000065.1 GCA_902786665.1 uncultured Prevotellaceae bacterium | reverse complement strand
TTCATCGTCTTCTGGATTTGGTTTAGGGTTCAAAGTTAGGAAAAATAGTGCCACACTCCAAATAAATCGATTACACATTTTACACAAAATCACAACTATATGAAATCCAGCGATATGCAACGACTAAGATGACGTCAGGTTGATGATTTTCTCATCAAAATCCCTTGCCCCCTTGTCGCCGTGGAACATCTTCTTGTTCAACCTTGCACGGAGGTTGGTGATGTTCTGGGGTGTCATATTCATCAGGATGGCTATCTCTGACGGGAGGAAATACGTGAAATAGATGAAACAAAAAGTCAACCATAGGGGAAATACGGCATCAATAAAAAAGGAGAATTTCATCTGACTTTCTATTCTTTATTTTTGTTTTTCTCCTTTCTTTTGCTAACTTTGCATGGGCAGAGGGCAGAGACGTGTGGGAGGGAATTCCACCTACTATTGACGACATTTCCTGGGCTTCGAGATACAGGTGGCCCCATACATTCAACCAAAACTATATAACAATGAAAAGACTGGCTTTCTTCTTTGCATCGGTGCTTGTGGCAGCCACAACCAATGCACAACTTGTCATCAATGGAGATTTGAACTATGACGGTGACTTGAACATCACCGACGTGGTGAGGATGGTGGACATCATCATGGGCAACCAAGCCAAGAGCTACCTTTTCTGTCCCGATGACAACCACCCGCACCTCATCGACCTTGGTCTGCCCTCGGGCACGAAATGGGCATGCTGCAATGTGGATGCCACTCACCCTGAAGAGCATGGCGGATGCTATGCCTGGGGGGAGACGAAGGAAAAAGACATCTGCAGTTGGGAAACATACCTTCATTGCGACGGTTCTTCTTCCACCTGCCACGACATCGGTGAGAGCATTTGTGGCACAGCCTACGACGTGGCTCACGTGAAATGGGGCGGCAACTGGCAAATGCCCTCGTTGGACCAAGTCAAGGAACTGCTTGAAAACTGCACCTTTGAGTGGATATGGATGGATGAAGACAACCAAGGGATGAAGATGACGAGCAGCATCAATGGCGGCCATATATTCATTCCTGCAGTCGGTTATCATAGCGACAGTGGTTTTGAGAATCGTGGAGACAACGGCCTATACTGGACGGGGACACGTGTGCCCGACCACGCTTTCTATGCTTACTGCCTCATGATACACAGTGGTGTCGGCATCGACGACCAATGTTCTGCCAGCTGGTATGACTGGTGGGACGACAACATCCGCTGCAACGGCTATCACATTCGCCCGTCATGGGTTCCAACCACTCAACCTTAAAGCTCTATCCTATGAAGACGATACTGCTTGTCATCCTTATGGCATTATTCACAATGGGAAGCCATGCGCAAGAGGGATTCACGACCCAAGGCCCACAGCTGATAGATGCAACGGGGCATCCTTTCATCATTGCCGGCATCAACAACCCCCATATATGGTTTCGGGAAAGAGCCTACCAGGCACTCGACGACATAGCAGCCACGGGAGCCAACACCGTGCGCATCGTATGGCAAACCAGAGGCCAACTTGAGGAGTTGGAACGAGTCATCACAAAATGCATCGCACTGAAAATGATTCCCATGGTGGAGCTGCATGACGTGACAGGCAAGGCTTCAAGAGAAGTACTTCTCGACATGGCACGCTATTACTGCAGTGATGACGTGAAAGCAATGCTCATGCGCCACCAACGGTACCTGCTCATCAACATCGCCAACGAATGGGGTTCGCACAAGGTCACCGCCAAACACTGGTTGCAGAGTTACACTGATGCCGTCAATCTGATGCGCAAGGCCGGTTACACAACCACGCTGGTGGTCGATGCACCAGGATGGGGGCAGAACATACAGCCAATCCTGAAAAAAGGAAACACCCTTATTGAAAACGACCCTCTGCACAACATCTTGTTCTCCGTACACATGTACGGCTCATGGAATGACCTGTTTGACATCAACGACAAGCTGAATGCTGCCAGGAAGAAGAATCTTCCACTGATTGTCGGCGAATTCGGTTACAACTACAATAATGGACACAACAACCTTCGCTGCAAGGCCGACCATCGGCGCATCCTGGAAACATGCCATCACTTAGGCTACGGATTCATGCCCTGGTCATGGACGGGCAACAACCATGAGAATGCCTGGCTCGACATGGTGGAGAGCAAGGATTGGAAAACCCCGACATGGTGGGGACGCGAGGTCATCGAAGGGACGTATGGCATCCGCCAGACGGCTTGCCAAGCCAAGGTGTTCGATGATGAATAGTCCCAACGAGAAAACACAGGCATCATGACTTTACCTGATGTTTATCATGGAGAAGTATGACATTCCGTATGGAAAATCAGCCATGAAATAAAGCAGAATGATGTACAAGAGACATCCACATATCGAGTTTTTTGACTATTTTTGCACATTGGAACGGCAACCTATAGGACTGTTAAGACATAAGCTGTAAAGGTTTGCAGGCATAACAGACAATAGCATATATGGAAGACAAGAAATGGACAATCCTGAAATCTGAATACCTCATTCAGCGCCCATGGCTGACAGCACGCCGAGACCACGTCCGGTTTCCCGACGGACGTGAGAATCCGGAGTACTATGTGCTTGAATATCCCGACTGGGTGAATGTCATAGCCATCACCAAAGACGGACAGTTTGTGATGGAGCGACAATACCGCCATGCGCTAGGCAGGACAAATTATGAGCTGCCCTGCGGCGTGATGGAAAAAGGCGAGGAGCCTTTGGAGGCCATCAAGCGTGAACTGCTTGAAGAAACCGGTTATGGTGGCGGAGAATGGCAGCATCTGATGGACATTTCGGCCAACTCAAGCACCATGAACAATATGACCCACTGTTTTTTGGCCACGGGCGTGGAGAAAATCTCAGAACCACACCTTGATGCCACAGAAGAACTCGAGGTGCATCTGCTTTCCCGCGAAAAGGTATGGGAACTGCTGAAGACCAACCAGTTCGTTCAGGCACTGATGGTCGCCCCGCTCTGGAAATTTTTCTCCAATGAGGACTGACACCGACCAATATGGGCAAATGCTGAATTACTAATTGTGGTGTTCATCAGGGATTCTATTTTCTTTGAATGCCAACTGTGACAAGATTACAGACTAACAAAAAAAGACAAATATGAAAGAGATCAATTACAAAGACATGAAGTTCAACCCGTTCAACCTCATAGGAGGTGAATGGATGCTGGTGACAGCAGGTAATGAGCAGACAGGTTGCAACACGATGACAGCCTCATGGGGGCATCTGGGATGCTTATGGGGACACAACGACCCTACGGCGGTCATATACCTCCGTCCGTCACGCCATACGAAGAAATTCGTTGACGAGGAGTCCTATTTCACCCTCTGTGTGATGGACAAGACGTTCAAGAAGCAGATGGCCTATCTTGGCAGCGTCTCTGGCCGTGATGAGGACAAAATAGCTAAAACCGGTCTCACACCTGTCTATGCAGAAGACGCTGTCTATTTCGAGGAGGCCAAACTGGTGTTGGTGTGCAAGAAGCTCTATCAGTCGGAACTTCAGGAAAGCGGCTTCCTCTATCAAGAGACCATTGATGAAAGCTATCCCCTGCGTGACTTCCATACAATGTATGTGGGCAAGATAGAGAAAGTCCTGGTGCGTGACGACGAGTATTTGAAATAACGAACAATTGCATATCAAACAAGCCTAGTCTTATGAAAAGAATACCAATCCTATTGATGTTGCTGTTTGTCATGGTGACGGTCAACGCCCAGCACAAAGGTTTTGTATGTACAGGAAATAATGTGAATGTTCGGACAGGCCCTGGCAAGAACTACGCCGTATATGACATCAATACCGGGCATAAGCGTCAACTGTCAAAAGGTGATGTCGTGGTAAACCGCGGGAAGAAAAAAAATGGGTTTTGTCTTATCCAAGGACCATTGGAATGGGGAGGTGATGAAAGAGACGGATGGGTGTCGGCACAGTATCTTCGCCCAGTCACCCTTTGCCCCAAATGCGAAGGATATAAGGACGTGAATGTCGGCAAAATTGACATTGACCTGAAGACCTGTGATAAATGTAAAGGCAAGGGATATGTGAAATAAAAGCCCTGGAGGTGGGTCGCGACACACTTTTTGGTATCGCCCCCGACAATTTCCTTTCCCTTCGTCTGGAGAGGAAGAACAACAGGGGCCTATGCCGGTTCCAGGCATGGCCGTTGTGATGTGGCTGCAACAATGTTGCAGCATAGGGGACGGCCTCTTGGCTATAGTTTCAACACACCTGCTTGTAGCCACCTGCGGGCGAGGGATGTGTTGGAAACATCTCTATTTCATTTGCTCCAACATCCTCGCCAATCCTTCCAGATTGCGTGGGTCGGCATTGACATCGAGCACCTGTCCATCACGGTCGATGAGGCGGTATGTGGGGAAGCCTTGCACGTTGAGGAAGTTCTCCACCGCATTCTGCTGGTCGGCTGGCAGGTTGTAGTGCACCACGTTGTCGCCCAGGACGTTGTACTCCTTGATGACATTCTTCCACGACTCGTCCTCAGAGCGGTTGGCCAGGTAGAGGAACACCATGTCGATGTCTTTCAGCCGTTCGTATTCCTCGGTGGAATGCGAGAGTGCTTCCTTGCATGGCCCGCACCAAGTGCCCCAGATGTCGAGAAGAATCAACTTTCCCTTATAAGGTTCGATGATTTTGCGCAGGATCTGCTCGCCATCGCTCATTTCAGCCATATCTTTGGCAGACTTCAGGCTAGATGAATCGGAGATGTCTCGCTGCAAGATGGCGAGGTATTTGTCGTTCAGGTCCTTCACCTTGTCGAAAGCGACAGGCAGTTGGATTTCATTCTCAGCAAATTGAAGGACGTTGGCACTAACAGGTTGGCGCAGCGCGTCTATCTGTTGATAGATGCGCTGTGCCAGGATGATGTCGCGCAAGGTTTTGTCACATCCGATGGAATCGACGATATCCAGGACCTGTGTGAAGCCATAGGTTTCCATCGGCTCTTTGCATCTATCCAGCAACCCGTTCAAGACGGTCACCATCTTCGAACTGTTGAAGGCTTCGACAACAGCTTGCCGCTCGTTTTCATCCTTCGCGTTCTGAAAGTCTTCCTGCACTTTCTTGGCAACAGCGGGATAGACGGCAAGTTGCTCCTTCTCCTCGTCACTAAGTACGACCTTGCCATTTCTCTCCAACCGTTTCATCATCCCTGGCAAACCCTCGTTTTGTCCTGTTATGAGTTCACTCAAGAAGTCGTTGTTCATCGTTATGAAGTCGCGGTAGAGAGTGTAGGGTCTGGGGGCCTTTTTCCAGAAATCACTTCCTACATAGTCCAGGTATTCCTTGGGTACGATGCGGTCCCTAGCATTGAAACGAGCCTGCATCATGTTCCGTCCCTGCCGCATGTGATAGTAACCTCCTAGGTAGTCGGCATAGCGCTGCGACAATGTGGGATGGCTTTGGAGCAAGGATTCCAAATGTTTCTGCTGCACCTCTCTCATGCTATCGGTCTCCACGCGGTAGGCCAGGAGGTCCACATCGTTGCGGTCGTAGGGAACCATTGCTTCTGCCCTGGAGTGTGGATACGTCAGGATTTCGTTTTGCACCCGGACGTCGTCGCCCATCCATAGTTTCTGTCCTGTCTTGAAGTCATAGAGGAAGAAATAGGTTTTGCCCGGTTCGAGGAAGGCATTGACGGTGGTACGTCCCCAGTCGATGAACACCTCCGAAGTGTTGAGCAGCGCTATCTTCAGTGTGAAGCGCCCGAGGGAGTCCATCTTGGTGTATGCATTCTCCTCCTTGTTGGTGATGATGTCCTCATAGCCCACCTTGAACTCCTTTCCTGCTTGCCAGGCCTGATCGGGCATGTCTTTCAGCCATCCGACGATAGTCACGCTGTCGGTGTGGTTGTAGCCGTTGTCAACGAATCCCTTGCGGGTGTCCTTCACCGGGTAGTCGGGCATCGTGGCAGTGGTGATGGGACTGCATGTCACGGGCTTTCCGTCATCGATGGTGATGGTGCGCAAACCTTTTTTCATCTTACCCACCTTTATCACCTTGGCATTTAGAGAAAAATCCTTTGAATGGAAAGCGCATTTCACTCCTGGCATGTTGTTGAATAGGAGGGTGAGCGTATAGGCATCCTTTTTCTCCTTGACATCAACGATGTCCCACACCTTGTTTTGATAGACAACGTTGTCTTTTGCAAAGCCGATGAGCCAGTCTCCCGTCGCCTCGTCTCGCCAGTAGGTATCGATGATGCCTTGGGGCAGGAGGCTTGCATCGCGGATGTTCATCACGCACCATCCTCCGGGGTCCACGAGGTCCAACTTTTCCGTCTTTGACGAAACGGGGTCGAAAGTCAGCACGAAATTCAGGGTGTCCTCGGGCATGGTGAAACGTTCTCCAAGCGTCAGCACGGTGGCCTTTTTCACCACATATTCTTTGCCTTCGGTTTTGAGCACGGTGTTTGGTGAGATGGCTATCCACTGTCCTTTGACTAAATCGATGAACATGGAAAGTTCTGTACGGTCTTCATACATAGCCACACGTGTCACTTTTACGACAGGTGTGTTGGCATATCCAGCCACGATGTTGGCCCATACTTTTGTCTGTGCCTGTCCCGTCAAACAAGAAAGGACAAACAGTATTACGGCCAAAAGTGTTGGTTTGAAGAAATGTTTTCCCAAATGGTTATTCATAATCCTTGATGAGTATTGCATTTTTGTTGTGCAAAAGTAAGAAAAGCCATGCAAAGGACAAAGTTTTTTATCAAAAAAGTCAGAGTAAAGCAAGCTGCCCTGTCTCTTAGACAAAAGCATTGCCCTGTACTGACTTTGATTGACAGTGTTGTTCGTTATAGCCAAATGGGTTGCATATCAAAAAATCATACAAGAATCTTTATCCAAATTCACGGTATTTCAAACAAAAACATGTACTTTTGCAAAATGAGGATTTGCCTATGAATTCATTTGGAAATCGAAACAACAAAGGTCCTACCACTGAACGCGAGCGTTATATCATACTTGATGCTTTGCGAGGGATAGCCTTGCTGGGTATTGCCTTGGCCAACTTCCCTGAATTTGCGCTCTGGACCTTCCTTTCTCCGGAACAACAGGCAGCCATGCCTACTGCCGGTGTCGACGAGGTGGTGAAATTCCTTCAATACTTGTTCGTCGACGGCAAGTTCTACTCCATCTTCTCCATACTGTTCGGCATCGGGTTCTCTCTGATCATATCCCGCCATAGCATGTCGCTCTTCCTGCGTCGCATGCTGATTCTTGCCGTGATAGGATTATGTCACATGATGTTCTTGTGGAGCGGCGACATATTGTTTTTATATGCCATCGGTGGCATGCTGCTGTCTCTGTTCATCAAGTTGAGTGACAAGGCTTTGTTGTGCGTTGCCGCCTTGTTGGTCTTCATTCCTGTCGGTCTGGATGCCCTGACTGAGTTTTGCGGGATAGATTTTGCCGGTCCTTTTTATAATGCCTGGTGGGCAAAAGCTGCCGAGCAGGGCATCACGGAGGAAAACTTTGCCTCATGGCTTCGTGATGCCGACAGTTATCCCCAGATGTTTGCTTTTCTATTGCAGGGGGCGTATGAACGGATGTGGGAGTTTGTCAGCGGGCATCGGCTGCCCAAAGTAGTGGGATTGTTCATTTTTGGTCATCTGATAGGGAAGCACCGTTTCTATGCTCATCTTGATACATTGCCGCTGAAGCGATTCTTTGTCTGGACCCTTGCATGGGGGTTCCCCACTTCTCTTTTATATGCATGGAGTGCAGTAAAAGGCAGCCCATGGGGCCTGACCTGCCATTCCATGCTTTATGCGGTGAGTGTCATTCCTTTGACCTTTGCCTATATCTCTGGCTTTTGCCTGCTTTACTGCCGCCATACGAAGAAGATAACGCCTGTTTTTACGCTTTTTGCGGCATCGGGACGCATGGCATTGACAAACTACATCTCACAATCATTTGCGGGTATGATGCTGTTTTATGGCCTTGGAATGGGGTTGGGCACATCGATAGGCCTTGTCGCTATCGAGTTCGTCGCCACAGGTGCTTTCCTTCTGTTCATGTTGCTCAGCAAGTTGTGGCTCCGCCGCTTCCTGTTCGGACCTCTCGAATGGATTTGGCGCACCCTGACTTACGGCCGCTATTTCAAGATTTCAAGGTGATTTTTGCAGCTGCTTCCTGATGGTGGTGACGGGATTGTTATTTCCTGTCTATGAATCCCTTGGCTTTCAGCCATTGAAGCATGTGGCTGCTCCAGGCCTCTGTCGTTGTCTCCCCCGTTAGGGGCATCAGCTCGTACGGTCCTTTGCCGTCGCCATAGATATGCAGTTCGGCATTGGCTCCGGCCTTTTTCCACTCCATGAACAGTGCCACGAGACCTGCTGCTACGTTGGGATGTTCTGCACGGGTCATGATCAGCAGGGGTGGAGCGTCCTCAGTAATGGTGACAGGCATCAGCGAGGGACCGAAGTTGGTGCAAAGGAAATCGGGGCGCTCCATGCCGACGGTAGACATCGTGGCAGCGATGGCTACGCCGCCACCTGCCGAGAATCCGAGAAAACCAATCTTTTCCTTGCTGACATGCCACTCATCGGCATGTTCCCTTACCATGCGGATGGCGGCCTTGGCATCCTTTGCAGCAAGTCGGATGATAGAGTCACCACTTTCATTGTGCATCGGATTGGCATCAGCCTGCGGAAAGGCTTCAGGGTGTGTCACATCCACCATCGGGGGCATGTTCATGCCTTGTGGCATTGGTGCTTTGTTCAAATGATATCGCAAGCCAATGGCGGCAATGCCGTGTTCGTTTAGGAATGCAGCCATCTTCACGACGTCGCTCTCCCACGACAGCCATCTCATGGCCCCTCCAGGGCAAAGCACGACGGCACATCCATTGGCCAATTCTTCTTTTGGCAGATAGACCTCTATCATCGGTCTGTCTTTCTCGTCCTCCTGCGATTCTGCTGTGGGCAGCTCATACTGCTTTTGCGCCAATGCTGCCAAAGGCAGGAATAGCATGGTGAACAAAACGAGTTTTCTCATATTCATAAAATACGCTCTACGATTAGTTATTCGGTTTTGCTGTCAACGCATGCAAAGATAACACATTTCCGATGAACTTTCTCCACGCTATCAACAAAAAAATTCTCCTTACCCCCGAAATCAAGGGTGTGGAAAAAGACACTCCGTTTCCATCAACTTTGTAGGTGACGGGGCACAGCTGGTATGGACTGAGATGTATGGATGAAAAGTTTCGTTGAGAGCCAAGTCAATACAATCTTGGCGGACGGTAATGGATTTCGTATATCTTGTCGAAATACTGGTCCCAATTCGATTGTCCCTCCCCTATCTTGAATCCATAGAATCGTGTGCCAGTCTTCTGGTATTCCTTGAAACGTCGCATCAAGTCTTCCGTGGTCCTGGGTATGAGGAAATCGGTAATCCACAACACGTCGGCATTCATATATCGGTCGTCGCCATTGTCCAAAAGGGCGAATGCCATGTTGAGCATCTTTTGTGCATCAGTGCCACCACCGATGAACGGGAAATAGCCTTTCTCGAAGTTCTCGTTGTCCTCGACACGGATGCCCATCCGTTCCAATGCTTTTTGCTTGCGACGTGAGCGCAGTTCGATAGGACGTATTCCAACGGAGAAATCAATCAGGAAACAGTCCCTTTCCAATTGTTCTGCGGTCTGTTCCAGTTTCGACAACAGCGAGGCCTCTATCCTTTGCGGCACGCCATACATACTCGCCGAGGAATCGACGCAGACAATCATCGGTCCGCGTCGCGAAGCCTTTTCCGAGCGCAGCCTTCGAGCCGGCTTGGTTATTTCCGACTTGTAACGAAACACCTGCAGACGGTTGGTGACCCATTTCCTCAGAAAGAGGCCTTCCAATTCAGAGTCGATGTATTGGGCAAGTTCGGCAGGCATCAACGCGTTGAGGTCACGTCCGACGGTCACCCCCTCGATGTCGCTTCCCGCAGAGTGGTCAAGTTTGTGCATGAAACCTGTCTGTATGGTCAAGTTGGCTTTTCCGTCTTCATCCGGCAACCGTCCCATCTTGCGCACCACCTCTCCAATTTGCGGATATTTGTTCTGTATTTGCACGATATGCAACTTCTTCTCGAACTCCGACTCTATCCACTGTCCATTCATCATGTTCCAAGCCTGCAACGCCTCGGTCTCACTTGCTCCCTGACTGCGAATCTGGTCGCCCAGTTTCTGGAAAATCCTGCTAAAACCGCCACCGCTTTCCTTGGCCTTGACTTTCCTTTCCACCTCCTTGCGGGCACGCTCGTCGATGGAAGACATCCACTCATGTTGGAGTTTTTCCCAATTCTCAGGCTTCATCCATCCGTCGTTCTGGAATTGCTTTTTCATAAAGTCGATGTCGAACCCGTCGTCATGGTGCTTCTCGTCGATGGCGGAGAGAAGCGACTGCCAATGTGACTCTTTCTTCTGTATCGACCATTCTGCCACCTTTTCCACCTCCTTCCGTTCGGTGGAGAAACGCTGGTTGGCAAAATCCTCCGCATGGAGGCATTCAGCGACGAAACGTCCCACGGTCTCATAGAATATCTGTCCTGCCAACTTGCTCGACAACACAGCCGCCTGAACTACAGGGTCGTTCATCAACTTGCCCAGGTATCCGAGGATGGGGTCATTGTACAACATCCATGAGTATTCGACAGCCACCTCCTTTTCCACATCCAACAAATCGCCTATCTCAACGAATCTCCGGATGTAGTAGAGATAGTCGTTCAGAGGCAGTCGCTTCCGATGGACCTTTTCCAAAAGGACTTCATCGGAATCCTTGTCGCCATGGGTGTTCATCGCTTGCTGGTGGATTATTCTTCTTCCAGTTTCAACACGTCGTAACGCATCCTGGCCAACTCCTGATAAATGGTCTTGGCATATTCCTCCAGGGTTTTCTTGTCTGCCGGAGAGGCAAACATGTTTTCCTTCACCTCATCCACACGTTTGCCGATGCGGTCGGCCAAAGCCTCTATTTCCAAAAAGTAGTTTCGGTCGGTGACGACACCCATCGGGTCGGCCAACGGTTGTTTTTCACCAGGTGCCAACGTTTCAATCTTGAAATATACCCCGTCGATGTAGATGCCATCCTGGTCACGTGTGAGGGAGACTTTCCTCGCCCCTTTCGGCGTGTCGGAACCATCGTAGCTTCTGATGACTGAGCGTCGAGGATTCTTCGGGTCCTTGTAGATGACGCCCATTTGTCCGGCATTCCCTTTGGAATGGCTACGCATATGCTGGTAGTCTGACAGGAAGATGTAGGTGTTGCCCGTGTCATGGTCGAGGAGGTGGTAATAAAAGGAGTCGAAGATTTTCTTGTCACCATCGCCCTTCAGGATTTGCTTGCGTGCCTTCTGTGTGGCACGATGCTGACGGAACACACGGATGTCAGACTCCAAGTCCTTTTTCAGTTGGGCGAACAGAACAGAGAACTCGCTCATCAACGTCCCTATGACGATGTCCCTGACACCCTCCGCCTCTTCGGGTTCCTGCCACAAGCAATGGTAGACAGGCAGTATGTCGGCAAGCCCCACCTCTGTCCTGTCGTGCATGAATGCCGACGTCTTCAGCAGCCGGACGATGTTCTTCCACCGTCGGTCGCTGACATAGACATTGTGTCGCTCGTCGCTGTTGCCAACCGCCACATTGCCCAAAGCCCGGCGGATGGCATTGACAATTTTCAGCACCCTTTCCGGCACGGTCACTTGATTGATTTGTTCCGACCAAGACCGGTATTCCTCGTTGCTGATTTGCAATGACTCCGGCACCACGATGTCCTTCTCCGAGTCCTCGTCCAGCAGCATGGCATTGAAATTGCTCTCCTTTTTAATGTTCGTGCACTCCATACGGATGACGAAACGGTCCCAGAGAGCTTCCAGCCCTTCGCCCTGCGCCGGAAGTTCGTTGCTGGCAGACACCAACAGTTTCAATGGAATTTGGATTTCGGCCTCGCCATTGCGGAAGCGTTTCTCGTTGATGACGGTCAGCAGCGTGTTCTGTATGGCAGGTCCCGCCTTCCATATCTCGTCGAGGAACACCACGTCGGCAGTCGGCAAGTATCCGTCGATATTGCGCTCATACTTGTCTTGGGCCTTCAACTTGCTGATGCTCACCGGTCCGAATATCTCGTCAGGTGTGCTGAACCGCGACATCAGATATTCGAACGACCGCCCATCCTTGAATGCCGATTTCAACCTGCGTGCCACCATCGATTTGGCCACACCCGGAGGTCCGAGCAGGATGATGCTCTCACCGGCCAGAGCCGCCAACAACGCCATCGCCAGTTCCGTCTCCTTTTCGTATATCCCCTTGTTGATTTCACCAAGGAGAGCCTGAATTCTATCTTGCATTAGATACTTCATTTTAAGTTGACATGAGGTGTGAGGTGTTTAGTCTCATTATTGCACACTGTGCCAGACGAATTTTCCACCCGGTAAGCAGTCATTGCAGAAGTTCTGCGAATGGTCGTTGCCATTGGTGGTGTCTTTGCAGTCTGCAATGATGCATGGAAAACACACCCGCCTACCCCTTGGGGTTTAGACATGCCCACCTACTTATTTCAATTACAAATGTAACTCTTTTTCCCCAAGCCTCCAAACATTTTATGATTCTTTTTGAGTAGCAAGCTTTTTGGGAGAATGAGGAGAATGGGCTGGATGGGCTGGATGGGCTATTTGGATAGAATGGGTAGAATGGGGAATCAAGTAAAAGTGGACGTGTTGTGACACGTCCACTTCTCCAAATACGTCCCATTGACATTGTGAATTCTCCGCCTATCCCTTACGCCATATGCTCGAGATTATCGAACTTCTGCGTGAAATAGTTGGAGAGTGTCACTTCGTAACCCTTTTCTGCCTTCTCTATCTTGACAATGGGAGTACAGGGATGGAATTCGTGCATGAATGCTTCGATTTTGGCAGGAATCAAGGAGGCTGGGACGGCTCCCATCTTGCAGTCCACCTTCTCCCAACCGCCGTTTTCATTGAATTCTGCCTTGATGCCGTCGTTGAGGGTAACGACATATATCATACCCTTTGAGGTGTTTTTCGTCTCTGCGAAGGTGATTCTCCTGTTGGGGAAGTGGTGTTGAACAAAAATCTTGACAGCTATGGGAAGGTTCCTTACAAGAATCATCTTGTCTCTCTTGTTTTCTGCCATGGTTCCTGTCTTCATCTGGATGAAGGAGTAAACCGTGGAAATAGATTTTTTCATAACCTTATCTTTTTTGGTATTTTCGTTTGATTTAGTTTACTGATGCAAAGATAAGGCGGTTTTTACCTGTCCGGATATAAAAACGTGTTTTTCTCCTTCACTCGTAGCGACACGGCACCCATATTACGACAAAAAGACTCCACGCGCTTTGAATTTGTCGCAATGGAGTCCTTGTGAGTGTTTTTTTGCCAACAATTACATATCCCGTGTGAGCATTCTGCGGTATTCCACAGGAGACATGCCCACAACCTCCTGCACACGGCGCTGGAGAGTGCGCACATTTCCGATACCCGACTCCTCAGCCACGGCAGCAATGCTCCACTGGGGCTTATCACGCAGCATCCGCAGTGCCGCCAGCACGCGGAGGTTGTCAATGTAGGCCTCCGGTGTGCGGTGGATGGTCTGGTGGCGGAACAACTTGTTGAGGCGTTCCATACTCACGCCAAGAAGCTGGGCCAAGGCCGCCGTGTCGAAATCCGCCTTCAAGTGTGGTCTGTCATTCTCCACATGCAATTCGATGAGTGCCATCAACTGAGCATCATCCTTCAAGTCGGCATTGCGTTGCCGCTCGATGTTGCCGTTGAGCAGTTCACGAGCCACATCTGTGCGGCGTCTCATCTCCAGGTCTTCCTCCAGCCGTTCGGAGAGGTCGAGGTTTCGGCTGACGAGTCGGATGAGTTCGTTCTTCAGTTTCTCCACCTCTCTGCGCAATTCGGCATTTTCTTCTTGCAGCCGTTTGATATCTTCTTCGGTCATTGGAATTGGAATAAGTTGGAGAATCCTATTTCATCAAACACCTGGCGGAGCTCGCTTCCCATTCCAGTGATGGTGACCTTGCTGCCATGCTTGTTGGCATTCTTGAGCACTGCCAGGAAAAGACGCAGTCCGCTGGAGGATATGTATTCCAAAGCAGAACAGTCGAGGATGATGTCGTGACCGGCGCAATCGTAAAGCACCTGCATGTCACGTCCTGCCTGGGCTGAGGCGATAGTATCGAGGCGCCCTTCCAGGCGCATCACATAGTTGTTGTTCTCTTCTGTGAAAGTTGTGATCATGATTGGTTTTATTATGGAATTGATGGAATATCAAGTATGATTTATTTTTTTCCGTAGAGTGAGGATGTTGCGGTTGTCTCGTCGCTCATAGTTGATGCTGTCCATATAGCGGCGGATGAGATGGATGCCCAATCCTCCGATGGCGCGCTCCTCGAGAGGCAGTGAGATATCCACCTCCTCCTTTGTAGTCGGATCAAACGGCTGACCGCTATCGATGACGACAAACTTGAGCCGCTCGGCATTCGCCTCAGCCTCGATGGTGACATCCCCACCCTTTCCTAAAGGATAGGCATAGTTGATTACGTTGGCCACCGCCTCCTCCAAGGCGAGGTTGACCTGCATGGTGGTGGAGGGTGGGAATCCCACCTCGTCGCACACCTCCTCTACCATTTCGGCAAGGCGTGCTATTTCGTTGATGTCACAAGACAGGGTGAGCGAGCGTTTCAGCAGTGCGTCGGATGACTGGTGTAAATAGCGTATGGCAAGCATGGTGAGGTCGTCGCTCTGCTCGGTGTCGCCCACGAATGCTTTGACCGACGCCGTCATCCCTTCAATGAGTTGTCTTGCGGAGTCTGCCTTCAAGTGTTCTTCCATTCGAGCGATGCCATATTGGTTGTGCCGGGCATCTTCTGCCTCAGTCAATCCATCGGTGTAGAGAAAGATGGTGGACCCAGATGGAATTTCCACCTCCTGTGCCGAAAAGCGGTAGTCGCTGAAAGCCCCTACGGGGAGATTGGAGTCCACTGGCAGCGGCTTGCCGTCCACATAAGGTGCCTTGTGCCCCGCATTGGAGTATCGCAACCGTCCTGTTGGCAGGTCAAGCACCCCGACAAACATGGTGATGAACATGTTGTAGTCGTTATCTTGAGCCATCGAGTCATTCATCGCAGTGATGATGCGCTCTGGTGCCGATTCCCTCACTATGAGCATTCGGAAAGTGGAACGGGCCACCGCCATCACCAGTGCTGCAGGCACCCCCTTTCCCGACACGTCGCCGATGCAGAAGAATAATTTCTCGTCGCGAATGGAGAAGTCGCAAAAATCACCACCCACCTCCCAAGCCGGTGTCTGCGAGACCTGGATGTCGATGTCATCGTGCTCGGAGAACAACTGTGCCATCTTGGGTTGCATCGCCTCTTGTATGCCACGGGCTACATTCAGTTCTCCAGTGATGCGTTCCTTTTCTGCATTCACTTGATGCAGTCGTCGAATACCCCGCACATAGCGGTGTATGATAAACACCAAGATACCCAGTCCGAGGATTTGCAGCAGGATGACGGGCAGCATGGTGCGTTTCTGGTTGTCATAGAGTTTTGACGCAAGCGCCGATACTTCATGGAGCGACACATCGGCCGCCAATACTGCCACCGACTCACCCTGGGCGTTGCGCACAGCCCTTGAGAAAGAGCACATGAGAATCTCTTTGTAGTTGCCCATGTATGGCTCACTCCAGAAGGCGTCACTGTCGATGCCTTTCGAATACCAAGAGCGCTGAGTGTAATCAAAATCTATGGCTTGCTCTTTGAGTCTGCCTTCCTCATCCTTAAAGATATACAGTCCTTCATGACGGCGACCGTCTTCGCCCACCACGTCACAATAAGACACCCCTGTCACCTGTTGTTCCTTGACAAGTAATTCCCGGATGACCACCCGCAGTGAATCCATATCCTTTTGTGCAACGAACCGCTCGACGTCGGGCAGCACTTGCGCAAGAACCTCCTCAACATTCTGTTTCAGTTGCGCGGTACGATTGGTCGCACTGAGGTCACGTTGCGCCATCTCCATCAGCTGCTCGGTGATACCCTTCCGTGTAGAGTAATACTGCACGGCGGTAATCAATTCCAGCAGAGACGCAGCTATAACCAGCACCAGAATGCTTCGCAGTTGGTTTTTTCGGGAAGTCTCCATCACATATTTATCTAATTGACCGCAAAAATATTAAATAAAATTGAACAGACCAAATAATAGTGTTTTTTATTTTTTTCAAGGCAAAATACCAAGGTTGTCTGTGCCACGATTTACCTTCGCTGAATCGTCTGGCGCTCGGAAAAACGATTGAAAAAAGCTTTTTCATCTTTTTCTCTCGCTTGTGCCACGATTTGCCTTCGGCGAATCGCCGGGCGCTCGGAAAACGATTGAAAAATCATTTTTCATCTTTTTCTCTCGCTTGTGCCACGATTTGCCTTCGGCGAATCGTCTGGCGCTCGGAAAAACGATTGAAAAATGCTTTTTCATCTTTTTCTCTCGCTTGTGCCACGATTTGTCGCAAGTAATGCTTACTTTTGCATATGAATTGAGACAAGAAGGCGGCTTCTCAACAAAGGAACAAGTTCTTCTGCATTGACATTTGCCGACCTCTAACGCTGTCAATGGCTCCATTATCATATTTTATCCTTGGTGACTTCAACAATAAGACTACAATCAATGGGAATAAGACTTGAAACCGTGGTATTCGTTATTATCTTGGGCATCGCCATCCTTTTGACATCGTGCAGCAAAGAGCAGGAAAAGTCAGACGGTCAACCCACCGTAACAGAGGAGCATATCGTAATGCCTCTGGAAGTCCAACCTGCAGACAGTTCAAGAAACGATACTATTCTTCAGAACAAAGAGGTCAAGAAGGTTTCAAATGTTCAAGCCATTTCCAACTCTTACGACGATGGTCTTAGTGACGGAGAAGCCATGTCAGAAGAGGACAGGTTGGCAGGCAAGCCAGGCATGCAAGTGGGAATGGACGACGAAGACGAAGACTATGAAGATGGTTTTGACGATGGTTATGAAGAATAACTCCATAGTCAGTTACTAAAAACAAAAAATCAAAGTGGGAATGCCTACATCATCGTAAAATGAGAATATTTTCCCGAGTTGTCCATAATTTGAGGTGAAAAATAGCCAGCTTAATTGCCAAGAAGTTAATCAAAATCTACCATAACCATCATTCGCACAGGTGTTTTTTGAGCTTTTAGTGCTTATCTATCGGCTAAACGTCAAGAAGACTGATTCGGAAGGTTGCAGTGCAAGAGAAAAGGTGCCATCGGCTTGGCTTTTCAACTTTTGACGACGGCCAGAAAGGTTGTGCCAAACCATGATTTTTCGCGGATGGGCTTGCAGACGGAAAAGTACGGTCGTGGTGTCATCTTCGAGGTTGGCCAAGTAGAACAACTCACCGTCATCTGTTTTTCTATGGGTGTGGACGACAGCCTCACGACTCGACAGAATCTCCAATGGGCGTACAATCCCTTCTCCTGTATGGAGTATGGGCACATTTGCTGCCCGGAATCCCTCTATCATCACATACGATTCGTCATTGACATGGGCACTGTCAGCTATCAGCAATGCACCGTATTCCACACCGTCAGACGTGTAGAGTTTCCCGTCCCTGGCCTGAAGGCGATGCTGCAAGGCATCGCCGGTGCAGACATCCCAGTCCAGTCCGTCGATGTTGTCAGGCAACCGGCAGGTGATGGTCTTGACGGGTACGTCGTCGCCGAGGAAGACCAATGCGTCGGGAGCAGCCTTGCCCTGACGAAGCATCACCATGGAGCGAGCCGCCTGTTGCCATACAGGCTGCATCTCACACCATCTTGGATTGCTGCGGTTGATGGCGTACTCCCGTCCCGCCACATAGGGTTGGCTGGTCTCTGCAAGGGGGATGTGCGGCGTGGCACAGACCACGAATTCCTGAGCACCCATAGAGAAGGCGATGTTGGCCACACGGTGAAGGTCGGCGGGTGTATGCCTGTATTCGCAGTCGGTCATGGCTTCCGCCGAGGCAATGGGCTTTCCATAGAGATGCGCCGCACTCGAGCAATCTTTTATGTCGTAGGCTCCCTGCTGTTGATAGGTCCAGAATTCTCCCTGCGGTTTGTCCACAACCTGCTTCACGCTGACGGCATCGCCGGTGATGCAGAGCGCGTTGCCAATGGCCTGTGCCGTGAAGGTCAGCCCTTGTTCCGTGGCTCGTCGCTGGAAGGTGGCGAAATATTTGTCCTTGATGAGAGCAGCAATGGTTTGGCGATAATCATATAGCACTTGCTCCGTCTCCTCCTTCGACTCTACAACATAGCCGGCGAGGGTTGGCAGAAATGGCGTGAAGTCGTAACCTTGACGCTGACGGAATTCCTCCAGCATCATAGGTGTCCAGTTTTGCGAACCACCCTCGTGCGAGTCCATGGTGATGCCGCAAACAGCACCTGGGGGGAGTGAGTCGAGCAGCACCTGCACATAACTGTCCCAATGCAGGTTGGCAGCCTCCTCCGATAGTTTGTCGCATTCATAGCCCATAAGGTTTTGTCTTCCGTGCTTCGACTTTGCCCCCGTCAGCACTGCAGCCAACCTCAGGATGCGCCATCTGCCTGTCTCCGTTTGCCTTGGCAGGATGGAAGAAGGCTTTTGCAGAACAACCTCTGACGGGGACAGGCAAACAATGTTTTCATTCGCATGAACCACCTCCGAAGACGTATATCGTGGTGTGGCATCCCCCTCGGCGAAGTCGCTTTGCAATGCCGCACGTTCCTCCCAACGGTCGAGTTTTGCTTCGCTTCCCAGATGCCATTCCCTCAGTCTTGCCTCTCCGGTGTATTGGATGCGCCAATAACGTCCTTCCGTTGCGGGAAAAGCGTTGGTGCGCGTGAAATATCCTCCCTGGCTACGATACATAGGTTGCAATGTCACCACGTCGTGCCATATCGTGCTGTCATCGCTCACCTGCAACACACCGATGTCGGGCAGGACCTCGAACCCATAGCCAGAGAAATCATTTCTATTGTTTCTTTTTTCACCTTTCATTTCTTCAGGCCTTTGCATGGCGCCGTTGCGTCCCTTGCCTTCTGCATTGTAACGAGCTGTGACATGCCGCATCCGGCCATCGTCTCGGCAAGGCATGGCAACAAGAGCTATATCCTTGACATATCCATCCGGGCCGTTGATGTCCAACTTGCCTTCTTCCACATGCCATAGTCCATCATCTCCTCTTGCCATCACCACTTCAGAAGCAGCCACCCTTTGCATGGCATGGGCGGGGTCTATCCATTTCCCACCGGCACAATAGCCGTTGGAGATGTTCAGTTCAAACGACAGCCCCACCCTTCTTGCTTCGCTTGCAGCCAATCGCAGGTGTCGCCACCATTCCTGACTGAAAGCATCTTCAGCTCCGTTCGCCTTCGCATCCTTGGCGTGGTTCTGGTCGTAATAGACCACTCCACCGAAGCCAGCATCCCTGAGTGCTTCCACGTCGGCGATGATACCCTCGTCGGCTGTCCGCTCATAACCGAAGAACCACCACGTCTTCATGCGATATTCAGCCGTAGGATTGCGCCACAGCCTTTCAACATCCTTGGGGTGGGTGTGGTTTTCATTCACCAGCGCTGTCATCCCGTTGCTCGGCGCCAGTTCTTTCACTTCCAAGACTCTTGAAGCCTGGGCGAATGAGATGGCAACCAAGCAGGTTGTCAAAAGCAAGGCGCATAACCTCTTGAAATTATTTCCTTTCATTTTCGACTGTTTTGACAGTGATTGATTCCATCGTTTTTACAAAAGTGAATTGTCTTTCGCCGAGAGGTCGTTAATGCATGGCTGCAACAATGTTGCAGCATAGCGAACAAAAAAACATCAAATGAAGGTTGCATAGTTATACATCGCGCCTACTTTTTCCATCATTCAGCCGGGTCTCAAACAACGTCCTGCCTCGATACAGCCTGTAATCCATATCGGTCAAGGCCAGCGTTATTGGAGGCATGGTAATCTTATCCAACACCTCCATGATGTCTGACAACTCAACGTCCGAAGAGTAAATCCTACCCAAGGTGACGTGTAACAGGAAATCGGAATAAATCACACATCCAACATCTTTCATATCGGCACGGATGGACTCCGTCAATGAGAGGAACTCTCCCGGGACATGACTCGTGGCAAGATGGATGATATACTTTCCCTGATTGATGGAGAAAGCATCCAATCGGTCGAAAACAACCCTCGGAGCAACGGCAGAGGAAAGATGCCTCTCCAAAATCGGACGCATGTCGACGCCCTTTGGCGTCTCGTTGATGAAGGCCATCGTGATATGGTAATAGCCCTTCTGCCACCTGACCGGGGAGTTGGAGAAACGGCTCCTCAACTCCCTGAACCAAGTGTCCTCATACCTGATGGGAACTTGTATCTCCAAATAGGTTTTCAAATGTTCAACGGTGCTTCTAATCATCTCCATCCTGATTGATGATGAGATACATTCTTGAATGCGGATAATCGATGATGGCATCATGCCTTTCAAGGAAATCGGTGCCCAGGACACCATCAACCTGCCAGCCCTTGGTCTTCTTGAACTCGGAGTTGATGTAGGCGATATCCATCAGAAAAAGGTCATCCGACTTGAAGTCCTTCCCACCAATCTGCAAGGTGGCGGACGTCATGGTCAATGAACTAATGGACCCAATGCCGGCCGCATAGTCTCGTTTCCCCAATGCTTCAAGACCATACTTGTCTTTCTTGGAAATGTCAATCAACGTGCCACCTCCGCCAGTGTCGACCAAGAACACGCACGACTTCCCGTTGACCTTGAACGAGGTTGTGATGTGCCCAGTCTTCATCTTGCGCAGTTCCACCACATCATATCCCTTGGCCAACATGACACTGTCATTGATATCAACAACAGTGTCATTGGCTTCCTTGCCCTGATGGCCGGCGCAAGCAATCAATGCAGCCAAAATGAATGTTACCACAAACTGTTTCATCGTCTATTTGATGGCGTCTGATGATTTTCCCCTCTTGGGAGAGAGCTGATGACATAGCCTACAAAGATATGATTTTTTAGGTAAATGACATCGGAATTCCTTGAAAAAATCATGATTCATATCAATTTTTCAAATTTATCACCAATCATTCAAGCACAATACTAATTATGGATTTTGGCGTTCCATCATTATATCACAAGTTTTAGAATACAGATTTCTTGGAATGAAGTTTTCAATCTTTCTTCAACAAAGAGGGTGTGCCCCAATAAGCACACCTCAATGATATCAATCATTCCAACCCCTTGGAGCGAAATGTTCATTCACTCTTTTCCCTATAAGCTACGATGGCCAACACAACCAACCCTACGGCAACCACCACGTCAAGAATGTTCCATATGGTGCGTCCTAACGTAATCTTGAAAAAAGGTTGGAACAGCAATGCCAGCGCAGCAAAAGCAACCCCAAGCTTGTCTCTTTTATCATTGAAATAATCGTAGGAAAAATAGGCGAAAGACACCATGGCAATAAACCTTACAAGTTGGTAAAAGCCATAAGGCATGTCTGCAAGACAAAGCAGCAACAACGCCGCAAGTGCAAGCTTTACAATCAACGAAATTCTCGGTTCCATATGTTTATATATTTATTGGTTGTTTCACAAATGATTTACAAGTCACGTTTTCGTCTTATCTCACTCACTCAGATCATCAATAATATCATCCGGGCCATCACAAGGCCGGAACTCAATATGCATATAGCCCAACTCATCCAGTATTTCTTTGGAATACTTGGGAATCTCCTCTTTTTCGGAAAGAAACAGCCCGTCTACCAAGATGGTCCCCACTGCTTCTTTAAACGGCTCGTCGAAAAGAAAGATGCAATAAGAATCGACGGAGGGAACGCGTAATGAATCGCCATAATACGTTTTTTCATCCCCATATCCATCGTATACTTTCGAAACACAGTCAAAGCCATACTTCTTCTGCAAGTGATAAACGAGCAATCTTAGGTCGTCCATTTCAACCGCCAATGTATAATAAGGGGAATTCATATATGTATTCAAGAAAAAGTGTTCAAATGACAGCCCATTTCGAATAGGGTCGACTGTAGTTATTCCCAAACAGTAGTTGACAATGGAACAAGTGGCACTCCGAAAAAACGCAGAAATAAAAATTTGTTGGCTTTTGCAAAACTCCACTAGTTCGTGAATGACCAGGAAATAGGGTTCATAGCCTTTAAAGTGACGCAGTTCGTTTTCCACCCTTTCCGACACCAACGAATCGATGTCGCCGTACTTTCTCTTGGCCCCTTCCTCAACGAAGTGCCTGAGATAGGATTCGGCATCCTCGAATCCAGCAGGCAGTTCTATCTTGGGCCAGTGCATGTTGATGTTGTTTTCTTTCATTTTCCCTATGGTTTGTGTACAATGGTCATTCATCTTTCCATGATTTGTGATGCCAATCCATCAGCAGATTGTATCAGTGTGACGAGAGGAGAGATTGCCTTTGCCTTGTTGAGGTTGCCAATGATATCCGACGACTGGAAAGGGAGATTCCAAGCACCCATATGCCAGCGGATGGCCAGCATCTCATCATCAGTCATTTCCAATCCATTCTTGAGTAGTAAGATGACCGACTTCTCCCCATGGCCGAAAGGTTGGCTGCCATAATCCACACGATAGGATGGTATCTTGCACCCGAATCCGAAGACACTGGCCATCTTTTTCAGTCGATGGGATAAAGGTCGATAGATGTCTGCCTTGCAGACGTCATGGAGCAGTGAGGCTATGACAACACTGTCGACAGGAAGCCTTTTTTCCAAGTTGTCACACCTCCTCACCATCGCTTCACGAATATCCAAAGCCACGTCGCATACGTTCAAGGAATGTTCCACAAGACCACTCTTATAATTGAGGTGGAAGCGTGTACTCGCTTTCAGCCATTTCCTTCAAGTCTTTCTGAATGGCACGCAATGTGACCTTCTCCATCCCCACTTCTTCCAATTCCTTATTGACCAATTGGTGGAGTTGCGAGGTGGTATGTGAACCTTTTTGCAAGAACTGGTCCAACATTTCGAATCTTTCCCTTTTTGGTATGTTCATGTCTTTGTTTTGTTATCATATCGATGCTGATGATTACCATGCACCGCAGCTGTTGCCCTTAGCACTGCAAAGATATGATATTTTTGCCAAACATCTTTGAAAATTGGCACATATCTACCTTGCGACTTTGATTCCATGGGGAAAAAGTGTATTTTTGCATAGAGCAAACTAACTACTAACAAAATGATGAAAAGAATGGTATCGGCCGTGCTTCTGTCATTGTTGGCGATTTGCGGCACAGAGGCACAGAACACAGTGGACAATAGTCTTACACGGCATGATTTCTTTTAGTAATCGTAAAAAAATAACTTGGTACGATTATCATTCTTCAAAAGAGGTTTTCTCACCATAATAGAAATTAATAAAATAGTTTACATAATCCAT
>CADADN010000064.1 GCA_902786665.1 uncultured Prevotellaceae bacterium | reverse complement strand
ATAACCATAAAGACACAAATGCGCAAATCAAAAAGTGCTTAATTGTAGATATTTGTGATATTTTAACCATATTTATGGTTGGAATCGGGAATTTCGGTTTTTAAAGTGGACTATTGATTGTTGTTTCCCATCGTGAAGGCTGAACGCCTGGGGCGACCACAGACAGGCTGACCCTGCATGCAAGTGCGTCAAGTGTTAAAGAAGGAGTGACAGAGTTGTTCTGTCGCCCCTTCTGTTTTTCGGACATGCATGAAGCAAGTTCCTACAGGGGGCGTTCGGATATGCATGAAGCGTGAAAAAAAGGAACACGAATTACCATGTAATTATTCATTAATTTTAATATGATTATCCGCATTTGTCCGAAAACGCCCCGAAGGGGCAATGAGCACTTAGCCCAGGGCAACGCCCTGGGTCAGAGCGATTGCCTTCTTGCTCTTTTACCCAGGGCGTTGCTCTGGGCTAGGAGCTGCAGGCCTTTCAGACCGTTCTTCGGGTACATGCGGATAATCATAATTTTGACTGCTCCGCGGTCTTAGGTATAAAGGTGTGTCAGCAGCTCGCATTTGTGCACTTTTTTTATTCTTTTTGAGAGTGCCTTGGCACTTTTTCTTCTTTCCATCTATTCCTTTTTCTATCTTTTTTATTTTATTTCTTGAGTCCACTTTAAAAAGTGGACAGTGAGCAAAAAGCGGTGCTCAGACTCCCCCAACTCACCCTCTGGCTCAGAGGGGGTGGCTGAAAGCCGGGAGAGTCGGATTAGAGGGGGGCAGGGGGCGTTGAACTAAACAGGAGGTGGAGTGAAATATGCTTAAAAATCAACAAGTTATAGACCCCACCCCAGCCCCTCCCCTTGAGGGGAGGGGATATGAACACTCCGGGTGTGTTCAATGTCAGCATGTTGGACTTTTTCAAGTGGACTCATAATTTTTAATTACTGAGCACTGGCATCTTGGCGTAAATAATTAATAATTTATAATTTATAATTACTGAGCACTGATTTTTTGGCGTGACCTCTTGGCTTGGCGACGCTCGGAGGCCGTCGCCCCCTAAGATGGCACCGACGACTTCGGGGGAGGGTTTGCAATGGTGGTGAGCACTGCAGAGACGCCATATTGTGGATGTAGCGGACTGTTTTGCGACAGAAATGGAAGGGGGTGGGGGAGAATGTCGCAAATGACGCTATGTGTCGCATGCTTTCGAGAAAGAAAACACAAAAAATCATTGGTGACGGTCGGTTTCGCCATATCTTTGCATCAGAAAAAAAACGAAACCGGGCTCTTCTGGCAAGACAAATGAGATTCCGGGCTCGCCTGGCAAGGCAAATGAGATTAGAAACAGAAAAGTGTAACATTTAAAAATCAAGGATTATGAATTTCATGTTTGATTTGATCATGACAATGTTCTATCATGGTAGACCCCAAGACTTCTATGACTCTTCATCAGAGAAAGATAAAGTCAGGTTCGCCTGGCTATACAAATGAGATGATAACTTGCTAAATGACAATTATATATAAAACATTATGATTTTCGTATTTGAATGGATCCCAAGATTGATTTAAGTAGATCATCCGGGCGGGTGTAAGACCTGCCCGGATAATTTCTAGGGAAGTTTCGGCTTTGGGTTCTATGAGCAAGTAGGAGGTCTTAGTAGCAAGTAGGAGGATTTCTGGGACACTCTGGTGTTAGTGGGGGCACATACCTCGCAGGTGTGGTCCACCGTTCAATTCTGGTATGTTTTCCTGTAAAAAAAACGGGAATATTGATAAATTTGTTACAATTGAAAACGAAAAATGGTTGATTTTGTTTGTTTAATTGGATTTTTTACTATTTTTGCATTATCTTAGGTGTATTCCACGCGCTTTTGACTTTTGTTCAATTCGTTGGGAGCGCCCTGACAGGGATGAAGCCCTTTTTTCAGACATCATCAGACATTAAAAACACCAATTAATACATAACCAGAAGGCGGAAGCCTCAAACCGCAAACGATGAAAAAAAGATTACACACAATTTGCATGCTGTTGTTCCTGTTGTGCCTTTGCTCTCAGGCCATGGCACAGAACTTTGAATACGAAGATGAAGAGGAGACCATCATTAATGGATTGACGGAGGTGGGACTCGCCCAGAGGTCGCTCACCATCCCCGCCAATGTGACGGTGGTGCGCAATGGTTCGTTCTGGGGCAATACCGTCTTGGAAGAGCTGCATATCGAAGGCAACCCATACTTCGATCCCGCCTACGCAGGTGACTTGGGCACCTTGGAGGACGTCAAGAGCACTTTGAAAAAAATCGACATGGGCAGTGCAATGTCGGTAGACCGTATGAAGACACTCCTGTTGAGTTATGGCGTCCGCGACGAGAACGACCCGTTGGGAACCATAGAAATCGGCGCCCTTTCCGACTCCGTCTACTGGGGTGGCGACAACGATCAGTATGCTGACATCAACTTCGTGCTGACAGAGGAGGTGAGCGTCATCCTGCCTGCAGCCATCGTCGGCAACCAGGTTTTCGGCTACGCCAAGGTCTATGGTCGTTTCAACCACACCAACGAGTTGACCACCTTCTGCGGCAAGGCCACGTTCCAGGACGTGGACGACGGTTCCAACTGGCTCTTCTACATCCCCACCGAATTGCGGCCCGCCGACAAGCAGGTGTACATCAAGCGCGTCTGGGTGCTCAAGGCCGGCCGCGGGGTGCTCGTGCACAAGGCGGAGAACTCCTCACCTTATGTCGACGTGCTGCGAGTGAATGCCGACGAGGTAGGCTATGAAGGCATGGAGGAAGACTACGGCAACAACATGCTGGTGGGCGTGGTCGAACCGACGCAGATAGGTGAGACGTCGGGCGACAACAACGAATACACCAACATGATCCTCTACCAAGGGACGTTCCGCCGCACGTCGGGCGGCACCCTCGGCGCCAACCGCGCCTATCTGCGGGTCCTGACCTCCGAACTTCGCAGCATTGGTTCAGACGCCAACCTGTCGCTTACCTACGATGATGATTCTCCTGACGCCATCCAGACCGTGCCCGATGTGCAACGGAGCGGAAAAGAAACATGGTTCTCCATCGACGGGCGCAGGCTCCTCGACCGTCCCGTCCAGCCAGGCCTCTACCTCCATGGGGGGAAGGCCGTTGTCGTCCAATAACAACCTCCATGCCGATGAAAACGAAAAAGAGATATGAGCGTCCGCAGGCCGAAGTGGTCTGCATCTCGCCGTTTATGAACTCCTACGACCCGGAAGGAGAGTCCGGGTTGGTGGGCTACAACTCAGACTCCAAACTCGACGCCTCTCTTGGAGAGAGCAACGTGTCTAACTGGGACGATGCCGAGGCAGGCACTGCCAGCAAGTCCTTATGGGATGAATGACCGGAGCAGTCGCCTCCGGCACTTTATGTGAAAAAACAAAACCACAAGCATATGAAAAGACGAATCCTACGTTTTCCACCCCCGCGGACCATGGTCATCTTCACATTGATGGCCGTCCTGCTGTGCTTTTCGACCACCCTTCATGCCGACGACATGAAGAGTTCGAAATACTACACCATGACGAGTTACACCGACCATTTGAATTTCTCGGTGCTCCTCACCGACCTTTACTTTTCGAATACTTGGGCGAAAGATGGCTACATCAAGGCCGTCTCCGGCAACCAGACCTACAAGCTGGTGACCGTTTATACCAAGGAGATGTCAAGCGACTACAACGAGAACTACAACGTCTTTGCCAACAATGAGTTGAAAGGTGGTGTGGCCTACCTCTCCAACGCCAATGGAGGAGCTGCTGAATTAGGCTACTCCAATGAGCAATTCTGGGTGTGGAAGGGGTCGGACAACGACCGCACCTATGCCAAGATCGACTACTACTATCCCCCGGAGTTGGCCAACAAGACGTGGGAATTCTACTATTACTACAAACACAACAACGGCAGTTGGTATAACATGAAGCTCGGCTCTGCCTATTGCAGCCCCACCATGGGGTTGAAGGGTTTCGACGCCAACGACTTCTCCATCGAGCGCACCGATGTGCGTAAGATGGAGGTGACGCTGCCCGCCCTGCCCGACGACGTGCCGGTCAAGTTGAAGAACAACCGCAAGCACGTAGGCAAATACTCCTTCACCTTCACCTATCACCTTTACGATGGTGCCACGAAGTTGCAGAAGGAGACGTTTGACTGTGAGACAATGATGGAGAAGACCTACAGTGTCGACATCCCTGCGGAGTTAGCCAATTTCAAGAGCGTCGACATCAGTGCCGACGTCCAGGACGCACTCTATTGCACCGGGAGCGGCACCTATTTCTGGAACAACAACTCCAACGTCACGAGAAGCAATAATTTCCCCTCCGTGCCACAGCCGGAAAACCTCAATGTGGAATACCTGCAGTTCGACCGCAAGGTGGACCTGGCTTGGCAAGCCTTCCACGACTACGGCAGCGGATACCAATACATCGAGGCCACCGTGCCATACGTCTATCGCCTTGAGACCGACCGCAACGGCCAGAAGGTCTCGGGTGAGAATTGGAAACAAATCGCCAAACGTCCCAACGTCGGGACGACGCAGGCTCAGACCTTCGCCGACAACAGTGCCGACCCCAACAAATATTACAGATACCTCATCCTCAACATCCCCAAGTCATGGGCCGGAGCGGGCATCATCACCGACAAAGAACTTGAAAGTCCCTCTGACTACATCATAGCGATGCTTGGGCACGTGGAGTCGGGTGTCGTCGACACCCATCCTGCCATGGACATCTACGACCTGGAGCAAGACATGAAGGTGGAAGACAAGGTGGTGCTCAATTGGAAATACTCCCGTGTGCCGGTGAGCAGCAATACCGTGAGGTTCCAACTGCTGAGACGTGTCACGGGTACGAGCAGCTGGGGCGAACTCGCCACCGTGCAGGGAGAGGCCAACCCCGCCTCGGGAACGAAGTTGTCCTACACCGACAAGACCATCGCCAGCAACAGGGTGAGATACGACTACAAGGTGCGGCTCTCCATCAACGACGATGCGAACATCTTTGAGAGCGACGTGCTCACCGCCGGCGTCGTCGCCGGGTCCACCGTCACCGCCCTCGACGCCACCAAAGGCCAGCATTCAGACCTGGTGCGCGTCACATGGAAGGTGAAGCAGGTGGGAACGGCCGACACCAATTTCGAACTCTACCGCCGCTATGTGAACAGCGGCAGCGAGTATATGAAAATCTATGCCACCTGCGGCGCCGACGATAGTTACACCTATGAGGACAACACCGCTCAGCCCGGCTACTACTATGAATACAAGATAGAGGCTTATGCCGGCGACAAGGACTCCTACGACGACACGTCGTATCAGAACGCGCTCACCGCCATCGGCTTCTGCCAATCCACAGGCGTCATCTCCGGGCGTGTCACCTTCGGTTCGGCAGGCACGTCGGTGGAGGACGTGCGCCTCACCCTGCGCGGAAGCGACACCGGCGAGGGAGGCGACATGCAGCAGTTCTCACAGCGTGTGAACGGTGCCTCCACGGGCATCCAGTGGGTGGCCGACTCGGCGGAAGTGGCCAAGCTCTTCTGTGAAAAAGACTACACCGTGCAACTGTTTGTCAGGCCTGACGAGAACCTTTCCGAAGGCGCCGTCATCGCCGAGATACCCGACTTCGGCCGCCTGCGCCTGGGCAGCAAGGTTGATGATGGATACAAGCTCTATGTGGAGAAATTCTCCGACCCTTCCATGACGGAAATGACATTCACCGATTTTTGGAGGACGGAAGGGGTCATCATCGATGTGCGAGCCGAGGAAAAAGGTGAGCCAAATTACTATTGCGACCTCTATGACACCTATGTCTATACTACTGAAGAAGAAGTCCAAGCCAAGCGTGATGAAATAAGGGCAAGATTGGATAGCATCTCAAACAACAGCCGTCATAACGGCGCTTGGATTCCCGACATCTATGGGAAAACTGACTATTACATGTCCTTGATTCACATTATCCAGCCCCTTGAAGAACCCATATCGCTGAAAACAATGACGTGGAAGGGCAAGACGTTTGACTCAGGACTCACCATTCCTTCCAATGTCTATTCTTTGGTAACACTGCAAAACAGTGAAGGTGCAGCAGTGGTTTCCGTTGGAGACAGCACGGCAGCCGTCGTATTGCAGTCTCCCCTTTCGACAAAAGACTATACCTCAATCGTCGGCGGAGAACTCGACACCAAATATCATATTTATGAAAACAGGTGTCTCTATACGGTCGACGGGGTGAACCTTGCCGCCTTGATGGCTTTTTACTCAAATACGCCACTTCGTTCATATTGCTTCCCCACCACGGGTACTGCATTCGACTATTCCACCAACCATATGGCCAATCATTTCTCCGTGGGTGGAGCAACCGGCATGGAAGACGCCGAGGCCTTCCGTGGCAACCTCTGCGAGGTGCGCGTGTGGGACCACGTCCTCACCGACAAGGAGCGTGCCAACACCAACGACCGCATCCTCAGCGGCAACGAGCCAGGCTTGAAACTCTACTGGCCGATGAGCGAGGGCATCGACCGCCTGGTGGTCGACGCCTCACTCACCAACGACGTGCTCAACGGCCGCCATGGCACTGTGGGCTCCAACATCAAGTCGTCGACCATCGTGCCTTCCGACAACACCCTCTCGCGCTACGCCGTCACCAACAGCAATGGCGAGTACACCTTGCGAGGCATACCTTTCATCGGTTCGGGCAGCACCTACACGCTCACCCCGACGAAGAGCATCCATGTCTTCTCACCCACCTCGCGCAACGGCTTCGTCAGCGGAGGAAGCCTGACACTCAACAATTACGACTTCACCGACCAATCGTCGTTCACCGTCCGTGGCAAGGTGACTTACAAGGACACCAGCATCCCCGCCGACAGCATCATGTTCAAGGTCGACGGCGCCATAGCACTGAAGGGCAACACCCATGTGATGACCGACATGAACGGCAATTATGAACTCAGCGTGCCCATCGGCAGCCACAGCATCGAGGCCTACAAGGAAGGCCACGTCTTCAGCCGCTTCCCCAGCGACGGAGCCACATATCCCTTCTACCAGGATGAGATCATCAACTTCTTCGACTCCACGCTCGTCAATGTCACCGGGCGCATCAATGGCGGATTCAGCGACAAGGATGCGCCACTCGGCTTCCGCAAGAGTGTCAACCGCCTGGGCAAGGCCACGCTGAAACTCAGTCTGGGGAAGGAGTCGCAGGCCTCGTTCAACTACATCATCGACAAGGATGGAAACGGGGAGTTCGGCAAGACGCCCATCCCCGTGAAGAGCGCCACCAGCAACATCCAAAGCACGGCCTACCGCGCCGGTGGCTCACTCGACGACACATACTATGTATACATCAAGACCGACTCCCTCACGGGAGAGTTCTCCGCCATGCTGCCGCCTTTGAGATACGTGGTCAACAGCATCACCTTCGATGGCGGCAACGACTACGACAACGAGCCGGTGTTCAAGGATAACCTGCCTGTCATCGATGCCACCAACACCATCCCGGAAAAGATGATGTGCGACTCCTTGCAGGAAGAGCACGCCAACCAGCAATACTACTACTATTCGGCCAAGCTCATCCGGCAGTTGCGCACCGAGCCCACCATCACCGTCACACAGAATGGCATGGAAAACGGTGCGTTCGGCGAGCGCAGCATTTCCGTGCGCGACGACATCTCAAGGGAACCGGAAGACGTGCCCGTGCTCAACATCACCCCGACAGGCTACCAATACCTCTATGGGTATCCCATCTTCCAACAGGGCAAGCCCTATGAGTTCACCATCACCGTCGACGAGCAATACAAGAATCTCGACACGGAGGAGATGCACAAGGAAGTGCCGCAAGACGCTGTGGTAAGCATCACCAACGAAGCAAGCACCTCTGCCGCCACCATCGTGGCACAGGTGTCGCAGGTGGACGGCAAGGAACTGCAGCCGGGAGACGTCTTCGACGTGGACAACATCGACGTGCTGTCCGACGAGGAGGGCAAGGTGGCCTATGGGTGGATCGCCGGCTTCCCCAACCTCGCCCAAGGCTACCTGCGCAACCTCACCATCAGCGTCAACGTCAACGGGCGCACCACGATGTGGCATGCCCCCGACTCCCACACCGACGCCCTTGACATGGTGGTGACGGGAGGCATCACCACGGGAAACAACTTCGTCACCGGTGCCCCCGACCACATTGACATGATCCTCAGACGCCCCCCGGGAAGCAGCGCTTATGCACAATGGAGCAACGACTCCGTGTATGTGAGGACGAAGACCGTCACCACCACGTCGTCTTACTCCATAGGTGGAGGAACCGACATCACCTTTGTCCCGACGATAGAATATGACTTGTTGGAGGCAACCGTCTTCAAGAAGAACAAGAACCGCGTCATCGCCTGGGACAACAAAGAGCGTCGCAACAATGTTTACGACGATATCTACATAGAGAAGGAACAGAACACCTATTCGGTGTCCACCGCGATAAAGACGCCGACAGGCAAGAAATATGTCCAAAACAATGGCGACACCTATATCGGCCGGGCTTCCAATCTCTTGTTTGGCAAGGGACGGTATGTGGGACTCCTCAAGCAGGATGACGGCACCTACAAGCTGGGAGACAAGACAAGCTTGTGCACCAGTCTCTCGTTCAAGACCACTTTCGTGCTCCCGCAGCAGTATGTCATCGAAACACTCATACCCAACTGGAAGGCCATCATCAAAAGCCGTCTGAAATGGGTGCCGGCACTTACCGACGATTATTGCAAGACGGTGGAGGGAGAGGTGATTTATTACACCACCCTGAAAGAGGGAGACTATGGCTATGGCACTGCCAACAGCGACTCCACCGTATGGAGCAAGGAACAATATGCTGCCGCCGGTGGGCACCCGTCCTATTGGAGGGTCGACGGCATCAAGCACACCGACAGCGAGGAGGTCACCGACTCAGTGGAGTGGGCCAACCAGCAGATCAACGCCTGGGTGCAAAAAATCCGCGAGAACGAGAAGGACAAGCTCACGGCCTTCGACGACGAAGCCTCCTACAAGATAGGCAATTTCAGCATCGCCTCCGGAACGTCTGTCAGCCAGACCACCAAGGAGACGATAGCCATCACCGAGGACTTGGAGCACACCAAAACCTCGTATAACATCACCAGCGATACGAGGATTGGCGCGACATTCAACGATGTAGGCGCTATCGGCATATTGAACTATTCCACTACCACCAACACTGAAACAGTATTGACAGAAAGCATCACGGAGACCCGGGGCACCACGTGGCAAATCAGTGATGCCTCGCCCTTCACCGCCTTGTCGGTGGATGTCTTCCAGTCGCCATTCGGATATGGACCCATCTTCCGCACCCGAGGCGGCCAGACCTGCAATCCGTATGAAGGCGCCACCTACACGAAGTATTACCAAAAGGACACGGAACTCGACAAGGCCACCATGCGCGTGGAGAATCCCAAGCTCAGTGTCGATGGAGCAGCCGAATTGTCTGATGTCCCCACCGGTACGAAGGCGGTGTTCAAGTTGCAATTGACCAACGAGAGTGAAACCAACACCACCTGCAACTATGTGTTGGAAGTGTTGGAAGGTTCCAATCCCAATGGAGCCATCCTCACCATAGACGGCCAGCCCATCGGCAACGGCAAGACAGGGCGCACCGTGCGTCTTGGCGGCAGGGAGACCATCTATAAGACCCTTTATGTGGAGCAGTCCTCCACCAGCATCATCGACTACGAGGACATACGCTTGGTGCTGCGCTCGGCAGACGACGTGACCACACAGAGCGACCCCGTGGTGCTCAAGGTGCATTTCGTGCCATCCTCTGCCACCGTGGACATCAGCGTCGACAACACGGTGCTGAACATGAAATCCTATGAATTGAACAAGGGTGTCATCGTCACTGTCACCAACCTCAACAGGCAAGACCCAGGGCTCAGTGGCTTGCGCTTGCAATACCGCAGGAAGGGGCTCGACACCTGGTCGCTCGCCAAGGAATGGAAGGTGAACCCGGGAGCCGGCGAGACAAGGTTGCCCGATGGCAAGTTCTTCACCGAGAAGGTCAGCTTCCTCGACGACGGCGTGTATGAGTTGCGCGGGCAGACCTTCGGCTACTATGGCTCGGAAGGCTCCACCGAGGTGACCTATGCCACCGACATCATCGAGGTGACCCAGGACTTGCGCGGACCGAAGATACTTGGCAACCCCTATCCCGAGTGGGGAGAGTTGTCGTATGACATTCGCAACCAGATGCATGTGCGCTTCAATGAGACCATCAACACCAACGCATTGAGCAAGACGGAAAACTTCCGCATCGTGGGCAACATCAACAACGCCGTCACCGATGCCAAGGTGCCCGATGTGGCACTGCAGCTCAACGGCGACGAAATCACCACGCAGTCCACCTACCAGACGGGCGACAGCGACCTCGCCGTGGAAGGCTGGTTCTATCGTCAAAGCGACGGCTCCGTCTTCAGCTTGGGAACGGAAGACAACATGTTGGAACTGTCCACCAGGGATGGTGGCAAGATCACCGCCCGGATAGGCGAGCGAGAGCATGTCTTCGAGTCGGATTCCATTCTGCCGGCCAACATCTGGAACTACATCGCCATGAGCCTGCAGGCCGACCCGGAACACCAAGGGCAGAGCCTCATGAGCGCCATCTACATCAATGCCGACATGACAACCCCCGTCTACATCGTGAAAGACCAGCCCGTCGTGGTGTCGCCGGGAGAGGGAAAGCTGCAAGTCGGCGGCAATGGCATGAAAGGCATGATGCGCGACCTCGCCATCTGGAATGTCAAGAAGACCGTCCTGCAGATGTATCAGGAGCGCAATGAGTTGAAAGCCAACTACACTCCGGGGCTCATCGGTTACTGGCGCATGGACGAAGGGCACGGCACGACACTTGTCGACAGGGTGCGTTCGTGCAACATGGTCATGCCGACGGAGAGTTGGTATATCAACAACAGGAACCTCGCCACCCATCTCGATGGCTCGATGGCCATGGACATCGATGTGTCCACCTTCATGCCAAGGCCAACAGACAACTTCGCCGTGGAATTGTGGTTCCGTGCCGAAAAGGGTAGTGCCGATGGAGAACTGCTGGACCTTGCCAACGGCATGTCTGTGAGGTTCAGACAAGACGATTTGATGTTAATAAAGACCACCTATTCAGATGTGGGAGTAATGAATGAAGGAATAGATTTGAGCGACGTCAACTACAAAGACAACCAATGGCACCACTTCGCAATGAACGTGCGCCGTGGAGCCAACGCCATCTTCTATATCGACGGACAGGCTGTCAAGACGATTCCTGAAACCGAGATTCCCGTGCCTAATTCGCAATATTTCAGCATAGGAGACAGATTCAAAGGCGACATCGACGAAATACGCATCTGGAATGGCGCATTGACAGGCAACCTTATTGCCGACCGTCGTTACGAACGTCTTAACAGCTCATATGTCGGACTGATCGGATACTTCCCCATGGAGAGGATACACCGCGACGAGAGCGGGCATGTGACCACCAGCTACACGATGGAAAACCTTGGAGACACCACGGTGGTCAGGTTGGAAATCATCAATGCCGACGGCTTCACCCAAGCCACCAACGCACCGGCGTTGCTGCCAGGGTCGCAAAGGTTGACATTGGATGAAAACGAGTTCTACTACGTTGCTTCAGACGAAGAGATTTACTTCTCGTTCCCCGACAACATGCTGCCACGCATGGACGGCAACGAGTTCACCGTCGTCGTTACCAACGTCAAGGACCTCCATGGCAACAATTCCGAGCTCATCGCGTGGAAGGTCAAGGCCGACTTCGCCCTCTTGAATTGGGCGAACAGCGACGTCATAGACATCGTTTACGACAGGATGGCTCCTATGGAAATAGAGCAAAACTTGTACAACCTGTCCTCTTCGTCGCAGTCTTACGAAATATTGAACCTGCCGACATGGCTTACCGTTCAAAATCCGGTAGGCATATGTTCCAGCAGCGTGTACTACCCCATCAAGTTCACCCTGCATCCATCGGCTCCCATCGGCACGCACACCCTGTTCACCTACGTCTCCGACTGCAATGGCATCAAGCGCAGCCTATGCTGGAGAATCACGGTGAAGGGCGACGAGCCCAACTGGTCGGTCACTCCTTCACTGTATGAGAGCAGCATGGCCATGGTGGGACAGCTCTATGTGGCAGACAAGATTTGCGAGAACCCGCTGTCCAAGATTGCCGCCTTCGACGACCTTGGCACGTGCCGGGGAGTCGCCCATCCGGAATACATGGACACGCGCGACGCTTACTACCTGAACATGTATGTCTATGGCAACTCCGATTCCAAATACAACAAACTCACCTTCAAGTTGTATGACGCTTCCACCGGCATCACCTACCCGATGGTGCATGTCATGAAGCCAGACAGAACGGTTGTCGACACGTTGGATTTCGCCTCAGACGCCTTGCTTGGCACTTACGACAACCCCTTCATCTTCAAGGCTGCCGAGGAGGTGCAGCAGATGGTGCAACTGCCGCGTGAATGGTCGTGGAGGTCCATCTATGTGCAGCCGCAGTCGACGGCCATCGCCGATGTCTTGCCCAAGGACCCGAACCTCTTGAAGCAATTCAAGAACATCAAGGGGCAGTTTGAGTTCTCTTCCGTGGACAAGAATGGAAACATCACCGGCGAGGTGACCGACATCCTGCCAGGGAAGATGTACAAGATGCAGTTGGCCAGTTCGCTCAACTTCATCGTCATCGGCACACTCATCGACGTGACCACCCATCCCCAGGTCATGCACCATGGGTACAACTGGATAGGCACCATCTCCTCGGAAGTGATGTCGCCCGCAGAAGCCTTCGCCGACCTCAACCCGGAGAAGAACGACATGGTGAAGAACCGCTCGCAAGTCGCCTTGTACAAGGGCGACGGCATCTGGGAAGGCACCTTGCAAAGCATCGTCCCGGGCGAGGGTTACATCTACCTCTCGAATGCAAAGGTGGACAAGACCTTCCATTACCCGAAGCTGGGAACCCAGACGACATTGCTTACTGTGCAGGCTCCGAGAAAGGCTCCCGCCGTGTATTTCATGCCCGTCGACCCATACACCTTCCCCGACAACATGAACGTGATTGCCGTGGTGCAGCGTGACGGGCAGCGCCTGTCAGACGCAGAGGTGGCGGCCTTCGTCAACGGCGAGTGCCGTGGAGCCATCCGCGCCAACGAGGGTAGCGAATACTACTTCCTCACCGTCATGGGCTCTTCGAGCGACGACCAGGGCCGTGTGGTGGAACTGCGCGTCTTCGTCGACGGCACGGAATACACCGTCGACAGCAAGAACACGTTCGTCAACGACAACGTCCTTGGCGACCTCGACAATCCCTACGTGCTCGACCTCGACGAGGCCACCGGCGTGAAGGTGCTCTACAGCGGTGACGACCTCGACGACGAGGGCTGGTACACCCTGCAAGGCTATAAACTGAAGAAACGACCCTCCATGCAAGGAGTGTACATCCACAAGGGCGTAAAGGTCGTGATCAAATAAATGCTCCATAACCATCAAGATGCAATGATTATGAAAAAGAATATTATGACATACCATGCGAGAATGGCATTCTCATGCTTGTTGTTGATGCTGATGGCTGTTCCATTGCAGCTGCGTGCCGACGACATGAAGGAAGCGAAGAACTTCTGGATGAACAGCCATTCCAACTATATGACGTTCACCGTCCTCGTGACCGACCTGCATGCCATAAACACATGGGCAAAGGATGGCTACATCAAAGCCTATGACAACCCGAACCGGTCGGGAACGCCCATCACCCTGTTGCGTGTCTATACGAAAGACATGGACAATGATGAAGAACCGTTGTGGGAGGTGTTTGCGAAGAACATGGTCAGGGGTTCCAAGGCTTTCATGCAGAACACCGTGCCCATGGGCGATGCCGACCCCCAGGGTGCATTGAAACTCGACGAGACCACCTTCTACGTCAACAAAGGCAGTGGAGCCAACGACACCTATGTCATCATCGACTATTATTACTCGCCTGAACTGGCAGGCAAGACCTGGTATTTCTATTATGAATACGAGCACAACTCCAGCGGCCACAAGGTGATGAGCCTGGGGTCGAACTATTGTTCGGAAACGGTGGACTGCTCCCATTTCGACGCGATGGACTACTCGCTCAAGCGCTCCAACCTGAACACCATCGAGGTGAAGCTTCCCGCCATGCCCAACGACATCGACCAGAAGCTGCAGGATGTGCGCAAGCACGTGGGGCACTACGACCTTGCCATCAACTACACGCTCTTCGATGGAACCGTCAAGACACAGACGGAGGCTTTCGACTGCCAGACGCAGGCTGCCACGACGGCAAACATCACCATACCCTCCGAGGCACGCAATTTCAAGACCATAGACATCACGTTGGCGGTGCGCGAAGCCTTGGAGGCTGATGGAGGAGCATGCTTCTGGGACGAGCGAAAGACATTGGACCTGAAGAACGTCTTCCCCCATGACCCGCAACCCAGCAAGCTGGGAGCCGACTTCCTTCAGTTCGACAACAAGGTGGACCTCACTTGGAACGCCTTCACATTCGTGGAGGGACTCGAATACATCAAGACCGCCTATCCCTACGTCTACAGGATAGAAACCGACCAGTATGGCACACCCAAGTCGGGGCAGTCGTGGACCAAGCGAGACCAGCTGTCATCCGTCGGCGACACGCAGCACAGGAGCTACACCGACCAAAACGTGGCTGCCGATGGCAAATACTACAAATATTTGATCATGAACGTGCCGAAAGATTGGGAGAACCAGGAAGGGCTCAATTACCAAGCCCTCCAAAGTCCGTCGGAGGAGACCATCAACTCCTTGGGACACGTCTTCTCCAATGTCGTCTCCGCCGGTGCGCATGTCAGCATCTACAATTTGAAGCAGGATGTTACTGTCAAGGACAAGGTGAGGCTCACGTGGGAGTATTCCCGCGTGCCCGTCACTTCCAGCACCGCCTCGTTCGAGGTGTGGCGCTGCGTCACCGGCACGGCCAACTGGGAGACCTACGCCACGGGCATCATGGGCGAGGCCAACCCCAAGGCTGGCTACACCCTGGCCTTTGTCGATGCCGACCTGCCCAGCAAAGAGATGACTTTCGACTACAAGGTGGTGCTCAAGCTCAACGGCGGGAAAGACCAGTTTGAAAGCAACGTCGTGACAGCAGGACTGCTCACAGGCACCACCGTCACCGAACTCACCGCCACCAAGGGCACTCACGACAAGGTGGTGCGCGTGGCATGGAAGGCCAGTCAGGTGGGTACGGCAAACAGCAACTTCGAACTCTCCCGCCGCTATGCCGGCACCAACGACGAGTTCCTCACCATCTACAACACCAGCGGCACCAGTGACAGCTACACCTATGAGGACAACTCTGTGCAGCCGGGACGTTACTACGAGTATCAGGTGAAGGTCTTTTCCGGAGAGAAGGAGCGTTATGACGAGAACAACTTCCAAAACATGCTTTTCGACACCGGTTTCTGCCAAGCCAGGGGCGTCATCACCGGGCGCGTCACCTTCGGCACCAGCGACACCGCAGTGGACGGCGTGCGGCTCACGCTCCGCTCCAGCGACGAGGGGTCGGACAACCAAGTCACCAATTACTCGCAACGTGTCAACGGTGTCTCCACCGGCATCGCATGGGATGCTGATTCGGCTGACATCGCCACGGTGTTTGGTGATGACAAGGACTATACCATTCAGATGTTCTTGCGTCCTGATTCCAGTCTGGCACAGGGAGCCGTCATTGGCGAGATTCCCGGTTTTGGCAGGATCAAAACCGGTGGATATGCCAATGGGCATTATGACATCCTCCTTGAAGAACGTAAGAATTACCACGATACGTACACCTACAACTATGTGAACCATTGGAGACATATATTGTATTGGGCGGATGAAAACAAACCTACGGGCGAACTCGATGGAGAGACTTGCTATAAACACGATCAAATGGAGCAGGTAGTCAGCCAATGGAAGGCCGAAGGTTATGAGCGCATAGGCAGGGAAGGCACCCACCAGATATATGGCAACGGGGCTTTCATCGGCCTTTACTTGAAGAAGGAGGCGCTCTCCGAACCGATAGTGGTGGGAGAAAGTGTGAGCAAGACCAGTCTTTTCCAATCGAATGTGTCCATCCCGACCAATGTGTTCTCGCTGTTGTCGTTGCAATCCAGTAAAGGCGAAATCGGCATCAGGGTCAACGACAGTATTTCCAATGACTTCACACTCATATCGGAAGATGAGAAAACCGAGGAAATGGGTGATTTGGGAGATTACCAAGTCATCAGCGGCTTCCTGGTGACATTCGACGGCTATTACAATACGTTTTTCGACACATATCCTCTTGTCATCAAGAACAGTAGTGTTGGCGAGGGAATACATCAGACAACATCATTGCAACATGTCATGACCCCGTTCTCGGTGGGTGGTGCGGCAGGCATCGACGACCAAGAAGCCTTCAGGGGCAATGTCACCGAAGTGCGCGTCTGGGATCATTTGCTCACCGACAAGGAACGCGCCACCAACGACGACCGCATGCTGGGCGGACGTGAGACGGGACTGATGCTCTACTGGCCGATGGACGAAGGCATCGACCGCCTGGTTTACGACGCTTCATACGCCAACGACCTGCCCAACGGGCGCCATGCCGTCGTAGGATCCAACATCAACGTATCGACCATCGTGCCTTCCGACATCCAACTCTCACGATATGCCGTGACCAGCAACAGCGGGGAGTATACGTTGAGAGGCATTCCCTTCATCGGCTCGGGAAGCACCTATACCATCACTCCCACGAAGAGCATCCACGAGTTTGCGCCAACCTCGCGAAACGGCTTCATCAGCGCCTCCAACCTGACGCTCAACAACTACAACTTCACCGACGAGTCTTCGTTTGTCGTGCGGGGAAAGGTGACCTATCTCAACACCAACATCCCCGTCGACAGCATCACCTTCAAGGTGGACGGCTCATTGGCAGAGGCGAAGAAAGGCTCCGTCATGACCGACTCGAAAGGCGAGTATGAAATCAACGTGCCGATAGGAAGCCACAGCATAGAAGCCTACAAGGAGGGACACAAGATCAACACCTTCCCGGCAGACGGCACGACCTATGACTTCCGTGAGTCGATGGTGGTGAACTTCACCGACTCCACCCTGGTCAATGTCACCGGACGTATCAATGGCGGCTTCACCGACAAGGATGCGCCCTTGGGCTTCCACAAGAGCACCAACCGCCTGGGCAAGGCCGTGGTGACACTGAGCATCGGCCGTGAGGCGATGAGCTCGTTCAACTATGTCGTCGACGCCCATGGCGACGGCCGCTTCGGTACAGAGCCGATACCCGTTGCCAGTGCCACCGACAGCATACAGAGCCATGCCGTGCGTGCCGGAGGCACCCAGGACGAGACACGCTTCATCCACATCACCACCGACCCTCAGACGGGAGAGTTCTCCGCCATGCTTCCTCCCTTGAAATACAAGGTGGAGCGCATCACGTTTGAGAGCGGCAAGGATTACGACAACGAGCCGGTGTTCAAGCAAAACCTGCCCGTCATCGACGCCACCAACACCACGCTGACCAATATGAAAGAAGACTCTTTGGTCATAGAGACGGGAGAGGTGAGGCGCTATCCCTATACCGCCAAATTCGTCAGGCAGTTGCGCAACATCCCGACCATCGATGTCGCCCAAGGCGACATGACCCATGGAGGATTTGGAGCCAAGTCCGTCAAAGTGACGCTTGACAATGGCGACAAGGTGGACGTGGCGGTGATGAAAGAGGATGATAACGGCCCAACCTACTTCTACGGTCATCCCTTCTTCGAGCAGCAATCCAACTATACGTTTGACATCCATGTGGCGGAGAAGTACAAGAACCTTGACACCAAGGAGGTCTTCGAGGAGATACCCGAAGATGCCGTCGTGAGCATCATGAACAATGCCAGCCTCTCCACATTGGTCATCGGCAAGGAGGCCGTCGTCGATGGTAAGACCATGACGCCCGGGCAGGTCTATGACGTGCCCAACATCCAAGTGAAACCCGACAAGAAAGGACAGGTGAAATACACCTGGACGGCAGGGTGGCCCAACCTGGCCGAAGGCTTCCTGCGCAACCTGAGCATCGGCGTGAAGGTGGACGGCAGGACGACGATGTGGCAGGCTCCCAACTCCGCCACCGACGCCCTCGACCTCGTCGTGCTGGGCGGCATACCCACCGGCTCCAATTTCATCACACAAGCGCCAGACCACGTGGACATGGTCATAAGAAGACCACCGGGAAACACATCTTCGGCCACGCTGACAACAGACACCATACACAACTATTACCATTTGGAAAGTTCGTATGATGGAAAAGGTACTTTCGGAGGAGCCTTTGTCAATCTGGCTCCCTCCTACAAGGTAGCTTCCGGCCCCATCGCCTTCCTGATCGGCACCTCCTTCCGTCCGTATCTCGAAGAAACCTTCAAGGCCAATGCTTACAATGAGGAGGACGAAAAGGAGGACTCCACATACACCTACACAATCAGCACGACGATGAAGACACCGTCGGGAAACCTCTATACCCAGAACAACGGCGACACCTACATCGGACGAGGGACGAACATCCTCTTCAGCAAGGGAATGACCGTGGGATTGTTCCGGCAGCCCGACGGGTCCTACAAACTCGACACCAAGGAGTCGCTATGTTTCTCCAACCAGTTCTCCACCGTTTTCGCATTCCCGCAACAGTATATCGAAGAGGTGCAGATTCCCAATTGGGAAAAGAGAAGGGAAAGCCTGCTGACCGAAGTGGAAGGCGACCTTAGTGACGATAATGTATGCCCTGCCGTCCCAGGAAAGGTGATGTACTACACCACCTTGAAGAAAGGCGACCCAAGGCGTGGCACAAAGAACATAGACGACTGCTGGACCAAGGAAGAGTATGAAGCTGCAGGTGGATACCCGTCCTACCGCATGGTGTCGGGGCTCTCGGCCGATAACAACGACCTCACCGACAGCATACAGTGGTGCAACAACCAAATCCTGGTTTGGAAGAAGCACATCGAAGAAAACGAAAGGGAGAAACTCGATGTCTTCGCTCAAGACTCTTGCCTTATCGGCAACTACAGCATCGCAAGCGGAACATCGGTCACCCAAACCGTAAAGAACAGCGGCTTGGTCGATTTCGACAACTACACCTACAAGAAATCCTATAACGTCACTCTTGAGTTCCACCCCTTGGGAAACCTATGGAACAACCTCGGCGGGTACACCATTCTCGGATGGAGCTGGAAGTGGGGTTCCACAAATACCACCACCTCAAGCAGGACGGAAGGCTCGCAGTTCAGCTGGACACTCAGCGACTCTGAACCCACGACGGCACTGTCGGTGAACGTCTATAAGTCGAACACGGGATGGGGTCCCATCTTCCGCACCTTGGGAGGACAGACCAGCAATCCCTACGAGGGTGCCACCTATACGAAGTACTACCAGAAGGGCACCGAACTCGACAAGGCCACCATGCGAGTGGAGAATCCCGTGCTCACCGTCGATGGCGCCAACACCGTCAGCGACGTGCCCACGGGAGGAAAGGCGAAGTTCATACTGTGCCTGACCAACGACAATGACGTGAACGCGACGGCGACCTATGTGCTCGAAGTATTGGAGAACAGCAACCCCAACGGCGCCAAACTGACCATCGACGGCGATGTCCTCTCGAAAGGCGATGGGGGAAGGGTGGTCAAACTCAAGTCGGGGGAGACAGTCAGGAAGACCTTGTATGTGGAGCAAGGCAGCAGAGACATCATCGACTATGAGAACATAGGGCTCGTGCTGCGCTCAAAGAATACCTATTCCACCCAGAGCGACCCTGTCTTCCTGAACGTGCATTTCGTGCCGGCATCCGCACTTGTGGAGATGAGTGTCGACCACACTGTCCTGAACAAGGAATTGTACAAGCAAAACAAAGGATTCATCGTCACCTTGACCAACCTTGACAGGCAGGACAAGGGATTGGAGGGAGTGCGCATACAGTACCGTAGGAAAGGCTTGGACGCATGGATTCTCGCCAAGGAGTGGAAGACAGACCCCAAAGCCGGCGAGGACCCCATACCGGAAGGCGAGAGCTTCCCATGGCCCGTATCCATGCCCGACAACGGCATCTATGAAATGAGAGCCCAAACCTGGGGCGAATACGGTTCCGGCGAGGTGACCTACGAGACCGACATCGTGGAGGTCATACAAGACCTGAACGGACCGCAAATCCTCGGCCAGCCTTATCCCGACAGTGGCTCGTTGTCGTATGTCATGCACAACGACATGCATGTCCGTTTCAACGAGGACATCAACGGCAACGCATTGAGCAAGTCGGACAACTTCCGCATCGACGGCAACCTGAACAATGTGGTGAACACCAAGACTCGAGACGACGTGGCCTTGCAGTTGAATGGCGACGAGTTCTCCACGCAGGCGACCTTCGACATGAACGAGAACCATATTGCCATGGAGGCCTGGGTCTATCTGCAGAAGGATGGCACCATCATCAGCATAGGAACGGAGAACAACGAATTCGCAATCCTGACCCACGATGGTGGAAAACTGGCTTTGCAAGCCGGACCCAATTCCAACGTCCTTGAACTGGATAATATCCTTCCTGCGAACATTTGGAATTACATCGCCATCAGTTACGACCGTGAGGAAGGAGAGGCAACGGGATTGTTCAATGGCCTTTTCATCAACGCGGGCATCGACTACCCGTACTTCTTTGCCTCGAATGTACCCGTACCCGCCATGAGTGGAGCAGGAAAACTCCATATCGGAGGAGACGGCATGGTGGGAAGGATGCACGACCTGGCCATCTGGAACATCCAGAAATCGGTGCATAACCTTTATGCCGCAAACAGGGAGACGAAGGCCAGCTTCACCCCCGGACTCATGGGCCATTGGAAAATGGATGAAGGACACGGCACAACCGTCGTGGACCGCGTTCGTTCGCGTGACATGGTGTTGCCGGCAGAGAGTTGGTATATCAACAACCGCAACCTTGCAGCCCACCTGGAAAACGGCGAACCACTCCAAATCGACATCGCAGCGTTCGCACCCCGCAACACAGACAACTACGCATTGGAGTTCTGGTTCCGTGGCAATAATGTCGAATCCAACACGAGTGCCACCTTGCTGCAAGTCAACAACCGACTACGCCTGGGCTATGAATACGGTGTGATGACCCTCACCACCTTCGAGGACCCGGGAATGGGCGAGGTGAACAGCAAACCGAAAGAGACTTTCCTGCTGACGGAAACCAACTACAACGACAACCAATGGCACCATCTGGCACTCAACGTGAGAAGGGGCACCAGCGCCATCGTCTACATTGACGGCAGGGATGTGAAAACCATGCCGGAAGACCATGTGCCGGCCATCGACGGAAGCAGGCTGCTTGTCGGAGAAGGCTTCACAGGCGACATCGACGAGCTGAGAGTGTGGAGTGCGGTGCTCACGGGTGAAATGATTGCCGACAGGCAATACGAGCGCCTCGACAGCACTTACGCCGGACTGATAGGATACTTCCCCATGGAGAGCATCCATAGGGACGAGAATGGCAATTTCGTTGCGGATTTCTCAACGGAGAACTTCGGCGACAACTCACAACTCAACAATCTCAGGATGGTGAATGGCGAACTGTTGAGCAAGGCTGCCAGCGCACCGGCGCTGCTGCCAGGTTCGCGCCTCATGCGTTTGGATGACTCTGATTTCGACTTCACCGTCTCCGACCGCGATATCTACTTCACCTTCCACGATGACGTGCTTGCAAGAATGGACGGCAACGAGTTCACCGTGACCATCAGCAACATCCAGGACAAACACGGCAACATCTCCGACCCCATCGTGTGGAAGTTCAATGCCGATTTCTCCATCATCGAATGGGGCAACACCACCACTGTCTCTGTTGTCAAGGATCGTGCAGAAACCAAGACCATCCAAATCCCACTCTTCAAATTCAATACAGGATCTGAGGATTATGAGATAATGAACTTGCCCACATGGATCACGACGGAGAATAAAATCGGCATCATGAAGGATTACGTGCTTGATCTTGAGTTCACCATCCTGCCATCGGCCCCCATGGGCATACACCCCGTCTATCTCTACGTCGGCGACAGATTGGGCATCACAAGGGTGATGAAGATGGAAGTCATCGTGACGGGCGACGACCCGAACTGGGCTGTCGACCCCAACCTCTACGAGAGCAACATGATCGTCATCGGCCAGCTCTACACGGGTGACAAGGTGTGCGAGTATGAACGCTCCTACATCGCCGCCTTCGACCACATGGGCGAATGCCGTGGAGTCGCTCATCCTGAATATGTGGCATCGCGCGACGCCTACTATCTGAACATGAACATCTACGGTGCCTCAAGCACGGAAATCAGCACGGGCAAGCGCAGGCTCACCTTCAAGATGTATGATGCGGAGAAGGGTGTCATCTGCCCGCTCGTGCAACTCACCATGCCCGACGGCACGGTGGCCGACACCTTGGGCTACTCCCATGAGTCGCTCTATGGCACCTATGACCAGCCGGTGCTCTTCAAGGCGCTGGAGGCCGTGGAGCAGTTGGCCAAGCTGGAGCGCGGGTGGAACTGGAAGTCGTTCTATGTCCAGACACCAAGCACCGCCATCGGCGACGTGATGCCGAAGGAGGCCTCCAACGTCAACAACATCCAATTCGTGAAGAGCCAAGACTCCTTCTGTACGACGAAGAGTGGCGCCTTCATCGGTGAGTTGACAGACCTGCATCCAGGACAGATGTACAAGATAAATGTCAAGAAAGATATGACCTTGAACATCGTCGGAGCGCCCATCGACGTCGCGGTCACCTCGCAGACGATACACCACGACTACAACTGGATAGGCACGCTCTCCTCAGAGGTGATGTCGCCCGCCGTGGCATTCGCAGACCTCAAGCCTGAGAAGAACGACATGGTGAAGAACCGTACGGGCTTCAGCATGTACAGGGGCGACGGCGTCTGGGAAGGTGTGTTGCAGAGCATCATCCCGGGTGAGGGATATGTCTACTTTTCCAGGGCTAAGAACGACAAGACCTTCCACTATCCGAAGTTGGGAACGCAGTCGTCGCATAGTCCGGCATACCATGCACCGGAGGCACCACACCGCTCGCCTGCCGTGCACTACACTCCCGTCGACCCCTATACTTTCCCCGACAACATGAGTGTGGTGGCCGTGGTGGTGAGTGACGGGCAACGGCTCTGCAATGCCGAAGTGGCTGCTTTCGTCAACGGCGAATGCCGTGGAGCCATCTGCGCCAACGCGGGTAGCGAATACTACTTCCTGACCATCATGGGTTCGTCGAGCGACGACCAGAACCAGAAGGTGGAGCTGCGCGTGTATGACCAAGGCACGGAGTATGTTGTCGACAGCAAGAACATGTTCACCAACGACCTTGTCCTGGGCGACCTTGACAACCCCTACGTGCTCGACCTCGATGAGGCCTCCGGCATCAAGGTGGTCTATGTCGACGACCTCGACGACGACGGCTGGTACACCCTCCAGGGTGTCAAGCTCCCGCACAAGCCACGCTTCAGCGGCGTCTATATCCACCATGGCGAGAAAGTGGTGGTGAAATAAGCAAGGAAACCATTGAAAAAATGCCTGAAAGCGTGAAGCTTTCAGGCATTTTTTTCCCCACCGAAACTTTAGTGTACCATGGGGACTGTTATCGCCATCCCCCTTCATGTTGGCTGGCTCCGATGGCGAGCAGCATATCTGGTCTTACCATTCGTATGGAGTTGATGCCATTGGTGTTCTCCATTGTCATCGTTCTCGCAGTCAATCTGCTGACAGCTGCTTTCCAAGCTGGCATGCTGACACCGAAAATCCCGTCAACAGCATCAAAAACGAGTAAGCCTATCTCCTTTTGGGTAGATTTCGCCCGAAATAAGCACAAATCGGGCGAAATCCATCTGTTTTGTGGTAGATTTCGCTCGAAATGTTTCCCTGTATCAATAGATAATTGTATCTTTGCATCGTACAAATAGTATCATACCAAAAGTAAAATACCAAAAGTAAAATCAAAACGATGCCAAAGAGAAAAGCATACAAACCAAGAAACCCTTTTATTTACGAGGGATACGAGGGTCCTGACTACTTCTGTGACAGGACAGAAGAGACGGAAAACATCATCTCAAGTTTGAAAAATGGGCGTAATTTAACACTCGTTTCACCAAGAAAAATTGGGAAAACTGGGCTTATTCTTCATACTTTTGACAAGATAAAACAGCAGGATAAGGATGCTGTCTGCATTTATACTGACATTTTTCACACACAGAATCAGTATGATTTCGTGCAGTCACTGGGCAAGGCCATCGTGGAAGAAAGGCTGCTCGATACTCGAAGTTCTATGGCAAAAGTGCTGAATTACTTCAGCCAATGGAGACCGACTATAAGTCCTGACCCTGTAACAGGCATACCCACGGTGTCTGTTTCCATTGAACGCACCAATACGGAATACACTTTGAATAGTATTTTTGAATATCTCAAGCGGAGTGGCAAGGAGGTGTATGTAGCCATCGATGAATTTCAAACCATCACGGACTATCCAGAACAGGGCACAGAGGCACTCCTGCGGTCGTACATCCAGTTTATACATAATGCCCACTTTATTTTCTCTGGCAGCAAACAGCATTTGATGTACGAGATGTTTGGTTCGCCCAAGAGACCATTCTATCAAAGTACTGCTATGATGACACTACAACCGCTTCATGAGGAGATTTACTATGACTTCGCTTCACGGTGGTTCAAGGCAAAGAAGGGTTTTTTTAATGGAGAAGTCTTTCATCAGCTGTATACATTGTTCGAAGGTTATACATGGTATTTGCAATCTGTTTTAAACCGCCTTTATGAAATGGAACTCCACGTAACTGACTATCAACAGGTGAGAGAGGCTATCTTGAGCATACTTAAAGATAAATCAAGTCAATACGAGATGGTGCTGACTTTCTTGACCGACAATCAGCGCAGCCTCTTGAAAGCCATTGCCAAGGATAATTGCGTAGCACAGTTGCAGGCCAATGATTTCATACGTAAGCATGAGTTGCCAAGTGCCAGTAGCATCAAGAAAGCGCTCACGGTGTTGAAAGATAAGGACCTAGTCTATCAGACCACCAAGGGCTATATCGTCTACGACCGTTTTCTCGATCTTTGGCTGAAACGAACATTCAACTGACTCCAATAGAGCCACTGTCAAAGAATCATACGTCGAACCGTCTAATTATTGACAATCAGTTTCCGCTGGTGTGAAAAACGCTGGCGGTTTTGTTTGTATAGCGTAAATATGCACTATCAAAACAAAAACGTATGAAGAGTTTTCCCTGCTCACCGTTGTCGTCCAGAGCTGGCGCGCTGCTTCTGAGAATCCCGAGGACAGTATCAAAACAGAATAAAATATGATTAAACTTGAAAACATTCAAAAAGTGTTCCGCACCGAAGAGGTGGAGACCGTAGCATTGGGCGGCATGTCGCTCGAAGTGAAGAAAGGGGAGTTCGTGGCCATCATGGGGCCGCGAGGGGAGGGGATATGCGCACCGTCCTTTTGCTCCCTGTCCATTTTTTCAAGTGGACTCAATTATTAATTATAAATTATTAATTAAAACTTTCCCAATGGATTGTACTATACGTCTTTTTGTTTTGGCTTCCGTCCCCTTTTCTTGGGTTCAGTTTTGGGTTTGGATAACAGTTTC
>CADADN010000063.1 GCA_902786665.1 uncultured Prevotellaceae bacterium | reverse complement strand
CCTGTGGTCGTCCCAGCCCTTCGGGCTTCACTTCACAACCGGTTGCCATACAAGATAAATTACAGTTTTGTAAGGCATTTTCACTTCCGAAACTTAAGTTATTAATTGTAAATTGTTAATTATTAATTATTTCCAATTGCGTCCTTGATGACCAATCCCGCCAGCATGAATCCGAAGATGGCGGTGATGTGAGCCAGGGTGCCGTTGATTTGTGCTTTTGACGAGCACCACTCGTGGTTGAGCAGGTCGGGGTTCCCCGGGTCGGTCTTCGCTTTGGGACACATGCACTGCTCCGTGCCGCATGTGGCATTGTGCCCCTTGTTTTGCAGCAATTCGTCGGAGAAGACGCAGAGGAATTTCCGTTTTGGAAACCGCTGGGTCTCCCTGAAGCGCTTTCGCAGCGCACGTGCCAACGGGTCGCCTTGCACCTTCCAAAATTCAGCCACCTTGATGCGCGTGGGGTCCATCTTCAGGGCGGCTCCCATCGACGAGAAGAATTTCTTCTTCATCCCGCAGGCCATCAGGATGAGCAACTGCTTGTCTTTCAACGAGTCGATGGCGTCGATGATGTAGTCGTAATCATCAAGATGGAAGCTGTCGGCCGTCTCAGCGCAGAAGATTTGCTGCAAGGCGACAATTTCGGCGGAAGGATTGATGGAGAGCAACCGCTCACGGAGCACCTCCACCTTCACCTGCCCCACGGTCTTCGTCGTCGCCATCAACTGGCGGTTGATGTTGGTGATGCACACCCGGTCGGAATCGACAATGGTCAGGTGCCGGATGCCAGAGCGCACCAGGCTCTCGGCGCACCAAGAACCTACGCCGCCCACGCCGAAGATAATCACCCTTTTGCTGCCTAGAAGACCCATCGACTCTTCACCCAGCAACAATTCTGTCCTGCGAAATATACCTTTTTCTATTGCCATGCTCTTGCCTTATGTACAAATCATTACAAAAATCGAGGGCAAAGGTACTATTTTTTTAGGAGAGAATAGGAGGAAATAGGAGGTTTTAGGAGGAAATAGCAAGTTTTAGGAGGGAATAGGAGGACATGCAAAACAAGTTTTTTTTCTTCTTGTCTTGTTTTTCCCGTTTTCTTGCATTACCTTTGCAGAAAAAGCGGCAATGGAAAGAAACACACAACTGCGCACGGCGTGGGACTTTGTGGAAAACACAGGCAAGAGCATCTTCCTCACGGGAAAAGCTGGAACAGGAAAGACCACCTTTCTCAAAACCGTCGTGGAACGGTCGAGGAAGAGGGCGGTGGTCGTGGCGCCTACAGGCGTGGCGGCCATCAATGCCGGAGGGGTCACCATCCACTCTTTCTTCCAACTGCCTCTCTCACCCTATGTACCCGAAGCCACCATCAAGAACCGCTTCGACTTCGGGAAGGACAAGCGGCGAATCATCGCGTCGCTCGACCTGCTCATCATCGACGAAATCTCCATGGTGCGCAGCGACCTCCTCGATGCCGTGGACAACGTGTTGAGACGCTTCCGCGACCGTTTTGCTCCCTTTGGAGGAGTGCAGTTGTTGATGATAGGCGACTTGCAGCAACTCACGCCCGTGGTGACACCCGAAGACGAGAGAATGCTGGCACCCTATTACGACACACCCTATTTCTTCGGGTCGAAAGCGCTCAAGCAAGTGGACTATGTCACCATACAACTCGACAAGGTGTTCAGGCAACAGGACAACTCCTTTATTGGCATCCTCAACCATATCCGCGACGGAAATGTCGACGATGCCGACCTCAATGCCTTGAACAGCCGTTATGTGCCCGGATTCATCCCTAATGATGACGATGGATACATCCGCCTCACTACGCACAACAGGATGGCTGACCAGTATAACGAGAACGCGCTCAAAAGGCTGCCTTCAAAGGCGTTCCGCTTCAAGGCGGAGGTGGAGGGCACCTTCCCGGAGTATTCCTATCCCACCAGTGAGACACTGGAAATCAAGGTCGGCACCCAGGTGATGTTTGTCAAAAACGACACGTCGGTCCCACAGCGGTATTACAACGGACGCATCGGCAAGGTCACCTATGTGGACCAAGAGAAAATCCTGGTGAAATGCCCTGGCGACGACAACCACATCGAGGTGGAGCCTCTCGAATGGGAAAATGCCAAATATACGCTCAACCCTCAGACCAAGGAGATAGAGACGGAGGTGCAAGGGGTGTTCAGGCAGTATCCTCTGCGCCTCGCGTGGGCCATCACCATCCACAAGAGCCAGGGACTCACCTTCGACAAGGCCATCATCGATGCCAACTTCTCCTTCGCACCCGGGCAGGTGTATGTGGCGCTCAGCCGCTGCCGCACCATCGAGGGAATGGTGCTCGCCTCTCCCTTGCAAGCCCGGGCCATCATCAACGACAGAAGGGTGGAAGACTATATCTCACACCAGGAGGAGAACACGCAGGCGAGCATCGCCAGGCTGCCACAACTCAAGGAGGAGTATTTCAGGTTCTTGCTCACCGAACTCTTCGACTTCAATCCCATCCTAAGGCACCAGGAGCATATGGTGCGCATCTTCATCGAGTTCTTCTCAAGGAGCCACCCCCAACTCGAGGCACTTCATAAACAAACCTTGGCCGACTTCAAGACCAAGGTGGTGGAGGTGGCGGGAAAATGGACGGCGAGCATCCGGCAAATGCCCTTTGCCGCCTTGCACCAGGAGGCGTTCCTCGACAGGGTGAAGCGAAGCGCCATCTATTTCGCCGACACCATCAAGGAGTTGTTTGAAAAACCCGTCAGACTCACCCAGGGCGTGACTTCCAACAACAAGCAGGCGATGAACAGGCTCGACAACGTGTTTGTAGAACTCCGTCAGACCGTCAAGGCGAAAACCATCCTTCTAAAACATATCTCCGAGGAGGGCTTCTCAAGTACCATTTACCTGAAGCAAAAGCAGTTGGCTCTGCTCGACGCCATGGGCGACGGTGGCTCAAACTCCTCCAAGAAAAACACCACGACCCAGAAAAAGAAAAAGGAGAAGAAGCCGCCAAAGGAAAAGACGTGGGTCACCTCATTCATACTGTTCCAGCAAGGCAAGGAAGTCAAGCAAATCGCCAAGGAGCGCGGACTGACCCCGGCCACCATCGCAGGACATCTCGCCAAATTCATTCCGCAAGGACTGGTCAATATCAACGACCTCGTCAGCAAGGAGCACCAGCAAGCCATCCAAAGGGTCATCAACCTCGTGGGAAGGGAAGAGGGGCTCAATGCCATCAAGTCGCTCTCCCCACCCGACGTGGAATACTGGGAAATCAAACTCATGCTCGGGGATGACAAATAAAGTCTTGCTGAGCCCACTTGCTGTTTAGGGAGTTAAAGGAGGGGACGGGTTTCTCAAAGACAAGCGTGCCTGTGTTCTTCACCCACAGCCCTCCACCTCTGTCAGTTAAGCCGCGTTTGATGGCGCCGTTGGTTTTGCTGTCCTTGATGATGACGGTGGCATAGCCGGCATGATTTTCCTCGCCGCCCACCCAAAAGACGGAAGTACTAGTCGTTCCTGGCTGAGGCTCATTCATCTGTATCGAGTATCCGTTAACCCGACTTCAAGGGTCGAAATTATTTTTGTTTAAAGTTTTTATCAAAATCAGCTGATATCCGTTGTATTTTGCCTGTTTTGCTTCGATTTCCACCATGTTTTGCCCAAAAGTGATTTGTCGTATCCAGCGGAAGGGATTTCGTCGCCTTCGATACGAGTCTCGATGATGGCCAGCAGTTCCTCATCATCGCGGAGGTCGGCATGTGCCATCAACTCGCGATGCTTGTGCACCAATTCTTTTTGCCATTCCACGCGCCTGCGCACTTCATAATAAATGTCCAATTTCTCCGATAGCATCATGTTTCGGGCCAACAATTGCTCACTGCCCTCGATAAGCTTCCTGTTGCTCTCTTTCAGTCTCTGCACTTCCTCGCGCAACTGCTCCAATTCCCGGTCTTTTTCCTCTATTGTGGTCATAATGGTAACGATATTATTGTTTCTTGCTTCTGTAGAACTTCTCGAGTGTGCGATAGGCATTCTCCTTTTCTGGGGAGGCGACAACCTTGGATGTCACGTCAATCTTCATGACAGGAGCAGCGTCGAGGTTGTCCTTGGTGATGACCGTCCACTGAGGCAAGCCTTTGCCATTGGGATTCCCCGTCTTGCAGAAGTTGGCATAGTAGGTGAGGAAGAGCTTCGAGATGGCATGGTCATCTTCATTCCAATCGTAATACTCGTTGGTGTCGAGGGTTCCCATAGCGTATTCGATGTCTGCAGAATGGACGGCGCCAGGAGCAATCGCAGGCTGCTGAGCCTCGGATTTCTTCTCATCCGCAGTCTTGTCACGCACGCCTCCGGCAAGGGCGGCAACTTTCTCGCCCATCTTCGCCGATACTTGAGGGCGGGGGTGCATGTAGTGATAGCGGTAAACGGGCAGCCCTGACTTGGCGTGATAGTCGCAGGCCTTCCAGGTGGGGAAACCTGTGAAAAGGTCGGAGGCTAAGTCCAGGCCTTTCTGGCTCAGCACGTCTTCATCGGTCTCGATTCCGTAGGCCTTGAAAATCTCGTCTGTCATGTCTCCAAACTGCGCCTTCATCGCATTTTTATAATTTGCAAGGGTCGGTGCCTGATTCCCCAATGCCTGTGAGGGACTGCCTTCCAATGAGTTCCAACCTGCGAGCAAAGGCACCTGGGCTTGCTGGCCCTTCTCGAATACATCGTCGGGGCTCTCGGTCATGAAGTAGCCGTCGAGCACCACGTTGGCCATCCCTTTTGGGGGAAGGAGTTTCTGGAGAGAATCGGCACTTAAGGCCATCGCGTCGGCCAGACTAGGGATGCCAGCCTGTTTCAGTAGTTCTGCTCCTGCTGCATCGGCATCGGCTTGGGAAGTGGGCTGAAAAGGCAGCACCTCGGCACCAGAAGAAAGCATGGCGCCGGCAATCAGGTTCTTGGAGAGGGGAGAACACATCAGGAGCGATACAGAGAAGGCCCCTGCCGATTCTCCTACAATGGTGATCTTGTCTGGGTTGCCACCAAAGGACGAAATGTTCTCTTTCACCCACTTGATGGCAGCCACTTGGTCAAGGAAGCCGAAATTGCCGCTACCCTTATACTTGGAAGATGCCGTGAGGTCTGGATGGGCAAAGAAACCGAACACACCCTCACGATAGTTGGCTGTCACACAAATCACGCCTTCCTTGGAGAGGGAAGAACCATCGTAACGGGGCTCGCTGCCGGAACCTGCCATCAGTCCGCCACCATTGAAATAAATCAACACGGGCTGGGCGTCGCCTGTTGTGGCTGCAGTAGTCCAAATGTTCAGATAGAGACAGTCTTCGCTACGCCCCGGACCTCTGAACGACATGTCGCCGAAGATGTCGGGTTGCATGGGGTCGTCGCCAAACTGCTTGGCTGAACGCACTCCCTCCCAAGGTTGGACTGGCTGAGGAGCCTTCCAACGGAGTTCGCCTACTGGAGCCTGGGCGAAAGGAACACCCAGGAACTTCTTCACACCGTCTTCCTCGAAACCTTGAAGAGCACCATACTGGGTTTTTACTTCGAGGGTGACCAGCGTCTCCTTTTGAGTGCAGCTGACAAGAACAGAAACACAAGCGATGACCAACATCGCAAATACATGTTTTTTAGTCATGATGATGTCTGTTTTTGGAGTTTATTTGGCAAAATTACAGGACTCGTAGTTCTTTTGGTGGTTCGGACATGCATAAAGCAAGTCCCTACGACTTTTGGAAGAGGGAGACGGGAAGTATCCCGTCTACGACTTTTGGAAGAGGGAGACGGGAAGTATCCCGTCTACGACTTTTGGAAGAGGGAGACGGGAAGTATCCCGTCTACAACTTTTGGAAGAGGGAGACGGGAAGTATCCCGTCTCTACAGGGTGCACTGACTATCGTCGTTAACTTCGAGCGAAGCGATAACTTAGTTAACTTCGAGCGAAGCGATAACTTCTTTAACTTCTCAAATTTACGGCAACGTGTCGGCGAGGGGGTCGAAGAGGCCGTCGGCATTGCGGCCAAGGTCGTGCCAACCCACGGTCTGGTGCAGCGTGGGGTTGGTCTGCATGGCGTTCTGGCGCAAGCCGAGGAAATAGTAAGTGGGACGATACTGGATGGTCAACGCCTCGTCGTTGCCGTCTAGGTTCACGTCCTTGCGGCCGAGGTAGGTGTCATAGAATTCTGCCAGGCTGCGCACCTTCTCGTTCTTGTATTCCCCATTGATGCAGCTCATGTCCTCGTCGAGGGTGAGTGCCTCGGGACGGCTTCCCGCAGTGGGGTCGGTGGCGGAGGCGGTGCGGCAATAGATGATGATCTGATGACGCTTCGTGCCGTTCAACGGTTTTACACCCAGATAGTTGCAGGTGTTTCCGCCGAATCCGGTGAGTGCCCAGGTGGGTTTGATGGCTCCTTGTCCCACACCACCATCGAAGAGCATCCAGCGGTGCATGTCGTCATAGCGGTTGCCCTCGTAGGCCAGTTCTATCTGACGCTCGTAGAGGATGGCGGCCAACAGCCTTGCACGGTCGCCGGCGACGCCGGAGGGAAGGCCGTAGTTGTTGTCTGCCGTGTAGCCCACGCGGCTGCGGATTTGCTGCAGGGCGTTGACAGCCTCGTCGAGATGCCCTGCGCCGCAGGCTGCCTCGGCGAAGTTGAGCAGCACCTCGGTGTAACGCATGGAGAGCAGCGGGGCGGCGCTTTTCATGAAGCCCTTCGGGTTGCTTTGGCTGTTGATATACTCATAGAACGGCGTGTTGTGCAGATAGAGGTCGTCGCTGCGCTTGCGCACATAGAGGGAGTGGCTGCCGGCCTTGTCGGTGGTCTGTGTGAGCAGGTCGGGCCAGTAACCGGTGGAGGTGGTGGCTTTCGCCAGGTCGTCCTCGTTGTCGTTCCACATGTAGCTCCACAGTTCGTAGTTGCGGCCGGAAGGATAGATGTCGGAGGGTATGATGCCCGCGAGCGACGGGTCGGAGAGGCTTACACCGCCCTCGCTCCATTGCCACTGCACGCCGGGGAAGGCGAAGGTGCGGTAGAAGCGTGGGTCGCGGTTGAGCCAGAACTTCCTCTTGTCATAGGGGATGCTGCTCTCGCCGGGCTTCAGTCCGTCGGCCATGGGGAAGAGGTCCACCAACTCCGCCGTGGGAGTGTAACCGCCGCCGCCGTTGGCGTTGCGCGGACGGATGCTGTGCTCCCAACGGTTGTACTTGCCGTAGTCGGGCTGTCCCGACACGTTGTCCTTCGTGTTGTGGAGGGTGGCGAAGACGGCCTCGGAGATGCTGCCGTCGCTGCCGATGTAGTTCGTCCATTGACGGGCCCAGTTGGCACCGTTGTTCTCACCACCATTGCCGGCGTAGGCAAGTCCGAAGCCTCCCTCGTTCAACTTGGCAAGAGCTTGCTTGTTGGCGGCGTAGGCCTCTTCCCAGCGGGTGAGGTCGTCGGCACGGTTGAAGACGGGGCTGGCCCAGTAGAGGCGCATCTTGCCGAGAAGGGCTTGTGCCAGACCGGAAGTGACGCGTCCGAAATCCTGCGCCTCGTTTGTCCAGCGGGCGGGGAGCATCGTGGCGGCTTTCTCCAAGTCCTGGCAGATGAAGTTGACGCAGTCCTTGGTGGTCTGCCTCGGGATGATGAGGTCGGAGCCGTCGCCGTCCTTGCCCAGGATGGGGTCTTGCACCTTGTCGATGATGGGCACGCCACCGTAGATGGTCACCAGGTGGTAGTACATGTAGGCGCGGAAGAAATAGGCCTGGCCGAGGAGCATGGCTTTCTCCTCGTCGGTGAGTGATGATTTCTCCACGTTCTCTATCACGTCGTTGCAGTTGCGGATGTGCCCCCACGGACTGTACACGTCGTTTGCCACGTAGAAGAAATCAAAGTTTGGTTTGTCGGAATGGTTGAAGTTGTAGGTGATTTCCTCCTCGGGGTCGACGAAGATGGAGAAACCTCCGTATTCCTCGGTGCTCTTCGACCATTTGTCGGGGTTGCCCACCGGCGTCCAGTCGTTGGGGTGGTTGGTGCCGTTGCCGTCGCCTCCGTCGGAGACGGGGAGCATCCAGTAATAGAGGTTGTTGACACGTTCCAGAGCACCGTTGTAGTTGCTGTAGGCGGTGGTTTGGTTGAAGTTGCCGTAGTTCTTCTTCTCTTTCAGGAAGTCGTCGCTGCACGAGGTGATGCCCATGGCCATGGATGCGAGCACGAGGGCTGCTATGATATGATGCTTGTTGTTCATCTTGTAAATCCTCATTTTTAGGTTAGAACGATACATTGACACCCAGGGTGTACTTGCGGAGGTTGGGGTAGCGGCCATAACCGCCGGCCCACGACGCCCAACTCTTGTCGGGGTAGTTGTTGATGAAGTTGACGGCGTTCTGGATGGTGAGGTTCAGGCGGACGTTGCTGACGCCTATTGCCTTCACCCAGGTGCGGGGGAGCTGGTAGGCCACGGTGACGTTGCGGAGTGTCAGCGTGGTGCCGTCGATGAGCCAGTAGGAGGAGGCTGCATCGTTCACTTTGGAGTAGCGCATGTTGGGCATCTGTCCTGAGAGGTTGGCAGGGACGGTGACGCGTCCTGCAGCATCGTAGATGTCCTCGTAGTTGAACATGTCGCTGAAGGAGGAGGGCATGTTCTCATACTCATAGTTCTTGGCGGCCTGGCGGAAGTCGTTGCCCACCATGATCTTCGAGCCCCAGCCGGCGCTCAACTGCGCCTGGATGGAGAAACTCTTGTAGCCGGCTTTGAGGTTCAGCGTGCAGCCGTAGGGGTTGCTGGTGTATTCCGAGAGGCGGATGTAGTCGTTGCCGGCGGTCACCTTGCCGTCTCTCGGGCCGTAGGTGCCATCGCCGTTGTTGTCGCCCTGGATGTCCTCGTAGATGAGCATGCCGGGACGCACCTCGCTCTTCGTCATGCCCAGGTATTCGGTGATGCCGTAGCGGTCGAAGTATTCCTCGATGTCCTGATAGCTGCGGAACATGCCGAGGCATTTGAAACCCCACAGGCCGCGGTCGGTGCGCTCGCCATAGACCTTGTCGTCGTAGTTGGGGATGGCCTGGAAGTTGGTCTTCAGGACCTTGTTGTCGCTGAAACCGGTGGAGAGCTTCACCTCATAGTGGAAGTCGCTGCCGATCTTGTCGCGCCAACCCACGTTGAGCTCCCAGCCCCATGCGTCGAGTTCGCCGTAGTTCTCCGGGGTGGCCTGCGTTCCCACGGTGGTGGGGAACATCGAGGTTCCGGTGCGTGTGGCGAACATCTCGCGCCCGCGGTCGTAGTAGTAGTTGAAGTCGAAGGTCAGGCGGTTGCGCAGGAAGTGCGCGTCGATGCCGATGTTCGTCTTGTAGGTCTTGTCCCAATGCACGTCGGTGTTGACACCGGCCTTGGGCATCACCAGGGCGTAACCCACGTCGGTGTTCAGGCCGTTGCTGCCGAAGATGGCTCCCTTGGCGGCGTTGCGCTCATAGAGCTGAGCCCAGAGCCACGCACGGATGTTATCGCGGCCCATCAAGCCCCATGAGGCGCGTAGCTTGAGGAAGTCCACCCATTTCACATGCTCCTGGAACCAGTTCTCTTCGGAAATCACCCAGCCGGCGCTCACCGACGGGAACTTGCCCCAGTAGTTCTTGGGGGCGAACTTGGTGGAGGCATCGGCGCGGAAGAGGAACTCGAAAAGGTATTTGCTGGCGTAGGCGTAGTTGAAACGTCCCACGTAGGAGAGCATGCCGCTCTCGCTGCGGTTGAACGACACGTCCTTGTCGCCCGTGCCTGAGCTGGACTGCCCGTCCTGGTAGGCGATGAGGTCGGTGATGCTGCCATAGAGGGGCTCGCTCCATGCCTCGCTCTTCTCGATGGAGAAGAGGCCGCTGACGTCGTGGAGTCCGAACTGCCGTGCATATTGCATGGTGAAGTTGAATTGGTAGCTGTCGCTGCGTCCCATGTTGCGGCTGAGGAGGCCGCCGTTGCTCACCAGGCGGAGCACGCCCATCGTCGTATCGTCGTAGACGGCTCCCTCGCCGGTGTAGAGGTGGCCGCCCGACCCGGTGCGGTCGAGCATGCGATAGACGTTTTGGATGGTCTGCACCGTGTTGGTCTTGCTGTTGCTGATGGTCTTGGAGTAGGAGAGTTTCGCTGAGAGACCCTTCAGGGCGTGTATCCAGTCGAAACCGAATTCGATGCTTCCGTTGACGTTCAGGTTGTTGGTCTGGTTCTGCACGTTGTCGCTGTGGTTCTGCACGGCGGCGAAGTTGTAGAGTTGCGTCGCGCTGGTGGGGATGCCGTTCTCCATGCCGCTATAGACGAGGGGATAGCCTCCCACGTAGTCGGGGACGAAGGGAAGGTGTGTCATCAGCCACTTGTAGTCGTAGTCGGTACCACCACCCTGGGGTGTGGTGGAGTTGTTGCGCTCGCCCCAGTCGCCGCTGATTTGCAAGGCGGTCTTCACATACTTGCCGATGTTGGCGTTGATGCCGGCGCGGAAGTTCCAACGCTCGTAGTCGAGGCGTCCGATGTTGCCGTCCTGCGTGTAGTAGGAGACACCGCCGAAATAGGTGGCCTTGTCGTTGCCGCCGTTGATGTTGATGCTGTGGCGTTGTGTAAGCGCCGTGCTCCACTCCTTGTCGAGGAGGTTGTAGTCGAGGTTTCGGGCGGCTTCCATTTCGTCGGCTTGGAAGAGTTGGGTGCGCAACTCGATGTTGTCCTGCGTAGAGGTGTTGGCGGCTTGGATGGTGTTGTACACCTTCATATAATCATATGAACTGAGCATCTTCGGTGTGTAGAGGGCGTCGGTCCAACCAAACTGTCCCGAATAGCTGATTTTCGGTGCGGCGTTCTCGCCTTGTTTCGTCTTCACCAGCACCACGCCGTAGGCGGCACGGGCGCCGTAGACGGCGGCGGAGGCGTCCTTCAGCACGGTGATGCTCTCCACTTCGCTGATGTCGAGGTTGTTGAAGGCGTCTTGTGTGGAGATGAAGCCATCGATGACGTAGAGCGGGGTGGGGTCGGGTTCGCCGCCGCGGGTGGAGCCGGGGTCGTTGGTGGTGGCCATCACGTTGCTCTGTCGGATGTTGAGCGAGGGGCTTTGTCCCGGTCGGTAGCCGTTGGCGTTGACGCTCACGCCGTTGAACATTCCCACGAGGGCGTCGCCGAGGCTTCCTACCGACAGGTCTTGGATGTCCTTGGGGGAGATGGTCTCCACGGCGCCGGTGACATTCTTCATTTTCTGGGTGCCATAGCCCACCACCACGACCTCTTCGAGGCTCTGGTCGTCAACCACCAGGCGGACGACGCCGCCGGGTTTCACGGTCTGGGTGAGGTAGCCGATGTAGGATATGGCAATCTTGGCATCGTTGGGCACTTGCAACTCGTAGTTGCCGTCAAGGTCGGTGATGACGCCACCGGTCTTCTGCCCTACAATGGTGATGGTGGCTCCGATGACGGGTTCGCCGTTCTCGTCAAGTACGGTGCCTCGCACCGTCTGCCCTTGTGCAAAGGCGAGGGTGGGCAACAGGGTGAGGAGCAGCCCCAAGCACCAACTGATAAGGTGTGTCTTTTTCATATCTTGTATTCCTTTTTTTGTTCTACATGGTTGGGGTTAGTTCCACCAGCGTGGGTCGCCGGTCTTGCGCTCCACCTGCTCGGCGCCGGTGGGGGTGAAATTGCCGTTGGCGGGGTCGATGAAGGCTGGGTCGGTCTGCAGCGCGTTGTTGCTGGTGTCGTAGGAGTTGGTGGTGAAGCCTTCCGTCTCAGGAGCGCCGTCATACCAATAGGTGTTGTAGGCGAAGTTGTTGATGGCCGACGTGTTGATGCGTCCGGTGAGGCGGCGTGGCACCTGTCCGCTGCCGCAGTCCACGAAGATGTTGTTGACGATGTCGTAGTTCGACGTGGCCCTGCCGTCAAAGCCGCTGTGGTTGGCCATCTGTCCCTTGTAGGCGATGTTGTAGAACGTGCAGTTGCGCAGGTTGATGGAGTTGGTCAGGTATCCGGCGCGGTCGCAGCGGCAGGAGTTGTTGTAGCGGATGAAGTAGTTCACCGCGTTCTCATTGGCCGACCAGAAGGTGCAGTTGGTGGCTGTGAAATCGTTGATGAAGCCGCCGCCGTCGTAGATTTGGAAATAGGCGGAGCTGCTCATCTTCTCATCGGGTGTGAATTTCACCAGGACGTTGGTCATCGAGAAGGTCTTCACGCAATATTTGACCTTGTTGTCAAACATGAAGTTGCGGTTCACGTTGCTCACCGTGCAGTTGGTGAAGGTGATGGGGGCGGTGATTTGGTAGTAGTTCTGGTGGTCGGCATCCAACTTGTCGGGGTCGGGGTTCTCGCTCAGGGCGATGAAGGGTTGGTTGGACTCTCCGCACTCGAAGTTGAGGTATTTCGCCTTGAAACCGCTGCTGGTGGCCAGTCCGCCGGAGGGGCCATAGGTGATGGTGGCGTTGTTCGTCTTGCTGGTGGTGCGGAGGGTGACCATCTTGTTGCCGAAGTCGAGCACCGAGGAGACGGTGTAGTGTCCGCCGGGGGCCAGGTCGAAGTTGAGGTTCATCCCCACGGAGTCTTCCGGGATGGGGTTGGCGGCGAACCACTCGCAGAGGTCGCCCTCGGGGATGGTGGCGAAGGACGCCTCGAAGGAGTTGAAGAGCTTCTCGGTGGCCGTGGCGGCGTCGCAGTTGTTCAACTCGCTGTTGCCCAATGTGCGGAGGATGAGCTTGTAGTTTATGTCTTCCTCCCTGTCGGTGGTGATGGAGCAGCCGTCAACCACCTTGCTCACCAGCGGTTGGCTCTCGTCGCTCAGGTCGAAGAGCGTCACTTCGTAGCCACGGGCGCCGTGCACCACGGGCCACGCGATGGTCATCCGGTCGCCGTCGGTGTTGGGCGTGATGGTGATGTCGCCTTCTGCGGGTGACGACAGCTGCGTGTTTCTCACGCTGCTCACGAATTTCTCGTTGTCATCATAGGTATCCGCGCAGGAGGCCAGGAGCCATGCACCTAAGGCAATAGCACATAGGGAGCACAACCCCTTGATCGATACAAAGGATGATTTGTTCATAGGTTGGTTATTAAGTTATACATGTATGATTGTTCTAATTCAATGACGTCAAATAGGTGGTGATGTAACCATCATTCGGGTTTCCCTGGTTAGGAAGTAGGTCTCGTTTTTTAAGCAGTTTCAAAAGTAGTGAAAAAATATCATTTCAGCAACTTTCAACATCGAAAATTGCTGAAAAAGTGTCGATTTTTTATCTTTTCGGCAGTTTCATAGCTTGAAAACCACAAAAAACGGGGTCGGTTCTTGTGTTTATGATTATCTGCATGCTTCTGATAAGCATCCGTATGAACGGGATGGTATTCGGCCTGCCATGAATGAAACTGACCTTGCTACTAAATAAGTATACAGCGGCTTGTCAATTCGACAAGCCGCTGTTTCATAAAGAGGGAGTCTTTATCTCACCACTTACTTTCTTGTGGTGCCATCGCTCATACGCACGATCAATCGGAAAAAGAGGATCACGAGAATCGTCCCCATGATTCATTAACTCCATGAAAGTGAACATATGTCCCTTTAACTCCTCTTTAACTCCTTTTTAACTCCTCTTTAACTCCTGAAAGTCAATTTTCAATCTTCAATTTTTTCCAGCAGGTCGGGGCGTAGGCGGCGGGTGCGCTCCAGGCTCTGTTCGATTTCCCAGTCCTTGATTTTCCCCTCGTTGCCGCTCAGCAGGATGTCGGGCACTTTCCATCCCTTGTAGTCTGCCGGGCGGGTGTAGATGGGAGCAGAGAGCAGGCCGTCCTGGAAACAGTCGGTGAGTGCACTCTGGTCGTCGCTGATCACCCCGGGCACCAGTCGCACGATGGCGTCGGCCATCACGGCGGCCGCCAGTTCTCCACCGGTGAGCACGTAGTCGCCGATGGAGATTTCACGGGTGATGAGGTGGTCGCGGATGCGCTGGTCGATGCCTTTGTAGTGTCCGCAGAGAATGATGATGTTGTTCAGCATCGACATGTCGTTGGCTATCTCTTGTGAGAACTGTTCGCCGTCGGGTGAGGTGAAGACCACCTCGTCGTAGTCGCGTTCCGCTTTCAAGGCGGAGATGGCACGGTCGATGGGTTCGCATTGCATCACCATGCCGGCGAACCCACCGTAGGGATAGTCGTCCACACGGCGCCATTTGTCGAGTGTGTAGTCGCGCAGGTTGTGGAGGTGGATTTCCGCCAGTCCTTTCTTCGCCGCACGGGCGAGGATGGACTCGTGGACGAAACCCTCCAGCATCTCGGGCAATACAGTGATGATGTCTATTCTCATGTTTGTTTTACATCTTGGTCTCCACCCCTTGGTCTTGCAGCCAGGTGAGGTAGCTCATCACTACGTTCATCCCCATCTCCTGAGCGTGAGACATCAATGAACTGGCCGCTTTCATCTGGTTTTTCCATGCCTGGGTCTTGGCAAGTTCCATACCAAACTTCATGTCCTCTTCTGTCAGGATGCCATAGCTCTCGTTGAGAAGCATTGTGCAGAGGTTTTCGGACAGATACCCCTTGACTTTTCCCATCATTGTTTTTTGCTCGCCCGTTAAGGATTCGCCAAGACCATCGAACATGGAAATGAGCAACTCTCCTTGTCCTGACTCATTGTAGAATTGTTGGAAAAGTTTCATATAACTTTTAGGACAACTGATGGCTTCTACAGGTGTTGGCTCTTCGCCACTCATCACTTTTTGGGCAATCTCCATGCCCATTTGTTCGAATTTGCTTCCGGTGCCGTTGATTTTGCCCCAATGCTCTTGGAAGGTTTTCCCCTTGTCTGTAGATAATTTGGCTGTCAGCTCTTTGATTTCTTCTATTTTGAGATGCTCTTCCATGAAGGGGAGCATGGCATCAACCAAGTCGTCCGTGAATGAGTCTTTCAAGTACTTGTCTACCAATTCTTTCGACTTCGCTTCATTATAGTCTTTCATAATGCTTGCATTCATCAGTTCGAGAGCATTCCCCATTGTTTCAGGACTCATGTTCGTGAATGATGGATTGGTTCCTATGTATGCCTTGAAGGCTTCCTTCATAGTGGTTTGTGCACTGGCTGCCATGCTGACGGTGAGCAGCAGCAAAACGAATAGTGATTTGAAAGTTTTCATTGTCTATGGTTTTTTATGATAAATATTGATGTGTCGTTGTGGTGTTGCAGAGACGGGATTCTTCCCCTCTCAATGCCCATCATACCCGCCAATTCGGGAGTGGGCGAAAAATACTCTGCAAAAATAGTAAAAATATACGAATGATATGTAAAAAGGGAGGAAGAAAATTAAAAATGAAAGATGAAAAATAAAAGATGAAAGAGGTGAAATGAGAGACAAAAGTTTCCCCGGAAGTCGTAGGGGCGGGTCTTGTGCCCGCCCGTAACTTGTGCACACTCGTGACTTATGTATGCCCGTAACTTGTGCCCGCCCGAAATAATGCTTCCCCAAAAACCGCCCTGCGCACTGTAGAGACGGGATTCTTCCCGTCTCCCCCAAAAGAAAAATGTCCCCTGTGTGCACACTGAGATGGATAGTAAACATATGTCCCTTTAACTCCCCTTTAACTCCCCTTTAACTCCCCTTTATCTCCTCTAAACAAGCAGACATATGTCCCTTTAACTCCCCTTTAACTCCTCTTTAGCTCCCCTTTAACTCCCCTTTAACTCCTCTTTAGCTCCCCTTTAACTCCCCTTTAACTCCTCTTTAACTCCCCTTTAACTCCTCTTTAACTCCTCTTTAACTCCTCTTTAACTCCTAAAAGTCAATCTCCTCTTGTCGTGCATCTCTGCTGCTGCTGTGAACATTGCGTCGCCGCTGGAGTTGAGCGCTGTCTCCACCGAGTCTTGCACCACACCGATGATGAATCCCACGGCGACGGCCTGCATCGCCACATCGTTGGAAATGCCGAACAGTGAGCACGCCATCGGGATGAGGAGCAGCGAACCACCTGCCACACCGGAGGCACCACAGGCTCCCAGGGTGGCAAGCAGGCTGAGGACGATGGCGGTGGGGAAACTCACTTCGATGCCCATCGTGTGGCATACGGCGAGTGTCATCACGGTGATGGTGATGGCCGCCCCGTCCATGTTGATGGTGGAGCCGAGGGGGATGCTGACAGAGTAGAACTCTTCGTCAAGTCCCATGTCCTTGCATAGTTGCATATTGATGGGGATGTTGGCCGCCGAGGAACGGGTGAAGAAGGCATTGAGGCCGCTGGTCTTCAGGCAGCGCCACACCAGGGGGTAGGGGTTGCGTCGGATGAAGAAATAGATGACCAAGGGGTTGACCACCAACGAGACGAACAGCATGCAGCCCACGAGTTGCACCACCAGTCTTCCGTAGGTGGTGAAGATGCTCAAACCGCTCTCCGACACCGAGGAAAACACCAAGCCGAGGATGCCGAAGGGAGCGAACTGTATCACCCACTTGACGGCTTGCGAGACCACTTCGGCAAAGTCGGACACCATTTGGATGGTCTGCTGACTTGCACATTTCTTCAATCCGAGACCGATGATTATCGCCCAGAAAAGGATGCCGATGTAGTTGGCTGTAGAGATGGAGTGCAGCGGGTTGCTCACGATGTTCAGCGCCATGTTCTCAAAGATGTCCATCAGACCGCCGGGGGCGGGATTCTCTGCCACGCCTTGTAGACGGATGCTGATGGGGAACAGCAATGACACCATCACCGCCACGATGGCAGCCAAGGCGGTGGTGAGCAGGTAGAGTGTGATGACGGTGCGGAAACGTGGTCCCAGGTTCTTGTGGGCTTTCGACAGTGCACTCGCCACCAACACTGCCACGAGGACAGGGGCGATGGCTTTCAGTGCTCCCACGAACACTGTGCCGAGGATGGAGATTCCCTGGGCCTCAGGGCATAGCAGCCCGAGGATGGATCCAATTACCAGTCCGATGAGGATGCGGAGCACTAGACTCATGCTGCTCCAACTGCGGAAAAGGGATATGATGGCTTTTTTCATTCAAATGATATGGTTGACGATAAATGGGAATTGGTGAGACATTGCTTTTTGGCGGCCTGGTAAAAGCCTCTTTTCGTTTCTGTCTTTCTACAGCTTGCATTTTCGTGTCTCGTGCTTTGGCGTGTCGAGACAGGCAAAACCTTTCTGTCGCAAAATATTATTAGTTAAAAATTTGTAGGTTCATTTTTTTTTCGTAATTTTGCATCGCTTTTTGCAAAAAGCGCTTGTGGCGGAATTGGCAGACGCGCTAGACTTAGGATCTAGTGTCTTACGACGTGCAGGTTCGATTCCTGTCAAGCGCACTTTCTAATCCCCAAATGCCAAGCTGGCATTTGGGGAATTTCTTTTCCGGGAGGTTATAGGGATGCCTAGTATCCCTAGTATTCCTAGTATTCCTAGAATCTCTAGAATCCCTAGAATTTCTAGAATCCTTAGAATTCATGGCTCTTCTAAAATCCTTCATTGGTCAGAATGATGTTTACCAGTGAAGTGACGTCGGACACGGAGATTTGGCCGTCGCTGTTCATGTCGGCGGCATCGTGGTCGTAGAGGAAGGGCTCCACGCTGTCATAGCCCAGGACGATGTTCACCAAGGCGGTGGCATCTGAAACGGTGATGGCACCGTCGCGATTGACATCGCCGAGGAAGATGAACGTCTGGTCGCTCCAGTTCTCCACGCCATCGACCTTCCAGCGGAGGGGTGTCACGCCGCTACCTGAACGGTAGGTGCCGTGAATGCCCCATTCGTCGTTGTCGTATTCCGCAGTGGGCGACACGGGCACGTTTTGGAGCACGATGTTGGCGTCGGTGAATTTTACCAATGCGGGACTGTTGGGCTGGCTGTTGGCATAACGGCAGAAGAGCGTGCTTCCGTCCTTCCTGACGATTCTGCCTGTCTTCACTTTGTTGGATGAACCGACAGGGAAGGGCAGGAACAGCGCATGCCACTCGTCGGGCGTGTCGTGGCGGGCGTATGTCACCTTGTCGGCCACGAAGGACTCGCCCACGGTGAGCGGCTCCTCGTCGGTGATGACGAAGTTGGTGCAATGGCCGTCTTTCACGATGTTCGACGGGTTGTATGTGGCGTCAACAGTCGCGCCGGGTGCCATCTTCACCAAGGCGTTGGCTGGTGTCTGGTCGATTTGCAGGCCGCGGCAGTCGGGGAAGGCCGACAGGTCGAGCCACCCGTCGCCCATGCGCCAACATTGGTATTGCAGTGCACGGCCGTTGTCTAAATAACCCAGGATTTCCTCCGTGGCCTCTCCCTCCTGGCAGACATAATCGAGGTGGAAGTCGGCCACCTTGAACCATGTGCCGTCGCTTCTGGCACCGATGGTCATCTTGTTGCCCGTCACCAGGACGTAGCACTCGTAGCGGTTGAAGGAGTTGTCGCCCGTGCCGGTGATGTTGTACGACCGGGCGATGTTGCCCTCTCCGGCGTTGCCGTAAAGTGCGGTCTTGGTGGTGGTGCGCTCGTAGCCTTGCGTGGTGGCGAAGTCGGCCGTCAGCCTATACACGCCGTTGGGCAGCGAGGTGACCTCCTGGGAGAGTTCGGCGTAGGTGAACGTGCCGGCCCATGCATTGAAGAAGGTGCCGGCGTGGCCGTCGCTCAGCGTCGCCGAACCGGTGAAGGCGTCGTTCCATCCGCCAAAGGTCTTCTGGAAGTTCCAGCACGCTGGGTATTCCACCCTTCCGCTGCCCATGGGTGAGCCTGTCGCCGTGCCCCATCCCAGACCGGGGTTGTTCACGGTGTAGTCACCCTGGTGATTTCCTTTCTCCACGATGTATTTCTGGTTGAAGTCCAGTTTCCTGACGGCATAGATGATGAGTTGGTCGGCGCGTGCCTGTGTCATGTCGCCTCGCACCTCGGCATCCTCCGTTGGTGTGGCGCCCGTGCCGCAGTAGGTGTTGTGATAGACGTTTTGCATCCGCCAGCAAGCGTTGGCGTTGTCATACACCGGCAGGAAGCCGCTGGTGGCTGTGCCTAGATGCGTCTTGCCATCGGTCTGGAAGAGGCTGCTCGACGCGCTACACAGCACCTCGTCGTGACGTGCCGGACACCTCAGCGCGTAGCCGTTGCTCGCCGTGTTGGACTCTATCTGCCACACCTGGTCAAGCACGGTGCCTGTTTCCGCCATGGGGGAGTAGTGTACTGCCTTGAAGGCCGACTCTCCGGTGGCCACGCCCTCGATGTCGCCCGTGCGGGTGAGCGACTTGATTTGGATGCAGTGCCAACCCGTCACTTTGGACTGGTCGAGTCCCAGGCCGAGCGTCAACGTGCCGTTGGTCACCCTGATGTTGCTGATGGTGCATTCGTGCGGCTCGCCGGAGAGGAAACCCGGGGTGACGCCGGAGGCGGTGAAGTAGGCCTTCTGCGTCTGTCCTGATGCCGTGGCGAAGACATAGGCCACGTCGTCGCGAGTGCCGTTGAGCGTGGCGCCGTCCTCACCGCGTGCGTTGTGCGATGTGGCGTATAGCACGGCGCGGTAGATGCCGTTGGGCAGCGACTTGACCGTCTGCGACATCTTCGTGCCGGCGGAAGAGGAGTTGTACAGTTCCACCATGGCGATGCCGTTGCCGGTCACCGTGCCGCTGGCTCCTTGCCAGTTGGCCGTCCCCGTACCCACGAGTGAGGTGTAGTCGTCGGTGGGTTTCGCGTTGGCGAGTGTCCAGCATAGCGATGGGTTGTTCTTGCTGCAGACGATGTAGTAGTAATCTTCGTAGTTGCCGGGAAGCGAAGTGAGTTTGATGAAGCCGTTGGGGGTGTCGTTGCTCGACAGGTCCACCCAGTTGCTGTAGTGCGACACCCCGTTGGCATCGATGGCCGTCACGCGGAAGAGTTTGCTGCCGTCGCATTCGGCGGCGGGGATGGCGGCCTCACGCCACTCGTCGTCGCAGACGCCGAGCGTGGCCCTTGTCACCCATTGGTTGCCTGAGATGCGCTCCTGCACATACACCGTCTTCGTCCAGTCGGTATTGGGGTCGCGCCACGACAACTGGATGGTGCTGCCGTCGAGGGAGTAGCCGGCGGAGAGGTTGCGTGGGTCGCCCTGGTCGCGCCAGTTCATCCACACGTCGGTGGTCTTCTTGTAGGCGAAGTCGCTGTTGTAACTGCCATAGAGTTCGCCGCCGGCGGTGGTCCAGAAGTCGCCGGACTCCCAGTGTACGAAGCGTTTCTGCTCCACGCTGTTATAGACGGCCAGGCGCTCCAGCCATTCCGTGTTGGCGGCGTAGTCGGCCCTTTTCAGCACGTCGCGCAGCCAGATGCCGTTCATCTTCTGGTCGTCGCCGGTGCCCCAGGTGTACCAGGCTTTCAACGAGTCGGTGTAGAACGCGCTCTCGTTGGTCCAGTTGGCGCCGTTGTTCCACTCCGTGCACCACACGGGGAGGCCGGTGACGTCGTAGAGCGACTTGAGGGAGGCGATGCAGTTCTCTGGCCTTTGTCCTCCGATGTAGTAGTGGGTGGCGACGAAGTCCACGCGGTAGTTGTGGGCCTCGCAGGAGTCCACATAGGCTTTCACCCAGCCCGTGTTGGGGTTGCAGGTGGCGAAGGTGCCGATGCGCATGCCGCTCCGGAGGTAGTCGCCGTGGAGTTTGATGAGGTCGGGCACCGTCATGTACATCTCGTTGCCGCTGGTGTTGTCGGGCTCGTTCACACCGAGCACGTGCGCCGACGTCTGTTGGTTGAGCGTTTCCCATCCGGGCCAGGCATAGGTGGGTGTGCCGCTGTAGGTGCTGCCGTTCTCATGGTGGCGCTGCGGCACATAGTCGTAGTCGGCCTCCTGGTGGTTGGCGGCGTCCCATTGGTAGAACCAGGTGACGCGCATCAGGCCCATCGGGGTGAGTGTGCGTCCGGCGTAGCCTTTCTTGCTCGGCCACCGCCAGCGGAAGATGCGGATGAAACTGACGCTGCCGCGCATGTCCTTGGGCAGGGTGACGGTGATGTCGCCGTCGTTGGCGATGAAGCAGTGGCTGTAGCCCGTGCCGTCGGTATGGTTGGCCATCGTCACCATGTAGCCGCGCTTGAGTGTGAAACTCTGGATGGCGTTGTCGAAGTTGCCCAGGCGGTCGTAATAGGTGCCCACCTCGTAAAGGCTGTTGGACTCGCCGCCCAGGTTGATGTTGGTATATACGGTGAGGGGATGGCAGGCGACGGGGTAGGGGAGTACGATGGTGCCGTGGCGGTAGGTCTCCACTCGGCAGTTGACGCCGTCGACTGCGGTGGCGCCGTTGATTTGTATGTAGCGCAGCCAGTTGGACAGCACCTTGGAAGGCCGGATGTTGGAGAATATCACCGTCGAGCGGTTGTCGGTGATGTTGATGGTGCCCGACATGGCGGTATTCCCTTCCAACGCCGTGATGGTGTAGTCGACGTTGTTGTCCAAGGTGATGCTCGACTGCAGTTGCGACACGGTCATCTTGCCGTTCCTGGCCGTGTTCAGTGTCGAACCGTTGTAGGTGAGCGAACGGCTGATGGCGTGTGCCGGGGTGGTGTGTGCTCCCCATGCCAGCACCATGGTGAGAAGGATGAGCAGGCGGTATTTCATGATGGTTGCAGTGGTTAATGGTTCAAAGTGGATTGTCGTTTCACGTGTTGGAGGACAAGATTTCTCCAACAAGTGACAAAGATACGAAAAATTTGGTAATAGAGAGAAAAAAGGATTGTTTTTATTTTTCGTATGTGTGAATTTCATTTGTTAAGGTATGGTTGAAATTAGATGAACAACCTACGCCAAGAGACCGTGTCCACACCCGGGATGCTCACACGGAGTGCAACATCCCCGCCCCTGTAGGGTCAGGTCTTGTGCCTGACCGCAAAGGGTCAGGGGTGGGGTCTGTAACTTCAACGCCAAAAGACCGTGTCCACACCCAGAGCGCTGAAAACGTCATGTTGGAAAATGCAAGAACAACCTTTGGGTCAAATACCCCACCCCCTGCCCCTCCCCTCAAGGGGCGGGGATATGCGCACACACCTTTTGCTCACGACAAATTTCAACGCCAAGAGACAGTGTCCACACCCCGGGATGCTCACACGGAGTGCAACATCCCCGCCCCTGTAAGGTCAGGCACAAGACCTGACCCTCAAGGGGCGGGGATATGCGCGCACACCTTTTGCTCACGACAAATTGACGCAACGCATTGACCATTCTTGGTGTTTGACTCATTGGGCATTTCTGTTTTTTACAGAATGGAACTATTTTGAAAATACTTCCGATTGATGCAACCGTACCGGTCAATTCCATTTGGAAAGCTTTCAAGGCCGGGCTGTGTCTCAGGAGTGTTTATGGAAACCAAGAAAAGGCAAGGAAGCCGAAATCATCGGCCTCCTTGCCCTTCAAACATCTGGATTGTCAGCTGTTTTTCCGACGTTATCCGTGAGCTTTTGTGTAACGAATGCGAAACTTGAGTTGTTAAAATTCCAAGTTCAGACCCAGCACTTTCCAGAATTCTATGGGCAACGCCACGTTTTCCAGTTCGATGCACCCTTTGAAGAGTGGGGCAATCTCATGGATGGGGTATCCTGCTATGCCGCAACCAATCTTTGTGACCAGGAAGCGCAGTTCCTGGTGCTCTTCCGCAAATGTGGTGAAGCGTTCGACGGCAGCCCTGAGATTGTCGATACCCTCCATGGTGGGGATGGCATAACAACTTCCCTGCATGCCTTCGCCCTGACCCCATACGGCGCCGAAATTGTCCATCGCAAAGGCTGCGGCGCCTCCGGCGTGCAAGCCCTTCTGGTTGCTCCCGAAAACGAACACTTCGTCGTCTTCAAGTTCATGGATGTGGTCGGGTGTAACCCTCTCACCGTAGTATTTTTTTGCAAACATTTTCTTGCGACTGAGCATTTCTTTCTTCGACATCTCCGGGTACAAGCTGTACATCTCATTCATCTTGTTGTAATAAGCCTTGCGTGATGACCTTTCGCGCCCCCAGGAACTTTCAGTACCCATCTGGTCGTGGCTGAATTCCACCACGTTCTCTATGGAGAGCAGGTCGGTGACTTCCTTCACGTTATGGGCGGACCCCATGTAGGAGAACGACCATCCTTCTTCCTTCAACTGCTCGATGAGGCTGCGCAGGCTTGACGCATTCCATTCCTGGGAGGAGTTCTCCAACCCGTCGGTCAGCACGGTGACGACGGCATTGGCATCCTCATCGTCCTTGATGCGTTTGTGCAAGGCCGTGAGCGACTGTCCCATGGCATCATACAAAGGAGTGCATCCATTCGGCATGTAGTCCTTGAACTCGCCAACTTCAGAGATGGGTTGACAGTCGATGATGGTTCTGACATCGGGACGGTTGGAGCCGGAGTCAAACAACACCAGGGTGAGCAGGTGCTCTTGTGTGTCGGCATATTCTTTTTGGGCGCTTCGTATCGTTCCTATGGTCTCGTTGATGCCGGAAAGTGTCGCCTGCCGCAAGTGACTCATCGAACCGCTTTCGTCTACTATGATGAGATTGTAGATGTGTGCCTTGCCGTCGCTGCCTTTTTCTTTCTCCTGATTCTCTTGCTTCTGCTCGGTTGCTTTGTTCTTCTCCTGTTCTTGTTCGTTCATGTCCATATCGGGATTTTTTTTGCCGAAAATGTTGAGTATGTCGGTTATCTTTTTCATATTTAAAAAATAGGTTTGTTTGGATGTTTGATTGTTTTTGTCTCTGGTCAACCATTCGGCGAATCACCTTGGGAGTCGCCGAATGGTCTCGTTTTCATCTTGTCAGGCGTTGGCAACGGTGTTGCTGTTTGTCACCTTTTTCACATACATGTATTTGGGGTATTGGCCGAGCACGAAGAGCGTGACGGGGCAAAGCCAAAGCGTGTCTCTGCCAAATCGCAGCTTGAATTCCTCCAGGTCGACCTTGTAGGTGCTTCCTCCTGTCAGCGAACTCTCTGTCTGCGTCAGTTCGAAATAGCCTTCGTGCTTTTCGCGCTTCTTGGTGGGTATCACGCTTATCTTGGTTCTCGTACCGTCTTCAGAAAGAAGTTCGCACATCTTGTCGGCGCCACTCACCATCAACAGGTTGTGGTGGTCGAACGGCCATCCGGGGAACACCACATACCAACCGCCATCTGCCTCTTTTTGAAATTCTATTTGATACTCTTTTTTCTTTCCAAATACGCTCAATCCCATCTGTCTTGCGCCTATCAACAAATCTGCCAAGGTGTAATTCATTTTTTTTGATTAAGTTTTTAATTGTTTAGGTGATTGCTCTCTATGGCATCGCCGGCTTGTTTCATCTTTAACCGACAGGTGCCTTTCCATTTTATAGACTATGGTGTCTTTGAACAGTCCTTTTTCATTCGTTTCTTTTGGTTATCACAATCTTCAGCTCATTGACACGAGAGGTCTGTGGCTTAAAACTCAAGCCTGAATCCTTTTTCTTTCAGTTCGGCATAACTCTCTGGGTTGAACTTGTAGAGAAATGCCACTTTCTTGTTGGCAAGGGTCACCTTGTCTTCCAATTCGGTCAGCAATCCCAACTTGAGCATCTTGCTGCTGAAATTGCGCCGGTCGAATTTCACACCGAGAATGGCTTCATACAAATGCTGTAGTTGGCTCATCTTGAATTTCTCGGGCAACAGTTCAAAGCCTATCGGCTCAAAGTGTATCTGCTTTCTTAGTTCGGCGGTCGCGTGCCGGAGTATCCTGTCGTGGTCGAAAGCCAGCGACGGAATGTCGTCGAGTGGGAACCATTGGGCTTTGGCGGCGTCGTCGCCACCTTTCACCTCGCTGATGCGCACCAGTGCATAGTAGGCAATCGTTATCACTCGTTCACGTGGGTCGCGGCCTATATCCGAAAAGGTGTGGAATTGCTTCACGTAGGCATCCTTCAGGCCGGTTTCCTCATACAATTCGCGCTTGGCTCCATTGAGCGCTGTCTCATCCATCCTCAAAAAGCCTCCTGGGAATGCCCAGCGTCCCTTGAATGGTTCTATGCCCCTCTCTATTAACAGGACGTTCAACTTTGTCCCGTCGAAACCGAATATCACACAGTCTGTAGTGACAGCAGGGTGGGGGTATTGGTAATGATACATCTTTTCTTCCATGATTTGGTATTTTATTGCGTAAAAAGCACACAATAACATCTCTGCAAATAGCGTGCCAAAGTGGAAAACGCCAATTCTGTCATATGGATGTGTCAAAATTACGCAATGAAGTGCCACAGTGACACAGGGCGTGTCAGTGTGGCGCTTCTTCTGAAAGGCTCAACTAATTTGCTGAGCCTTTAATTCATGAGCCAACGTAATATATACAGCTCTCTTACTTTTCTCTTCTATTTCCATATTGATTCTTTCATCCTCCTCTCTCTCCTTTTCCTTCATTCTCTCCACCTCAACTTTCCATTCATTCAGGAAATCTTTCATTTCATACTTCAAATCATTCAACTCATCATTCCTGAAAATCCCATTCTTGGCAACATAATCCTCAATCTTTCTCTTCACAGTGGCGACAGTCTTGTAGCGGGCCATCTCAATAGGATCAAGTTCAAAGTCGAAGGACTTACAATACTTTACTCCATTACAAGATTCCAAAAGTTTAATAGCTGAAATTTTCTTTTTCATTAATATTAAAATTTAATAGTTTAGGATGTCCAACTATATATTGACAAAAAATGAAAAAGGTAAACAGAAAAAGCCGATTTTTCCTAACACGCTTGAGCTCCCCTGAAGCCAAACGCCAAAATGTCCCCCGAAGTCCCTGTTGCATGTCCGTAAATCACCAAAAATGCATCATAAGTTGAGTGGATTTTCATTTTCTAAACGGACATGCATGAAGCAAGTTCCTACGACATCGAGGGCCAGTCTCGACATGATTGGCAACCGCACAGAACGAAAGAATGCAGAAAAATCAACTTTTTGCACGTTGTAAACATAAAAAATCGTATTTTTGTAGAGAAAAAGAATTGCAGCATAATCCTTGTCTCAGAAAATCATATTATAACTTAAGTTTCGGAAGTCCGGTTATATTGATATACAATTATTTACAGTAGATTCTTTTAAAAAGTGTATGGATAATCAAATGATGATTCCATCAAAAC
>CADADN010000062.1 GCA_902786665.1 uncultured Prevotellaceae bacterium | reverse complement strand
CGGCGAAGCCGCGAGTTCCGCAGCCAGACACCGGAAAGCCCATTTGTTCGACGGCGGAGCGTGTTCGCGGTTCTTTCTTGTTTCTTCTTTCTGTCCACAAAGAAAGAAGAAAATACCTGAATATCAATTAAATATTCAACTTGAGAAAGTTGAATAAAAAACTCCACTTTGTGAAGTAGAGAGGAGTTCAGGAGTTACAGGAGTTCAGACATTACTAAAGCCAACACCTATTGATTCCAATTAAAGTGAATCGAGGCTATTGTCTGAACTCCTGAACTCCTGAACATTATATTAAATAAAGTGAATTCTTTTTTCCGTTTCAGACTTTTTTGTAAATTTGCATCCGCAAAGGGGTCGTGCCTTTGTCCAAGAATAATAAAAAATTGCATTTTGCTGATGAGAAAATTTGTCTTTGTCGTACTGTTGGCTCTATCCGCCCTGTCCGCCCTGTCCATTCAGGCACAATTGCTCTATCGTATTTCAGGAAAGGACGCATCAGGCGCTTCCTATATCCTGGGTACATACCATTTCGCACCTTCCTCGTTCTGCGACTCCATTCCTGGATTGTGGGACTCCTTCGCCCAAGTGAAGCAGGTGTGCGGCGAACTGGTGATGAGTGAAATGATGAATCCTGAAAACGTGATGAAACTCCAGAAAGCGATGATGCTTCCTGAGGGAAAGACCATCCAGACGTTGCTTACCGACGACGAGATGAAACGGCTCAACGCCTTTACCAAAGAGGTGTTGGGAATGGATTTCACTGGCCCTTTGCTCAGCCAATTGGGGTCATTCACTCCGGGTGCTCTCTATGAGCAATTTATAGTGATGCTCTATCTGAGAAAAACACCCAATTTCAACCCCAACGACGGTATCGACACTTACATGCAGACAAAAGGCTTGGAGAAAGGATACAGCGTGACCGGATTCGAGTCTGTCGACCTGCAAATCAAGGCGCTCTTCCAGAGCCAGTCGCTTGAGCGGCAGAAACAGGTGCTCATGTGCCTCATCAACAACAAGGAGATGATGGTCGACAACACAGAGCGGCTGACGGCAGCCTATTTCAAACAAAATCTCGAGGAGATAGGCAAGATTGTCGACGAGAAACGAAATGATGAGTGCGACACCACCGAAGAGGAGGAAGAGGTGCTCATCTATGGAAGGAACGCCAACTGGATGAGTCAGATGCCCCAGATGTTGAGAGAGAAAAGCACCCTCTTCGTAGTGGGCGCCGCACATCTCATTGGCGAAAAGGGCATGCTCCAACTGCTACGCAATGCAGGATATGTGGTGGAACCCGTCACAAAATAGCATTTTCTTTGATTCAAAACCATATAAAGACCAAATATTAAATGAAAAAGTCAAATTTTAAGAGCGTGATGCTCTGTGCGGCTGCTGCCGCTTTCCTCCTCAGTGCCATGCCTGGCGACCAGGTCATCTCGAAGGAGGGTAAATCTGTAGTAGTGAACACCACTTCTATCGCAAAGTCTGTAAAAGGTTACATGAGTACCACACCGTTGAAAATCTACATCACCAACAATAAAATCGAGAAGATCGAGGCCCTGCCCAACCAGGAGACTCCCAAGTATTTTACCAAGGTGAAGAAGCAGATGCTCGACAAGTGGAATGGAATGACCGTCAACAAGGCCATCAAGGCCAAGGTCGATGGCGTGACAGGAGCAACCTTGTCGTCGGATGCCGTCAGGAAAAATGTAGTACAAGGATTGGAGTATTACAAGAAAAACAAATAAGCCGTTTCCTAAAGCCCCTTCCACGCTCATTGCATGGAAGGGGCTTTTGTATGTGTGAAGTTCTGGCTGTTTGTTCTGAATGTATGGCTATTTCTTCAAACGATTGTCAATCCAGGTGAAATCCTTGTATTTAGATGCTGGAAAGGTAAAGGTGTCGTCGGAAATGTCGCCACTCTTGAAATGACTGATATTGATGGATGTCCAAAACCATAGGAGCTTGATTTTCAAACTCTTCGGAGCACGGGTCCTCTTGTCGATAATGGCCTTGGCATGCTTGATGTTGCATTTCGCCTTTTTGTGGGCATTGAGAGTCACGATGAAGTCGGTGCCCCCGTCTTCCACATAGTAGTCGAAATCCAAGGGGTTGAACGTGAACTTGCTCTCATACTTTTCTCTTTGGGGATTGTTGGCGTCGAAAAGGGTCACCGTCTTTTTCTTCATGTCCACACGGCTGTATTTCACACCGTCACTCCAACTGAGGTAGCGTGATTCCTCATACCTCTTTTTCTTGCCCTTGTACCATATCCTCCCTTTCACCTTCATCACACCGATGATGTTGACATTATATTGCAGCGTGCTGCCCTGAGGACCAAATACCATGTTGTATGTGTGGTTGAAGATGCGGCGGGCTTGCTGGGCGTTGGGTGTCTCGTCGGCAATGACACTCGTCGAGGCACAGCAACCAAACAGCAACATCAAAAGCATCAGCCGACGCATGGGCTGGAGGCGGTTTTTGCGGCGACAGGTCTTCTTGGCGCTGTTGGTGCCCAAAACCGTAGAGAAATGTCGGAAAAGTTCACAATCCCTTGTCATCATAATGTATGGCTATTGAAAATGATTGCAAAATTACAAATTAATCACCAAATAAAGCAAAAATCATGAAAATCATTTTGCATGTTGGGCGTTTTTGACTATCTTCGCCTCAAATCTATATCTTTATTTATTATCATCCCAAATTGTTTGTCATGACACTATATATTATTATCATTTTGGTTACCGTCCTGATCCTTGGAATTCTATTTGGAAGGAAACGCTCTGACGAGAAATCCGATTATCAGCCTGAGCAATTCAGGCATAGTGGACACGATTGGGTCTTCAATGGTATTCTCGACATCGACCATCCCCCACATGACGACTCACCATTCCACGATTACGACCAGCCCATACAGTTGATGGTGAAGAAAGGATACGTGCATTGCGATATCACTATAGATGATACTGTAGGAGAGCGCGACCTTGGCCTTTTCCGTGCCGTGGCTGTGGCATCCGACGATTCTGCCATCTCCATCCTCCGCGAGGGAAGGGTAGTGGCTTATGTCTCAAGCCAAGCCGACGCTCTGCGCAATGCCATTATCGCCAATGGCGGACAGGCAGAAGCCTATGGCTTTATTGCGGCTAAAGGCCAGCCTATGAGGTTGTTTGGCGAAGTGTGCATAGCCCGGCCCTGAGCCGTGACCAAGGTCTCCAGAAAGGCAGTCACTTTACCCCCATTGGCTTTTTTGATGTGTTATTGTAGTTTATCTCGCCCATTTATTCGCTTTTTTCATCCTTTTTTCGTAATTTTGCTGCCAAATTGTAATTCACGGCGACGGCCGTAATATTTTTTCGCAAAATCATGACTATTCAGAATATCTTCAAGGGACTGGGCATAGCATTGGTGACACCATTCAAGACCGACGGAAGTGTCGATTACGAGGCACTGACGAGGTTGATAGACTATCAGCTTGACAATGGCGCTGATTTCCTTTGCATCCTGGCTACCACGGGTGAGACTCCTTGCCTCACTGCCGAAGAGAAACTCACCATCAAGAACCTCATTGTCAATCAGGTTAAAGGCCGCGTCCCCATCCTTATGGGATGCGGGGGAAACAACACCGCCGCTGTGGTGGAGGAGCTGCGCAATGGTGACTTCAAGGGGGTCGATGGTATTCTCAGCGTTTGTCCCTATTACAACAAACCCTCTCAGGAGGGACTCTATCAGCACTTTAAGGCCATAGCCGCCGCCACATCACTTCCCGTTGTGCTCTACAACGTTCCTGGGCGTACGGGTATTTTGATGAGGGCTGAGACCACTTGCCGTCTTGCACGCGACTGCGAGAATATCGTGGCTATCAAGGAGGCCAGCGGCAGTCTGGAACTTGTAGACGAGATACTCAAGAACAAACCCGATGATTTCGATATCCTCAGTGGCGACGACTCGCTTACCTATCCTATGGTGGCTTGTGGCGCGGTAGGTGTCATCTCGGTCATTGGCAACGCGCTGCCCAAGGAGTTCTCGCGCATGATTCGCCTGGAGTTCAACAACGAATATGCTGCCGCAAGGAAGATTCACCACAAATTCACCGACCTTTACAGCCTGCTGTTCGTCGATGGCAACCCGGCCGGAGTCAAGGCCTTGCTTCATGAGATGGGATTCATTGAGAATGTGCTGCGCCTGCCGCTTGTTCCAACGAGGGTGGCCACGCTGCAGAAAATGAGCGAGATTCTCAAAAGTTTGAAACTCTGATTCCCGTAACGTTTTTTCCAGAACTGTCTTTTGGGGTTCATCACCTCTAGAATAACACACGCAACCAATGGAAGAGAGGAAAATTATTCATGAGATTACACCTTTGATGGGAAAGGATGTGCTCTATATTGCCGACCGAAGGAAGAAAGAGTTCACCTATCCCATCCATAACCATGAGGTTTTTGAACTCAATTTCGTGGAGCATGCTCCTGGTGTGAGGCGCATCGTGGGCGACAGCAGCGAGGTGATAGGCGAGTACGACCTGGTGCTCATCACCAGCCCCGACTTGGAGCATGTGTGGGAGCAAAACACTTGCACGAGTGAGGAGATCCGGGAGATTACCGTGCAGTTCGATTTCCGTATGACAGAGGAGTCGCTCTTTGCCCGTACACCGTTCCTCTCTATGCGGAAAATGATGAACGAGGCACAAAAGGGACTCAGTTTCCCGCTCAATGCCATCATGAAGGTCTATGGCTTGCTCGACTCGCTGAGCAGCATCAAGGAGGGCTTCTATGCGGTCACTCAGTTCATCACCATTCTCTATGAACTTTCCAAATGTCCTGGTGCCAAACCTTTGGCTTCCTCCAGTTTTGCCAAAATCGCTGTCGAGGACGACAGCCGCAGGATACTCAAGGTGAAGAACTTCATCAGTAAGAACTACCAGGACGAGATACGCCTGCCACAACTGTCCGATATCGCCGGGATGAGTCCCAGCGCCTTCAGCCGGTTCTTCAAACTCCACACTGGCCGTAATCTCACGGAATATATTATCGACATCCGCCTGGGGGCCGCCTCACGTATGCTTGTCGACACGGCCCAGAGTGTGTCGGAAATCAGTTTCAAGTGCGGTTTCAACAACCTCAGCAACTTCAACCGCATCTTCAAGAAAAAGAAGGGATGTAGCCCCACGGAATTTCGTGAGAATTACCATAAAACGCGCATCATCATCTGATATTTGTGCTTTTTTGAGGGCTTTCTGCATCTTTACACACATATTTTTCACGGCAAGAGGTGAGTATTTCGTTTTTTTTGTGTAAGTTTGCACAAATTTGGAAAATCAAACTAATCATATCAAAAAAATGAGTCCAATTCAAACTACTAAAATGACCAACTATCGTTGGATTATTTGCTCGATGTTGTTCTTCGCTACCACGGTCAACTATATGGACCGTCAGGTGCTCTCACTCACGTGGAAGGACTTCATTGCCCCTGAGTTCCACTGGACTGATGGCGACTATGGCACCATCACAGCGGTTTTCTCCATTCTCTATGCGGTGTTCTGCCTCTTTGCAGGTAAGTTCATCGATTGGATGGGTACGAAGAAAGGATACCTCTGGGCCATCTTCGTGTGGTCGCTTGGCGCATGCCTCCATGCTGCATGTGGATGGGTCACCATGGAATATGTGGGCCTTGAGAGCGTTACCGCGCTCCGTGCTGTTAAGGCTGGTTCCGACTTGGCAGTGAGCATCGCCACCGTCAGTGTTTATCTGTTCCTCTTCTGCCGCGCCGTCCTGGCGTTGGGTGAGAGTGGAAACTTCCCTGCTGCCATCAAGGTGACGGCAGAGTATTTCCCAAAGAAAGACCGTGCCTTCGCCACTTCCATTTTCAATGCCGGCGCATCGGTAGGTGCTCTTGCCGCTCCTATCAGTATTCCGCCATTGGCCGAGGCTTTCGGTTGGGAGATGGCTTTCATCATCATTGGTGGACTCGGATTCATTTGGATGGCATTGTGGGTGTTTGTTTACGACAAGCCCAATAAGAGCAAGCATGTGAACGCTGCCGAGCTTACTTATATCAATCAGGACGCCGAGACCGAGGAAGACCCGAAAGAAGCCAACGACGAAGGACCGGCTATCGGTTTCGCCAAGTGTTTCACCTTCAAGCAGACCTGGTCGTTCATCGTGGGTAAATTCATGACCGATGGTGTTTGGTGGTTCTACCTCTTCTGGGCACCTGCATATTTCTCCGACCAGTTCGGTTACAAGTCGAGTTCCACAATGGGACAGCTGCTCATCTTCACGCTTTATCTGATCGTTACCGTCATTTCCATCTTCGGCGGATACCTTCCCAAATTGTTTGTCGAGAAGCGCGGTATGAATCCTTATGCCGGCCGTATGCTGGCTATGCTTATCTTCGCTTTCTTCCCACTGTTCGCACTCTTCGCACAGCCTCTGGCCATGTGGGAGGGCAGCCCTATCGACCCAGCATGGTGGCCTGCCATCATCATTGGTCTGGCTGGTGCTGGACATCAGGCCTGGTCGGCCAATATCTTCTCGACCGTGGGCGACATGTTCCCCAAATCCACCATTGCCACCATCACTGGTATCGGTGCCATGGCAGGTGGCTTGGGCTCTATGCTCATCAACAAAATCTCTGGCAACCTGTTTGATTATGCCGAGGGCCAGGGCTCCGCTTTCACATTCTTAGGATTTGAGGGCAAACCCGCAGCCTATATGATTGTCTTCTGCTTCTGCGCAGTGGCCTATCTCATCGGTTGGATCGTGATGAAGACTCTGGTGCCCAAATACAAGCCAGTGGTAGTAGAGGACTAATTCGTGACATCCTTTTTCACTTATATAGTTCAAGGGCAGGCCTGAAGCGGCTTGCCCTTGTCTTTTACTCCTGTATATGGCGTAACAGTGTTAAAAAACGCCCATCCTTTTCTCCATCAAGGCAAAAATTGCTAATTTTGCAATTCAATTGTTTGTCTTGTGTAGTATGAAAGGTTTTCTTCACCCTATATCATTATCCAACAGATGGGCTGTTAGGCTCTCGTTCTTGATTCTTTCGGTGGTTTGTGTCTCTCTTGGAGCACATGCGCAGCGGTGGGACAACTATCCTCCTGCCAACAAGTACGTGCGTCTCACGCAGACCAATCTTCCAATCGTCTTCATCAACGTCAATACAACGATGATTTTGCGTGAGGAGCGCATCACTGCCAGAATGAAGATCATCGATAATGGCGAGGGCGAACTCAATTATGCCGATACGGTGACCCACCCTGGCCAACGTATTGATTACGATGGGTATGCTGCCATCAAGTACAGGGGAAACTCTTCCTTCGACGCATCCGACAAAAAACCGTATTCCATCAAACTTATCGACAAACCGCTCGAGGAGGGAGGAGAGAAACTCAAGGCCAAACTCTTGGGAATGGGAAAGGACAACGACTGGGTGCTCCTGGCACCTTATTCCGACAAGAGCATGATACGCGACGTGCTCTCGTTCGACCTGGCCCGCCGCTATTTCGATTTCGTTCCCCATGCCCGGTTCTGCGAACTCTTCCTCGATGGCACATATTATGGTGTCTATATCCTCAGTGAGCGGGTGCGGAAAGGCAAGCATAGGCTTCCGCTGAACGACCCCGGCGAGGATAATGGCGACCTTACAGGCGACTATCATTTCGAGATCGACCGCCCCGACGAGCCTCATGTCTACTATTCCAAGCAGCGGCCCGTTTTCAACAACGGCACCCGCATCAATTGGCGCTCCATTTGCTTCCAGTACAAATCGCCTGAGTATGAGGATTTTACCACTCTTCCTGGGGGAACCCGACTGGCCATGATCAACGAACTCGACAAGATGGAAACGGCCTTGGCTTCCAACAATTATACGGATCCTGACTTGGGGTATGCCAAATACATCGATGTCACGTCGTTCATCGACTATCAACTATCCACGGAGTTCGCTTTCAATATTGACGGTTACCGGTTGAGTACCAATATCTACAAGATGAGCAAGACCCATGCTGAGAATGAGGGACTTGACCACCGTTGGAAGATGTCGCTCTGGGACATGAATATTGCTTTCGGCAATGCCAACTATTATGAGGGCAACCGCACCGACAAGTGGCAGTATGAGTTCAACGACAGGCATGCCTATGAGGATGGCAATGTGGTGCCGTTCTGGTGGCAGCGGCTGATGAGCGACCCGGAGTATGTGAGACAGTTGAAAACGCGGTGGACGCAGTATCGGCAGGAGGATTATTCTGATGAGCACATCGAGTTTGTCATCGACTCTTTGGTAACGAAACTGACCAGTGAGGGGGCAGTAGACCGCAACCAGCAGGCTTGGAGGATAATAGGCAAGAATGTGTGGCCCAATTATTTCGTGGGGCAGACATATGGCGAGGAAATCGATTACCTCAAGGATTGGATACAGAAACGGGTGGCTTTCCTCGACAAGAACTGGTATGATGAGCAGCTCGACATTCCTCAACTCACTAATGGCGATGAGGGACGCTCCGCATTGCCGTCACGTGTCTACACCATCGACGGACAGCGTGTCAATGTGCCACGAAAGGGAATCAATATTATCAGACGGGCCGACGGCTCCACTTATAAAATAGGTATAAGGTAAGTGGCCAAATACACCTTGGCGTGAGTTATTTCACGATACTCTTGCCATCGGCTTGGTGGAGTATTTCCAGGCAGTTCTTGCTGAAGGCGTTGCCATAGGCGTTGAAGGTGCTGCAGGCGAAGAGCAGGTCGGTGATGCCCTGCTGCTCGATGTACTTTTTCAAGTTGAGGTGGAAATAACGGTTGTCGATGACAAAAATGTCTTCGAAAGAATAGAAAAGATAGCCGGGGATGGTGTTGCCAAAACTGTCTTTGATAATCAGCACTTTCCTGCCGTTTCCCACCGATGTGCTCACGTGGGTCACGCGCTGGTCGCTGCCCATGAATGTGCTGTAGGCTCCCGACCCACCATCCTTGAAACGGTAGAAGAAGCGCTCGGTGGTAGGACCAGACACTTTCGTGATCTTGTAGTCCTTGTTGGTGGTATAGGTCAGGTAGGTGGTGGTATACTCGATATCCTTCGGCACATAGTATACGAAATCCTCAGGGGCTTCCTTGATGGAGATGTCTTTCGAATAGCCATACATCGTACCGACGAAGCGCTTCACCTCCTTGCGCTCGTAGCTGTCAAGGTCCTTGAAGTCGACACCGGCCGACTTGGCAAACTCCGCGGCTGCATAATAGCCGCCAAGGGGTGCCCAATGATGGTCGGTGCGCAGGAAGATGGGTTCGTCGGCGTGGTTGCCAAGGGTGTTGTACACATTCACGAAGGTGACGTCGGGTGAGAGTTGCTCCTGAATGCTCTTCAGGGTGGCCAGTTGTGATTTGGAGCGTTTTTTCCAACTCTCGGGCAGGTAGTACTCCGCGGCGTTGGGTATCACCATAGCGTAAATTCTCACCCTTTCTCCAATTTCTTCTTGGTAGGTGTTGGCCATCTTGGCGAATTTGCCTCCTCCATTCACTCCTCCATAGGCCATCAGCGCACGCACATTGCTGCCACTACCCACGATGATGATGCCTGCATGGGCCATCTTGGCCTTCCCCTCGGTCGACACATTGTTGGAGTATTTGCCCAGTTCCTCTTCTTCCTCCACCGCCTCTTCCATCTCACCTTCTTCCATCATGTCGTCGGCGGCATGAAAGGTCACGTTGTCGTCGGAGAGCACCAACCGCTCGAGGTCCTTGATCTTCATGCTCAGGGTCATGAGGCGCTCACGGTAGGGCTCACTGTCGCTGAACCACGACGATACCTCACTGGTCCATGTGCCTTGGGCCAACTTGCTCACACTCCATTCTGGGAATTGGGCCAGGTCGCGCTTCTCCACCTCAGAGTATTTGGGGCGGGGAAACGTGGTGAGGATGATGGTGGCGGCTATGAAGACCACGCTCATCACGGTGATGTAGATTTTGTTGTGCATGGCTGGAGTGGCAGACGTTTTGGGGGCTGTGTTTAGCGGTTGAGCATGCGTTGTATGCCTTGGCCGGTCTTGGCCGAGTAGGCGAGCGAGATGCAATGGGCGAAGAGCAGGTCGGTGATGCCGTTGCTGTTGATGTATTTCACCACATTGCCAGGGAAGTAGCGGAAGTCGATGACATGGATCTCCTCGAACGAGTAGAACAGGTAGCCCGGAAGGGCATTGCCGTAGCTGTCTTTGATGATGAGGAGCCGGCGGCCGTTCTTGGTCGATGTCACTACCTTGGTGGTGTTGGAGTCTCCGCCCATGAAGGTGCAGTAGGCGGTGTGGCTGCCATCTTTGTATTCCCTGAAGAAGTTCACTTCTTTCGGACCGTTCTGGCCAGTCACCGCCCTGTTCTTTCCCAGGCTATAGGTAATGGCGGTGGTGGTGTATTCCACGTCGAGTGGCATGTAGTATACAAAGTCTTCAGGGGCTCTTCCCACTGCAGGGTCCTTGGTGTAGACGGTATACATGGTGCCTAGGAACTGATGAACGGCACGCTCCTCGTAATGACTCAGGTGGTAGAACGGCACATCGGCGGCCTTGGCGAAGGCCTCTGCGGCATAGTATGCGCCAAGGGGAGCCCAGTGGTGGTCGGTGCGCAGGTAGATGGGCTCTCTCACATGCCAGGCCAGGGCAGTGAAAGCGTCGACTCCCGTCACGCCGTCCATCCGGTTGTACATCGCATCGATGGTGGCCTTCTGGTCGCGGGTGTACTGCAGTCCGGCATCAGGGGTGTAGTAGGCCGAGGCGATGGGAAGGATCATACTGTAGATACGCACGTTGTTGCCCAATCGTCTGCGGTACTCGTTCACGGCATCGGTATAGGCCGTACCGCCTTCTGGTGTGCCCATGAAAGCGCTGGTTACCCGGATGTCGGGGCCCGACCCGATGATGAAGATGCCACTCTTGGGCTGTCGGAAACTGGCGTCAGGGCATACGCGGTTGACGTATCTTCCGTCAACGAAGGTGGCGGTATCGGTGGAGGCCTCATTGTTGCCCGATGTCGGCTCTTGTGCGCAGAGGCTTGATGGCACGAGGGCCATCATGGCGATGTATGTCAGGATGATTGTCTTTTTTCTTTTCATTGAGTATGGTGGTTCTAGAATCTTGTATAGATGAATGCATTGTTGGTGGCGCCTACAAGAAGTGCGGTGCAGAGCACCAGGATGACAACCGATGCGGCAAGTCGGGCCAGCATGCTAACGTAGCGGTTGATAACAGGCACGCCACTGGTACACTGGTCGAAATACTGTGCTACTTGTTGGCGTACTGGCATGCACAGCACGATGGCGGCCACCCATAGCCAGAAGTGGTCGAGAATGGCGGCTTTCGACACTCCGTCGAAAATCGTGGCGGCTCCTCCACAGAGGACATGGAAGAAGGAGGTCATGCGGGCGAAGTCGTCGTAGTAGAATATACCGAAACTCACCACCACGACAAACATGCAGTAGAAGTGGAGTAGGGCGGAGGGCACCTTGCCGGGATTCTTCAGCAGGGTGTATTTCTCCACCATGACGATGATGCCGAAGAGCACACCCCAGATGATGAAGTTCCAGCTGGCACCATGCCACATGCCGGTGAGGAACCACACCACAAGGATGTTGAGGGCCTGATGCCGGCGGTTGCCTCCCAATGGGATGTAGAGGTAGTCGCGGAAGAAACTACCCAGCGAGATGTGCCAGCGGCGCCAGAACTCGGTAATTGACTTGCTGCAGTAGGGATGGTCGAAGTTCTCGTTGAACCGGAATCCCATGCAGCGGCCCAGGCCGATGGCCATATCAGAGTAGCCCGAGAAGTCGAAGTAGATCTGCAGGGTGAAGGCGATGATGCCTATCCATGCGCTGCCCATGCTCAACTCGTCGAATTTTCCATCCAGGAATTGGTGTGAGATCTCGTAGAGTTGGTTGGCGAGAATCACTTTCTTGGCCAGACCGCGGAGGAAACGGTAGATGCCGTCGGCCACGTCGTCGGCGGTCACGTGGCGGTCGGTGATACGGTTGGCCACAGTCTGGTATCTGACGATAGGACCGGCGATGAGTTGCGGGAACATGGAGATGTAGAGCAACAGGTCGACAAACCGCTTCTGTGAGTGGGAGTCGCGGCGGTAGACGTCTACCAGATAGGAGATCGACTGGAAGATATAGAAACTGATTCCTATCGGGAGAGAGATATGGGGCGTGGGAACGGAGATGCCTAATGCCTGCAGTTGGTTGGCGAAGAATCCGGCATACTTGAAGATTCCGAGGATGCATAGGTTACAGGCAACGCCAAGAGTCAGCATCGCCTTGCGGTACTTGTCCTGGTGGTCGATGCTTCTCCCGATGAAGAAATTGATGATGACGCAGACCAACATCAGGAAAACGTAAACGGGCTCTCCCCAAGCGTAGAAGATGAAGGAGAAGGCTACGAGCACGGCATTCCTTGCCCTGCACGACAACTGGCCGCCTTTTGCGGCCGACTTGTCTATCCATGTGCCCAGCAGGTAGAGCAGGGCAAAGGATGGCAGGAACACGTACAGAAAGAAGAGGTCTGAGAATACCATGCGGTTTTGTTAGTTGGACTGGTGGAGTAATTCGCTGATTCGTTTCGCCAGGTAGGTGCCGTTGATCCGGGCTCCTTCTTCCGAGGTGTGGGCACCGTCGGTGGTGTATCGCTTCGATTTCATCTCATCGGCACGCCTCACGCAGCATTCCCTGTCTTGGCGCACCACGCCCAACCCCATTTTTCTGCCACATTGCTCAATGATGTCGCTGGCTTTCTTGAGGTTGGCAGTGGTGGCTTGGACGGCCTGAAGGGGGGTGAGCAATATGATTTGCGCCTGCGGGAACCGCTGTGCAAGCAACTCGCAGCCATATCTCACCGACTCGGCAAGAGTAAGCACCAGACTGGGCTTTCTCGTGGTCATCGGACGCTTGTCGGCAAAGGCCTGGTCGGCAGACTTGGCGAATACCCGGGGCCTTTTCTTCACAAACCAGGCATCGTTGGTGCCGGCTGCGATGATGATGAGTTGGGGGGTGGGCTGGATACCTTGGTCGCAAGCGGCCAGGAGCCTCACGATTTGGTTGTAGATGACATTGTCGTTGCCCAATACGGCAATGTCCTCATTGGGGTTCTTGCGTGTCTGGATGGTGTTGGTCCATGTGGCGCCACTGCGGGCGTAACTCTTGCACGACAAGGGCTGGAAGACATCCGCAAACCATTTGTTCCAACCTCTGGGCTTGTCGCAGTCGTCGCCGCCAATCCAGGTGTTGGAGTCGCCAAGTATCACCACATGCATCGGATGACCGCTGTTTGCAGCGGTCGTAGACGTGGTGGACTCCTGTGCAAGGGAAACCGGCGATGCCACCCAACTGATGGCAAAACATACAAATAGGGCTATGTAATACCTCATGGTCAATTCATCAATCTATGCAACCATTCTGACTTTTCCATCACGGAAGTCAGGTGCCTGATGCTAATCCGCTACAAAATTACTTAAAATCTTTGATATTATGCGAGGTGATTGCAGAAATGTGTATATTTGTAGGCAGAATCGCATAGTTTGGGAGAAAATGACGGAAAAATCATTGTCGTTTGATTGTTTGCATATTCTTGAAGAGGATGTCTTCAGGCAGATGGGCTATGATGCCGTGTCGCCTCCCGATGTGGTGGCCGAACTGACAGCAACCATGCTCAATCGGCTGGGTGAGGTGGCAAGTCCTTGCTTCGGATATGTCACTGCCTATGGCTCACTGGGTGCCAGCACCCTTGAGGTGGGCGACGTGACGTTGCATGTGGGCAAGACAATTGCCCGGCAACTGCAGGGCGCTGAGGCGTTCGCTTTTTTCGTGGCCACGGCGGGCCGCGAGGTGGAGGCCTTGCAGAAACAGCATTTTGCTGAGGGCGACATGCTCGGTTCATACATAGCCGATGCTATTGGCAGCGTGATGGCGGAGCATTGTGCCGACCAGATGGAGCATCTTCTCCAGGACAATATCGACAAATTGGGGTGGCACCATACCAATCGGTTCTCTCCGGGCTATTGCCAATGGCCGGTGAGCGACCAGTCTTCGCTTTTCCGCTTGTTGGGGGATGACACCTGCGGGGTGACCCTCAACGCCCAATACGTCATGTCGCCACTGAAAACGGTTAGTGGGGTGATTGGGTTGGGCACGGAAGTGCGCCGTTTGGATTATGCTTGCGCATTGTGCAAGATGCCAAAGTGCAAGTTACGTAAGCGATGAGTCATTTGCCCATGAGTCGCTTGGCTTCTTCCACGGCCGCGTTGGCATTGCTCCCATAACCGTCGGCACCTATCTCGTCGGCAAACTTCTGGCTCACGGGGGCACCACCGATGATGATTTTCACCTGGTCGCGAAGTCCGGCAGCCTCCAGGGCTCCAATCACTTCTCTCATATAACCCATGGTGGTGGTGAGGAGGGCGCTCAGACACAGGATTTGCGGACGGTGCACACGCACGGCTTCCACAAATTGGCTGGCCGATACGTCGATGCCGATATTCACCACCTCAAACCCACACCCCTCAAGCATCGAGGCCACCAGGTTCTTGCCAATGTCGTGCAGGTCGCCTTTCACGGTGCCTATCAGCACTTTGCCTCGTGTCGTCAGGGTGGCTGAGGCCATGGCGGGACGCACTACCTTCAATGCTTCTTTCATCGCACGGCCGGCCATGAGCAGTTGGGGCACGAAGACCTGACCTTCCTCAAACTGCTTGCCCAGGTCGCTCATCGCCTTGATCATCTCGTCGTTGACAAGTTCCTCGGCCTTGTTGCCTACGGCTATGGCTTCCTGTGCAGCCTGTGAGGCATCTGCCTCCACACCTTCGAGAATGGCATGGTAGAGGCGTTGTCTTGGGGTGGATGGTGTCGATGGGGCAGGGGAAGGCGATGGTTGGCTGGAAATGCCGATACGACGGTAGTGACGGACTTCTTTCTCTTTCCTGGGGCGATGGGGTGAGACGAAAATGCCAGGCAGGGGATGGGTCAGCGTCTCGAAAGCGCTGATAATGGCGTCGGTAGTGCCGCAGCATCCACCGAGGATGTTCAGGTGATGTCCCTCTACCAAAGGCCATACAAGGCATTGCATCTCCTCTGGTGTCACGTTATAATGGCCCTCGTCGTCGGGCATTCCGGCATTGGGATAGAACGTGATGAGCTTGGGGAACCGCTCGCCTAGTTCTTTGACCAAGGGGGTGAATGCCTTGATGTCGGCCAGACAGTTGATGCCTATCGAGAACACCTGGTCGATGGGAATAGTGGAGAGAAACTCCGTTACCGATTGTCCGAGCATGTTGTGTCCATCGGGGGTGGAAACGCTGAAACTCAACATGATAGGCACTTCGCGATCCTCCTTCTTCATGGCCTCTGTCGCAGCGTCTATGGCGATGCGGGCATTCAGGGTGTCGAATATGGTCTCGATGAGGACGGTGTCGACACCTCCCTCAAGCAGGGCTTCCATCTGCTCAATATAGGCATCGTGTAGCAGATGGGTGCTGAGGGCGGGCGAACCACCTGTGGCCATGGAGCATACTTTGCTGGTAGGTCCTACCGACCCCAGCACATAACGAGGCTTCTCACTAGTGGAAAAACGGTCGGCCATCTCGCGGGCTATGCGGCAGGCCGCCAGGTTGATTTCGCGCACTTCGCTTTCCAGGCCATAGTCGGCCAATGAGATGCGCTGGGCGTTGAAGGTGTTGGTCTCTATCAGGTCGGCGCCTGCCTCAAGGTATTTCTGGTGTATCCCTCCTATCACGTCGGGACGGGTAAGCGACAGCAGGTCGTTGCATCCTTTTAGCGAGACGGGGTGATGGGCGAACTGTTCACCACGGAAGTCTTCTTCCTGCAGTCCGTGGCGTTGTACCATCGTACCCATGCCTCCATCGAGAATGAGTATCCGTTTCTCAGCGACCTCTGCCAACGAGGGCTTGCTGCTCTTCAACCGGATGGTGTCACTCGGTTCCTTCTCCTTGCGATGGTCGCTTGTTTGGTACTCCTCAACGATGCGAAGGGCTTGTTCCACTTCCCGCTCGTTATGGAAGTCCATCTCGATGTGCACCCCCTCGCCGCCAATATGGTCGAGCAATGGGCGCAACTCGTCGAGCGTTACCCAACAGGCCATCACGCTCTTTCCGCCTTCCAGAATCTGGCGATAGAGGGAATACCATTTCGAAGAACCGCCTTGTGGCTGCCCAACTCCTGGGGTCCATTGTATGGCGTCAAGTTCTTCTATCTCAAGGAGAGCGGGGAGGTGATGCATGGCACCCACACCGTCGAGGTGGTAAAGGGTGTAGTCGATGCGCTGGCACTGTTGCCTGATGTAGGGCTGCACGAACCGGAGGAAATCATCGGTGCTCAGCATGGTCGAGATGTCGCTCTGCAGTTTCGACATCTTACCAGGTGCCCATGACGAGAAATAGCAGAAGGCCATCTCGTCGCCCTCGCGAATGATATCGTAGAGTTCGTCGAATACCTTGAAATAGATGTCGTTGACAGCCTGAAGCTGGTTCTCAAGAAGTTCGGGGCGCATCACCGTGTCGAGCAGCACATTGTCGGTGCCGCGAAGGGCGGCCAGCACATCCAGACCTTCCATCAGGTCGGGCATGCCCACATAGTAATGACCTTGTGCCCTTTGCTTGCATGCAGTGAGCAATTCCTTGTGCAGCAGCCAGTTGGGGTGACGTGGGTCGAAACGGATGTCGTCGGTGGGGGTGGGCGATGGGTGAATCCAGATGGTGTCCTCGCCTCCCTCAAGCACACCTCCGAGAATGGCGGCCAGCGAACCGGGGCCCAATTGGGTGTTGGCTACGGGCAGCATGTCGGCTTTCAGCGAACTGTGTGCCACATACCAGTCGAGGTATTGTGCACGCCATTCAGGGTCGAACCATTTTTGGTTGAGGTCGACGGGGGATGGTGGAGCAGGCACGTCGGCATGGGGCCGCACTCCTTCTTGAAAGTGTTCCCACATGTTCAGCACGATGCCTTTATGATTCCACCAGTCAATATAATGCTGTTTGGTCTCTTCTAGATTCTTTTTCCAGGTATTCATTTTGCAAAGGTAGTGCAAGGTGAGTGAAAAACAAAATATTTTTTGTTTTTCTGAACCGAAGCCTACCTTCGATTGAAAATCAAAGTATTGAAGTATCGCATTCGCTCAACTTTTTGTAGTTCAGGAGTTCAGGAGTTGCAGGAGTTCAGACAATAGTCCGAATACACCTCGCTAAGCTCAAAGGTTGTTTGTTGTGGTAATGTCTGAACTCCTGAACTTCTTTAACTTCTGAACTTCTCTCAACTGCGAAAGTTGAGGTAACTACTCAGCACCCCCTATTTACAATGTACATGTTGTGAGTACTCCGGAAAAATGTTCGTTAACAAATCATAAATCGGATTTTGCGTTTTTCCAGTACCTCTGATTGTTGGGTGTCCTTTGGATGCATTTACACAATGGCGGTGTATATTGGTCCTAATTTGGATTTGTGAAGTTTGTCATGGTTCAGGCAAGTTCACGTCGTCAATTATCACCCTCAAAGAGATTATCGTCGGCGAGAGGGTGTTTTGCGTTTTCCGAAAATTCGAATTCACCGTTAAAGGATGTGAATCCACATTTTGCCATTTCATGGAAGATGCCTATTTTTGCGTCTGGAAATGGCAAAGAAGTGTACTGACATAGAAGATGTTCTGCGCTTGATCAACCAGCGTCTGCGTAAACTTGAGAAGTCTGATTCCGAGAAGAACGAGTAGATCGGGCGTCTCAACCGCGTCATAGGCAGGAAGGACGTGGAGATACACAATCTGAAGATGGAGCTTGCCTCGACCAAGTCGGAACTTGCCGATGCAAAATCCCGGGTTAAGGAACTGGAAGATGGCAGCGACGGCGAGGACGATTCGTCCAATGCGCCGGGAAAGCCAGAGAAGAACAGCAGCAACAGCAGCATCCCTCCGACGCAGGAAAGCATCGCCGCCCGTGAGCTCCGCAGGACCAAGTCTCTCCGCAAGCCGAGCGGGAAGCCAAGCGGCGGCCAGCTCGGACACAGGGGAAGCACGCTGCAGTCTGTCAGCACACCGGACAGGATCATAAAGCATGAGCCGGCGTACTGCACGTGCTGCGGCCGTTCACTGGACGGCGTACAGTATAGGAAGATCCGCAAGACACAGGTCATCGACATAAAGTTTGTCGTTGAGGCAAGTGAGGAGCAATATTACGAGAAGGTCTGCGAGTGTGGCTGCGTGAACAACTGCGACGCCCCCAACTGCCGCATCAAGTACGGAGACAACATCCGTGCGCTCGTGACATACCTCAATGTCGTCCAATGTATCCCTTTCAAAAGGATTGCGGAGCTCGTCTCGGACTTGTCGGGCCAGAAAATCAGCGAGGGTACCGTGCAGAACATACTCAGGGAAAACAGCGGCAAGGCAAACGCGGCATACGAGGAAATACGGAAGAAGCTTGAACATGCCCCTGTCGTCGGAGCTGACGAGACGGGCGCCTCGGTTGGAAAGGAGCTGCACTGGAACTGGATATTCCAGAACGACGCCCTCACCTACGTGTTCCAGATGAAGTCAAGGGGCATGAAGGCCATAGACACCATATTCCCTGACGGGCTGCCCAACTCGACGCTCGTCACGGACAGACACCACAGTTATTTCAAGATGAAAGTCAAGGAACATCAGGTCTGCCTGGCCCATCTGCTGAGAAATGCGGAGTACCTAAACGAGCTGGACACAAGGCAGGACTGGTCACGGAGATTTCTCCGCCTGATACGACACTCCATGGATATCAGCAGAGACAGCTGCATCACGCCAAGGAAGATAAAGATACTGAAGACAAAAATGAATAACCTCCTGGGTGAAAGTCTCACACACCTGGATGACGAGTTTGAGAGATTCAAAAGGGGAATTCTCAAAGTCAAGGACTATCTGTTTACCTTCCTCACATACCCGCATGTGCCTTACGACAACAATGCCAGTGAACGGGGGGTAAGGAAGATAAAGATAAAACAGAAAATCAGTGGTGGTTTCCGAACTGATGACGGTGCCGATGAAACAGCTATGAAGAATGGAAACTCCAAATTCAATGCAATACTTGCTGTCGTACAACAGTAAGGTAACTACTCATACCATAGGGTGCTGAGTAGTTACGTTTTGATAAAATAAAAACAACCCATAAAGGAGTTACACACTGCAGGAAAGAAGATATTACCGCCGTCTGCCTTAGTTGTGATGCATATATGATTGTGCAACGATTATTGATTCTTGTTCTCTTATTTATTCCCCTTCGGTATCGACAAGTAAAATTCTGCCAAAACAGTCGAAGAGAATGAACTGAGAATACTCTTCATTTACCGGACAGGCATAGAGAGCACCGTAATTATTTTTGAAGGCTATGTCTTGCAAATGTTCATTTCCGGTGGTAATGAATGACACGTGAGTATTCTTGTCACTGGAATAGAGCACACACAACTTGTCATCTTCAATGAAGTAAAAATTGGATGGATATGCTGAATATTGACCATTCAACACACGTGTCCATTCTATCTTTCCCTGAGCATCCGCCTTGACAATGATAGGGCATGGGTGGGAGCCTCCTGTTGTTATTTCACCATATCCCAAGAAATAGGTGTTGCCCTTGTTGTCACTGATAGACTGAATAAAAGTTAACCTGTATTCAAAATCCCTATTTTCCGAATAGTCCGATGACTTGTCGATGACCTTACCAGAGGCATCGAAGGTGATGGTCACCAGTGTCTGTGCGCCATTCTTACCCATAGCCACCACATTGCCGTCTGCCATTTCGTGAACACTATAAAGTTCGTCGGCAAGATTACCTTCCTCCTCATGAATCAGTTGCCCATTGGCATCTAAGCGCGCGAAGTAGTAGCTATCGAGTGTGTTGCCTCTACCCACAATAGCCATACCTCCATCCTTGCACGGACAGGCACCGTTGATGTAACCGTCCTTGAGTTCCGGGGTGTACTCATACAATGCGGCACCTGTCTCAGGGTTCACCCTGCATGCCATGTCGTATGACCATGCTGCAATATGGCCATCCTCTGAAAGGGAAGCCTGGGTAACAGCTATATTGGTTCTCCACTTCACCCGTCCGTCAGCATCAGTTCGGCGGAGACGGTAGTCTTCTTCGGAATAATTGTAGTATCTGTGAGTGAAATCGAGGAAATCGCCTCCAGGAAACTGGCGGACAAAATCCACAACTTCCTCATTGTTCCCGTAAAGGTCCATCTCACGTCATCCTATAACAGTTGCATACGACTTGAGTGTTCTGAATGTTGTTTCTTTCTTTAGAACCTTCTCACCTTCCAGGGCGGTGATCAACAGATGGTACTCCGTGTCTGGCGTCAGTGCACGCAGCGTTACCTTTTTTTCGTTGCCAAGCGTCTTTATCAGCACGCCATCGAGGTAAATATAATGTGTCAGGTTCTTATAGAGCGTTATCTCGACACGGTCCGTATGAACCTGCACCATGGCAGGAAGTTCGCCATTGCTATACGAGGGTTCTTCTTGACCGTAGGATATCTCCTCCCAAATAGTATCAGTACTGCAACCGTTGGTCAGCCATATCACGACAACCAACAGCACTGAAGATATAATTGATTTTGTTTTCATTTGATGTCAAAATTGATGAAGTGCATACATGTAGTGCCCGAATAGTCTGCTCGCTTCAGCATGGGACCCAAGATGAGTTTGTCTTTATGGAAGGTGGCGGTTAGAATGGCATTGCCCAATGTCCTAATCGAGTAGAGACCTAACAACTCCCATTTCTTAGTCTGGAAATCATAGTTGTAGATGGCAGGGTTGCCACTATCGAAATCTGTGTTTCCAGGATCACCAGCATAGAAGAGTTTGCCGTCATGCTCGAGAAGGCACTGCTCTTGGTTTGAGGAGAGGTAAACCGACGTCAACTGCGTCTCCCTGTGCCATTCATTTTTGCTTGAATCATACACCCAGAGGAAGCCTTTCGGTGTCATGAAGTAGCCATAGGTTTCGCCATTGCCCGTCTGCATCACCCTTTGCTCTGTAGGTCTGTCGGCAACTCTCGTCCATTGACCGTTGGAGATATCATACTTCCATGTCTCCATAAACTGCTTGTTTGTGCTAGCAAAATATCCACCACAGATATACACATTGCCACCTGTGGTGAAAACCTTCATTTGATACATCTCACCCTTGACAGGCAGGTCTGCCAATTCCTTCCAAGTGTCTGTCTGGGGACTGTACTCATACAGTTTGTTCTGTATCGAGTTGCTATTTCCTCCATAAGGTTTATATATCTCAGTGATGCCATACGCCTTGGAGCCTATTGCCACCATCTCCGAGATATCATAGGCCACGTCCTTATGTTTGGTCCACTCTTTGGTGTTGAGGTCGCAGGAGACCAATGTTTTAGATTCCATTCTGGTGTAATAGTACATCTTGTCATCTATTCTGAAAGATGCTTTGGCATTATGAGGCAAATCCGCAAACTGGCTCAATGGTGTCGTCTCCTCCTCTTCAGCTTTCAAAGGCAGGATTCGGATTTTCTTCGACAATGGGAGTTCCACTCTTGGCCAGTGCAGGGCCACGTCGTATATGCCTGGCTCAATGTCGGTCATTGTCACCTCAATCATGCAGTCTGCGGTTTCCTTTTCTCCCTCTGAAAAAATTCTGTTTTCCCACACCACAGGATAGACATGATTGCCCACCCTGACCTCTACTGGTCTGCCTTGCATCGCCGCTTTCACGAGAATATTAAAACGCCTGCTCTCGGAGAAGTGCAACGCAATGTCATCGGTCGCATATTTCGACGGGTATGCTCTCCCCTCATAACGAACATCCTCAAAATAGCGTGGCTGCCCCCAAAGGTGAAGATAACCTTCGGCGGTCATGTTTGCCAAACTGACAAAGAGCGACCTTGTCTTAAATGAGTTCTTTTCGGTCTTCAATACGGCACTCACTATATATTCGTCGTCTGTGGCAGGCACGGTGAACGTCTTCTGAACTTTTTGCAAACGGTCTTCTTTGAGTTCCACGTTGATGGTAGAAAGCGCATGGCTCAAATCCTTTGCGTCATAGACAAGTAAAAGAACGCTATGATTGAAGAATGCCTCACCCTTGTCCACAGTCATATAGGCTGTGAACGAATTGCCAGAGGCAACGACACACGAATCCAAGGTGATGCTCGGAAGTTGATAATTCTCCGTCTCCTTGTATTCTGTCTCTGTACAAGCCATCAATGTCAGTAAAATGGCTAATAGCGATAAGAATTTCTTTATCGTCATATTTTTAGTAAACATTAGATGTTGGATGCAATATTACACAAAGCACCGACATTTTCCAAGAAAAGTGATTACAGCTTTTACACAAAATCACAAACATCAATATTCCGACTTTGCTTTCTGTCACTTCACAACGACTTTCTTGCCATTGATGATGTAGATGCCAGGGAGAAGGTTGTCTATTTCTTTCGGGTTAGATGCAACCTTTATGCCGTAGATGTTGTAAATGGCTTGGTTTGATATTTCCGAAGATGATTTTGGAAGATAAATGCTATTGGTTACACTAATGACGGGGCGCACCGTGGAGCCGCTGTAGCGAGAGTTGTAGAACCAGTCGGCGTTGCTCGAAATAAAGTAGAGATCGTAGGCGCCGTCCGAGCGCGACGGGTTCTGCGTGGCCGACCAGTAGTAGCCGTACGAGCCAACGTTGTAGAGGCCAGAATTGCCGTAGCCGCCCGCCGCAGGCAGAAAGATACTCGCGCCATTCATCTTGCTGGTGAACTTGCCACCAATCACCCCATTCTCCGGAATCCATTCGTAGGAGCAGTTGTATCGCAACTCATCTTGTTGCTCTTTCGTCGGCATCACCCAGGAGCCGCCCCACTTCACATGAGCCACGTCATATTGAGTGCCGGCAATGTCGCTGCCGAGGTTGAGGTAGGTGTTCGATGAGCCCTCAAAGTGTTGATAATCGCTCCAAGTGTAGTTGGGTTTCGTCTCCGTCTCGCCCCAGGAATAATAGCCGCCGTAATCCTCAGGGGTGGAAGCACCAACGTTGCAACACGCCCAAAGGGTTCCTGATGGAAGTCCGAGGTCGATGGCATGTGGGTGGTTGTCATCGGGGCAGGACAAGACGTTATCATCCTGCGCCATAGATGTCGCGAATGTCATAAGCGACAACAATAGGATAATCACTTTTCCTTTCATAGTCTTTGTTTTTAAATGTGCCAATATTTTGTTGTCAAAGTTATAAAATATCGTGTTATGTTCCAAATAAAATGATTTCACATTTTTACACAAAATCACAACTATCTATATTCCTGAGGCATATAACAGCTAAGATGGTGTGAGATTAATACCCTTATCGATGAAATCCTTAGATAGAAAAAGCGTGGACTCACTTAATCCAGTTCGAAGGCTGTAGGAGAAGCCCATGTCATGAGATAAGTAAAGCCCACGCTATCGCGTGAGCATTCACTCTATCCATCTTTATGACATGTTTCTTAAACTCCTACATTCTCGAAACTTAGATCGATAGCTGAACGCTAATTCTTAAACCACGATGTTATTTGTGTTTGATGAACACGTTGCAAAAATATATAAAACAAGCTAAATTTCCAAATAATATGTCAATTTAGTTATCCACGTATCAAATTCCCCATAACTCTGATACATGTCAAATTAGTTATCCGTATCAAATTCCCCGTCCCCTCTATGTTGCAATCCAAATAATTGGGTCATATTTTAGTGTTGTTTAACGGTTTTGTGTTCATTTTCGCACTAATTTGCAAGTCCTTTAACAAGAAACCCCCATCCAGACACGTTCAACATGCCTGGAGAGTTGCGTAAGCAACAGGAATGCCGGATCAAACTTCTATCAGATGTAGTGAGCCGTAGCCACTCATCAGATTACTTCTTCAGATCTTGGAGTATAATGCCACAACCTATGATAAGATGTAGTCTTACAGACTCATCAGGGACGGAGAGTGGTCATTGCAAAATGAGAAGTCAGTCCGACTTGTATTCCTGTTGTCACGCAATTCCGCGATGTTCGCTTTATGATTGCTCATATTTATATTTGGTCTTAGTCTTTAGGACTGCGTAAGCCCTGCATGCGAGCTTTCTCGCCACCTTTATAATCGCCTTGTGAGGCTTCATGCTCTGGCAGCAGTTGGAGTAGTATGCCCCCAACTCCATGTCTCTGTATATTGCCACCCAGCTGGTTTCGATGATCAGTGGCCCGAGGTGCTTGCTGCCCCGGTTTGTCTTTTCCCCGCTGACCTTCTTCTCGCCGGAGTCATGGCATGTCGGAATGAGTCCGAGCATGGACACGAACGTGCGCTCGTTGGGGAACCTTGCGACATTGTTGTCCAACTCCGTCAGCATCGACATCGACATGATCAGCCCGAAGCCCGGCACGGATGCCAGAAGGTCGTAGTTCTCCTTGTACTTGTCTGTGGTGCTCAGGCGGCGGATCTCACGTGTGACCGCCAGAATCGACCTGCGGGTGTTCTCAACCTGGTCGCAGAGCAAGACAAGCGACCGCTTCTCTTCGGAGAGCAGGCTCACCTCATTGCGAAGCCACGACATGAAGTTGTGCGACCAATGTGTGCGGTTCTTCCTGAAACGCTCGGGGTATGTCACCCCTTGCGTGTATAGCAGGTGTTTCGTCCTGTTCTTCTGGCGGGAAAGGTCCGTAACAAAACGCTGGCGCAAGCGCATAAGGTTCGTGTCGTCCATGTATCGTTTGTCCTTAACGTAGATGCCGGTCAGCTCTCCGCGTTTCAATGCCCAAGCTATCTTCTCAGAATCCACGGCATCCGTCTTCATCGCCTTCTCTTTACCGGTGGTCGGGATGTCAGCAGCATGGACGACGATGTTCTCAAACCCCAACTCTGTCAGGGCATAGTGGGCGGAGAATCCGCAGAACCCGGCCTCGTACGCAGACAGGAAGTGCGCATCTGGGAATTTCCTGTTCAGTCTGTCAAAGAGCTCTTTGGCGTCAGAATGCTGGGCGAAAGAGTACTTGTAGCCACTCTCGGTGACTGTCGTCACATGCCATGTCTTCAAATGCACGTCAATTCCGACGTAAATGTTTTGTCCTTTGAAGGAAATTTTGTTCCTTTGCATAATGGTACGGTTTTAATTGTGAATGTATGTTGTTTACTTGCACTTACAAAAATACAATCCAATTATTATCGTACCAACTTTTTCAGGCAATTGTCCTCCCAACAATTCCTCCTTTGCCTTTTTTTTCGTAATTTTGCACCGCAGCCGGACGAGGAAACGGGCTCTGCTGAGGAGCAACCCGCCAGCAACATGGCTGAGCCCACGCTGAAAGCAGTGGATGAAAGAGCCGCCCTACCCATGGACGGCTCACTGCATTCAGAAGGGCCAGTCCGCTAAGAAAACCTTTCCGCCGCAGGCGGAACACCCCACAATTCGGCTATGTTTTGCAGTATAATCCCGCCATATTTGCATGTTGTCGCCAGAAGGTGGGGTGTTAGCACTTGCAAACATAGTAACTATGATACATGTGCCTTACGACAACAATGCCAGTGAACGGGGGGTAAGGAAGATAAAGATAAAACAGAAAATTAGTGGTGGTTTGAAACAGCTATGAAGAATGGAAACTCCAAATTCAATGCAATACTTGCTGTCGTACAACAGTAAGGTAACTACTCATACCATAGGGTGCTGAGTAGTTACAAGTTGAGTCAAAGTAGTTAAATAAAGCAAAAAAAACAAATAATTAAAAAAAATAGTCTATCTTTGCATTACATTACTACATATGGCGCTTGGGAAAACCTTAAACCCACAGATTCAAAACTACGGCCATTTGCCACGAAAGGTTCACTGATTGATAGGATTATGAAAAGAATTTGCTTCGTTGTGATTTGCTGTCTCGCAGCAACACTCACCGCTTTGGCACAACATGTGAGATGGAACGCTGATTACCAGGCCTACATCGACAGGTATAAAGATATCGCCATCGAGGAGATGGCCGTGTATCACATACCTGCTTCCATCACGTTGGCCCAGGGCTTGTTGGAGAGTGGTGCAGGGAAGAGTTATCTTTCCACTCACGGAAACAACCATTTTGGTATCAAGAGCCATGGTTGGACGGGCCGTACGCTGAGGCATGATGATGACCGGAAGCAAGAGAGTTTCAGGGCTTACGACTCGGCAAGGGAGAGTTTTCAGGACCACAGCAAGTTCCTCGCAGGCAGAGAACGCTACCAACGCCTTTTCTCACTCAGTATTACCGATTACAAAGGCTGGGCCCGTGGACTGAAAGAATGCGGATACGCCACTAATCCTTCTTATGCCCAACGACTTATCAGCATCATAGAGACCTACAAACTTTATGAATATGACAGGGTGAAGGCTCCCAAAAGAGTTGAGCAACCTATTCATACTGTAGTGAACAACAGAGCCGTGGCGGTTGTGCATCCTCCTCATTCAGTGATGCAATACAATCACAATTATTTTGTGTATTCGCATAATGGCGACTCTTTCGAATCGTTGGGCAAGGAACTGGGTGTAGCACCTGCCAAGTTGGCCAAATACAACGAGCGAAGGTTGGGCGAGCCGCTGCATGATGGCGATGTGATTTATTTGAAGAAAAAACAGAAAAGAGCCGATTCCAGGTTCAAGAACCAATGTCATGTGGTGCAGGCAGGCGAGAGCATGTATCTGATCTCACAGAAATATGGTATCCGCCTCAGTTCGCTCTACAAGATGAACAACCTCAGTCCTGATTATAGCATCAAACCTGGACATCGTCTGAGAATCTACTAACTTCGTCTTTCTCTCTTTCAGGCAAAATGCTGCGGCCTTCGTGGCATTCCTTATTTTGTTTCTTGTGGTGGTTGCCACAAGAAGAGTCCTTCGGATGCCGACAGAGCGTGCAATAATTGCAGCATCTTGGGTGATGGGTGGTAAACGGTCAGATAGAGATCGTCGCCGCTGAAGGTGATCATGGCTTGCCATTCTTCAAACAGGAAGTAGAGGGATTGTTTCTCTTGCGTGCTCTCTACAAACCATTCCATGATTTTCTCTGGAGAGGGATTGAGTGTGGTTCCGTCAATAGGGTGTACAACCTCCATATCGTCGTAGCAGTTGAGCTTCATGAGGATATGGGCGAATTTCCTGCACAAGATGTCCATCTGTGAGGCTTGTAGGAAATATTGCTCTATCTTGAAATATTGTCCGCGGCTATTTGCCGGAACTTGTTCGGGCAAGAGGTCTATTACCCAATAGGGCTTGTTGAGGTAATCGTCGATCTTCTCTTCCTGATTCATGATGTAGGTGTTGTGCTTTCAATATAATGCTTCATGGCTGTCTGGATGAGTTCTTTGTCGGCCATGAACGACTTGTAGGCCGTCTTTACCAGTTCCCAGTTCCTTGTCAGGACGAATATGCCCACGCATTTCTTCAGTGTGGGCAGAAAAGCGCTGCGGTTGGTGCGCATGTAGTCTTTCACAATCTCCTTGTCGCTCACTCCATACGACCTGAGCAAGGCCATGCTTAGGATGCCGGTCCTGTCTTTTCCGGCGGTGCAGTGGAATAGTGTGCAGACTCCTTTCCTCGCATTTTCCTTGAGCACCATCACCGCTTTGTCCAACTGCTCGCGGCTGAAAGAGTCGGTCACGATTTCCCTGTAGAGGGTTTTGAAATCGGGCACCATCTCTTTCAGCCGTTGAGGATTCTTGCGCAGTTGGCGAATGATTGTCATAGGGTCGGAGCCTGTCTCATGGGTAATGCCCACGGTGGAGTCGTGCAGCAAGGGTATTTGCAAGTAGGTGATATCCTTGGGCAATGGGTCGGGAAACTCAGCCGACTCGAGGGGAGTGCGGAGGTCGATGACACAACCCACATGGTGCCTGACACAGAGACGGGCACACTCATCGGAAGTCAGCACACTGAGTTTGCCGCTTCGTAGGAAAAGGCCTCGTGGAACGACCCCACCGATGCCCCCTAGGTCTCGCAGGTTCAAACTACTCTTGCCCATACCTTAAAGGTCCGACCATATCAATCAGATAATTGGAGTTCAGGAGTTGCAGGAGTTCAGGAATTGCAGGAGTGCAGACAATAGCCCGAATTCACCTCGCTCAGAACTCCTTTCAACTCGCTCAAGTTGATCTGTCTTATTTCTGTTCGAGGCCTTTGGCCGACATCAGCATGTCGACAAGGGGCTTGTCCTTGAAGTCGTGCTTCTTCTGGTCCCAGAATCCGAAGTCGGCATCATAGCACCAGGTGGTCCAGGCAATGTTGAACTCATCGAAGACAGTGAGCATATCTTTAGTCCACTTGTATGCGAGCTCCCTGTCCACGGGCTCGTAGACACCCCATTCGCCACAGAACAGCTGCAGGTTGTATTTTTTGGCGGCAGAGATGGCGTCCTTGAAGTCCTCGCGAATCTTGTCGATGTTCCACTCCTCCTTGGTGAAGGGTTCCAACATGGGTTTGATCGAGTCGGGCGCTGCCTCAAAGTCTTCTTTCGAGACGAGAATGCCGGGATAGTTCACCTTTCCCTGGTACTTGCCAAGTGGTGTCCACCATGCGCCGTAGTGGGTGAGGAGCATCGGGTTGTAATAATGGAACGAGAGGACGATGTTCTTGTCGCCTTCTGGCACTTTCAGGTATTGTATGGTCTGGTAGCCCTGCCAGAGGTTGCTGCCGATGACCAGGGTGCGCTGCGGTTCGCGCTCGCGAAGTGCCTTGTGTACTTTGGCGATCAACTGGTTCCACTGCTCGTGGTCGTCGGCCACTGGCTCGTTCATGAACTCATAGGCCACGGAGTCAACACTGTAGCCTTTCAGCACATCCGAGAGCTCATACCACATGTTGATAAGCTGCTGCTGAGCCTCTTCCGACGTGAAGAGGGTGTTGGCGCTGGCTCCGCCTTCATTGGCGGCATTGAAGTAGTGCGAACGGATGATGTGCAGGTCGACGATGGTGCGCAAATGGTGCTTCTCGGCCCAATTGATGGCGTTGGTCATCAGTTCCCAAGCCTCGGGCAGCTGGTTGCCTTCCTCGTCCCAGAACTGCACCTCGTCGATGGGTAGGCGGACAAAGTCGAAGCCCAGCGAATCCAAACGTGCAAAGTCGTCTTCCTGGATGTGCAGGCGCCTTGCCTCTCCACGCTCTTCGGATTGCGACAGCCAATGGCTGATGTTGGTGCCTCGCTTGATGCGGAAATTGTTCACGTCGTTCTCTTCGGTGGCCTTGTTCGTACATGCCATCATAGCCAACATGGCAATGGCCAGGAGGCTAAGGAATCGTAGGTTTTTTCTCATAGTGGTGTAATTGTGATTGAATAAGGAGGAGGCCCGTGAAGGGGCCTCCTCCCGTTATTAGGAAAAAAGTGATTTACAGTTGTTTCTTTGTCGTGCACTCGTTCACCAGATATACAATACTCATGTAGGGTATGCCGGTGTTAGTCTGCAGACCAATCTCGCAGGTGCGGCTGTTGGAATAGCCCACCTCTATCTTGTTCTTCTCAATCTGTGGACGGAGCTTGCGGAGTGCATACTTGTTCATCTCGGGGAATGTGAATCCACGGTCGCCGGCGAATCCGCAGCATCCCACTCCCTCGGGCAGGTACACATTGTTGGAGCAGAGACGTGCAAGAGCAATCAGGTCGTCGGCCACGCCCATCTCGCGGGTCGAGCAGGTGATGTGCAGCGCGATGTGACGGTCGATGGGATGGAAGTCGAGACGGTCTTTCAGATAGGTCATGATAAACTCGGCTGGCTCATAGAGCTTGAAGCGCTTCATCACCTTCTTCATGCGGTGCAGACAGGGACTTTGGGCGCAAAGCACCGGGTAGCGGCCTTGCTCGCTGGCCTTCCAAAGGGCGTCCTCCAACTCGCCACTCTTACGGTCGGCAATGTCGAGCATGCCCTTGCTTTCCCAGATCTGTCCGCAGCACATCTTGTGCATGTTTTCCGGGAATATCACTTCGTATCCGGCCTTGTTGAGCAGACTGCACACCTCGTCGACCAGTGGGAGGTCAACCGGGGCTCCCTTGGCAAGTCCCATTGTCTGGTTGATGCAACTGGGGAAATAGACCACCTTCAGGTCTTCTTTCTCGGCCTTGCCCACATGCGAGCCGGGCTTTGGCTGTTTGTGCTTCTTGGGCATGGCGGTGGTCCAGAGGGGCAGACCCATCTTGTTCATGGCACGGCATACGCTGGTCATCGCTTTCGGTCCCAGTGTCAGATGGCCAAGGTGAGCCACGTCGAGCACCACGCGAAGGCCCGACTTGATGCCTCCCATGTGATTGGCGGCGAATTCTCCCACCTTGTAGCCCATCTTGTTGTTGAGCATGTCCATCTGACGGATGAGATGGGTCAGTTCGCCGGTATTGATCTTCATCGGACATGAGGTGGAGCAAAGTCCATCGGTGGCGCAGGTCTGGTCGCCATAGTATTTGTATTGCTTGCGCAGGCGGGCCGCACGCTCTGGGTCGGCACCGGTGGCCTCCAACTCGCGTATCTCTCGCTGCACGGCGATACGCATGCGCGAGGAGAGTGTGAGACCGCACGACATGCAGTTGACTTCGCAGAAGCCGCACTCTATACACTTGTTGGCGCGCTTCACGGCCTCTATCGTCTCCTTGGCAGTGGAAACCTTTCCTCCCTCAAGTTTCAGATACACACCGCCATCGGGCACTTTGCTAAAGTCATAGTCGAGCACGGGAAGGGGCTTCAGGCATTTGATGAAGCACTCGGGGTCGTCGTTGAAAATCACGCCTTGGTTGAGGAGTCCTTCGGGGTCGAAAATCGACTTCAGTTCTTTCATGGCCTCATAGGCCTTGTCCTTCCATTCGTATTTCACGAAGGGAGCCATGTTGCGTCCTGTGCCATGCTCGGCTTTCAGCGATCCGTCGTATTCCTCTACCACCAGGCGGGCCACATCGCGCATCATCTCCTCGTAGCGCTTCACCTCGCTCTCGCTCTTGAAACTCTGGTTCAGGATGAAGTGGTAATTGCCCTCAAAAGCATGACCGTAGATGCAGGCGTCATCATAGCCATGGTCGGCGATGAGTTTCTGCAATTTCACGGTGGCATCGGGCAGGTCGTCAATGTGGAAGGCGACGTCTTCGATCAGGCATGACGTGCCAACGGGACGGGTTCCTCCCACGGAGGGGAAGATGCCCGAGCGGATGGCCCAGTATTTGCCATAGATGGCAGGGTCTTCGGTGAACTCGGCAGGGATATAGAGGTTGAACTGTTTCAGACACTTTTGGATGGTGCTGATCTTCTCGAGCAGCTGTTCGTGGGTGATGCCCTTCGTCTCGGTAAGGATGGCGGTGAGGTTGTGGTAGTCGCCTGGCTCCACACCGGCAATCTTGCCGGCATCCACATCTTTCTTGTATTGCAGGTAGACAGGGTCGTCGACCGACGAAAGCGACTTGTAGTCGAGCATCTCGGCGCTCTTCACCACCAGGTTCTCGGCACTCATCTTCAGGTCTTCTTCTCCTGCCTTCAGTTTCTTCATGGCCACCACCGCCTCACAGCTCTCTCTCATGGTGAGGAAGTAGACCATGGCCGATGCCTTGAACTTGTAGTCGTGAAGGGTTTTCATCGTCACCTCCGACAGGAATGCCAGAGTGCCTTCCGAACCCACCATCGAGTGGGCCATGATGTCGAACGGGTCGTCGTTGGCGAGAAGCGGACGCAGGTTCAGACCGGTAACGTTCTTGATACTGTATTTCAGTGCGATGCGGTCGGCCAACTCCTTGTCGGCCCGCACACGGTCGCGCAATGCCTCGATCTTGGCGATGAACTCGGGATGACTCTTCCTGAAATCTTCCTTGCTCTTCTCGTTGCCTGTGTCAACAATCGTTCCGTCGGAGAGGATAAGGCGCGCGCTCACCATCATGCGGTCGCTGTTGGCATGCACGCCACAGTTCATGCCCGAGGCGTTGTTGATCACGATGCCGCCAACCATTGCACTGCCTATCGAGGCAGGGTCGGGAGGGAACACACGGCCGTAGGGCTTGAGGATCTCATTCACCCTGGCACCCACAATGCCCGGCTGCATCTTGATGGTGTCTTGGTTGGGCCCTAACTCGTATTTCTCCCAATGCTTGCCTGCTACAATAAGCACGGAGTCGGTACAACTCTGTCCCGACAAAGATGTACCGGCGGCACGGAAGGTAAAGGGCAAGTGGTATTTCGAGCAAAGACGGAGGATAAGGGAGATTTCTTCTTCACCGTCGCTGCGAATCACTACTTTGGGAATCTGCCGGTAGAAACTGGCGTCTGTTCCCCAACCAAGCGTGCGGAGCTCGTCGGTGTAGATACGGTCGGATGCGACGAATTGTCGGATTTCGGCAAGAAACTCATCGTAATGACGCTGATTTCCTGTTGACTTGGAATCTGTGGATGTTGTCATAGTATATAAGTTATTGGAGGTTGATAAGCATGAATAGAAGTGAGTCGTCGACTCACGGTTTTTCACATAGACTTTTGCAAAAATACAAATATTTCCCAATAAAGCAAATCCATTTGGATTATTTTTTTGAAATTGCCTTATTTTGCTGCGGTTTTGCGTGTGTTTTTGCTTCTTTTCACTATGTCGGGGCTCTGACAGATACTTGATTCCTATCCTCTTTCTTTTCCCATTGCATCGCATGAGGGAAAGTTCGTACATTTTTTCACTTATTTTTACTTTATTTACAAAAAATAATTATATCTTTGCAGCATTAAAAGAGGTAAGTATACTTTAACGAGCCACGTTATGATTTTTCTTGAAAAGCATAGTACCAAATATTAACTATAGTTTTTTATGGCAAATGTGATTAAGTTACGCAAGGGCTTGAACATCAACCTCAAAGGTAAAGCCACTACAAGGCAACCCGCCGTGAAAGCTGACGGTGAGTTTGCGCTCGTACCCGAGGATTTTCCGGGGATGACACCGAAAGTAGTGGTGAGAGAGGGTGATGTGGTAAAAGCCGGAGACCCCTTGTTCGTTGACAAAAAGGCACCCGATGTGGGGTTCGCTTCGCCTGTCAGCGGCACGGTCACTGCAGTGATCAGGGGCGATCGCAGAAAACTGCTTTGTGTCAAGGTGAAACCCGATGCCAAGCAGGAGTTCAAGAATTTTGGGGCGAAAGACCCTGCCAAGCTCGATGGCAAGGCTGTGGTTGAGAGCCTGTTGCAGGCCGGTCTGTTTGGTTACATCAACCAGTTGCCCTATGCAGTATCGGCCAATCCTGCCGACAACCCCAAAGGGGTGTTTGTAAGTGCTTTCCGCGACATGCCTCTGGCGGCTGACTTCAGTGTCGAGTTAGAGGGTAATGAGAAAGCGTTCCAGGCTGGTCTGACCGCACTTTCGAGAATCGCCAAGACTTACCTGGGTATCAGTGCCGAACAAGCCAGTGGTCCGCTCGGTTCCATGAGCGATGTGGAAACCACCATTTTCGATGGTCCCTGTCCTGCAGGCAACGTGAGTGTGCAGGTGAATCATCTCGATCCCGTGAACAAGGGCGAGGTGGTGTGGACGGTGGATCCTACCACCGTGATTTTCATCGGACGATTGTTCCTGGATGGCAAGGTCGACTTGAGACGCACGATCGCACTCGCAGGCAGTGAGATGAGAAATCCTGGCTATGTGGATGTCATGGTAGGACAGCCGCTTTCCAGCATCCTCAAAGACCAAATCGACAGCAGTCACCATGTGCGTCTCATCAATGGCAACCCGCTCACCGGTTGTGTTTGCTCGGCCGATGGCTTCGTGGGAGGGCATACCTCCGAGATAACCGCCATCCCCGAGGGCGACGACAACGATGAGTTCCTTGGATGGATCATGCCGCGTTTCAACCAGTTCTCTGCCAACCGCAGCTATTTCTCCTGGTTGGCTGGAAAGTCGAAGGAGTATGTGCTCGACGCACGTGTGAAAGGTGGCGAGCGACATATGATCATGAGCTGCGAGTACGACAAGGTGCTCCCTATGGACATTTACGCTGAGTACCTCATCAAAGCCATTATCGCAGGAGATATCGACAAGATGGAGCAACTGGGAATCTACGAGGTGGCTCCAGAAGACTTTGCCGTGGCAGAGTTTGTCGACTCATCGAAACTTGAGCTCCAGCGCATCGTGCGAGAGGGGTTGGATATGCTCAGGAAAGAAAACGCATAAATCTCAACTAAAGCTATAAGATGATGTCATTAAGAAGTTATCTCAATAAAATAAAGCCTTCCTTTGAGGAAGGTGGAAAACTCCATGCTTTCAAGAGCGTGTTCGACGGCTTCGAGACGTTCCTCTATGTGCCCAACACCACGGCCAAGAGCGGTGCGCACATTCACGACGCCATCGACTCGAAACGCATCATGAGCATGGTGGTGATAGCGCTCATGCCGGCTCTGCTCTTCGGTATGTATAACGTGGGCTATCAGAATTATTTGGCTGCGGGAACCTTGCAGGAGGCGGGGTTCTTCTCCATTTTCTTCTATGGATTCCTTGCCGTTTTGCCCAAAATCCTCGTCAGCTATATCGTAGGTCTGGGCATCGAGTTCATCTGGGCTCAGTGGAAAGGTGAGGAAATCCAGGAGGGATATCTCGTGTCGGGTATCATCATTCCGCTGATCGTGCCCGTGGGATGCCCACTGTGGATTCTTGCCATCGCCTGCGCCTTCGCAGTGATCTTCGCCAAGGAGATTTTCGGCGGAACAGGCATGAATATCTTCAACGTGGCGCTCGTGGCACGTGCCTTCCTCTTCTTCTCCTACCCGCAGAAGATGAGTGGCGACACCGTCTGGATTGCCACCGACAAGATCTTCGGACTCGGAAACACATTGCCCGATGGATTCACCGCAGCCACTCCTCTGGCTCAGGTGGGACAGAATGCCGACGTCTCGGCATCGCTCTGCGATATGATCACCGGTTTCATCCCTGGCTCCATCGGCGAGACAAGCATCATCGCCATTGCCATCGGAGCGGTCATCCTGCTCATCACCGGCATCGCCTCGTGGAAAACCATGTTCAGCGTCTTTGTGGGTGGTGCCGTCATGGCCCTTATCTTCTCGGCCGCTGGCATGACTCCGATTCCTTTCTATGAGCATCTCGTGCTTGGTGGTTTCGCTTTCGGTGCCGTGTTCATGGCCACCGATCCCGTGACAAGTGCCCGCACGGAGTGCGGTAAATACATCTATGGCTTGCTGATTGGTGCCATGGCGGTGATTATCCGTGTCATGAACCCAGGCTACCCCGAGGGTATGATGCTCGCCATCCTGCTCATGAACATGTTCGCTCCGCTCATCGACTATTGTGTGGTGCAGCGCAACATCTCACACCGCATGAACCGTCTTAACCATAATAAATAAATACAGACTATGGCAAATGAAAGCAAAAAGGGTTTGAATACCAATTCAAATTCATATACCATCATCTATTCCATCATTCTCGTCGTAGTCGTGGCGTTCTTGCTGGCTTTCGTCTTCCAGGCGCTCAAAGCCCGGCAGGATGCCAATGTGGCACTCGACAAGAAAAAGCAGATTCTCTATTCGCTCAATATCCGTGGACTTGGCGACGAGGCTGCCGCTGCCAAATATAAGGAGGTGGTGATTTCCGACGATATCATTGCCGACAATGGCGAGGTGAAGGCTTCTGAGGCAAAAGACAACGAAAGCAATGGTTTCAAACTGGGGTCGGCCGACTACAAGAACGGCCAACTGGCGCTCTTCACCTGCAAGGTGGACGGGAAGACCAAGTATGTGGTGCCTGTCTACGGCATGGGACTCTGGGGACCGATCAGCGGATACGTTGCCCTTGACGATGATTGCCAGACCGTGTTTGGCGCATATTTCAACCACGACAGCGAGACCGCCGGCCTTGGTGCCGAGATCAAGGACTCGAAAGAGTGGCAGGAGAAGTTCATCGGAAAGAAACTCTTCGACGGTGACGACAGTTCGATAGCGCTCTCCGTGGAGAAGAATGTCAGCAATCCAGCCACCCAGGTGGATGCCGTCACTGGTGCCACGCTCACCTCCAATGGTGTGAGAGATATGCTCAAGGAGGGCCTCGGAAAGTATATCGCGTTTTTCAAAGCTAAAAAATAAAGGAGATACATAGATATGAGCAAACTCTTTTCAAAACAAAACAAGGAGGCTTTTGCCAACCCGCTGAACCTCGATCACCCCATCCTTGTGCAGGTGCTGGGTATCTGTTCGGCATTGGCGGTCACCTCACAACTGAAGCCGGCCATCGTTATGGGACTTGCCGTTACCGTCATCACGGCTTTCGCCAATGTCATCATCTCGTTGCTCCGGAACACCATCCCCAACCGCATTCGTATCATCGTGCAGCTGGTAGTGGTGGCAGCGTTGGTTACCATCGTAAGCCAGATTTTGAAGGCATTCGTCTATGATGTCAGCGTTCAACTCTCTGTGTATGTTGGACTTATCATCACCAACTGTATTCTCATGGGACGCCTCGAGGCTTTCGCCATGATGAACAAGCCCTGGCCGAGTTTCCTCGATGGCGTGGGCAACGGTTTGGGATACGCGCTTATCCTCGTGATTGTGGGCGGCGTACGCGAACTGCTCGGACGTGGCTCTCTGCTTGGCTTCCAGCTCATCCCGCAGGCTGCTTACGACGCTGGTTACATTAATAATGGCATGATGACCATGCCTGCTATGGCACTCATCCTTCTGGGATGCGTGATTTGGGTTCACAGGGCATATTTTTATAAGGAGGAGAAATAATTATGGATCACTTGATTAGTCTATTCTTCAGGTCGATTTTCGTCGACAACATGATTTTCGCGTTCTTCCTCGGCATGTGCTCGTTCCTCGCCGTGTCGAAAAACGTGAAGACCTCATTAGGACTCGGTCTCGCGGTCACTTTCGTGCTCCTTGTCACCGTACCAGTGGATTATATCCTTCAGACCAAAGTGCTTGGTCCCGATTGTCTGGTAGAGGGCGTCGACCTCTCTTATCTGAGTTTCATCCTCTTCATCGCAGTCATTGCGGGCATGGTGCAGCTTGTGGAGATGATCGTAGAGAGATACTCCCCATCACTCTATGCCGCACTGGGTATCTTCCTGCCGCTCATTGCCGTCAACTGTGCCATCATGGGAGCGTCGCTCTTCATGCAGCAGCGCATCAATCTCGACCCGTCCAACTCGCAGTACATCGGCAGCATCGTCGATGCGCTCGTCTACGCTCTGGGTAGTGGTATCGGCTGGACGCTGGCCATCGTGGCTATGGGTGCCATCCGCGAGAAGATGCAGTACAGCGACGTACCAGAACCTCTCAAGGGACTGGGTATCACTTTCATCACCGTGGGTCTGATGGCTATGGCCATGATGTGCTTCTCGGGACTTAACATCTAATCAAAAGGAGGTTTGAATATGGGACAGTTTATTATCGCAAGTATAGGAGTGTTTCTCGTAACAATTCTCCTTTTGGTAATCCTGCTGCTCGTGGCGAAGAAATACCTCTCGCCCAGCGGCAATGTCAATATCCTGATCAATGGCGACAAGACCATCTCCGTGGCACAGGGCAGCAGCCTGATGACCACGCTCAATGAGAACGGCATCTTCCTTCCCTCGGCATGTGGCGGAAAGGCTTCGTGCGGACAGTGCAAGGTGCAGGTGCTCGAGGGTGGGGGAGAGATCCTCGACTCCGAGAAGCCCCACTTCACCCGTAAGGAGATCAAGGACCACTGGCGCCTCGGATGCCAGTGCAAGGTGAAGGGCGACCTCAAGATCAAGGTGCCCGAGAGCGTGCTCGGCGTGAAGGAATGGGAGTGCACCGTCATCTCTAACAAGAACGTGTCGTCGTTCATCAAGGAGTTCATCGTCGCCCTTCCTCCGGGAGAGCACATGGACTTCATCCCGGGCTCGTATGCGCAGATCAAGATTCCTGCCTACGACTGCATCGACTACGACAAGGACTTCGACAAGGACGATATCGGCCCCGACTATATCTCGTCGTGGGAGAAGTTCAATATCTTCTCGCTGAAGGCGCACAACCCCGAGGATACCATCCGTGCCTACTCTATGGCCAACTATCCTGCCGAGGGCGACCGCATCACCCTTACCGTCCGTATCGCCACCACTCCGTTCAAACCCAAACCCGAAGTGGGATTCCAGGATGTGCCCACGGGTATTGCATCCTCCTACATCTTCTCACGCAAACCGGGCGACAAGGTGATTATGAGTGGTCCTTATGGCGATTTCCATCCTATCTTCGACTCCAAGAAAGAGATGATATGGGTGGGCGGTGGCGCCGGTATGGCTCCATTGCGTGCACAGATCATGCACATGACCAAGACCCTCAACACCCGCGACCGTGAGATGCACTTCTTCTATGGCGCAAGGGCACTGGTGGAGGCCTTCTTCGTCGACGACTTCCTTGAACTGGAGAAGGAGTTCCCCAACTTCCACTTCCACCTCGCACTCGACAGACCCGACCCCGCAGCCGATGAGGCTGGTGTGAAATACACTGCGGGATTCGTGCATCAGGTGATGTATGAGACATACCTCAAAGACCATGAGGCTCCTGAGGATATCGAATACTACATGTGTGGTCCTGGCCCCATGTCGAAGGCTGTTCAGGGCATGCTCGACTCCCTGGGCGTAGACCCCGAAAGCATCATGTTCGACAACTTCGGATAACATCCTGACCAATACAATTCGTGCGGCATCAACAAGTTGGTGCCGCACGTTTCGTTTTCGGATGGGACGCCAGGTTTATCCCAACACCACGTCGAGCACCATCATCATCACAAAGCCAAGGGTAAAGCCAATGGTGCTCAGGTTGGTATGCTGTCCACTCGACGCCTCGGGTATCAGTTCCTCTATCACCACATAGATCATGGCGCCTGCGGCAAAAGCCAGCAACCAGGGCAGAAGGGGGACGAATAAGGAGGCGAGAAGCAAAACAATCACGGCACCGAGGGGTTGGGCGAGTCCGCTCAGACAGCCCAAAAGGAATGACCTTGTGCGCGTGTGGCCGTCGGCATGCATCGGCACGGAGACGATGGCGCCCTCGGGGATGTTCTGTATGGCCATGCCGAGCGACACGATGAGTGCGCTCGTCAGCGAGATGTCGGCATCTCCTTGCAGGGCTCCGGCAAGCACCACGCCGATGGCCATGCCCTCGGGGATGTGATGGAGGGTCACTGCCAGCATCAGCATTGTGGTGCGTGAGAGATGGGCCTGTGGTCCTTCGGGTTGGTTGGCGTTAAGGTGTAGGTGAGGGGTCAGCATGTCAAGCAAAAGGAGAAATCCCATTCCCACCAGAAAACCGCCTGCCGTGGGTAATACCGACCATGAGCCCGCACCCTCGTTCATCTCCATCGATGGCAGCAGCAGCGACCAGAATGAGGCCGACACCATCACGCCGGCAGCAAATCCCAGAAGAGTTTTCTGAAGCAGTCCGGTCATCTCTTTCTGCGTGAAGAAGACGAGACTGGAACCCAGAACGATGCCCATCATGGGGATGAGCAACCCTATTCCTATTGTTTCCATTGTCAAATTTTAAATAAGGTGTTGAAGGACAATCGATGCCCTTGTCGTTACGGTTGGCAAAATTACCTAATTTGCTGAATATCCACAATACCTATTATCTGCGATTTTGTCTTTTTTTGCTGGAATATGCCTGATATTCACGCTATCGTCCTTTTCCAATAAGCCGAACAGGTCGTGACGAAAGAAAAAAATCCGGGCACGACGTCGTGTCGTGACCGGATTCGCAATATGGATATTGGTGAGATGATTATTTGATCAAATCCACCGAGCGCTTCAGGAAAGCAGAGAGGGCTGCTCCTTTCAGCATACCGTTCTGAAGCAGGGCAAGGTCGATGAGTTGGTGGATAACAGCGTTGCCCTTGGCGCAGTCGGTGATAATCTCTGTCTTCTTTGCTTTCTGCTCGTTGATGGCCTTTTCGGTGGCGGCCATGTCGTCTTTCTCCTCCTGGGTCACCTCCTCGGGCTTTTTCTTGTTCTGCTCCTGGCGAAGGACGGCCAGACGGGCCTCCTGGCCCTTGATCTCGGCCAAGATGGGCTTCAGGGCGTCTTTTGTGGCACCGGTGGTCTCATCGAGCACACGTTTGATGATGGGATGGTCGGAGTTGAGCACCATGCTGTAGCTGTCGGGCATCTCACCATAGAAGGCCATGCCACTCTGGTAACGGCTGATGTCCTTCATTCGGCGCATATACTCACTCTGGGTGATAACCACGGGTTGGGTAGATTCGCCCATCGACTGTACCTCCACGAAGAAGTTGGTCTTGTCGATGTTGGGCAGTTGCGACTTGAAGGCTTCTGACAAATTGTCACTCTCTTCCTTCGTCAACTCGCTCTCCTTCTTGTCTTCCTTCACAATCAGACGGTCGATCGTGTCGCCATCCACACGGGTGAAGCGGCTCTTCTCGAATTTCTGCTCAAGCATCGACACCATGGGCACGTCGAGGTCGCCGTCGAGCAGGAGCACATTGTAACCCTTCTCCTTGCAAGCCTCGATGTAGCTGTATTGGTTCTCCTTGTCGTTGGCATAGAGATAAATAGTGGTGCCATCCTTGTCGGTCTGGTTGTCCTTGATGAGTGTCTGATACTCCTCATAGGTATAATACTTGCCCTCTACGTCTTTCAGAAGGGCGAACTCCTTGGCGCGGTCGTAGAAGTCTTCCTGCGAGAGCATGCCATAATGGATGAAAATCTTCAGGTCGTCCCACTTCTGCTCGTAGTCTTTCCTGTCGTCCTTGAAGATGCTCTTCAGACGGTCGGCCACTTTCTTGGAGATGTAGTTGGATATCTTCTTCACGTTGGCATCGCTCTGCAGATAGGAACGGCTTACGTTGAGAGGAATGTCGGGAGAGTCGATGACGCCATGCAGTAGGGTGAGGAATTCGGGCACGATGCCTTCCACCTGGTCGGTGACGAACACCTGGTTGCAGTAGAGCTGTATCTTGTTGCGTTGCAGGTCGATGTTCGACTTCACGCGGGGGAAATAGAGAATTCCGGTGAGGTGGAAGGGGAACTCCACATTGAGGTGAATCCAGAACAAGGGGTCGTCCTGCATCGGATAGAGCGTGTGGTAGAACTTGGTGTAGTCCTCGTCTTTCAGCGTGCTCGGGGTCTTGGCCCACATGGGGTCGGTGTCGTTGATGATGTTGGGCTCGTCGGTGTCCACCATCTTGCCGTCTTTCCATTCGCTCTTCTTGCCGAAGGCCAGAGGTACGGACATGAACTTGCAATACTTGTTCAACAGCGTCTCGATGCGGTTTTTCTCCAAAAATTCCTTGCAGTCGTCGTCGATGTAAAGAATGATGTCGCTGCCGCGGTCGGCTTTCTCCACCTCCTCGATTTCGTAGGCCGGACTGCCATCGCAGGTCCATTTCACGGCCTGGGCATCGTCGCGGTAGCTGCGGGTCACGATCTCCACTTTCTTGCTCACCATGAAGGCACTGTAGAAACCAAGTCCGAAGTGGCCGATGATGGCGTTGGCGTTGTCCTTGTATTTGTCGAGGAAGTCGTTCACGCCCGAGAAGGCGATTTGGTTGATATACTTGTCTATCTCCTCAGCTGTCATGCCGATACCATGGTCGCTGATGGTCAGCGTGCCTTTCTCGGCATCGAGGTTGATGTTGATGGTCAGGTCGCCCATGTCGCCCTTGAACTCACCACGTTCGGCAAGAGTCTTCAGTTTCTGGGTGGCATCGACTGCATTCGAAACCATCTCTCTGAGGAATATCTCATGGTCGCTGTAGAGAAACTTTTTGATGACGGGGAAGATGTTCTCTGTGGTAACCCCAATGTTTCCTTTTTGCATAATCCTTGATTTTATGTTGTTTTTGCTATTTTCCGTCAATCAACTTGCAAAGATTGTGCCAAATTTACCTTTTGATGATGACGAAATGTGAGAATATGGTATGCCATCCAAGATGGTCTTGTCGTGGAAAAAGGTGACAGAAGTTGAAAAACACGAAAAAACTCCCTAATAAAATTAAAAAATGATTTTTTTTGTTATTTTCTTGCGTCGTTTCAGAAGAAATGTGTAAATTTGCATCGATTGTGGAAATGTGGGCATATAGAGTCTATTTTTGATATTGGTGAATGCCCCCATCTTATTTTTAGAGTCGATACCTTCATTCTCCACATGTTCTGAGAACATGCCTGGCAGTGCTGGGCGTAACACCAGTTGATAGGAAAATGAATATGTGACAACAATAAATTCAATAGGTAGTTTTAATAAGGTACGCCCCCGAGTTTGTAGTGATACTATGCTCTGGGGCTATTTTATGGCTATAAGAAAAGCCCCATGTCGCAGTCAGCCTGTGACATGGGGCTTGGTCTATGCCGAAACAGCCACTATGCCTTGGGGATGTTTCTCAGAATCTCGATGAGATGGTCCCAAACCATTTGCACGGTAGGAATGTGCAGGCGCTCGTCGGGGGAGTGCACGCCACGAAGGGTAGGTCCAAACGACACCATGTCCATGTTGGGATAGCGCTCTGAGAACAATCCGCACTCCAGTCCGGCGTGGATGCCCAGCACTTTCGGGTCTTTGCCAAACAGTTTCTTGTAGGTCTCCACCACAATCTTTGTCAGTTTGCTGTTGGGGTTCATCTTCCAGGCGGGATAGCCGTCGCCTTGCTCCACTTCGGCTCCTGCAAGTTGGAAGAGGGCCTTCACCGTGTTGGCCATGTTGCGCAAGTTGCTCATCACGTTCGAGCGCTGGCTGGTCACTACTTCCAAACCGTCGGCCGACGAATGCACGCTGGCCACATTGCTGCTGGTTTCCACGAGCCAGGCGATTTCCTCGTCCTGGCACATGGCCATCACGCCATTGTCGAGGGCCTGAAGGGCCTGCACCACACGGACAGAGGCGTCGGCAGGAAGTACGGGAGCGGCATCGGCACTCTCCATCTCAAATACCATGTCGTGCTCTGTCACGTGGAATTCCTCTTCCACCTGACTGGTGAAGATGTTCCACTCGGCACGCACATCTTCTTTCTTGTCGAAAGGAACGCCAAACAATACCCATCCATCGCGTGGAATGGCATTGTGCACCTTTCCAGAATGGAACTCGGCAAGACGCAAGCCCCATTTCTCCTGTACGGTGTAGAGGAACCGGGCGAGAATCTTGATGGCGTTGGCGCGTTTCTTGTTGATGTCGTCGCCCGAATGACCGCCGTTCAGGCCTTTCAGTGAGGCCTTGATGAAGAACAGGTCAGCGGGAGCCTCTTCGCGGGTGAAATGGAAACGGGCGGCGGTATTGATGCCACCAGCGCACGATACAAAGATCTGGCCCTCGTCTTCCGAGTCGAGGTTGATGAGCATGTCGCCGGTCATAAAACCGGATTGCAGGCCGAAAGCGCCGGTGAGCCCGGTCTCCTCGTCGACGGTGAACAGACATTCGATGGGGCCATGGGCAATATCGTCGCTCTCGAGCAGGGCCAACTCAATGGCCACGCCGATACCATCGTCGGCACCCAGGGTGGTGCCCTTGGCCTTCAGCCACTCACCGTCAACATAGGTCTGTATGGGGTCGTTCAGGAAGTCGATTTCCACGTCGACGAGGCGCTCGCAAACCATGTCCATGTGGCTTTGAAGCACCACTTTGGCGCGGTCCTCATAACCAGGGGTGGCGGGCTTGCAGATGAGCACGTTGCCCGTCTCGTCGACTTTCGTCTCCAGACCATGTGACTTGCCAAACTCCTTGAGGTATGCAATCATCCGTTCCTCATGCTTGGACGGACGGGGAATGGCGTTGATTTTTGCGAATTGACTGAAAACGCATTTGGGGGTCAGTTCTGTATTTTCCATTTTTTTCTGTTAAGATTTATAGTGTTAAGTTATTATAATAAAGGTATATGGCCCACAACACATCCAAAATATTAAAATAGCAAAAAAATGAATGGTTTCATTTTGTAATGCCATCAGATTGTGTTAACTTTGCAAATTGAATGTGTGTACAGGGCGGCCGGAGCCCATTGCTGTTTGCAAAGGTATAAAAAAATGACGGAAACTCTTATCGTTAGCGTGTTAATAATTGCTATCGCCGTGGCTTTGCTGTCGGTGAAGGTGATTTTCCGTCGCAATGGCAAGTTTGCCTCTCCGCATATTCACGACAGCGAGTACTTGAAGAGCAAGGGCATACATTGCGTGCTCGACCAGGACCGCGAGATGAGAAGTCCCGGAAAGGGCGTCAGTGAAAAGTCGAAATCATATAAAAACAAATAACAAAAAATGAACAAGAAAAATTTTTTCCGTACAGTGGCTGTTGCCGCTTTGGCACTCTTCACGATGAGTGCTTGCCAAGATTCTACCAAAATGGATGAGAAACCTGCTGCCAGCACTCCTGCCAAAGCTGCTGCCGATGGGCTGAAAATCGCTTACATCGAGGTTGATACCATTATGTCGCAATACACATTCTGCAAAGAGTATTCCAAAATCTTGGAGAAACGTCAGCAGAATATTCAGAATACCTTGGCCAGCCAACAGCGCAACCTGGAGGCCGCTGCTCAGAATTTCCAGAACAAATTGCAGAACAATGGTTTCTCTAGCCGTGCAGAGGCTGAGAACCAGCAGGCTGCCATACAGCGTCAGGACCAGCAGCTGCAGGCCACTGCCCAGCGTTTGCAGAGCGAACTGGTGAACCAGACCGACAAGTTCAACACTGCCCTTCGCGACAGCATCCAGCATTTCCTGGCCCAGTTTAACAAAGACAAGAAATATTCGCTCATCCTCACCAAGCAGGGCGACAATATCCTTTATGCCGACAAGAGTTACGATATCACCGCCGAGGTGGTGGCCGGACTCAACAAGGCTTACAAGCCCAAACCGCTCGATAAATAATCTCCTGACAAATATCGGCAGGATGACTTCTGCTGTATAATCCAAAAAAGAGACGTCGAAGACTACGGCGTCTCTTTTACCATATTTCTAATGCGATGACTCCTAATACCTGTAGCGATGACACGAAAAGAAAGATATCGGTTTATCCTTGATTATTTCCGCAAACAGCAGCCTCACGTCACCACAGAACTGCAATTCACGTCTCCTTTCCAACTCCTTGTGGCTACCATTCTTAGCGCACAGTGTACCGACAAAAGGGTGAACGAGGTGACACCTGCGCTCTTCGCGAAGTTCCCTGATGCCAGGTCGATGGCCGATGCCGAGGAGGTGGAGGTCTTTGAATACGTGAAAAGCGTCTCTTACCCCAACTCAAAGACACGGCACCTGGTTCAGATGGCAAAGATGCTGGTGGCGGAGTATGGGGGAGAGGTGCCGTCCGACCCGGCCCAGCTTGTGCGCCTGCCCGGTGTGGGGAGGAAGACCGCCAATGTGGTGCAAGCGGTGGCTTTTGGGAAGGCAACGATGGCTGTCGACACCCACGTCTTCAGGGTGAGCCGCAGGCTCGGATTGGTCACGCGCGATGCGAACACGCCGTTGAAGGTCGAGATGCAACTGATGCGCAATATCCCCGAGGCTGATATTCCTGATGCCCATCATTGGCTGATCTTGCACGGTCGATATGTGTGCACCAGCAGGAATCCCCATTGCCAGGAATGTCCGTTCGGCGACATCTGTCCTCGGCTGATGGATAATGACAAATTACAAAACCGATAATCATGGATACGAAACTCATACACCATTTTCTTAACGATATCACCAAGCACAACAACCGGGAATGGTTCCACGCCAACAAATCGCGGTATCTGGAGGCAAAGGAGAATTTTGAGCAGGGGGTGGCGCAGGCCATCACGCGCATAACGGAATTCGACCCCTCCGTTGCCCACATCACCGTGCGCGATGCCACCTACAGGTTCTATCGCGACACCCGCTTCTCGCCCGACAAGTCGCCTTATAAACGTCATCTGGGTGCATATATCGCTGCCCATGGCAAGAAGGCGTTGCATGGTGGCTACTATATACATCTGCAACCGGGGGAGTGCATGCTGGCAGGAGGATGCTACTATCTGCCTACTAATATTCTTACGGCATGCCGGAATGAAATCATGGCCAATGAGGAGGAATGGCTCTCAAGGGTAAGGAATCCGGAGTTCATCCGGCTGTTTGGTGAGCCCGGCGACGGTGTGGCGGGCCGTGGCTTTGGCCTGGCCTTGCTGAAGTCGTGTCCTTCGGGCTTTCCACGCGACTATGAGCATATCCGCTATCTCAGGATGAAGGATTACTGCTGTTGGACTGGCGTGCCTGATGATTTCTTCGAGGGTGATGCGTGGTTGGAGAGGATGGCCGAGGTGTTCAAGGTGGCAAAACCGATGCTCGACTTCGTGAATGCCGTTATCGATGACTACGAATAGTCGCGCCGTTCTGGCTGCGTTTCAGCGGATGCGTTCCAGGATGTACGGCTTCAACATGTTGGTAATCTCGCGAATGTCGCCATCGTTGGGCGAGGGCTCAATGTTCAGTAACAGGCAAATCAGGTTGTAGATACTCACGTTCTTAATGTCGCCCATGCTGACGTGCTCAAAGTCGGGCCCCACAGCCCGGAAGAGGGCATGCATGTCGCTGAATTGGGGGTCGAAGCCATGGGAACCCCATTCGTTGAGTTTGGTGTCCACTATCCACCCTAAGTCGGGCATCACCACAATGTCGCCTATGCGGGGATTGGTGCCAAAATGTAGATATGAGGGGATGTTTTCCTTATACCAGTATTTGATGTGGTCAACGGTCTTAAGCGCCTCGAAAACAGTATTTCTGAATTCTTGCTTCACGTAAAGATTTAAAGGGTTGTTGCCTTCGGCTGCCCTGAGCCATTCGGGCTGAATGACATGGGTGAGGTCTACAATCCTGTCGGGAGCCAGTGGGGTCATGCCATGGTCGGATAGTACGATGAAGTTCACGTCTTTGCCCACTGGCAAAGCCTTGATGCCGTCGTAGAGCTTTCGCATTTGTTTGTCTATCTTCTCCACGGCATCGCGCGTATGCTTGTTCTGTGGACCATGAGAGTGGCCATTGGCATCAGGCTGCTCAAAGTAGGCCATGATGAGCGAGGGACGCTCATTCTCTGGAAGGCTCAACATACTGATGACGCCGTCAATCCGCTCCTCAAACGACAAATGGGGCTTCTCATCGTAATCATGATAGTGCCAGGGGTGCTTGCCGCCCACCTGCACGTCCGACCCAGTCCAGTAATAGATGGCGGTGCGCATTCCCTGTCGCTCGGCGGTGTTCCAAATGGGGTCTCCACCATAGAAATAGGGGTCTTTGCTGGTCGATGGATCCGACAGGGCATAACGCCTGCCCGACTTGGGGTCAAGGAATGAGTTGGCAATGATGCCATGATGGTCGGGATAAAGTCCGGTGGCAAGGGTGTAGTGGTTGGGCCCAGTCTTTGAGGGGAACGAGGGAATGAGGTTGGCCTCCACTCCTTCATTGGCCATCTGGTCGAAAAATGGGGTGTCATACCAGATGGGGTAGTCCCAACGGAAACCATCAAGCGAGACAACCACGGTATAGTGGCGCTGGGCGCTTATAGGGAGTGACAGGAGCGTCAGAATGACAATCAGGACAATGTTTTTACGCATGGTGGTTCATTTTTAAGGCTGATGACCAGGGTCCGTTTAATGAGAAACGGATAACCTCAACTGTCTCGAGATTATCCGTTTTTGGTTGCGGAGGCAGGACTCGAACATGCGACCTCCAGGTTATGAGCCTGGCGAGCTACCAACTGCTCCACTCCGCGATTTTCAAATGCGGTTGCAAAGGTACTGTTTTTTTTCGCCATCTCCAAATTTTTCGCAGTTTTTTTTGCTTTTTACCGCATTTTTCCTCTGTTTTGTTGAAAAAAATGATGAATGTGGGTGTATACTATGTGTATTCATTTCGTTCATGGTCATCTTTACTTCATCTTTGACATGTGTCAAAAATAGTAAAATCTTTGTCTTTTCATCGTTTTTATTTTGCGAAAATCAAATAAAACCACTATTTTTGCACACGCATTAGTTGATGTGCAAAAATAGGAGGTTTTATGTCAATTTCGAAAACAAGACAGAAGTTGGTTGATGTGGCAAGACAACTATTTGCCAAGAAGGGCATCGAGAATACCACGATGAATGATATTGCCGTGGCTTCGGGAAAGGGCCGCCGCACGCTCTATACTTATTTTAAAAGTAAGGAGGATGTCTACTATGCGGTCATCGCTTCCGAACTGGAGCGGCTTTCTGACAAATTGGACGAGGTGGCTGCCAAGAAAATCCAGCCGCAAGACAAGATTATCGAACTCATTTACACGCATCTCAGTATGATTAAGGAGACAGTGGTGAGAAACGGTAACTTGAGGGCTGAGTTTTTCCGCAATATCTGGATGGTGGAGAAAATGAGGAAGAATTTCGACGAAGACGAAATCGAACTCTTCAGGAAAGTGTATTCCGAAGGCAAGGCCGAGGGCGAGTTCGACATCGACAATGTGGAACTGGTGGCCGACATCACCCATTATTGCATCAAGGGATTGGAGGTACCTTATATCTATGGCCGTCTTGGCCACGGACTGACAGAGGAAACAAGCAAGCCGCTTGTGGCCAAGGTGGTTTATGGTGCCTTGGGCAAGAGTCTGAACAAGTAAGAATTCTATCAATATAAAAATCAAATTCAAAAAAAATGGGATTATTAACAGGTAAGACAGCACTCATCACAGGTGCTGCACGCGGTATCGGAAAGGCTATCGCGCTCAAGTTTGCTGAAGAAGGTGCCAATGTGGCTTTCACCGACCTGGTCATCGACGAGAATGGACTCGCCACGCAGGAAGAAATCGCTGCCAAAGGTGTAAAGGCCAAGGGATATGCTTCAAATGCGGCCGACTTTGCACAGACAGAAGAGGTGGTCAAGCAGATCAAGGAGGAGTTTGGCTCCATTGATATCCTTGTCAACAATGCAGGTATCACCAAGGATGGCCTGATGCTGAGGATGAGCGAGCAGCAGTGGGATGCCGTTATCACCGTGAATCTTAAATCTGCTTTCAATTTCATCCATGCATGCGTGCCCGTCATGATGCGCCAGCGTGCAGGTAGCATCATCAATATGTCGTCGGTGGTGGGTGTTCACGGTAATGCCGGACAGGCTAACTACGCCGCATCGAAGGCCGGACTCATCGCCCTGGCCAAGTCCATCGCTCAGGAGATGGGACCAAAGGGTATCCGCGCCAATGCCATCGCACCGGGATTCATCGACACGGCCATGACACAGCAGCTCTCCGAAGAGGTGCGCAAGGAATGGTGCCAGAAGATTCCTCTCCGCAGAGGTGGAACTGTGGACGACATCGCCAATACTGCCCTGTATCTGGCCAGCGACCTCTCGGCTTATGTGAGCGGACAGGTCATCCAGGTGGATGGCGGCATGAACATGTAATGGCTGATGCAGGTCATATACGAAGACAACCATATCATCATCGTCAACAAGGAAAGCGGTGAGATCGTGCAGGGCGACAAGACCGGCGACCAGCCTCTTTCTGAGACGGTGAAACAATACATCAAGACGACGCACAACAAGCCTGGGAACGTGTTCCTGGGCGTTGTGCACCGTCTCGACCGGCCTGTGAGTGGAGTGGTGGTTTTTGCCAAGACTTCCAAGGCCCTTGCTCGTCTCAACGATATGTTCCGTGAGGGACAGGTGCACAAAACCTATTGGGCCATAGTGCAGGGCAAGCCGGGATGTGAGGCCGACACGCTTACGGGATGGATTACCCGCAATGAGAAGCAGAACAAAAGTTATATCCATCCCAGAGAGGTGAGAGGTTCGAAACAGGCTGTTCTCAAATACCGGCTCTTGGCTTGCACCGACAGGTATAGCCTGCTTGAGGTGCAACTGCTCACCGGCCGCCATCATCAGATCAGATGCCAGCTGTCGGCGATGGGATGTCCCATCAAGGGCGACCTGAAATATGGCGCCAAGCGCTCCAATCCCGACGGCAGCATCTCGTTGCATGCCCGTAGGGTGGAGTTCATTCATCCGGTCTCCAAACTACCTATAGTGACCGAGGCAACCATTCCCAACGACAATTTGTGGCGAGAGATCACCACGTCGGTTCAAATGCCCTAAAATCTATTCAACTTATAATTCTATGGAAACAAAAATTGCATTTTTCGACTCGAAAAGCTACGACAAGGACACTTTTGAGAAAGTGAACAAGAACTTCGGATTTGATATCCACTACTACAAAGAGCGACTCTCGATGAACACGGTCTCACTTACTCAGGGGGTGGATGCCGTATGTGTTTTCGTCAATGCCGAGTGCGATGCCAGGGTGATTGAGCGAATGGCCCAGAACGGGGTAAAACTCATTGCCTTGCGCTGTGCAGGATTCAACAATGTCGACATCAAGGCCGCTCGCCAATATGGTATCAAGGTGGTGCGTGTGCCAGCCTACTCGCCTCATGCCGTGGCCGAATATGCCGTGACACTCATGATGGCGCTCAACCGAAAGGTCTACCGCTCGGTCTACCGCACTAGGGAAGGCAACTTCAAACTCAACGGTCTGCTGGGCTTCGATATGTATGGCAAGACAGCCGGACTGATTGGTATGGGACGTATCGCGAAGGAACTGATAAAAATCCTCAGGGGATTTGGCATGAACGTGGTGGCTTATGATCTTTATCCCGATGAGGCCTTTGCCAAGGAATATCAGGTGAAGATGGTGACGCTCGACGAACTGTATGAGCAATCAGACATCATCTCATTGCATTGCCCGCTCACCGAGGAGACGAAATTCATCATCAACAACGAGTCGATCACTAAGATGAAGTATGGCGTGATGATCATCAATACGGGCCGTGGCAAACTCATCAAGACCGAGGACCTGATCGATGGACTCAGGTCGCACCAGATTGGCTCGGCCGGACTCGACGTGTATGAGGAGGAGGCCAACTACTTCTACGAGGACCGTTCCGACAAGATGATCGACGACGACAAACTGGCTCTGCTCCTGATGATGCCGAATGTCATCATCACATCCCATCAGGCTTTCTTCACCCAGGAGGCCACACACAACATCGCTGTCACCACATTGCAGAACATCCTCGACTTCGTAGAGGACAAACCTCTTGTCAACGAGGTGAAGTAATTATTAGGGGAAATAACGATACTTTATATAATCGGGTGCCTACCATTCAGCAAGGTCGGCGCCCGATTTCACTTTTTTCGACTGCGACTTGTCGAGATTGGGGAAGAAGGTAAGTTCCGTGATGCGCTCCACTTGGGAAATGGAATTCACCCACATGTCCTTCTTGCCTTTTACATTGGTGTTCTTCACCACAAACCCAATGCCTTTGGGATGCTTCCCGAGACATAATACAACCTTGAAGAAAGCCTCAGGAACCAACACTTTGTTCGCACCGATATATTTATGTTCTCCACGGTATACTATAGGGCCACAGACAATATAGATGTCGCCATATTGCTCCGCCCATTTGCGGCACGTGAGCTCTATCTGGTTCCAAACACCATTGTTCAGGCCACGGTCTTGTGGACAGATATTGCTGAGGAGAAATGACTCATACATCGCCTCCTTTGACCATTTGTTGTCACCGGCAGGGCACATATGGCCGCGGCTCCATGTGGTCGCTTTATAATCGTTGAGGGTGGCGTGCGGACGGGCTACGTCAGGGTCCTCGTGAAAAGCAGCACCTGGACGACGGACGAGGGTGTGTCAAAATGAATAATTTGGCACATTCTCCTTTCTTTTTAGACCGCTATAGATAAAGTAGCCTTAAGCTGCCACTTTCCCCTTAGTTTTGAA
>CADADN010000061.1 GCA_902786665.1 uncultured Prevotellaceae bacterium | reverse complement strand
GAAAATATGAAAGAAGAATGAAAAAGTGCCAAGGCACTCACAAAAAGGAAGAAAAATTTTTCCTCCTTTTTGAGAAACGCTTGCGTTTTTTTCTTACTTGCAGCTATTTTTCTTGCCTTTTAATTTCTTTTTTTAAGCGAAGCGTTTTTTAATTAATTGTTATTCAGATGGATGCAGACTTGTGTATAAAGATTAGCTAAGACTAGAGGGGGCCAGGGGGCGTTGACCCCTCCCAAAAGTCCTGGAAGTCCGTAGCCTTTACGAATAAAAAATCTAAGGAATCAAGGATTTCAGGAAGATACCTTCCTTTGTTCCTCGATTCCTTAGACTATTCAATCTTTCAAAACAGGGTGTCCAATTTGTTGTATCAATTTTTAATCAAAGACCCCACCCCAACCCCTTTGCGGTCAGGCACAAGACCTGACCCTACAGGAGAGGGGATATGCGCTCACAGCTGTTGGACAAGACCTTTTGGCATATCACGCGAAACGGAATCTTTATGAAAGAATAGATTACAAAATGGACAACTTACTTTCAAAACCTTATTTGAACAGATGCGGGATGAACTCCTTGAGTCCCCGGCGCCAGGTGAGCCACTCGTGTGCTGTGCCCTCCGACTTGGAGTAGACAGCGTTGATGCCGAGGTCGTTGAGACTCTTCACCATCTTCTCTGTGCCGAACATCTGGTCCATTCCCTCGGTGCCGCTGCTCATGAAGAAGTAGTGGATTTTCTTGTTGAACTCGTCGGCATTGGTGAACACACCGTCATAGGCCGTCTTCACGTCGAGGTTGAAGATGGCGCCGCTGAAGGTGCCCATCCAGGCGAACTTGTCGAGATGGGTGAGCACCACGTCGAAGGTCTGATGGCCACCCCACGACAGACCAGCCATGGCACGGTTCTCACGGTCGGTCTTCGTGCGGAAGGTAGACTCGATGTAAGGGATGAGGTCGTTCAGCAGGACGGGGTAGAAGGAGGCACCATAGTCGCCCATGCCCTGTCCGCGACCCATCGGGGCCTTGATGTCGCCACTCTCCATCACCACGATCATCGGCACAGCCTCTCCGCTAGCGATGGCGTTGTCCATGATGTGCTGCATGTGTCCCTGCTTGCTCCATCCTGTCTCGTCCTCGCCCATGCCATGCTGCAGGTAGAGCACGGGATAGCGCTTCTTCTGGAATTTCTTCAGTTCATACTCCGCCGGGGTGTAGACCATGGCGTGACGGAAACTGTTGGCCGACTGCGACCAGTAGTAGATGCTGCGCACCTGACCGGCGGGGACGCCCTTCTGCGGACGGTAGTAGTCGCCCTCCGGTCCTTCCGGCACCTCGATGCCACCCGCCTCACGGTTGCATCCGAAGAAGGTCTCTGTGGCGGGGTCGATGAAGTTGACGCCGTCGATGTTCATGAAATAATAGTGGAAGCCCACCACGAGGGGGTCGGTGACGCACATCCATCCACCCTGGCCGTCGGGCTGCATGTCATATTTCTTGTCGCAGATGTCGAGGATGACCTTCTTGGCATCGGGCGCCTTCAGGTAGAAATAGCCACGGCGCTGCTTGTCGAGTTTTGGGAACTCGTTGCCCGGCACGGTGGTCTCGGGGATGAAGGCATCTGCCGGCACCTCTATTTTCTTGATGGGCGTCTCTATCTTCGGGCGCTTCGGCTCATATCCCAGGAAGCGGGCCACGGCCTCGCCGTATCGGCAACCCAGTTCACGATAGCCGGCAGCATCGAAGTGCAGGCGGTCGGGACCGTTGGTGCAGTTGTCGGAAGAGATGACCTGGCTGGTGTGGAGTGTCAGGGGGAGTTCGTCAATCTGCTTCTTGCATCCGATGCACACACCCTGTCCGTTGGCCTGCACGATGTTTCCGGCATAGAGGTTCACCTCTTCTGGTTTCAGTTGCAGGTCACCGCAGAGGTTGTCATAGACCTCCTTCACCATGCGCGCCCACTGCGGGTCTCCGGTGTTCGTCTCACCCTGGTGCATGAGGATGCCCTTGATGACGCCGTCCTTCTGTGCCTTCTTGGCAAGTGTGACCAAGCGCTCGTAGGGATTGTTGTCATAGGCGGCAAGCATGCCCTTCATCCATTGTGGAGCCCTCTTGACGTAACTGTCGATGCTGTCGGGCAGGAATCCCTTGATGTCGATTCCGCCGATGGCCACATGGATGACACCGATTTTGATGTTCTCGGGCAGCGACTCCACCAGCGTGCGACCGAACCAGTCGGCTGGAGTAAGACCGGTGTTGGGACGGCAGAGGGGCGGCACGGCCTCGCACCACTCGCCCATCTTCCTTCCACGCCCCGGGTCGTCAACCGCCGGCATGAGGAGGAAGCGTGGTCCGGGACTCACGAGGTCCTGTGCCTCAGGTCTAGCGTTGCCCTCCATGTTGGACTGTCCGAAGCAGAGGAAGATGTAGAAGTTGGGGTCGGCAGGGGCGCTGGCGCTGCTGACCTCCTTGGGTGCTTTTTTCTTTGTTGTTTTTTTGGCAACTTGTGCAGTGACGGAGAATGCCACGAACATGCACAAGAATGTAAGGAGATATTTTCTCATGATTATTGAATGGTAATGGTTGTTTTTTTCAAGTCTTTGTTGAGAGAACTGTTGCCGTAGAACACCTCGTAGGTGCCGGGTTTGGTTCGCATGGTGTTGGTTTCAGTGTCGAAGAACTCGAAACTGCTTTTGGTCAGTGGCAGGTGAGCGGTGGCAGTCTGGCCAGCCTTCACCTGGACACGTTCGAATGCTCGTAGCGTCTTCAGCGGCGACTCCGGGTCGGCGGTGTTGCGGATGTAGAGTTGCACTACTTCCACGCCGTCGCGCTTGCCGGTGTTGGTGACGGGCACCTCCACGTCGAATACCGCCACGTCCTCACCCCCCTTGCCAGTAGGCTTGACGGTGGCGTCGCCGATTTGGAAGGTGGTGTAGCTCTTGCCGTATCCGAAGGCGAAGAGCGGGTCGTCGAAGTAGCGGTAGGTACGTCCCTTCATCGAGTAGTCCTCATAGTCGGGCAGCTGCTGGTCGTTCTTGTAGAAGGTGACGGGCAACTTTCCACTCGGGTTGTAATCGCCGAAGAGCACGTCGGCGATGGCCGTCCCGCCCTCCTGTCCGGCATACCATGCCTGGACGATGGCGGCGCAGTTCCGGGTTTCCGGTGTCAGTGCGATGGCTGAGCCGGAGCAGTTGACGAGGATGACGGTCTTCCCGGCATCCTTGAGGGCTTTGATGAGACCGCGCTGCACCTTGGGCAGTTCGATGCTGGTCCTGTCACCCCCCTTGAAACCTTCGATGTTGACCGGCATCTCCTCACCCTCGAGGGCCGGTGATATGCCACCGACGAAGATCACCTTGTCGATGCCCTTGAGTTGGTCGATGGTCTGCTGGTAGTCGATGGGCAGTTCCTTGGCGACCTCTATTTTCATGCTGGCACCCCATGTCTTGACGGTCTGGAAACGCACCTCGATGTCGAATTTCTGTCCCTTCTCGGCTTGCAGCACGGTGCGTGTGGGTGTGGCGCGCCAGATGCGGTGTGCTGCTTTCCGCTCGCCGTTGACATACACTTGGAAGTTGCCGCAGCCCTCCACGTTGAGCACGTATTCGCCAGCCTCCTTCGGGGTGAAGGTGGTCTCATACTTCGCGGAGAAGTCCTCGATGGGCACGCCGTTGGCGAAGACGTGCATGCCGGCGGTGGTCACTGCCACGGGCTTGGTGTAGTATTCGGTGACGATGGGCTTGCCGCTCATCTCCGTGTTGTTCCAGAAAGTGCCTTTCAACCCGTGCTTGCCATCGAAGCTGCATTCAGTGGCCAACTTGGAATCCATCACCATGTCGTAGGTGAGGTCGCAGCCCTGCACATAGGTCACCTTCTTCTGCTTGGCCTTGATGCCGTCGAGGATGGTGACGGTCTTGTTGGGCACGCCGTTGTAGTTGCCCCACATCATCGGTTCGTTGTCGGCATTGGGACCCACGACGGCGATTTTCTCCTTGTTCTTCTTCAGAGGCAGCACGTCGCCCTCGTTCTGCAGCAGCACGATGGACTGCCTGGCCATCTCGAGGGAGATGTTGGCGCTTTCCTTCGACGACATGGCGGAGTAGGGGATTTTCGACCATTCCACGAGTGAGGGGTCGTCCATCTCGCCGAGGTCGAATCGTCCTTCCAGCAGTCGTATGACGTGCTTGTCCACCTCGGCCTCGCTGATGAGTCCCCGTCGCACGGCCTCGGGGATGCTCCTGTAGGCGTAGCCGTAGCCACACTCCACGTCGGTGCCTGCGATGGTGGCCTTCGCCGATGCTGTGACAGGCGACGAGCTGCTCTTGTGGGATTCGTAGAAGTCGCTGACGGCTCCGCAGTCGCTGACCACGAGGTATTGGAATCCCCACTCGTCACGCAGGATTTGCTGTAGGAGTCGTTGCGAACCGCAGCAGGGGTCGTCGTCGAGTCGCTGGTATGCGCACATCACCTCGCGCACCTTGCTCTTCGTCACCAGTGTCTTGAAGGCAGGCATGTAGGTCTCCCAGAAATCCCTTGTGGGGACGTTGGTGAGGTTGGCAGAGTGGCGTGTGTATTCGGGTCCGCTATGCACGGCGTAGTGCTTGGCACACGCCCATAGCTTGCGGTATTTCGATGTCTCCGGTCCTTGCAGTCCCCTGACGACGGCGTCGCCCATGACGGAAGTGAGGTAGGGGTCTTCGCCGTAGGTCTCCTGTCCGCGTCCCCATCTCGGGTCGCGGAAGATGTTCACGTTGGGAGTCCATACGGAGAGGCTTCTCATCTTCATGTCCTCGCCCGTGCCTCGCAGCATGCGCTCGTTGTATTGCGCGCGCATCTCCGTGCTGGCGGCATCGAACACCTTGTTTAATAATACAGGGTTGAACGACGATGCCATGGCAACAGGTTCGGGGAAGACGGTGACGTTGCCCATGTTGGCGGCTCCGTGGAGGGCTTCGCTCCACCAGAAGAACTTCTTGATGCCGAGGCGTGGGATGGCCGGGCTCTCGTCGAGCATCAGCATGGCCTTCTCTTCCAAGGTGAGTCTTGAGCAGAGGTCTATCGCCCGTTCCTTGGCGCTGAGGTTGGGATTCTGGTAGGCAGGTGTCTGTGCGGACAGTTGGAATGCTGCAAATACAAATGCCGTTGATAACAACAGTCTTCTCATAAAAACAATGTGATTTGGTAATGAATGGTTTTTCTTTTGCTAGAAAGTATAGGGCCTTTTTCTAGATTTTCTAGATTTTCTAGAATTTCTAGATTTCCTAGATTTTCTAGGGCTTCTATTGCTTTCTGTCAATATGGTAAAAGCACCTCCGACCTTGGAGTCGGAGGCGCCTTTTGGGTGCTTGTGTAGTTTATTTGAAGAGCAATTGAGCCATCTCGTAGAGGGCGCGACGCCATGTGAGGAACTCATGTGCGGTGCCTTCCGACACATGGCCATGGGCGTTGTAACCGGCGGCTTTCAAGTCTTCCACCGACTTCCTGATGGCATCGGGCTGTTCCTTGCTGCCACAACTCTCGAAGATAAGCTTCACCAACTTGGTGTCGTTGATGTCGGACGGAGCATATTGGCCACCGCTCAACAGGCCCCATGAGCCAAACAGTTCCGGACGGCGCAGGGTGATGAGCTTCGTCTCCATGCCACCCATCGACAGGCCGGCCATGGCGCGGTTCCACTTGTCTTTCTTCGTCTTGAAGTGTGAGTCGATGTAAGGAATCAGTTCGTCGCAGAGCACTTTCTCGAAGTCCTCGGCTGTGAATTGTCCGATGGTGCCAAACTTGAAATCGTTGGTCATGCCGTAGGTCATCACGATGATGAAGGGATTGATTTTGCCTTCGGCGATGAGGTTGTCCATGATGAGTCCTGCACAACCTTGGTTGGGCCAGCTGGTCTCATTCTCACCCCATCCATGCTGCAGGTAGAGCACGGGGAATTTCTTCTTGTTGTCATACGACGGCGGGGTATAGACGAAGGCGCGCTTCATGCTGTTGGTGCTTGCCGATGGGAAGAGCACTTGCTGCACGTTTCCATGCGGGACGTCCATGCGGTTGGCGTAGAAAGCCCTGTCGTGTGCTGGAATCTCTATGCCACTCTCCCAGCGGCAGGAGCCGAAGTAGTTGTGTGTGCCGGGGTCGTTGACCACAGCGCCGTCGATGGTGAGGTGGTAGTAGTGGAAGCCTTCGTCCATCGGGCCGTCGGTCGTTCCTGTCCAGATGCCGTCCTTGTCCTTGTGGAGCACGGTGCCGCCACGACCTCCAAGGCCGAGGCTGACGATGACCGACTTGGCGTCGGGAGCATCGATGCGGAAGCGGGCATAGCCCTCGCTGTTCACTTGTGGATATTCCTGGCCGGGCTGGTTCAGTTCGTTGGGCACGAAGTCCTCCTTGGGTTTGTAGTTGTCGAGTGCCGGGTTGAAGTCGCAGATGGCGCGTAGGCAAGCCTTCGGCCTGTAGTTCTCGTCGAATGGCAGCGGGTGGTTGTTCACACCAAGCCATGAGTCACGGTCGCCCAGGTTCCAGAAAGTCACGTTGTCGATGACATCCTTGTGCTTGCGGAAGATTTTGAAGAGTCGTGCATACTGGTCGGTCTGTAGTGTTGACATATACTGTGGCATCGGTTTTGCCTCGCCACGTGAGAACATCAGCTGGCCACCGCTCTCGTTGTTCATACGCAGGTCAAGTTCGGTGATGTGGATGTGGTTCACCAGTTCCTTGAACTTCGTGATGGTGAGGTCGAGTTGGTCCTCGTCGGGGAAGTAGATGTTGTAGTGTCCTTGCATGCCGATGCCGTCGATGGGCACGCCGGCATCCTTCATCTTCTTCACCATATTATAAATGCGCTCACGCTTGCCGGGGTCTACACAGCTGTAGTCGTTGTAGATGAGTGTGGCGTTGGGGTCGGCCTCACGTGCGAAGATGAAAGCCTTGGCAATGAACTCGTCGCCACAGAGTTGGAAGTGTCTTGACTGGCGGTAGGGGCTTTGCTCGCGTCCCGGCCATCCGCGGCCGTCGTCGGCCATGGCCTCATTCACCACGTCCCATGCATAGACAATGTCCTTGTAGCGGTTCACCACAGCGTGGATGTGTTCACGCAGACGCTCGTAGAACACCTCTTTCGTCACAGGGTTGCCTTTCTTATCGGTGAACATCCAGTCGGCAAATTGAGAGTGCCAGCAGAGGCAGTGTCCACGCATCTTGATGCCGTTCTCGCGACAGAAGTTGGCAATCTTGTCGGCCCGCTCCCAGTTCCACACACCTTCCTGGGGGTGTATTTCTCCTGGTTTCATGTCGTTCTCAGCGGTGACGCTGTTGAATTGTTGCAGGACGAGAGCCTTCTGGGCATCGTCGCTGACATTGCGTTGGTTCAAGGCCACACCGATGGTGAAATAGTCCTTGTAGGTGTCTTTCAGACTTGGTGTGGGTGCGTTGTTTCCCCAAAATTGAGCCATCGTCGACACGCTGCCTAAGGCGAGCAGTGTCAGGAGGGTCATCCATTTTTTAGTCTTCATAAGATGATAAGTTAGTTGGTTAAATGATTATGATGAAATGATTTTCAATTGATCAAGTAGATTTTGGTGTTCCCTTGATAGGTGCATTTCACCGTTGCCCGTCCTGCTACGATGGGGCTGACCTCGATTTTCACAGCAGGGTCGCTGGCGGTGGCTTTCAGCGTGGTGTTGTCCTTCAGCGGGGCGTACACCTGGTAGCGGATGGCGTCGGTCAGTCCGTTGGCGTTGGAGCATCGGATGGGAGTGGCGGGCAGGTTAAGCTGCTTTCCATCGGCAGTGATGGTGACCGTCGGTATGGTCGGGAGGGATAATTTTTCACCTGTCTTGTAGAAGCCGATGCCGTGGAGGTCGAACAGTCCTTGCGGGCGTTGTGGTTGCTGTGGGCCTCGACCCCATTGCGGGCGGCCTTGCTGTTGTGGCTGCTCCACTTCAGGGCCTTCCGCCACGAGGTAGATGGCATGCTTGCCCGTCAGTCCCTCGATTGCCGGCACGTCGCAAATGAACACGGATTTCTGCTTGGGAACATTTCCGGGTACGTTGATGACCCCGATTTCCTTGCCTTTCCAGGTGCTGTTGTCATAAGGACCGTCGAGCATCACATGGATTTTGAATGTGCCGTGTCCACCGGGTGTCAGGTTGACGTAGAGTTTGGCTCCGTCGCCCTTCTTCGTGCCGGGGAAGGCGTTGACGCCCTTGGTGTTCTGAGCCAGTCCACCGAATCCGAAGTATTTGAAGCCCACGATGCCGCCGTTGGTGATTCCTGCAAGGTCCATCGAGTTGTCCCACACGTCGTGGTTGTCCTGCATCCACTCGTTGCTGTTGGTGCCACCAGTCATGAAGCAGGCGATGCCGGCGCTGTAGTAGGCGTAGGGTGGGAGGCCGAAGATTTGGAAGCCTTCGCTGGTCACCTCGGCACCGGTGTATTCTGTTCCGTCGCTGGCTTTCGCCGTCCACACGTTATCCTTGACGTAAGGGTCGTAGCCGGTGATTTTCACCATGCCGCCTTTCGCCACTGGTTTTTTGTCCCAAGTGATTTTCACGGGAGCCACCATTGCCTGTCGGGCGTTGCCGAATCCGCGTGGTGGACGGTGATAGAAGACATACCACTGGCCGTTGATTTCCTGCAAGGAGCCGTGGGTGTTGTGGGCGGCGTTGGTGGTGATGAGTTTCGAACCATCTTCGTTGGTCACCACGCCGCGGGAGTCGACAAGGACGCCTCCAGAGCGCCAGGGCCCCAGTGGTGAGTCGCCGAAGGCATAGCGCAGTGCGGAGTTGGTGGAGCCAAGCCCGTAGTCGGGACCGCTGTATCCGGAGAACACCATTACGTATTTGTTGCCCACCTTGCGGATGGAGGAGGCCTCGAAGAAATTGAAGTCACCCGGGTTCTGTCCTTTGTACAGTGCGGGGTATTCCGTTCCGGCCGGGTCTCTCACCACGCCGTATTGTGAACTGGCAGGTATGAAATAGTCGTGCAACTCGGTGCCGGGGCGCATGGAATACATCGTGTTCTGGTCCAACTCGCAGGCCGTGGAGTGCTGGAAACCGTAATAGACGTATGCGCGGAAGCCCTTGTCGTAGTCGGGGTCTTTCTTGTCGGTGATTTCCTCGATGAAGACCGAAGGGTCGAAGTCGATGAGCGACCCTGGGACGCATTGCCGGCCATCCTCTGTCAGGTTGACGGGTGTGAAGGGTCCGTTGGGGCGGTCGCCTTTGCACACCATGGGCGTGCGCCTCCAACCACGGCTGTGGGGATAGAGGTAATAGGTCTTCTTTCCCGTGACGCGGTCTTTCACCTCCACGAGGTCGGGTGCGAACATGGTGTCCCACTGTCCGTCGACGAAGTGGGAGAAGATGGGTCCTTCATCGCGCCATTGCGAGAGGTCTTCCACCGGTGCCGACCACATGCGGATGTCGTTGCCGCAATAGGCGGAGTAGGTGATGTCGTGAGAACCAATGATGTAGGCCCGGTACTTTCCTGGATGGTCGGGGTCTTCAAACACGCGTGGCTCGCCGTCGGGTAGGTGCTCCCACAAGGGCAGGTAAGGGTTCTGCGCTTGAAGGGCGACACTCGCGAGGCACCACATCAACAAGAGGGTTGCTTTTTTCATACTTGACTATTTTTGAATGATGATTTCAATTCCTTTAGGGATGAATTCTCCCTTGTTTTTGGATAGGGCTTCCGCCCGGCTGTTGTCAGTGTAAATAATTTCAGCAAAATTAATCATTACATCTTAATATGATATGGATTATTTGTTTCCAAAATTTTCGATTTTCTATCATTCAAAAGAATAGGTTGTTTTCTATAGCCTGTCAACAAGGATTTTCCATGTCGTTCCCATGTTGCCATGGGTGATTCAGGCTCTCGCAAAAAGCCCGGACTTTCTCAAGCCCGGACTCCGTTGAATGTAAAGTTCTAAAATTGTCCACAATAGGCGAACAATATCATTTTCCGTTTAAGTCATCAACCATTCCTGAATGGTAGTGCTTGCGGTTTTCTTCATTCCTTTATGGTTGCAAATAATTATTGTGCTATTGAAGTTTCGAAGAGTCATTTATAATATATGGTGTAATCGATGATGTCTTTCTTTTAAGTAAAAAAAAGACTGGTCATTGCCAAGAGCATCTGCTTATGGCAGTGCCAGTCTTTTTTGTTTCATGGAACTTGATTCGTTAAGGCTAAAAGCAAACTAAATAAAAAATTAAAACCTAACCTAAAAACCCGTATCTTTACATTTTTCGTTTGCAAAGGTATTCAGTTTTTCGCATTTACCCTTTAGTGAGAGTAACGCGGATTTCATTCTTTGTATCAAAGCATAAAAAAACGTGTTTTTTTGCTTTTTTACTATAAAATGTGATTATGTGTCGACAAAATGGATAAAAAAGCCCCCTTTTCAACCAATTTTTCCGCATTTTAATGGTGGTGGAATGATAAAATTTCGCATAAATTTGGAAGTTTTATCAAAATTATTTAACTTCGCCAAAAATTTCTGTTACATCAGAATAATTTTTACCTAAAAATGAAGTGTAAGGTTCTAAATATTGTTCTTCTCATATTTTGTTGTGTTTTGCCTGGTTTTTCACAAACAGGCAAGCTGTTTGGCACGGACCAGCAGTTGTCGAGCAGTTTCACAAGTCAAGTTTATCTTGACCGCGATGGCTTCATATGGGTCGTCACCCGCAATGGTCTCCAAAGATATGATGGATACCATTTCCATCTTTTCAAGAAGGAAATGGAAGAGACTCGCGGCATGGCCTCCAACTATGTGAACTGCATGGTCCAGGACAAGAACGGCTTGTTCTATATGGGCATGTATGGCGCCTTGCAGACTTTCGACGGTTCAGAATTCAAGAACGTTGAAGTGAAAGACCTCGACGGCAATGTCGTACCCTGTTACATGACTTGTTTCCTCCAGCGCAAGAATGGTGACTTGTTGGCAGGCACCTCGGGCCACGGTTTGCTCAAGATTGTCGACCGGGGGCACGCACGTCAGCAGAACGGTCCACTGAGGGACATCCACACCGTCAATGCCTTGGTGGAGGACAAGAAGGGACATTTGTGGATTGCCACCCGCGACTTCGGCTTGTACGAGTATGATGGAAAGAAAGCCGTGAAGTATTTCACATCAGAGGAGTCACGCTCTACTGTCAGCCAACTTTGTCTCGACCATGATGGCAACCTTTATATAGGCACGTCCAACAACGGCGTCTATGTGCGTCCGGCGTCAGGGGGTGATTTCAGGCATCTTGAAGTGACGGCGGGAAAACAAGTGTCTTCGCTTTACTGCTGTCGTGACGGTAGGATGATGATTGGTTACGATGGCCAGGGCTTGGCCGTTTACAGGCCGAAGACAGGGAAGATAGAGAACAATCCATACTTCAGCCGTGAGGTGGACCTCTCCATGAGCAAGGTTTATTCCATCGTGGAGGACCGCAGCGGCAACATCTGGCTGGGATTGCTGCAGAAAGGCATCTACATGCAGCCGGTGGAGACCAGCGGCTTCGAGTACTTAGGGTATAAGTCGGGCTTCAGGAACGTCATCGGACAAGCCTGTGTCATCAGTTCCATCATCGACAGCAAGGCGCGATGCTGGGTGGGCACCGACAAGGACGGACTATATTGCTTGGACAAAGACCATCAACCCATCAAGCATTTCAAGGAGCATTTCCCAGGAACCATCATGAGCATTGCCGAGGATGCCTCCGGGCGCATCTGGGTGGGCACCTACGGAGAGGGATTCGGTTACATCGACGCTGGATTGCAAGGCTACCACCCTTTCCCGCAATATCCCGCCTCCAGCGCTTTCAGCATCAAAACGACCGACAATGACATCTGGGTGGCCACCATGGGGCAGGGACTCCTGCGCATCAACGCCGGCAGCAACGAGGTGAAGGCTTATACGTCGAAGGCCAAAGCCACCACGGACAGGCAAATCAACTGCATCGCCAACGACTTCATCTCGGGTCTCTCTGTGTCGCCCGACAAGAAGCGTGTATACGCCGCCACCACCATGGGCGTCTGCTGCCTCGACATCGAGAAGGAAAGTTGGACCAACACCTTGGGCAAGAACTGCATCAATTACGGCACGCCCACACGCGTGGCCAAGGAGTATGGCGGGAAGCTGTGGATAGGTACCAATGACGGACTCTTCTGCTATGACATTCAGAAGAAGACGATGAAAAACTACACCACCGAAAAAGGATTGGCCGACAACGGTGTCGTCTCTTTCGAACAGGACAAGGAGGGACGGCTGTGGCTCGGCACCGACCATGGACTCAGCTGCCTCAATCCCAAGACTGGCGAGATACAAAGTTTCTTCGTTGACAATGGCCTGCAATCCAACGAGTTCAGCGATGGCGCATCGTTCATGGTGGACAATGACACCACCGCCGTGCTGCTCTTCGGTGGCGTCGGTGGCATCACATGGTTCCATCCCGAAAGGGTGAAGCAACACAAATGGGACGCCAAGGTCTGTCTCGTCAGTTTCATCGTCAACAGGAAGCCGGTCAATAGCGAAACCAAGTCAGGACGCTACCAGATTTGCGACACCACGGTCATCGCCGCCGACCGCTTCGACCTCTCCTCGCACGACAACACCTTCTCCATGCAGTTCTCCACGCTCACCTACGACAACCCCGAGCACGTCACCTATATGTATAGCATCAACGGGGAGGCCTACACACGCTTGCAGACTGGTGTCAACGAACTCACCATCACGCATCTCCCTCCGGGAACCTACCACTTCCGTGTGAAGGCACAGCGCAACAACCAGACCACAGAGGAGCGCACCTTCACCGTCGTCGTACATGCACCGTGGTACCGTACACCGTTTGCATACATCCTCTACCTGCTCGCCATCGGAAGCGCCGTGTGGTATTACCTGGTCAACCGCCGCAGGAAGGAGAAAGACCGCCTCAAACTCCAGGAGCACATGCACAAAGAGCAGATGGGAGAGGCCAAACTGCGATTCTTCATGAACATCAGCCATGAGATACGAACCCCGATGACGCTCATCATCACCCCGCTCATCTCACTGATGAAGCAGGACCACGACCCCATGCGTACGGGCGTCTACCAGACCATCAAGCGCAATGCGGAGCGAATACTGCACCTCATCAACCAGATGATGGACCTGAGGAAAATCGACAAGGGCATGATGCAGATGAGGATGAAGGAAACCGACCTCGTGGGCTTCGTAGGAGACCTCTTCTCCTTGTTCGAGCACCAGGCCACTGTCAAGAACATCACTTTCAACTACACCCATGATGCCGAGACGCTGCCCGTATGGGTGGACCGCCAGAACTTCGACAAGGTCATCGTCAACATCCTCTCCAATGCATTCAAATACACCCCGGCGGGCGGAGAGGTATACATCCACGTCACCCACGACGACAAACACGCTCGAATTGCCATCGGCGACAATGGGGAGAAGATACCAGAGGACAAGCTCAATAAGATTTTCGAACGATTCTACCAGTCGCCCTCCGAAATCAACGACCGCAGCGTGGGTACGGGCATCGGACTCGACCTCACACGCTCACTCGTGGAACTGCACCATGGCACCATAGAAGCCCATAATCTGGAACAAGGGTGCGAGTTCGTGGTCACCATCCCATTGGGCAACGCCCATCTCAAACCAGAGGAGATAGCCCAAAATGATGAACCCGAACCATCCGGACTGCTTGACGAATTGGAAGCAGGAGGAGCCGATGTCGTGGAGCCAGTCCCGGTGACGGACGTGAAGAACGTGCCCAACAAGCGCTTCTCCATCGTCATTGCCGAGGACGACGACGAGATACGCGAGTATATCGTCAGGGAATTGTCTCGCGACTATGAAGTGAGGGCGTGCATCAACGGGCGCGATGCCTTGGCGGAAATCTACCTGAACCAACCCGACATCGTAATCAGCGACGTGATGATGCCCGAGATGGATGGCAACCAACTCTGCACGCAGTTGAAGCTCAATCCGCAAACCAACCACATCCCCATCATCCTCCTCACTGCAAAGAGCCGCGACGAGGACAAGCTCGAAGGACTGGACACCGGTGCTGACTCATACATCGTCAAGCCGTTCAACATGGACATCCTCAGACGCACCATCGCCAACCTCATCAACGCACGCCGCATTCTCAGGCAGAAATACGGACAGACCGAGCGATTGGAGAAGAAGGTGGAGGAGGTGAAGCTGAAGTCGCCTGATGAAAAACTCCTCGAAAGGGTGATGAAGACTATCAACAAGAACCTGAACAACTCCGACCTGAGCGTGGACATGATTGCCGAGGAGGTGGGCATCAGCCGAGTGCATCTGCATCGCAAGATGAAGGAACTGACAGGGCAGACCCCCCACGACTTCATCCGACAGCTGCGCCTGAAGCAGGCTGCTCATCTGCTCGCCAACAACAACATGAACATCACCGAGGTGGTCTATGCTTGCGGCTTCTCCAACGCCGCCTCTTTCTCCACCATGTTCAAAAGCGTCTATGGCATGTCGCCAAGGGAGTATATGAAGCAACACAGGAAATAGAGAGTTTTTCAGCAAGGCTGACATTTCAAATAACCAAAGTGCAAATATCCAAAGCCCCCTGGCCGCAACGACGGCCAGGGGCTTTTTAGGAGGTTTTATGAGCAAGTAGGAGGTGATATAAACGAATAGGAGGGATAGGAGCGAATAGGAGGTGATATGAGCGAATAGGAGGGATAGTAGCGAGTAGGAGTTGATAGTAGCGAGTAGGAGTTTTAGTAGCGAGTAGGAGGTTTTATGAGCGAGTAGGAGGTTTTATGAGCGAGTAGGAGGCTTTAGGTGTCCTAAGACCTCCTAAAGCCTCCTAAAACTTCCTAAAACTTCCTAGAATTTCCTAGATTTTCCTAGGATTTCCTAGAATTTCCTATTATCTATTGAGGATCATGTTGACGAGGAATGATACGTCGGTGATGTTCACATCCCCGTCGCCATTCATATCGGCATTGGCCATTTTGATGAATTCTGTTGAGCCGTTGAGCACGTAATCCACCATGATCGAGACGTCGGTGACATTCACCTCTCCGTCGCCGTTGGCGTCGCCGGCCACGATGTCGCTTTGACCGCCGTTGCCGCTGACAAACTCATAGCCGCCGAAGCTGAGCTTCGAGCCGGTGCAGAACACATAATATGTCTCGTTGGCCTCGACATCAAATTCCACGGTGCCGGTCATCTTCGTGTCAATGGTGTAATCGTCCTTCAAAGCCACCTCGGTGGGTGTGTCACCATCGGCCTTGAGTGTAAGTGCTTCGATGGGGAGGCACTCGCCTGTGCTCTTCTTTGCCACGTAGAAATTCTTCCCGTTGTTGAGGATGATGAAGGCGGTGATGTGACCCGGGATGGTGGTGGTGATCATGTAATAGGTGCCCGATGAAGGCAGGTTCCTGTTGGCGGGCTTGTAGCCGTTTCCGGTGCTGGCATCCCCATCCAATGGACCGTCCTTCGGGTTTTGGGCGCCCACGACATACCACACGCCGGTCTTCTCCACCATCTCGCCTGTCTCGGTGTTCTCCACCATGCCCTTTTGTCCAAGGAGGTTGGAGCAGTAAGCCTTTGTCACGGCGAACTTCAGGTCGTAGTTCTTCGTGGTGCGGTCGTCGCCGAGCACCACTTGGGTGTGCTCCGATGTTTCGATGGCTCCATTGCCGTAGGTGCCATCAGACTTGAACTTCACGATTTCCCTGGTGTCCACGGGCTCGGGATTCACGGCCTTTTCCTCAAACAGATAGCCACCGAAGCTGAGTTTCGAACCTGCGCAGAACACATAATAGGTTTCGTTGGCTTCGACGTCAAACTCCACTGTTCCCGTCATTTTCGCGGCTATGGTGTAGGTTTCGCTCAGTGCCACCTCTGTGGGCGTGTTGCCGTCGGACTTGAGGGTGAGTGCTTCCACGGGTAGGCATTCTCCGGTGCTGGCCTTCACCACATAGAGGTTCTTGTCGGCGTTGAGGACGATGAAGGCTGTGATGTGGCCAGGCTTCGAGGGCGTGATCATGTAGTAGGTGCCCGACTGTGGGAGGTTCTTGTTTTCTGGCTTGTATCCGTCGCCGGTGCTCTTGTCTTCTTCATTCAGTTCTCCGTCCTTCGGATTGTTTGCACCAAAGACATACACCACGCGGGTCTTCTCCTCCATCACGCCGGTCTCGGTGTTCTCCACCATGACTTTCTGGCCGAGCAAGTCGGAGCAGTAGGCTTTCGTTGCAGAAAGTTGCAGGTTGTAGTTGGCTGTGTTGCGGTCGTTGCCGAGCACCACCTTGGTGTTCTCCGAGGTGAGTGTGGCTCCGTTGCCGTAGGTGCCATTGGGGTCGAACATCACCCTTTCCCTTGTATCGACGGGGTCGGGTTCCACGATGCCTTCCTCGAACACATAGCCACCGAAACTGAGTTTCGAGCCGGTACAGAACACGTAGTAGGTCTCGCCCCCCAGGACATTGAACTCCACTGTTCCTGTGGTCTTCGCAGCCAAGGTGTAGTCGTCGTTCAGAGCCGTCACTGTGGGTTCTGCTCCGTCGGCCTTGATGGTGAGGGCTTCCAAGGGCAGGCATTCGCCTGTGCTGCCTTTCACCACATAAAGGTTCTTGTTGGCGTTGAGGATGATGAATGCGGTGATGTGTCCGTCCTTGGCGGGCGTGATCATGTAGTAGGTTCCCGACTGAGGCAGGTTTTGGTGGTCAGGGGAGTAACTGACGCCAGAACTCTTGTCCTCGCCGTCCAATTCACCGTCCTTCGGGTTGTTTGCACCATAGATATACACCACGCGGGTCTTCTCCTCCATCTCCTGGGTCTCGGAGTTCTCCACCATCACCTTCTGTCCGAACAGGTCGGAGCAGTAGGCTTTAGTTGGTTGAAGTCCCAGGTTGTAGTTGGCTGTTGCGCGGTCGTTGCCGAGTTCCAATACGGTGTTCTCCGAGGAAAGGATGGCGCCGTTGCCATAGGTGGCTTCCGGGTCAAACAACACCTTCTCCTGCGCGGAGGCAGAGATTGCCATGATGAGAATGGCAAAAAGAGATAAGATTTTCTTCATAAGCTGTTTGGGTTTTAAATGATTAGTGTATAGTTTGTTGTAAATAGGATTTTATAGGATGGTATGTGAGTCAATAGGATGTGATAGGAAGTTTTAGGAAGTTCTAGGTTGTTCTAGGTTATTTGAGGGCTTCCAATGGCTTCGCATTGTCTCCTAATTGTCTGTAATGAGCCTTCATATGGTTTGTAGGGTGCAAAAATAGCGTTTTTTTCTTAATCTTGCAAATGGAAGTAAGAAAAAAAGAATCGGAGTAATCAGAAAATCAGATTTCTCCGATTATTCCGATTACTCCGGATGTTAAGATTATTCAGATGATTCAGATTGCTCAGATTACTCTGATTATCCGATTCTTCCGATTATTCTTGGCCGAGCACCAAGTTGACAAGGGCTGAGATGTCGGTGATGTTGACGTCGCCGTCATTGTTCATATCGGCATTTTCCAGAATGATGAACTCCGTATTTCCATTGAGCACGTAATCCACAGTGATGGAGACGTCGGTGATGTTGACAAAGCCGTCGCCATTTACATCGCCGAGGAGGTTCTCGACAGGAGCTTTCTTCACCAAGAACTTGATGTCGTCGAAGTAGTATTTGTTGGCTTCCTTCAGCATTCCAAGGTTGAATGCGATGGTGTGCATCTCGTTGGTTTCGTCTCGAGCATCGCCAGCTTTGTAAACTTGGTCTTCTGTGATGGTGCCGGTCTTCTTGATGTCCACCCATTGAGTGGTGAATGGGATGTCGCCAAGAATATAATAATGGTTGTATTCTCCCGGTTGGTTGTGAGTTTGAGTCTGTGCACTGGCCGCTTTATCAGCACGCACCCTGAAGGAGATGACATATTCGTCGCCCGGTAGCAATTTGTCGGCCACGGTGATGAAGAACTGGGTGTCCCAGTCGACGACGGACTCTTGACCTTCGGGGATGTCTCTCGAAACCACCTCGATGCACTTGTTGCTGGCATCTATCGGGTCGGCAACGAGACGAGAGGGACCCCATACTTCCTCACCGGTGAAGTATTCCTTGCTGATGTAGTTGGTTGTTTCGGTCCCCTCGCAGTTGCCATTGGTGATGAGGTCGGTGAAGTCATCGTAGGTTTGCTCCTCTTGCTTCAGCACCTTGAGGCTGATGTCGTCGAAGTAGTATTTGTTGGCTTCCTTCAGCAAGGCAAGGTTGAAGGCGATGGTGTGCATCTCTTTGCCAGCAGGCACTTGGTCTTCGGAGATGGTGCCATTTCTTTCGATTTCCACCCATCCATCAGTAAATGCCACGTCGCCAATACCAACCCAGTGATTGTAGTTGCCAGGAGCATCGTGAGCCTGGGTCTGGGCGTTGGCAGCCTTTTCAGCACGCACCTTGAAGGTGATGTGATATTTGTCGCCCGGCTCCAACTTCTCCGATGTGGTGATGAAGAACTGGGTGTCATAGTCATAGATAGCTTTAGGATTTCCGTCATTATCCACTAGATTTCCCGGGTCGTCTCTCGAGATCACCTCAATGCACTTGTTGCTGGCATTTGTCGGGTCGGCAACAAGACGGGAGGGTCCCCAGGATTGATCTGCGGTAACCCACTCCTTGCTCACGAAGTTGGTCACGTCGTCGCCTTCGCAATTGCCATTGGTGATGAGTTCGGTGTAGTCGTCATAGGTAACGGGGTCCTTTTTCTCAGCTACCACCAAGTATGCAGCTGTGATGACAATGGTGGCTTGGTCTGATGCTTGGAGTGCAAGTTGATTTACACCTGTTACATCCTTATCCTCAAATGACAATTCTACCGAAGTGACTCCAGTGCTACCCCATGAGGTGAAGTCACCGGCGGTGGTTTGGATTTGTATCTGGGTGGCTACTGTTGTAGGTTCTGCATATTCAAACACCAGCTTGCTGTAACCCGACCAATCTTCACCACCAATCCATGCGGCAAGACCAGCCCAAGAAATGGAGTTGAAGGTAATGACGCCGTTTTCGTAAGTGAAGGATTCTCCTTTGTCAGCCCCCCAACAATAACCGAAACGGCCCAAAATGTCCACCTTGTCGCCAGGGTTCTGCGCATAAGCAGTCGCAGCCATGACGGCGATTACGAATAAAGTTAAAAGTTTTTTCATAAGTGAATGGTTAGTTGTTAATGTTATAGATAAATGTAATTCAATTCTAATTTATTAATTGGCAAATTTAGCCATTTTCTGCGACCTTTGTTTTTTGCTTTGTCACCAATACTTTTTGTGATGAAACATGGTGTTACATAAAATCAAAACATCCAAGAGAAGAATAGCCGTTTTGTCACATTTTTGTTCTCGATTTCCTTTTTGTTGCCCCATTTTCTATTTTGGTGACTTTCCCATCGAAAACAACTGTTTTTTCATTGCCTCAAGGGTTCTGTCACTCTTTTTCAATTGCATCAAATGGATTTTGGCAGTCACTTGTATGCAATCCGAATAATTTTTCCTATTTTTGCCGATGAAAGATGCTTGATGTATATGACAAAAGGACGCTTTGCCCCTTCCCCCACGGGGCGCATGCATTTGGGAAACATGTTTTGTGCGCTGCTCTCCTGGCTTTCAGCGAAGAGCAAGGGCGGTGAATGGCTGTTGCGCATCGAGGACCTCGACCCGGGGCGCTCGCGTGAGGAGTATGCCCGTTTGCTGATGGACGACCTCGATTGGCTCGGCTTGGAGTGGGATGGTGAACCGGTGGTTCAGAGTCGCCGCTCAGAGATATATGAGCATTATTTCCGTCAGTTGCAAGAGCGCGGCCTGACTTATCCTTGCTATTGCACCCGTGCCGACCTCTTGGCCACACAAGCCCCTCACGAGAGTGATGGCCGCGTGGCATACAAGGGGACGTGCCGGAACCTCCCTCCGCAACCCGGGCGGCAAGGTGCCACACGCTTGATGGTGACCGACAGCGACATACGGTGCACCGACGGCCATTACGGTGAATACACCGTGAACTTGGCGCGCCAGGTGGGCGACTTCATCATCCGTCGTAAGGACGGGGCGTGGGCCTACCAACTTGCGGTGGTCATCGACGATGCCTTGATGGGTGTCACCGAGGTGGTGCGTGGTCGCGACTTGTTGCTCTCCACGCCCCAACAGATGTACCTGGGTGGGTTGCTGGACTTTCCCATTCCTCAATTCATCCATTTCCCCTTGTTGTGCAACACCGAGGGACAACGCTTGTCCAAGCGTGACAAGAGTCTTGACATGGGCAGCCTGCGACAGCATCTCAATGCCCGCCAAATCATCGGCCGCCTCGCTTTCCATGCCGGCCTGACCCCAGCGCCTGACCCCGTCGGTGCCAAGGACCTCCTCCCTTTGTTCTCGTGGGAGAAAGTGCCAAAGGAGGATGTCATAATTTCAAGGAATTAAAGGGGAGTATTTTTTTAGGAGTTAAAGGGGAGTATTTTTTTAGGAGTTAAAGGGGAGTTAAAGGGGAGTCTTTTAAGGAGTTAAAGAGGAGTTAAAGGGGAGTTAAAAAGGAGTTAAAGGGACATATGTTCTTTTTGAAGGGGAGTTAAAGGGGAGTTAAAAAGGAGTTAAAGGGGAGTTAAAGGGACATATGTTCACTTGCGGGAGTTTGTTAGGGCTTTTTAGGAGTTAAAGAGGGGTTCTTCCTCGCTCCCGGCCTGCGCCACCCCCTATCGGGCGATTGCAATAAACAAGATGAAAAAGGAAGAAAAAGGAAAGTAAAAGGAGGAAAATATGAAAGAAGACTGAAAAAGTGCCAAGGCACTCACAAAAAGGAATGAAAAATTTTTTCCTCTTTTTTGAGAAACGCTTGCGTTTTTTTCTTACTTACAGTTTTTTCTTGCCTTTTTTATTTCTTTTTTTAAGCGAAGCGTTTTTTAATTAATTGTTATTCAGATGGATGCAGACTTGTGTATAAAGATCAGCTCGGGCAGAGAGGGAGGGGTTAAAGGGACATATGCTTGCTTCGTTGTTAGCACTCTTGGTTAAAGACCCCACCCCAGCCCCTCCCCTCGAGGGGAGGGGATATGCGCACCGAATGTTGGAGGGGGTATGCGCACCGAATGTTGGAGGGGATATGCGCACCGAATGTTGGAGGGGATATGCACACCGAATGTTGGAGGGGATATGCACACCGAAGGCTGTTAAGTTGATGAAGTTGATAGGATGATGAAGGTGATAGGATGATGAAGGTGATAGGATGATGAAGGTGATAGGATGATGGTGATGTCAGGATGATGGTGGTGAGAGGGGTGGTGTTGCTTTGTGTGTCACTCCTTGTTTTATTTTTCTCATCGGTGGGTTGCCAACTCCGAAATATTTATTATTTTTGCAGTGTCCTTTTCGGCTGCCCCGAAAACAAAGGCGCGATAACGATTTACCATACGGGCAGTGGCAACCTACAAAATGGTTGTACGGAAGTATACGAGAGAATCCGTTACAAAAGAAACATATTTCAGTAAGATAGATGATTCTATGACCAAGGAATTACAAGTCAGGGTGTTGCCCCATGAGGCAGCCACGCAATCATTGCTGACGGCTCTGGTGGCGCGAGAGTTGGGCATCGACGCCCGCACGGTGCGCTATCTGCGAGTGTTGCGCCGGAGCATCGATGCCCGCCAGCGCACCATCTACGTCAACCTCACCTTGCGCGTGTACATTAATGAGGAACCTTCCGACGATGCTTTCGTGCGTACGGAGTATGGCGACGTGTCGAAGGCTCCACAGGCCATCGTGGTGGGTGAGGGCCCCGGCGGACTCTTCGCCGCCCTGCGCCTGATAGAGTTAGGTGTCCGTCCTGTCATCCTCGAACGAGGCAAGAACGTCGCCGACCGCCGTCGCGACGTGGCTGACATCAGCCGCAGCCACAAGGTGGATGGCGAGAGCAACTATTGTTTCGGAGAGGGTGGGGCGGGAGCCTATTCCGACGGCAAACTCTACACCCGTTCGAAGAAGCGCGGCAGCGTGGAGAAGATTCTCAATGTCTTTTGTCAGCATGGCGCATCGACCGACATCCTGGCCGACGCCCATCCACATATCGGCACCGACAAGTTGCCGCAGGTGATAGCCGCCATGCGCGACACCATCCTCCGCTGCGGAGGAGCCGTGCATCACCAGACGAAGATGACCCGTCTGTTGCTGGAAGGCGACGAGGTGAAGGGCGTGGAGGCCGTGGACCTTGCCAACGGCGGCAAGAGGCTGTTTCATGGGCCTGTGATTCTTGCCACCGGGCACTCCGCCCGCGACGTCTATCGCTACCTTGACGGTGCCGACATAGAGTTGGAAGCCAAGGGCTTGGCCATCGGAGTGCGGTTGGAACACCCATCGCACCTCATCGACCAAATCCAATACCACAACGCCGCCGGGCGAGGGGAATACCTCCCAGCAGCGGAATACAGTTTCGTCACCCAGGTGGACGGCAGGGGGGTGTATTCCTTCTGCATGTGTCCCGGAGGCTTCGTCATCCCCGCCGCTACAGGCCCTCACCAGTTGGTGGTCAATGGTATGAGTCCCAGCAACAGAGGTTCGAAATGGTCGAACAGCGGGATGGTGGTCGAGGTACGTCCCGAGGATGTGTCGGGCGACAGTCCGTTGCGTATGATGACGTTGCAGGAGCGCATCGAGGAGGAATGTTGGCGCCAGGGCGGATGTCGGCAGACAGCTCCCGCCCAACGGATGGTCGACTTCGTGGAAGGTCGCCAGAGCCACGACCTGCCCCGCTCGTCCTATTCCCCCGGCCTGGTAATCAGCAAGTTGCATGAATGGCTTCCTCGGATGGTGGCCACCCGGCTGCGAAAGGGCTTTCAGGTCTTTGGAGCACGAAGCAAAGGCTTCCTCACCAACGAGGCGGTGCTCATCGCTGCCGAGACACGCACCTCGTCGCCTGTGAGGGTGGTGCGTCTTCAGGATACGCTCCAGCATGTGCGCCTGCGAGGACTCTTCCCCTGCGGAGAAGGTGCGGGTTATGCCGGTGGCATCGTCTCCGCCGCCATAGACGGTGAGCGCTGCGCGGAGAAGTGCGCGGAGATGATTTTAGGAGAGGGTAGGAGGTTTTAGGTGGAGATAGGAAGTCTTAGGTTTTTGTGGTGAGCAGAAGAATCGTCAGAGTATGTTGATTTCTTCGATAGAGAGTCCTGTGATTTTCGATATCAGTGAAGAATCCAATCCTTCCTTCTTCATTCGCACTGCCATTTCTAATTTGTTCTCCAAAATGCCTTCTGCTTTTCCTTTTGCATAGCCTTTTCCTTCCGCCGTGTCAACCACGTTGAAGAGGTCGCGATAGACCTTGAGACTCTCCTCGTAGTCGAAAAGTTCGTTCTTGGAGAACCTTGCTATCTCAGCCTGTTCGAAAAGGCGATTGAACACACGTTCTTGAAGTGCTGCGGGACGCTCCATCAGTTTAGAGAGGTTGCGCAGCACATAGAGCCATTTGTCCATCATGGTCTCAAGCTGGTCCTCCGTCTTGTTGAACTTCGGCATTTCAAGATAGACGAAGGTGAGCTTGTCGTAGAAGACGTGCTTGTCCTCCACGTCCATCAGCTTGACTTCGTGGTGCATGCAGTCGGGGGCGTATTCATCATCTGGGAACACGAAGTCGAGTATGCCCACGGTATATACGCTCTTGAGCTTGAAGTTCCATTTGCTGCCTGGTTGCGCCTGGTCGCGTATGGGGAAGGTGGCATAAAACACGCTCCTGTCCTTGAAATAGTTCTGTTCCGCTTTCTGCATCTCGACGATGAAATACTCTCCGGCGGTGTTCTGGCAATACACATCGAAGATGGCCTTTCTGTCCAGCATCCTGCTTCCCTGCTGTTCGGTGTTGTGGTATGTGATGTCAGTTATTTCCTCTTGGTTGTGCAAGAGTGAATTGAGGAAACTGATGAGCAGATCCTTGTTCATCTCGGTGCCGAAGAGCCTCTTGAACCCGAAGTCGGTGAAGGGGTTGATGTATTTTCCTCCCATAGCCTTTCATTTTTTTGCAAAGTTAGTGAAAAAGATTGATAATTGCAAATTTTGTGAAGAATGTTTTGGTTATGTTTGAGTGAGAGACAGTTGAATTGTTTTTGTGTTTTATATCATTTTAAAGATGAGGGGGATTTGTCTTATGACAATATCCCCTGAGTCTTATTATTGGCTATGCTTATAGATGGTGGGGCACGGGACGAAGGATGATGTGTGATGAAGAAGTCATTCGCCGTCGTTCCGCAAGGGCCTTGCGTCTCGTGTCAGGGCAGAGAGGAACGGAACGGGAGGGAAGCGTGTGGGTGACATAAAGGATGTACGGCACCATCGCCCACGTCAAATCCATGTGTGGGAGGTTCAACGGGAAGAGCATCGACAGTTGGGCCACCCACTCTTGGATGGTGAGCTAGAAGCCTCGCTATAAAAACTTGAAAAGCAAAAATATTTCTTTTTGCTCGCCTAATCGGATTTTTTGCACTATCTTTGTCGCTTCAAAGAGAGAAAATCATCAAAAAAGAACAATCATGATAGAGAAAGAGCAAGACAACGAGCAGTTGCAACTGCCAGAGAATGCGTTCCGTGAATTGTCAGAGGGGGAAGAATACAAACCCATCATGCGCCCCGACCGCCAGTATGCGGAAGTGAACACATGGTCTGTGACGTGGGGCATCATCATGGCGATGCTGTTCTCCGCCGCCGCCGCCTACCTCGGATTGAAGGTGGGCCAGGTGTTCGAGGCAGCCATCCCCATCGCCATCATCGCCGTGGGAGCCTCCACCGCCGCCAAGCGCAAGAACGCCTTGGGCGAGAATGTCATCATCCAGAGCATCGGCGCCTGTTCGGGTGCCGTCGTGGCAGGTGCCATCTTCACCCTCCCCGCCATCTATATCCTCCAGGCGAAATATCCCGATGACCCGGAGATGACAGCCTCTTTTTTCAAGGTGTTCCTCTCCTCCCTTCTGGGCGGCATCATCGGCATCCTCTTCCTCATTCCTTTCAGGAAATATTTCGTCAAGGAGATGCACGGCAAATATCCCTTCCCCGAGGCCACAGCCACCACTCAGGTGCTTGTGAGCGGTGCGAAGGGAGGTAACCAGGCGAAACCATTGCTCATCGCCGGTCTCGTGGGTGGTCTTTATGACTTCGTGGTGGCCTCCTTCGGTTGGTGGAATGAATTGTTCACCACGCGCGTGATGGCTCTCGGCGAGCAACTGGCCGACAAGGCCAAGGTGGTGTTCAAGGTGAACACCGGTGCCGCCGTCCTCGGCTTGGGCTACATCATAGGACTGAAATATGCGTTCATCATCTGCCTCGGTTCACTGTTCATCTGGTGGATAGTCGTCCCAGGCATGGCGTTGCTCTTCGGCGACCAGGTGCTCAACGCCTGGACACCCTCCATCACCACTGCCGTGGGTGCCATGTCGCCCGAGGAAATTTTTGCCAACTACGGCAAGAGCATCGGCATCGGCGGCATTGCCATGGCCGGCATCATCGGCATCATCAAGTCGTGGGGCATCATCAAGAGCGCCGTCTCCCTCGCCTCCAAGGAGATGAAAGGCAAGGGAGGGGAAACGGAGAAGGTGGAGCGCACCAACCGCGACATCTCCTTCCGCCTGATAGCCATCGGCAGCATCGCCACCATCCTCATCACCTTCATCTTTTTCTGGTTTGGTGTGATGAAGGGCAACCTGCTCTTCGCCGTCATGGGCATCCTGCTGGTGACAGTCATCGCCTTCCTCTTCACCACCGTGGCGGCTAACGCCATCGCCATCGTGGGCAGCAACCCCGTGTCGGGCATGACGCTGATGACGCTCATCCTCGCCTCCGTCGTGATGGTTGCGGTGGGCTTGAAGGGTACCGTCGGCATGGTGGCAGCCCTCATCATGGGTGGCGTGGTGTGCACTGCACTCTCCATGGCCGGTGCTTTCATCACCGATTTGAAGGTGGGTTATTGGCTGGGCACCACGCCGCGCAAGCAGGAGTCGTGGAAGTTCCTCGGCACCCTGGTGTCGGCGGCCACTGTCGGCGGTGTGATGATTTTGCTCAACGAGACCTATGGTTTCACCAGCGGCCAACTTATAGCGCCTCAGGCCAATGCGATGGCAGCTGTCATCGACCCGTTGATGAACGGCGTGGGTGCGCCGTGGCTGCTCTATGCCATAGGAGCCGTCATCGCCATCATCCTCACCTTCCTGAAGGTGCCTGCACTGCCCTTCGCCCTGGGCATGTTCATCCCCATCCAACTCAACATCCCGCTGCTGGTGGGTGGCGCTGTCAACTGGTATGTCACCTCTCGTAGCAAGGACAAGGCCGTCAACGACGCCAGGGGAGAGAAAGGCACGCTCATCGCCAGTGGATTCATCGCCGGCGGTGCCCTCATGGGTGTGGTGAGTGCCTTGCTGAAATTCTTCGGCTTCGAACACGGCAACGAGGCTTGGCTTGAAAGCCATGCTTCAGAGTTGGCCTCCCTCGGGGCATACATCCTCTTGATCATCTTCTTCATCTGGGCCACCAAGGTGTCTAAGAATGATAAAGCATAGTATTTTCTAGTTTTCCTAGAAATCCTAGAGGTACTAGAGATCCTAGAGGCACTAGATGCTCTAGAAATCCTAGAGGTCCTAGGGATTCTAGGAAAACTAGTATCTCTAGGAAAACTAGTATCTCTAGGAAGAAAAAAGCTGTGCCCCTTTGAATAGGGGCTTTAGAGTGTGTTGTCTTGTGGTTTTGCGCTTTCGTAGTTTTCGAAGGCGCTTTTTAGCCTTTCATGGATTTTGCATGCCAGTTCTTCTGGTTCAATGATGGTGATGCCCTCCCCGTATCCGAGGATGTCGCGCTCCAACTCGTAGTTCGGGATGACGTCGATGCTGAACAGTGTGCTGCCATCCTCCATCCTTTCAATCTCTTTCTGGCTTTGATGGAGTGGCTTGGTGATGACGTAAGGCACCTCTTTGGCAGCCACGCGGAAGACGATGTGCACCACCTTGTCGTCGGGGAATCGTGACACCCCGATGATGTCCTTGAAGTATTGCTGTGGGTGAAAAGACTTGATTTTGATGTATTTTGCCCTTTTGGGAGCATCGGAGATGTCCTCTATCCTGTCGAGAGCCAGATTCAGCAACAAGCCTTCCGGTGCGTCATGCCTTCTGCCGAAGACGAACCATCTGTTACGGAATTCCTTCAGGATATATGGTGAGAAGAGGAATTGCTGCGACTCATTCCATTGGAAAGACTTGTAAACGATGGTGACAGGTGTCTGTTCCAGGATGGCGTCGTGCAACGGAGTGATATGTTCCAGTCCTCTCAGGCGGTCGTTGCTTTCCAGCAAAATGACCGGCTCCACCTTGTAGCGCATCGACGCCACATGGTCCTCCAGCCGGTTCACCACGTCCTCCACGTCGCTGAAGCCTTTGAATGAACTCATTTGCTTGAGCAGTTCCACCGCCTCGGTGAGTTGCCGCATGTCGGTTTCGGAGAGCGGCACGTCGGTGATGCTGTAGTCGTAGTCTTCGTATTTGTAGTATTTCCTGTCCACCACCTTGATGGGAGCGTAGTAGCCCAGTTCGCGTGAGTAACGCATCTCCTCGATGTCGTGCTGAACGGTTCTCCTGCTCACTTCTCCATAGCCGTTGTGCTCATAGAGCGCGTCGTTGCACGCGTCGATGAGTTCTTGAAGCGTTGCCCTGCGACCGTTTCTGAGCATCCTGTCGATGGTCTTATATCTTAATAAGGTGTTCCTGTTGATGGGCATGGTGTCGATGTTGGACTTTGGATGTTGGTAGACTATGGTTGCTGTCAGGTGTGTTTATGACAATCTGTCGAGTTGGTTCTTCAGCAGTGTGAGTTCTTCTCTGACGCTGATGAGCGTGTTGAGAATCTTTTCCGACTGCTCCGCACCCGTCCTGTTCTCGTTGAGCATCTTTCGTGCGGCGGCGATTTTGAATCCCCTCACCTTGACAAGGTTGTAGATGACACCCACCATGTCGATGTCCTTTTGCGTGTACTGTCTCACCTTGTTGCCCACCGTCTGTGGCTTGAGTTGTGGGAACTCCGACTCCCAGAATCTCAGGAGGCTCTCTTTGACGGAGAACATCTCCGCCACCTCCTTGATGGTGTAATAGACTTTCTTCATCTTGGTGTGATTTTTTATAGGAGATTATAGGAGGTAATAGGAGGTAATAGGAGATAATAGGAGGTAATAGGGGAGTGCGAGGGTGCTCAGTGAGTGATTCTGAGCACCTTCTTGGTGTTGTCGATTTCTATTTTTCCGAGTTTGCTCAGCACGCTCTGCCCCAGCAGAAGAGGAGCCTTTTGGTTGCGCACCACCGAGGCTTTGACGTTGGAGAGGTGCATGCCCCCGAAATTCACCTTTTTGATGTTGATGACGGTGCCCTCTGTGACGTCGCCGTTAGCGTCGATGTATCGTTGTTTTCCCACGACGTCGTTGCTTGAGAGGTATCCGTTCTTGAGCATGAAGGTGGCTTCCACTTGTGATATGGAGACGTCGGCGGCGCCGGTGTCGAAGACGAAGTGGAGTGGCAGGCCGTTGATGTCGCATTTCACTTTGCACACACCACCTTCCTTGGTGAAGGGCACCTCGGACACCTGGCCTGTCCCGGTGTTGGCGGGCTTGCCAACGACATTGTTCTCAGAGAGTTCCTTTTCGAGCATGGCCTTGTATTTTGCCACGAGATCCTTGTATCGCTGGGTGTCGCGGATGTTGTCGAGGTCGCTGTCGTTATCCATGTGTATGAACGACCTCCATCCTTTCTGGAAACTTTTCTCGAGGTAGTCGAGGGCCTTCTCCTTCTCACCCATGAGTGAGTAGAGGCAGGCAGCATCATAGAGATTGCCTTTGTCTTCTTCCTCTTCCAGTCTTTTCTCCATGTATTCCACGGCTTTTTCCTTCTCACCCAATGAGAGATATGCATAGGGAATGCATCTGTATGATTCGCTTTCCTCTTCCAGTTCCACCACTTTGGCATAGTCCATCTTGGCCATGGCCTCGTCGCCGAGTCGCTCATAGATGCGAGCCTTGTAGAAATATGCAGATGAATATTTGTCGTAGTCGGCTATGGCCAGGATGAAGTCGTCGAGTGCGCCTTTCAGGTTTCCTGCCTTGTAGTATGCGTAGCCGCGGGTGATGAAGTTGGCGAAGTTGTAAGAGTCTCCGTCGCCCTCTTCGAAGAGGGTTTCAGCAAGTTCCACTGCTTCGTCGTATCTGCCCAGGTTCTCGAGCACGTTGATTTTGGTGTCGATGAGGTCGGTGAGGGTGGAGTCCTCTTCGAGGGTTTTGTTGATGATGTCCAGCGCGCGCTGGTAGTCGCCCATCTCTTCGCAGCAGTCGATGATATTGCCTATCGACCCGTTTGTCTCGTCTATTTCGTCAGACTTGTAGTAATGTTCGATGGCAGCCTTGTAGTCACCCGTTTTCTGCTCCACCTTGGCTAGGAAGTAAGGCCAGTAAGGATTTGTGGGGTTTTGCATGGTTTTCAGTTTGAGCTTGGTCTTCAAGACGGGAATCATTTCCTGGTGGTCTTCGATGGCGTATAAGACGGCTGAGTATTCTTCATCTTTTTCTACGAATGTGATGAGGTCTTCTGCCGCTTTGTCCCATTTCTTCAGTCCCATGTAGCTGTCGGCCCGGAAGTCAAAATGCTTGTTGTAGTCTTCGTCAGCGATTTTCTCCACTTTGTCAAACATCTTGATTGCATCCTCCCACCGCTCTTGCGCATTGGCGTTGCGTCCGATGCCCATGTAGCCCATCACGTCTTTGGGATCCAAGTCGATGCACTTCTGGTATTCGGCATCGGAAAGGTCGTATTGCTCCATTTCATAATAGATTTGGGCACGGTTTTGTATAAATTCCGTATCTTTGGGGTTGAGTTTGAAGGCAAAGGCCAGGTCGTCGAGGGCTTTCAGGCTGTCCTCCATTTGCAAATAGATATGTGCCCTGATGTCGTAACACTCAGCCAACTTCTCCGCGTCCTTTTTCGGAATGAGTGTGATGGCTTTGTTGATTGCTTCAAGAGCCTCGTCATTCTCCTCATTAATGAAATTGAGCAACGAAAGTATGTTGAATGCATATCCATTCTTGGGGTTTTCTTTCACTTCCGTTTCAAGGAATTCCTTGGCCTTGTCGTATTCAGACTCATCCAAGCATTCCATGGCACGACGATAGTTGTAGGTGTTGAATTTCTTTGGCACCTCGCTTTCTTTGCTCTCTTGTGCGTAGACGCCGGTGGAGATGGTGAGAAGGGCCATCCACAAAATCAATTGCTTTATCATGATTGTAATTTTTTAAAGTTTACTTTAATGATGGGTCAAGGACGCATTATCTATCACCTAAGATGGGAAAAATCATTCTTTTCCTGAATTTTCCTTCCCCTCTTTCAAGATGGCAAAAATACGGTTTTTTTTTCATATGTGCAAATAAAGGAGGAGAATAATGAATCACCGAATGTGGTGAATCTCTAAATGAAGTCCCCGATAATTTAAGTTCATATGCCCTTTGTGGTCATTTTTCAGTGTTCTTGAAACAATATTCCGCATGGAAATGAGTTATAATATATGGAAATAGTTGATTGCGGATGACTCATTATATACTCATTTCTTTTGTGGCATTCGTGTGCAGTGCTCTCTTCGGGTTTGTCATGATCCCGCAGATAGTGAATTTCTGCATACGCAAGAAACTGTATGACATCCCCAATGAACGCAAGGTGCACAAGAACCCCATTCCTCGCCTTGGCGGCATCAGTTTCATGCCCAGCATGCTGTTGGCCTTCTTCCTCGCCTTGGTTGTGCTCGACCAGGTGACAGGCGAGGAACCCATCACCATCAGCCTTTGGACATGTTCCTTCTTTGTGAGTCTGATGCTCGTGTATGTCGTGGGCACCATTGACGACCTCATCGGCCTTGGCGCACGCACGAAGTTTGCCGTGCAAATCGCCGCCGCGACGCTGATGCCCCTCTCCGGTCTTTATATCAACAACCTGTATGGTTTCCTGGGCTACCACGAGATTCCGTTCTGGTTTGGCGCCCCCCTCACCATATTCATCATCGTGTTCATCGACAATGCCATCAACCTCATCGACGGCATCGATGGTCTTGCCGGCGGCCTGGCCCTCATGGCTCTCGCCGGTTTCCTTGCCTGTTTTCTCCGTGAGGGACTAGTGACCTATTGCGTGCTCATCGCCGGACTGATGGGAGTGCTGGTGCCATACCTTTATTTTAATATATTGGGTGACCCGAAGAAGAACCGAAAGATTTTCATGGGCGACTCCGGAAGTCTCACTTTGGGCTTCATCCTCGGCTTCCTTTTCGTGAAGTTCGCCATGCACAACCCCAACGTGATGACCTATCACAAGGATGGGTTGATACTCTCCATCACGATGCTCATCGTCCCGATGTTCGACGTGGTGCGTGTAGTGATCATGCGACTGCGGAAACGCCGCCCACTCTTCGATGCCGACAAAAACCATATCCACCACAAACTGATGCGTGCCGGGTTGTCACAGCACAAGGCGCTTGCCGCAATCCTCGTGATAGCCCTCGCCTTTGCCGCCGTCAACTTCGCCATGGTCTTTTTCATCAAGATCAACTTCACCTATGTCCTGGTGATCGACATCGTGCTGTTCTTCATCATGAATTATATGGTCGACAGGGCCATCATAAGACATGGGGAGAAGACTTTTGTATAAATCACATCTCAGAGTTCCCTTCCCGAATCAGAGCATTTCTGATTCCTCCGATTCCTCCGATTCCTCCGATTATTCCGATTCCTCCGACTACCCCGATTCCGCCGTTATTATGCAGAAAGTGTGGTGAAAGTGAAGTAGGCGTGCGTTTAAATTGTCCCAAAACACCTTTTTTTTCTCTTATTCATGTTTAAAAGAACGTAAAAGATAAAAATTGCACATTTTTTTTTGAAATGTGCAAAATAGGTGTTATCTTTGCACAATATTTGAAAAAATGTGCAATGGAATTGACGAACAGCTTCAATCATCTCATCGCCCAAAGCATCATTTCCAATTGGGACTATGACGCATTGACCGACTACAAGGGAGTGACACTCCAATACAAGGATGTCGCCCGCAAGATAGCAAAAATACATATTTTCTTCGAGCGGATGGGTATCCGCAAAGGTGACAAGGTGGCTCTCTGCGGCCGCAACAGTGCCCATTGGGGCGTGGCCTATCTCGCCACGCTCGCCTATGGAGCGGTGGCCGTGCCCATCCTCCACGAGTTCAATGCCGAGCAGGTGCACAACATTGTCAACCACAGTGGCTCGCGCCTCCTTTTTGTCGGCGACGTGGTGGCACGCACCATCCAACCCGACGAGATGCCCAACCTGGAAGGCATCATCTACCTGCCCGACTTCTCCATCTTCCACTCCAGGAGCGAGGAACTGAACTACAGCCGCGAGCATCTCAACGAACTTTTCGGGAAGAAATATCCCAAGGCGTTCAGGAAGGAGCATGTGGTATATCACGAGGACCAACCCGAGGAACTCGCGCTCATCAACTACACCAGCGGCACCACCGGCTTTTCCAAGGGTGTCATGCTGCCCTACAGGGCCATCATGGGCAACATCGACTTCATCTACGAGTACCTCGCAAGGCCGTATATGAAGCCCCATGGCAACATGCTCTGCATCCTCCCCATGGCCCACATGTATGGCATGGCGGTGGAGTTCCTCTACCCCTTCAGCTATGGCATACACATCTTCTTCCTCACCCGACTTCCTTCCCCGGCCATCATCGCGCAAGCCTTCTCCGACATCAAGCCGGAGCTGGTTGTCGCAGTGCCGCTCATCATAGAGAAAATCATCCGCAAGAAGGTGTTCCCCAAGATTCAGAACAACCTGGTGCGCCTGTTGCTCAACATGCCGGTCATCAGCAAGAAGGTGAAGCAGAAAATCTGCGAACAGGTTTATGAGGCATTTGGCGGCAAGGCCTACGAGGTGATCATCGGCGGAGCGGCCATCAACCAGGAGGTGGAGCACTTCCTCAAGAGCATCGAGTTCCCCTACACCGTCGGCTATGGCACGACGGAGTGCGCCCCGCTCATCGCCTATGCCGACTGGCACACCCATGTCATGGGCAGTTGCGGCCGTGCCGTGAAAGGCATGGAGGTGCGCATCCTCAGCCGCAACCCACGCGATGTGGAGGGCGAAATCATCACCCGCGGGCAGAACGTGATGTTAGGATACTACAACAACGAGGAGGCCACGCGGGAAGTCATCGACAGCGAGGGATGGTACCACACTGGCGACCTGGCTACCATGGACGCCGAGGGCAACATCTTCATCCGTGGCAGGAAGAAGAACATGCTGCTGTCTGCCAACGGGCAGAACGTCTATCCCGAGGAGATAGAGGACAAGCTCAACTCCATGGCGATGGTGAGCGAGAGCATCATCATCCAAGAGGGTGAGAAGTTTGTCGCCCTTGTTCATCCCGACTACGACGAGGCACGCAACATGGGCTTCTCCGAGGAGGACCTCGAGAACATCATGGAGCAGAACCGCCAGGAGCTCAACGCCAGCCTCCCCGCATACAGCAAGATAGCCTACTTCACCATCCATAAGGAGGAGTTTGCCAAGACACCTAAGAAAAGCATCAAGAGATACCTTTACCAAAACGTATGAAAACACGACACGTTATGGAGTCAATACCGAAATTCAACACTCTCATCGAGAAGAGCATCAAGGACAATTGGAACAAGGATGCCCTCACCGACTATAAAGGCGTCACCCTGCAATATCACGACGTGGCCCGGAAGATAGAGAAGCTGCATATCATGTTTGAGAGCAGTGGTGTGAAAAAAGGCGACAAGATAGCCCTCTGCGGCCGCAACAGCGCCGGATGGGCCTCGGCATTCCTCGCCACCCTTACCTACGGGGCGGTGGCAGTGCCCATCCTTCACGAATTCACCGCCGACCAGATACACAACATCGTCAACCACAGCGAGGCGAAACTCCTCTTCGCCGGCGATGTGGTGTCCACACAGGTGGACCCCACCAAGATGCCGGGGATAGAGGGCATCATCTACATCCCCGACTATTCGCTCCTCTTCTCGCGCTCCGACAGGCTCACCTTCGCCCGGGAGCACCTCAACGAGATGTTCGGCAAGAAATTCCCCAAGTATTTCAGGTCGGAGCATGTGGACTATTACAAGGAGGAGAGCCCGGAGGAAATGGCACTGATCAACTACACGAGCGGCACGACGGGGTTCTCCAAAGGCGTGATGATTCCCTACCGCGCGATGTGGAGCAACTTCGACTTCGCTTGCCACGCCATGGGCGACAAGGTGAAGGCGGGTGACAACGTGCTCAGCATCCTCCCGATGGCGCACATGTACGGCATGGCTTTCGAGTTCATCTATGAGTTTCTCAAAGGCTGCCATGTCTATTACCTCACTCGCGTGCCGTCTCCGGCCATCATCGCCAAGGCGTTTGCCGAACTCCATCCCGCCATCATCATCGCCGTGCCATTGGTGATAGAGAAAATCATCAAGAAGAAAGTCTTCCCCAAGATACAAAACAACCGCATGCGGCTCTTGCTCAACATGCCGGTCATCAGCAGGAAGGTGCGGCAGACCATTTGCGAGCAGGTGGTGCAGTCCTTCGGAGGCAACTTCTTCGAGGTCATCATCGGCGGTGCGGCCTTCAACCAGGAGGTGGAGGCTTTCCTTCATCGCATCGAATTCCCCTACACCGTGGGATATGGCGCCACGGAGTGCGCACCCATCATCTGCTATGCCGACTACAAGGACTTCGTCCCAGGAAGCTGCGGAAAGGTGGCTGTGCACAACGAACTGCGCATCGACAGTCCGAACCCTGCCGTCATCCCCGGCGAGATTCTCGTCAGAGGGCTCAACGTGATGCTGGGTTACTACAAGAACGAGGAGGCCACACGGCAGACCCTCGACAAGGACGGATGGTATCACACCGGCGACCTGGGCGTCATGGACGAGGATGGCAACGTGTTCATCAAGGGGCGTAGCAAATACATGCTCCTCAGCGCCAACGGACAAAACATCTATCCTGAGGAGATAGAGGACAAACTCAACTCCATGGCGATGGTCAACGAGAGCATCGTCATCCAGGAGAACGACAAACTGGTGGGACTGGTGTATCCCGACCTCGACGAGGCCCAGAAACTCGGTTTCACCGTCAACGACCTGGAAAACATCATGGAGCAGAACCGCAAGGTGCTGAACGACATGCTGCCGGCATACAGCAAGATATCCTCCATCCGCATCCACAAGGAGGAGTTTGAGAAAACACCAAAGAAGAGCATCAAGCGCTTCCTGTATCTCAGCAAATGCTTCTAGCTTCTAGGAGAGGATGGGAGAGGATTAGGAGAGGATAGGAGAGGATGGGAGAGGATAAGAGAGGATAGTAGAGGATAGGATAGGAGGAAATAGGAGAGAATAGGATGATGAAAAAGGGCTGATGGATGGCCTGCTTTTTCATCATCCTATTTTCATTTTTCGCTTTTTTATTCCAGCAGCGTGGCCGACCTCACCCTGCTGAGGGTTTCGGGGGTCATCTGCAGGTAGTTGGCAATATAATTCAGGGGAGCCCTTTGCACCACTTTCGGCATGAGCTTTCTCAGGCGCTTGTATCGGTTTTGCGCCGTTTCAAACCTGACAAGGTCGGCGTGCACTTGTGAGAGGATGAGCGACTCCTCGAGTATTTTACGGTAGAGGATTTGTATGTTGACGTTGTGGAGGGCCACCTCTTCCAGTTTCTTTTTGGGCAAGGCGTAGCAGACGGAAGGCTCTATGGCCTCCATCTGTAGGATGGTGGGTTCCTCCCTGAAGAGGCTCTCGATGCACATGACGATGGTGCCGTCGACGCCGATGTGTTCCGTCAATATCTTCCCTTTCTTGTGGTAGAACTGCCTGATGAGTCCGGTGTGGATGTATAGTATGTCGCGGCACACCTCCCCCTCCTTGAGGATGGGTTCGTTTTTCGCATATTTCTTCGGCACGAGTATGCTTTCGAGTGTGTCCAACTCATCATGTGTCATCGTACTGTATTTACGTGCCAATTCCCTGGCGATGTCACGGGTGCTGTAAGACGATTCTTTCATGGTTTTCTCCTTTCCAAGTGAAGTGTTTAGGTGTAGTTTGTCAATCAGTTCAGTCTAGTTTGAGCACTGCGAGGAACGCTTTCTGCGGCACCTCCACATTTCCTATTTGTTTCATGCGTTTCTTTCCGCGTTTCTGCTTCTCCAGCAGTTTTCGCTTTCTCGACACGTCGCCACCGTAGCATTTTGCGGTGACATCCTTCCTCACGCATTTCACCGTCTCGCGTGCGATGATTTTCGCGCCTATGGCAGCCTGTATGGCGATGTCGAACTGCTGCCTTGGGATGAGCTCCTTGAGTTTCTCGCACATGCGCCTTCCGAAGGTCACGGCGTTGTCCTGGTGGGTGAGCGTTGACAGGGCATCCACCGGCTCCCCGTTGAGGAGGATGTCGAGTTTGACGAGTTTCGACGGCCTGTATCCGCAGATGTAGTAGTCGAAAGAAGCATATCCCTTGGAGATGCTCTTCAGTTTGTCGTAGAAGTCGATGACGATTTCGCCCAACGGCAGGTAGAACTGTATCTCCACCCTGTTTCCGCTGACGAACTCCTGGCTGATGAGTTCGCCTCTCTTGTCGAGGCACAACGTCATGATGGGACCTATGAAGTTGGCGGTGGTGATGACCGACGCCTTGATGTAAGGCTCCTCGATGTGGTCGATGAGCGTCAGTTCCGGCAGTCCGGAGGGGTTGTGCACCTCCCGGCTTCCACCCTGTTTGTCATATACCATGTAGGAGACGTTGGGCACGGTGGTGATGACATCCATGTCGAACTCCCTGTCGAGGCGTTCTTGTATGATTTCCATATGCAGTAGTCCAAGGAAACCACATCTGAATCCGAATCCCAGCGCCACCGACGACTCGGGGAAGAAAGACAGCGATGCGTCGTTGAGCTGTAGTTTCTCCAGCGACGAGCGCAGGTTCTCATAGTCGGTCGGGTCTATGGGATATACGCCGGCGAAGACCATGGGTTTCACCTCTTGGAATCCTTCAATGGCTTTTTCACAAGGCTTAGCGATGTGGGTGATGGTGTCGCCCACCTTCACCTCCTTGGCGTCCTTGATGCCGCTGATGATGTATCCCACCTCGCCAGCGCTCAGTTCCTTTCGAGGTATCATGTCCATTTTGAGCACGCCCACCTCGTCGGCGTCGTACTCCATCCCGGTGTTGAAGAATTTCACCTTGTCGCCTTTTCGTATGACGCCGTTCTGGATTTTGAAGTAGGCGATGATGCCCCTGAAGGAGTTGAAGACGGAGTCGAAGATGAGTGCCTGCAGCGGAGCCTTGGGGTCGCCAACGGGATGTGGTATGCGTTTCACCACAGCCTGCAGGATGTCCTCCACGCCCTCGCCTGTTTTCCCCGATGCCCGTATGATGTCTTCCGGGTCGCAGCCGAGTAGTTCCACTATTTCATCCTCCACCTCGTCGGGCATTGCCTGTGGCATGTCGATTTTGTTGATGACGGGTATGATTTCGAGGTTGTGGTCGATGGCCATGTAGAGGTTGGATATGGTTTGTGCCTGCACGCCCTGTGTGGCATCGACGACGAGCAGTGCGCCCTCGCAGGCGGCGATGCTTCTCGACACCTCGTAGGAGAAGTCCACGTGTCCCGGGGTGTCGATGAGGTTGAGCAGGTATTTCTTTCCTTCGTACACATATTCCATCTGTATGGCATGGCTCTTGATGGTGATGCCCCGCTCCCTCTCCAAGTCCATGTTGTCGAGCATCTGCCCTTCAGTGATTTGGATGGTGTTGGTATGCTCCAAGAGACGGTCGGCCAGGGTTGATTTGCCATGGTCGATGTGTGCGATGATGCAAAAGTTTCTGATGAGGTCCATTTCGTTTTTCTCGTATGAAATGCAAATATAATGAAAGTCGGGCAAAAAGCAAAACAATAAATGAAGTTTTTTATAAATTTTAATTTTTCTGCCATCGTGGTGATATGCAATTGAAAAAAAATGCTTATCTTCGCGGTTGAATTGGAAAAAAGCCTGACATGTCAGACATGTCGGATGGTTCAGGCCTTTCTCTCCGGGTGGTTTTGTCCTTCCCACCATTTTCGTTTGCTGCAACCTATGACAGAGTACGACGTTTTCATCTCCTCGAAGAGTGAGGACTATGCCTATGCAGAAGAAGTCTATCAATTCCTTGTCTCCAAGGGATTGAAGGTCTTTTTGTCGTCTTTGGAATTGGACCGTTTGGGCGATGCGGAGTATGCCGAAGCCATAGATGAGGCATTGGATAGTTCTTCCCATATGATTGTCATTGCCTCCAACATCAGTTATGTCAAGTCTAAATGGGTGAAATATGAGTGGGGCACTTTCTGCAATGACTTGAAATGTGGTTTCCGTGACGGCAACGTGGTGACCATTCTTGGTGGTAACATCAAGTTGTCTCAATTGCCGGCGAGTTTGCGGCACAAGCAGTCGTTCTCTTTCGACAACTACAAAGGTCATGTGTTGCCTTATGTGAGCAAGGAGCAGGACATGGTCGATGTGTTTGAGTTGTTCCAAAAGGGTTCGGAATATTATTTTGGCAATGAAGACAAGCCTCGTGACAGTGCCGAGGCGGTGAAGTATCTCCTTCGTGCTGCAAGGCGAGGCCATGCGGAAGCTCAAGACTATATGGGTTGGTGCTATTGCCTGGGCGATGGTGTGGAAAAAGACCTTGAGGAGGCAGAGAATTGGTTTAGCAAGTCGGCAGACCAAGGCAACCTGAACGCCCAGGGGATTTTGGGTTTGATGAGGATGGAATAAAATGACTCGACTTTTGGAAGTAGGATGTCCAATTTGGTGTTTCAACTTTTAATCAAAGACCCCACCCCAGCCCCTTTGCGGTCAGGCACAAGACCTGACCCTACAGGGGAGGGGATATGCGCACCGAATGTTGGACAAGACTTCTTGGCATAGAAAATAAAACGGAATCTTTATGAAAGAACAGGTTACAAATTGGACACCTTGTTATGGTGGTAAGGGAAAATGTGATGTGAAGAGAGTCTGAAAGTAGAGTGAATGCGAAACTTGAATATAAAAAGAATCATGAATAAGAAAGTATTGATGTTTTTTGGTTTGCTGGCACTGTTGTTTGCTGGCTGCCATCAGGAGAGTCTGGAGGAGCGTGCCCACCGCGAGGCACAGGAATATACCCGCAAGCATTGTCCACAGGATTTGGGAAACAATGTGTTTCTCGACAGCATGGTGTTTGAAAAGGATAGTCGTACACTCATCCAATACTGTCGCATAAGCCAAGCGAGCGACTACGAGGAGGTTATCTTGCAGAAGAGAGCAGAATTGGATGATGGTATGATTAAAGCCACGCGACAGGATGTGGCTTACAAGCGTTATAGGGATGCAGGATGCTCGTTCCGCTACATTCTCCGTTCCGACAGTTCCCAAAAGGTGCTGTATGACAGAATTGTCACCAAGGATGATTATGGGTTTTGAAAGAAGCTATAGTAGCCTATAGTAGCTATAGACGCTATAGACGCTATAGTAGCTATAAACGCTATAGTAGCTATAGACGCTATAGTAGCTATAGACGCTATAGTAGCTATAGTAACTATAGAAACTATAGTAGCTATAGTAACTATAGAAACTATAGAAGCTAGCGATAACTTCGCTAGCTTCTATAGTTTCGAATAAGAGATTTTCAATTTTTTTGTGCTTGCTCGATGGCCCGGCAGAGTTGGTCTGGGCAGCTGGTGCTTTTGTATCCGCACCTGATGCCGTCGAGTCGTTGCTTGACATCCTCTGCCTTCATCCCGACGACCAGTTGGCGTATGCCTTGCAGGTTGCCGTTGCATCCACCGATGAAGACAACGTCGCGTATGACGTCGTTTTCATCGAGTTCCACCTCTATGAGTTGGCTGCATGTGCCCCGGGTGGTGTAGGTGATTCTGCGGTTGGCCATGGTGGTGGTTATTCCTCGGCGGGTTTCATATTGGTGTGCACGGTCTGCACATCATCGAAGTCCTCCAGTTTCTCCACCATCTTCTCTATGGTGGCACGCTGCTCGGGAGTGACATCCTTCAGGTCGTTGGGAATGCGTGTGAATTCTGCTCCGGTTACTTCGAATCCCTCGCTTTCAAGGTATTTCTGGATGTCGCCGAAGCTCTTCGGCTCACCGTAGATGGTGATTTCGTTGGCTTCTTCATCCTCGTCGAATTCGTCCTCCACGCCATAGTCGATGAGGTTGAGGATGAGGTCGTCCATGTCGATGCCTTCCTTCTTCTTGAAGGTGAACACGCATTTGTGGTCGAAGAGGAAGCTGAGCGAACCTTGTGTGCCCAGGTTGCCGTTGAATTTATTGAAGACCGAGCGCACGTCGCCCACTGTTCGTGTGGTGTTGTCGGTGAGTGTCTCGACGAAGATGGCCACGCCGTGTGGGCCGTAGCCCTCGTAGTTCATCTCCTTGTATTCGCTCTGGTCCTTGCCCATTGCGTTTTTGATGGCGCGCTCGATGTTGTCCTTCGGCATGTTCTCGCGCTTTGCGTTTGCTATGATGGCACGCAGTGTGGGGTTGTTCTCCGGTTCCGGTCCCCCTGCTTTGACGGCGATGCTGATTTGCTTGCCGATGCGTGTGAACGTCTTGGCCATGTGGCCCCATCTCTTCAGTTTTGTCGCTTTGCGATATTCAAATGCTCTTCCCATATTGTTTTGGATTTATCGTTTTTGGCTTGATGTAAGTTAATTTTCAGAAATTTGCTGGTTTGTTTGACACGAATTATCACGAATGGGTCACGAATGCTTCGTTACTGCCAACGTGACTTATCTTATTTCCGCGTTGAGTTTTGTCTTGAGGTTGTTCATGAGTTTGTTCATGATGGCGTCAATCTGCTTGTCTTGCAGGGTGCGCTGGTCGTCCTGTAGGATGAAGTTGACGGCGTAGCTCTTCTTTCCTGCGGGGAGGTTCTTGCCCTCATAGACGTCGAAGAGTTCGACGCTCTTGAGGAGTTTCTTCTCCGTGGTGCGTGCTATCTGCTCCACCTGTTCGAACTCCACAGCCTTGTCGAGGAGGAGTGCGAGGTCTCGGCTGACGGCGGGGAACTTGCATATCTCGGCAAACTGCACCTTGTTTTTCTTGACAAGTTTCATGAGTTGGGTCCAGTTGATGTCGGCGTAATAGACGGGTTGCTCCACGTCGCAGCCTTTGAGCTGTTTGACTGCCACGATGCCCATTTCCACGATGGGCCTTCCGCCGCGGTTCTCCATCACCATCGACTTGGCGAAGATGTCGCTGTCGCCGGCCTTCGTCACCAGTTGTCCTTGCTGTGCGCCCACCCTGGCGAGGATGTTCATCACATATGCTTTCAACTCGTAGAAGGTGCTGTCCTCGTTGGGATGGGCCCAGCTGCCGCTGACGCGCTTTCCTGTCACCCAGAGACCGAGATGGCGCTCTTCCTTGTAGGCCCTCATGGGGTCGTCGGTGTTCTGCTTCTCCGAGTCGAACTGGTAGCAGTTGCCGAATTCGAAGAACCTGATGTTGGGGTTCCTTCTGTTGATGTTGTAGGCCACGCTCTCGAGTCCTCCGAAGAGAAGTGTCTGCCTCATCACGTTGAGGTCGCTGCTGAGGGGGTTCATGATGCGCACGAGGTTCTCGGGCTTGAAAGCCTCCAGTCCGTCGTAATAGGCTGCCTTGGTGAGGGAGTTGTTCATGATCTCGTTGAAGCCGCAGCCCACGAGTTGCTCTGCCACGAGGTTGTGCAGCTTGTGCTTCTGGTCCTCCTCGCCCTTGATGACGAGCGAACTGTTGAGTTGCGTGGGGATTTCCACGTTGTTGTAGCCATAGATGCGCAGGATGTCCTCCACCACGTCGCAGGGACGCTGCACGTCGACGCGGTATGCCGGCACACGCAGGGTGATGGCCTCGTCGGTCTCCTTCTCGATGGTCATCTCCAGGCTTTCCACGATGCTCTTCACCGTCTCCACGGGGATGTCCTTGCCTATGAGCGCGTTGACGTAGTCGTATCTCAGTTCCACGATGCTGTCGGGCACCGGGTTGGGGTAGTTGTCGCAAATCTCCATGGAGATCTTGCCCCCAGCCAGTTGCTTGCATAGGATGGCAGCCTGCTTGAGGGCGTAGATGGTGCCGTTGGGGTCGACGCCTCTCTCGAAGCGGAAGGAGGAGTCGGTGCTCAGTCCGTGGCGCCGTGCGCTCTTGCGAATCCATGTGGGGTGGAAGAGTGCGCTCTCGAGCACCACGTCGCGGGTGGTCTCGTAGGTGCCGCTGCCCTTGCCTCCGAAGACGCCGGCGATGCACATCGGCTCCTCTTCGTTGCAGATGGCGAGGTCGTAGGGGCCGAGGATGTGCTCCACGCCGTCGAGGGTGACGAATTTCGTTCCTTCGGGCTGTGGCTTGACGACGATGTGATGACCGATGACCATGTCGGCGTCGAAGGTGTGGAGGGGCTGGCCGTATGCCATCATGACATAGTTGGTGATGTCGACGATGTTGTTGATGGGGCGCAGTCCGATGGTGGTGAGGTGGTTTTTCAGCCATTCCGGCGACTCCTTCACCTCGCATCCGGTGATGCTGACGCAGGCGTAGCGGCGGCATGCCTCGGTGTTCTCGATGGTCACCTTGATGGGCAGCGAGTGGTCGTCGACGGCGAACTCGTCGCATGAGGGACGGTGGAGTGAGGTCTCATAGCCGTTCTGCTTGAGCCAGGCGTAGAGGTCGCGTGCCACGCCCCAGTGTGAGAGGGCGTCGGCGCGGTTGGCGGTGATGTCCACCTCGATGAGCCAGTCGCTCTCCAGGTGGTAGTATTCTGCTGCCGGCATGCCCACGGGTGCGTCGTCGGGAAGGACGATGATGCCGTCGTGGCTGCTTCCCACGCCGATTTCGTCCTCGGCGCAGATCATGCCGCACGACTCTACGCCGCGCAGCTTCGACTTCTTGATGACAAATTCCTTGTCACCGTCGTAGAGCACGCAGCCGAGGTCGGCCACGATTACTTTCTGGCCGGCGGCGACATTGGGTGCGCCGCAGACAATCTGCGACGGTGTGTCGTGTCCCAGGTCGACGGTGGTGACATGCAGGTGGTCGGAGTTGGGGTGTGGCTCGCAGGTGAGCACCTTGCCCACGAAGAGGCCCTTGAGTCCGCCTTTGATACTTTGCACTTCTTCCAATGCGCCCACCTCGAGTCCTGAGGAGGTGAGGGCGGCGCAGGTTTCTTCTGGTGAAAGGTTGAAATCAACGTATTCTTTCAGCCATTTTAGAGAGATATTCATTCTGTCTTTATTTGATTCCTTGAAAATTCGTGCAAAATTACACATATTTCGGCAAAGGAGCAAAAAAAAGGTGATAAATTGACGTAAGTTTCGCTTTCGCTCGGATATAGGGAGTTTTTTTCAGGAGTTAAAAAGGAGTTTTTTCAGGAGTTAAAAAGGAGTTTTTCAGGAGTTAAAGAGGAGTTTTTTCAGGAGTTAAAGAGGAGTTAAAGGGGAGTTAAAAAGGAGTTAAAGGGACAAATGCTCCCTTTAACTCCCCTTGCACACTAGAATGCGAAAGTCGGGTTACTTGTTCAAGGGTTTACTTTTTTGCTTTGAAGTTGAGGTTGACGTCATATTTTTTCTTGAAATCGTTCATCCATTCTTCGTCGAGCATGAGCAAAATGCCGTTGGGTGACTTCATTGCTGTCTCACCGAATTCTTTCAAGAAATCATCACCTTCTTTTTCTGCTTCCTTAATCTTGGTATCCAACTCAGCCAATTTGGCGGGGTCTTTTTCTTCATCTTTTTTTATTTCCAATACGGCTGTGTTAGCAGCCATACCTATGTAAATATCCATCATTTCTTTGAAGGCGGCCTTCCATTCGTCCTGGCTCCATTTTTCGCCCTCGGCTTTGGCTTTTTCCAAGAATTGAGCAGCTTTCATGGAAGGGGTCTCTTTTTCTTCCTTCGTTGACGTTTGTTCTTTAGACGTTTTGTCTTCTTTTGGGGTGGCCTTTTCCTTGCATGAGTTCATACCAAGGCACAGAGCAAAAGCCAGCATCCCGATAATGATTTTCTTCATAACGATGATTTTAGTTAAACAAATTTATTATTTTGTAAAAGTTAAAAAATAACTTGGTACTGTTTTTAACTTATAATTCTTGAGTTGAGTTTGGAATATCACTACAAAGGTAATCATTTTTTTCGGATATCCAAATCTAAGAGCCCGCCTTTTGACAAGAATGTTCTGCTGGAACCAACGGTCGACGTGCGAAGCGGAAGTCAATTGTCTTTGTTTCCGACACGGCTACCCCCAAACCGCCGTGCACACCGCCACCCCAAACCGCCGTGCTAACACACCTGATGAATGGCCACGACAGCGGTGGTCATTTCCTTGCATATTCGGCATCCTGTCGCCTTTTTTGTTCAATCCTTTTGCATTTTTCAAAAAAATGCCTATTTTTGCAATTCAAACCATATTTATTCATCCATTAAAAACACGCCATGGCATTTGACATAGAAAATGTTTTGAAAACAGGCACCAGGCTGAAGTCAGGCACTTACGCCATCCGCCGCGTGCTGGGCCAGGGAGGCTTCGGCATCACCTACGAGGCGGAGCAGGTGCTTCTGGGCAAGCGAGTGGCCATAAAGGAATTCTTCTTGAGCGGCACTTGTGACCGTGATGATGACGGGAAGAAGATTTTCGTGTTGAGGAGCAGCCGCGAACTTTTCAAAAGCCATAAGAAACGTTTCCTGAACGAGGCGCGCCGGTTGGCTCACCTTTCCAACACCCACCTCGTGCCGGTGCACGACCTGTTCGAGGAGAATGGCACTGCCTATTATGTGATGGACTTCGTCGAGGGTGAGAGTCTCTCCGACATTCTCAAGCGTTCGGGCAGGCCGTTTGACGAGAAAACCGTGACCGGCATCCTCAAGCAGATGCTGGAGGCTTTGGGCAGCATCCACCACCAAGTGCCGTCTCTATGCCACCTGGACATCAAGCCCGCCAACATCATGGTGGACGGTAAGGGAAAGGCCGTGCTGATAGACTTCGGTGCAAGCAAATATGTAGCCACTGCCGATGAAGAGCGGTCGTCCTCCTCGTCGTTCGCCTACACCCCCGGCTATGCACCCATCGAGCAGCTGGCGGGCATCAGGGAGAACATGGGGCCTTGGACGGACTTCTACGCCCTCGGCGCCACGCTGTATAACCTGCTTACGGGCAAGAAACCCAATGACCCCTCCGTCATCAACAGTGACCGTACGCCGGGCAAGCGCGATTCCATTCCGCTGCCTTCTTCCTTGAGTGAGCGTATGCGCAACTTGATTGTTTGGCTGATGGCTCCCGACCAAAACGACCGCCCGCAGTCGGTGGAGGAGATATTGGCATTCCTTAATCAGGGGATGACGGAAGACGAGGAGAGTCCAAAGGTAGAAGTGGAACAATTGAAACCATCAGAGAACCCTGTGCCTAGTGATGATTCTGAAGATATCCCTGAAGAGGACATTGAGGTGGTTCCTGTAGAAGGCAAGGAAGAGATTCCTTTGGAAAGCGAAGACCACAAGGAGCCTGATGTTGCGGTAGTTTCAGACGATTCGGAAAGGAAAGAAGTCTCAGGCAATTCCAATGGCGCATATAAGCCTATTGGGGCAGGCCGGGCATATGTCCAAGATGAGCCAGAAGTATTGGATGAGTCGAACGAGGAAACTTCAAGTTACAAATGGCTGAAGCCCGTGGGTATTGCTGCTGCCATCGCTCTGGTTTTGCTCTTGGGGGTGGAATTATATGGTGTTTGGCATAAAAAACATATTGTTGACAATTTGGTCAATAACATGGTTCCCGTTGAGGGCGGCACGTTTATGATGGGTGCTACTGCAGAGCAGGGTGATGATGCATGGGATAATGAAAAGCCCGCCCATCAGGTGACTGTTTCCTCATTCTCCATCGGCAAATACGAGGTGACGCAAGAGGAATGGGAGGCTGTGATGGGTGAGAATCCATCTGCGTTCAAGTGTGACAAAAATCCTGTGGAGAATGTCTCATGGGATGATTGTCAGAAGTTTATCAGTAAATTGAACGAGCTGACAGGAAAGCAGTTTCGCCTGTCGACCGAAGCAGAGTGGGAGTTTGCCGCACGTGGAGGAAACAAGAGATTGGAGAATACAAAATATGCCGGAGGTGCCGACATAGATGCCGTGGCATGGTATGAAGGCAATAGTGGAAGTACCACCCATCCCGTGGGAGAGAAGAGCCCCAATGCTCTTGGCCTTTATGATATGTCTGGCAATGTGTGGGAGTGGTGCGAGGACTATTACGGGCCTTATGATTCTTCTACTCAGAAAGACCCCAAGGGGCCTGCATCGGGCTCGTACCGTGTTTCTCGTGGCGGCGGTTGGGGCATCAACGCGGGTTACTGCCGTGTTTCGTACCGCAGCTACGGCAATCCGTCGTACCGCGACGGCAGCCTCGGATTTCGTTTGGCTCAATAGTTCTCCCTAAAAAAGAAAAACACTCGGGCCACCGAGCATGATGCCGGAAAGGGCGGCCAATGAAAAGGCCGCCCAAAAGGCATTATGGCGAAGGTGGACCGCCGCGGCTCGGGAAAAAACAAAAACTTCGTTGTTTTTTCACGCGAATTACCATATAATTATCCCTGAATTTTCCACAAACGGCTAGTGGTGCACCAAATTAATAACTCAAGTTTCGGAAGTAGGGTGTCTAATTTGTTGTATCGACTTTTAATCAAAGACCCCACCCCTCGAGTCTAATTTATACACAAGCCTGCATCCATCTGAATAACAATTAATTAAAAAACGCTTCGTTTAAAAAAGAAATAGAAAGGCAAGAAAAATAGCTGTAAGTAAGAAAATAACGCAAGCGTTTCTCAAAAAGGAAAAATGTTTCGTGCTGTAAGGATGAAATGAAAGGAATGCCACGCCAAACGGCTCGGTTCGCTATTGTAGAGACGGGATAATCCCGTCTCACCAGCGGAATGCCACGCCAAATGAGGTGGTGCGCACTGAGACGGGATGTATCCCGTCTCTACCACCTGGCACCGACCTCTTGGCGGCAAGCGGGCACAAGACCCGCCCCTACAGCCGCACCATTTGTTGCACCGGGGTGTTGGCGCAATCTTCAATTTTAGCTTCGCTGATTTTTGTCGCGACTCGGCAGAGTCCAAGCAAGCTCGACTCTGCTCTCGCTGCTCCAAAAATTAACTTCGCTGATTTTTGTCGCGACTCGGCAGAGTCCAAGCAAGCTTGACTCTGCTCTCGCTGCTCCAAAAATGCAATTTTCAATTTTCAATTTTCAATCTTCAATTTTCAATTTTCAATTTTCAATCTTCAATCTTCAATTTTCAATTGAAATCAGTCATCCCCGACGAGTGCCATGAGGTAGTTGACGGTGCCGTTGAGGCCGAATTTGCTGACGTCGAGAGAGACGTCGTAGTTGCGTGCGTCATACCACTCGCTGCCGGTGAAGGTCTTGGTGTATAGCTCACGGGTGTAGTCGTTGTCCACGATCATGAGTTTGGCGTCATCGGGTGACACGCCGTATTTCTCCACGATGCGCCTGATGCGTTTCTCCTCCGGGCTATGGATGAAGATTTTGAGAGAGTTGGGATGGTCTTTGAAGATGTCGAAAGCGCACCGTCCAATGACGACACACGACTCCTCCTCCGCGATTTGCTTGATGACCGCCGCCTGCGCCTCGAAGAGTTGGTGCGAGGTGAGTTGCGGTCCGAGGTCTTGGTAGTTGTTGTCGATCATGTATGAGCGGTAGAACTGTGTGAAGTCGTCCCACCACGACATGTTTCTTGACTCCAGTTTGTCCACTGTCTCCTGGTCGATGTCGAATTTCCTTGCCACTGCTTCCAGGATTTGCTTGTCGAGTAGTTTGACGCCCAGCCTTTCAGCGATGGCGGCGCCCACCTCGTGTCCACCCGTCCCGAACTGTCGGTTGATGGTGATGACAAATTTCTCGTGTTTATTCATAATATAATATGTTTTGATTTCTAACTATGTTGCGAAGTTAGGTAAAAAAGGCGACATTTGCAAATTTTAGTGTCATTTTCCGCAAAAAATAGTCATTTGAGCCATTCCAAATAAAATATCGTCGCTTCATGATTTAAAAAAGTGCCAAAAAAGTAGGTGATTCAAAAAAACTTATTATCTTTGCAATTGAATGATATGGCAGTAATGCCTATGAATTGAAAAATACTAATCAAAATCATTATTATGGATCTTGACGGAAGAAGAGAAAGCGAGAATTTTGAGGATCGCCGAGGAATGAGTGGTGGCACGATGGCCGGAATGGGCATTGGTGGCATGATCATCATAGGTCTTATCGCGTTGTTGATGGGTGGCAATCCTCTGGAAGTCATCCAATCGACCGGTGGTTTGGGCAGCATGACGGGCCAGGAGGAGAACACGGAGCAAACCTATTCGCCAGAGGAAGAGGCTCAGGTGAAGTTCTGCAAGCAGATTCTCGCCAGCACCGAGGATGTGTGGTCGGCAGTGTTCCGCAAGGAGTTCAATGCTCAGTACACGCCTCCCACGCTTGTGATTTTCAAGAACAGTGTTCAGACCAACTGCGGTGGTGCCACCTCCGCTGTTGGACCATTCTATTGCTCTGCCGACCAGAAGTTGTATCTTGACTTGTCGTTCTTCAAGCAGATGGAGACGCAATTGAAGTCGGGTGGCGATTTCGCCCGTGCCTATGTCATCGCCCACGAAGTGGGTCACCACGTGGAGAACCTGCTTGGCATCCTAGGCAAGACGCACGCACAGATGCAGCGTTCCAACTCAAAGCAGTCGAACCAGCTCAGTGTCCGCTTGGAGTTGTTGGCCGACTACTACGCCGGCGTGTGGGCACATTATGAGAACAGGGCGTTCCAGTCGCTCGATGACACCGATATGAAGGAGGCCATCAACTGTGCACAGCACATCGGCGACAACTATTTGCAGGAGCAGTCGCAGGGTTACTCACAGCCGGAGTCGTTCACTCACGGCACCTCGGAGCAGCGCATGCGCTGGCTCAAGAGGGGATTCCAGACCGGCGACATGCAAACCACCACCTTCTCAGGCAGTTACAGCGACCTCTAAGGCCGATTGTCGTAGAAACAATAAGAGGAGCCACCCGCAAGGTGGTTCCTCTTATTGTATAGGATAGGATGGAATAGGAGGGTCTCAGTATCTTTTGTGATAGGGTTTGCGGTATTTCCACCAGGCGTAGTGCTTTCTGCGTTTGAGGTATTTGCGGTCGTGCTCGTGACGGTAGGCCTCTCTTTCGAATGAGATGTTGAAATAGGCGTTTCCGCGCCTGGTGAGTCGGTAGAGCCATTCGAAGACGTAGAAGATGTAGAAGAAGATGAAAGCCATCTCTTTCATCTGCGCCGTGTGTATCCGCTCATGGTTGATGAGTCGAGGTGTCAGCCTTGTGTTGGGCCGGCAAAACAGGATGCCGCAGATGTTGATGGCGGCGAATCCTCGTATGGGCAGGTATTTGTTTCGGATGACTATCATCGTGTGCAAAGATAGTGCAAATATAATGGAAAGCAAAACAAAAAAGATTTTTTTGTTTCAAGCGAGAGGATAGAATATAGGAAGCTATAGGAAGTTGTAGGAAGTTGTAGGAAGATGTAGGAAGATGTAGGAAGTTGTAGGAAGTTGTAGGAGGCTATAGGAAGAAGTAGGAAATCCTAGGCTTTGCTAAGATTTCCTACTTGCTTCTACTTTCTTCTTTTTTCTCCTTTTCCTCTTAGTTTCTAAAGATGAGGCCTTGCCCGAACTCATCGATGATGATGGGTTTGTCTCGAGTGACCTCCTCGGCGAGGATGCGTCGTGAGAGCTCATTGAGCACAAGGTGCTGTATGGCCCTTTTCACCGGCCTAGCCCCGAACTCCGGGTCGTATCCCATTTCGGCGAGATATTCTATGGCGTGTGGCGTGGCCTCGAGTTGGAAACCTTGCGGTTCGAGCATCTTGGCGAGGTTCTTCATCTGCAGCCTCACGACGTCGGCGATTTCCTCCTTTGTGAGCGGCAGGAACATGATGGTCTCGTCGATGCGGTTGAGGAATTCCGGCCTGATGGTCTTCTTGAGCATCTCCATCACCTGGTTCTTGGTTTGTTCGATGATTTTCTCCCGGTTGGAGTCGTTGAGTTTTTCCATCTGACTCTGTATGAACTGGCTTCCGAGGTTGGAGGTCATGATGATGATGGTGTTCTTGAAGTTGACAGTCCTTCCCTTGTTGTCGGTGAGTCTGCCGTCGTCAAGCACCTGGAGTAGGATGTTGAACACGTCGGGGTGCGCCTTTTCAATCTCGTCGAAGAGCACGACGGAGTAAGGCTTGCGCCTGACGGCCTCGGTGAGTTGTCCTCCCTCGTCGTATCCCACGTATCCCGGAGGTGCTCCGATAAGTCTTGATACGCTGTATTTCTCCATGTATTCGCTCATGTCGATGCGAGTCATCATCGTCTCGTCGTTGAAGAGGTATTCCGCCAGTGCCTTTGCCAGTTCCGTCTTTCCCACGCCGGTGGTTCCCATGAAGATGAAGGATGCGATGGGGCGTTTCGGGTCCTGCAGTCCGGCCCGCGACCGTCTTACGGCGTCGCTGACGGCAGAGATGGCCTCGTCCTGTCCGATGACGCGCTTGTGGAGCTCTTCCTCGAGGTGGAGAAGTTTCTCGCGCTCGCTTTGCAGCATCCTTGTGACGGGTATTCCCGTCCAGCGGCTCACCACCTCAGCGATGTCGTCGGCAGTGACCTCCTCGCGCACCATGGAGTCGCCACCCTGTGCCTCGTGGAGTTGCGTCTTGATGGCCTCGATGTCGTTAGCCAGTTCCTGCAGCTTTCCGTAGCGTATCTCCGCCACCCTGCCGTAGTTGCCCTCCCGTTCGGCGCGTTCGGCTTCAAACTTGAGAGCCTCCATGTTGAGTTTGTCCTGTTGGATGCGGTTGACGAGTTGCTTTTCGTTCTCCCATTTGGCTTTGAAGGCCTGCTCCTTTTCCTTGAGGTCGGCGATTTCCTTGTCGAGTTGTGTGAGTTTGGGTTGGTCGTTCTCCCGCTTGATGGCCTCGCGTTCTATCTCGAGTTGTGCGAGTTTCCTGGTTATTTCATCGAGTTCCTCGGGCACGGAGTCGCGCTCCATGCGGAGTTTCGCCGCCGCCTCGTCCATGAGGTCGATGGCCTTGTCGGGCAGGAATCGGTCGCTGATGTATCTCTCTGAGAGTTTGACGGCCGCGATGCATGCATCGTCTTGTATACGCACCTTGTGGTGGTTCTCGTAACGCTCCTTCAGTCCTCGGAGGATGCTGATGGCGCTCATCTCGTCGGGCTCGTCCACCATGACGGTCTGGAACCTTCGCTCCAAGGCCTTGTCCTTTTCGAAATATTTCTGGTATTCGTTGAGCGTGGTGGCACCGATGGCCCTGAGTTCGCCTCTTGCGAGAGCCGGTTTGAGGATGTTGGCGGCGTCCATGGCGCCTTCGCTTGCCCCTGCTCCCACGAGGGTGTGTATCTCGTCGATGAAGAGTATGATTTGTCCTTCGCTCTTCACCACCTCGTTGATGACGCTCTTGAGTCTTTCCTCAAACTCTCCCTTGTATTTCGCCCCGGCGACGAGTTGTCCCATGTCGAGAGAGTAGATTTGCTTGTCCCTGAGGTTCTCCGGCACGTCACCCCTCACGATGCGGCCGGCCAGTCCTTCCACGATGGCCGTCTTTCCCGTTCCCGGTTCGCCCAGGAGGATGGGGTTGTTCTTGGTACGTCTTGAGAGGATTTGCAGCAGCCTTCTGATTTCGTCGTCTCGTCCGATGACAGGGTCGAGTTTTCCGGCGAGGGCAGCCTCCACGAGGTTCTTGGCGTATTTCTTGAGGCTTTGGTAATTGTCCTCTGCCGACTGCGACTTGACGTTGTCGCCCTTCCTCAGCGCCTTGATGGCCTCGCGCAGGTCCTTCTCGTTCACCCCCGCGTCCTTGAGGATGCGCGATGCGGTGGAAGGCACTTGGAGCAGGGCGATGAGAAGCGGTTCGATGGAGACGAATTCGTCTCCCATTTTCTGTGAGATGTCGAGTGTGCGTTGCAGCACGGTGTTGGTGGTGCTGCTGTAATAGGTGTCGCCACCTTGCACGCGCGGCAGGTGGTCAATCTCGCTATCGAGGGCTTTCATGACTTGGTTGGCGTTGGCACCCAACTTCTGGAAGAGGAAGTTGCAGGTGTCCTTGCCTTTTACCATGACACCTTTGAGCAGGTGTTCCGGCTCCACATACTGCTGCCCTCGCTGTTCTGCGCAGTTGATGGCTTCTTGTACTGCCTCCTGCGCCTTGATGGTGAATTTGTCGAATGTCATGATGATTTTCCTTTCTTTGTTATTCCTATCTTGTGTTTTTCAAAAAACATGCCATGGTGATAAAATGCCATTTTGTCTTCAGGTTGCGACAAGATGGCAGAGGGCCTTTAGGGTCTTTAGGGTCTTTAGGGTCTTTAGGGTCTTTAGGGACTTTAGGGACTTTATCCTTTCTCCAGGAAATCTTCTATCTCTTGTATCTTTTGCTCTGCCTTCTTTCTTCCAAGGTCGTAGACGTGCTGCATCTCCTCCGGGTTGTGAGAGGTGTGGCCTATGGGTAGGGGTGCGTCGGGCCTGATGACGAAGGCGTCGCCCTCGGCTTCCCGCTTTTTCACATAGGCGGTCTGCTCGTTGTACATGAGATGTCGCTTGTCGAGCGCTTCTACCATTTCGGGGTATTTTCGCAGGCTGATGCGTAGGAGGGGCATCAGGCGGTTGTGCTGTTTCTGGTAACCCTCGGGTTGTGTGAGGACGACCACGTTGCGGCTGTAGCCCTCGTCCTCCATGAATCGTAGCGGGATGGAGTCGGCCACCCCTCCGTCGAGCATCTTGTGCCCCTCCAGTTCCACGATGCGTGAGACGAAAGGCATCGACGCCGAAGCCCTCACCCAGTCGTAGAAGTCGTGTCCTCCCTTGTCGCACCGCTTGTATACGGCCTTTCCCGTCTCCACGTCGGTGCATACCAGGTAGAATGCCGTGGTGCTGTTCTCAAAAGCCTCGTTGTCGAAGATGTCGAGTTGTGAGGGAACTATATGGTAGGCGAATTCTGCGCCGAAGAGGTCGCCGGTGGCGAGCCACGAGCGGATGCTGCAGTATCTCCATTCCTTGGCGAACCGTTTGTTGTAGCGGATGGCCCTGCCAGGTTGCCCTGAGACATAGTTGGAACCGAAGGCCGCTCCCGCCGAGACGCCCACGACGCCGTCGAAGGTGATGCCGTGTTCCATCATCACGTCCATCACGCCGGCGGAGAAGAGTCCTCGCAATGCTCCGCCTTCCAAAACCAATGCTTTTTTCATAAGGAGAGGGTGTTTGAAGGGCAAAGGTAATGAAAAAGGTGTGGAAGGCAAAGAAAAGAAAAAAAATTTTTTACGGGAGGTGATGGGGGAGAGGGAGGTGGCGGAGGCGGAGCCTCCGCATACGGAGAAGAGCGGAGAGGAGCGGAGAAGAAAGGAGAAGAGAGGAGCAGAGATTGGTGAGAGGGGTGAAAGGAGCGGGAAGGGATGATGAGGGTGAGGAGTAGCAGACGGTGGTCACCAGATGGCCCTGTCGTTGTCTTTTTGCCTGCCTTTTTGACGGTTGTCGTGGGAGATGAGTCGTGGCAGGGGCATTTCGTGGAAGCAGATGTGGAGTCCTATGGCTCGTGTCATGAGCAGGTCGTCGTGCTTTCCATCTACGGCGCCGTAACTGCCGTTCTGCCGCCGCACGTAGGAGAGGTATTCGTCGAGGCATCGCTCGTCGCGTTCGATGTATAGATGTTCACGCACCACCTCGACCAGGGTGGATATGATTTCCGGTTTTGTCTTGATGTTGGTGTGGAAGCCGTATTTCACCGGTGCCTTCCTACGGATGTCCTCCGCGCTCCGCTGCCTTGCATAGAGATTGGGATAGGCGTCCCTGATGACGTTGAGGATGAAAGAAGACTGGTCGCCACCCTCCAGCCATCGTTCGTCATCGTGAGTCTCGAGCGTGTTCGACTCCACCACGAGGAGTGCATAGTGGTAGTATCGAGCCACCTGCACCGCCTTCCACGCCAGTAGGTCCATGTCGATGTGGCCGTACCATTGCGCCACCACTTCCGGCCTTCCCCCTTCCATCATCCAGTAGCGGTCGATGACACAGATTACCGACCAGTCGGCTTTTGCGCTGCGTCCTCCGATGTCCACCACGACGAGATAGCGGTTGGTAACGTCTGCGTCATCGTAGGTCTCCGGCTCCGCCCACACCCATAGTTGTCCCCCCTCGGAGTGGTCGAAGCGCAGGTCCTGCAACGCCTTGTCGCCTTTCGTGCCCTGCGCCACGATGTCGCCTTTCGTTCGCGGCGGTCGGCAGTCGGCCCTGAAATCGTTGACTCGGTAGGGGTCGAAGACATGCGCCCCCGAATGCTGGAAGGCCTCCACGTCGTCGGAAGGGAACTCCGCCGCCATGTCCGCATGGTCGTTGTATTTCCTCCTTTCGCACACATACCAGTTGATGGCCTCGAGTGTGGCCCCCATCTCCCATAGTTTCCAGAGGTAACGCCCCGGTTCCTCCCTCTGGCTGGGCACCGAGGTATCGTTGCGTTGCTGCCAGAGGCGTGATGCGAACTTCTCCGTGTTGAGGATGGGGAGTGCGTAGCGTTCTATTTGCCACCAAGCCACGAAGAGAGGCTTGAACTGCGACTCCCCCCGTTTCGCTGCGTCGTATTCCCGTTGGAAGAAGTTTGCCGTTCCGTTGGCAGTGGACTCATAGACAATCATCGTCCTGGGGTGGTAGGAGGCGCCGGCGCATGCGGAGCGCACGATTTCCTCCGGTGTCTTGTTGTCGGTCTTCTTCCAAAACGCCACCTCCGTGCAGTGCACGAGTGCGGAGTCGCCACCCCTGGCGGAATTGGGTGTCTCCGCCGACCCCACCTTGATTTTGCAGTTGCGCATGGGGATGTACCTGAGAAGTCGGGAGTTGCGGTCGCCCGTCACCTTCGCGGTGTTGCCCTTGGCAGGCGACGAACCTTCGTCTCCCTCGTGCTCAAGCGGGAAGACGGGGGTGCTTCCCGGCACCTTGGTTGCTGCGTCGTTGTCAATGGAAGCGAACTGTGCACATTCGATGAGTCGGGTGGGGTAGTGGTCCATCATCTTGTCGAACATGCTGCTCACCTCCGCCGAAGCCGTTTTCACATGTCCCACGATGAGGGAGTTGAGCCCCTTGCCGTGCATGAGTTGGAGCCATGTCATGTAGATTTGCGTTACCGTGCTGCCACCCCATTGTCGCGCCTTGAGTACGATGACGCGTATGGGTCTTCCGGCGAGGCGCTCCTTTTCGAAGGCCTCCACCAACCTCCTCTGCGGCCGGTTGAGGGTGAAAGGAATGTCCTCGCCCCCGTCCTTGGGTTTGATGCGCACATATCGCCACGCCCAGTAGGTGAAGTCGTGCCGGCATCTGAGCACCTCGAAGCGTTCCGCCGCCTCTTGTCGGTCGATATGTTCCTGACGGGCGTAACGGTCGATGCTGCCGAGGAGTACGATGCTGCCGACGTGAGGGTCGTTCATCATGGCGTCGGGAAGGAAGAGCTTAGAGGGGTGGTAGTCAGGTAAGCTGATGGCGGTGCGTTTCAATGGTGCTCCTTCGCCGGTCTCGGGGTGGAAAGGGGTGTCGATGAGTTGCTGCCTTCGCAGGTTCTCACGTAGGATGTCATGGATTGTATCTGCCATTTTCGCATATTTGAAGAATTGTTTTTAATATGCAAAAATAGTATGCAAAATTTGCTGCATGATGGCATTTTGCCATAGGCATCATTTTGCCATAGGCATTATTTGTCATAGGCGTCAAGGTGATGGGAGCTCAGAGAGCCATAGCCCTCCTGGAATGTCCTATTCCCTTCTATTTCCTCTAAAAAAAGGACAATAATTCACACCGAAGTGATTTTCATCAATTCGGTGAGAAGATATCAATAAAAGTCTTAGTCTTGTTATTATTCTTCTTCGTCCCAGACAGAATGCTGGTTGCCTAGTATATCAGAACCATTTCCAATTTGGCTTCCTTCAACGGTGTTGGGGTTGTTTTCATCGTATACTGGCAAGCTAGACAGGCTCATTTCCATAATGCCATCCTCCGTTTCAATCGCTTGTATACGAATCATCGGAGTCACATATTTCCTTTTCATACCAATAGACATGCTTTTTTTTTAAGTTTTTCTGCAAATTTTCGGCAAAAATACGCTTTTATTTCCGTTTCGTCATTCAAAAGTGAAAATTTCTTTCATTTGTTAACGTTTTTTAAGGAATAGGGGGGGAGAGGATAGAAGAGGACGCTATAGGAGGGGATAGGAGGGGATGGGAGGTTTTGGGATTAGGGTGTTCAATACGTTGTATCGACTTTTAATCAAAGACCCCACCCCAGCCCCTTGCGGTCAGGCACAAGACCTGACCCTACAGAGGGGAGGGGATATGCGCACCGACTGTTGGACAAGACCTCTTGGCATAGAAAGCGAAACGGATTCTTTATGAAAGAACAGGTTGCAAATTGGCCACCTTATTTTTGGGATTTCAGGTTTTTGGGGCTTTTTCTTGCGAGAATGAAAAAAAGAGCGTATTTTTGCGTGTTCAAGCATCAGCCATGTCGTTATTAAGTCGTACCTATCCCCTCAGTCCAGGTAGTCTCAATGTTAGAGAAAGCCTTGTCTATGGCCTTGTCATCTGGGCGATACTCTATCTGTTTCAACCCTTTGGCTTCAGTACCTATTCCGGCAACAAATTCTTGGTATCAGGCATATTCGGCCTTGTCACGTTTTGCTGCTGCGTCATGTACGGCTTGGTGTTCAAATACTTTCTGCAACGCATCAAGCTCTGGCGCATCTGGCATCAAGGTTGTGCGGTTCTTGGCTTGATTTTCTTCATTGCCGTGTGCAATTTCCTGACATTCTCCTTTATCTTCCATTTTCCCATCACCCTGCCGATCTTCCTGATGTTTTTGTATTGGACCCTCCTTATCGGCATCATCATCACGGCGGCTTCCATCAGCTTGAGTTACCATCAGTTTTTGAAAGAGAAGATGGAGGCGTTGCTCAGCAACACGACAGAAGAGCAGAAGGACATCGTCATCACCATCCACGACACCAACGTTCGTGGCAACGACTTCTGCATCCCTATCAACGACCTGCTCTATGTGGAAGCCCGGAAGAACAACGTTTCCGTCTGCTATCTGAAAGGCGACAAGCCGGAAAATGTGGACGTCCATACCACCTTGACCGCGGTGGTGGAAGAGTTGAAATCTTATGAGAACCTCTTCCAGTGCCACCGCTCGTTTGTCGTCAATGTGAACAACATCACTTCCGCCCGAGGCAACTCCAACGGCTATCAGTTGACCCTTAGAAACTGCCCGAACAGCGTCCCCGTCTCCCGCTCTTATGTGCCCCAATTGAAGGCATATATCGCTTAGTCATTCGTCCTTTTTTCTTGTCATTCGTCCGTTGAAGTAGCTTTCCATCAGCGGTTTTAGTTGTCTGTCACGGGAATTTGGAGGTGTCGGAATCCTGCCGTACTTTTGCGGTATGAAACATCGACTGACCTCACTCATCATCGTGCTTGTGACAGCATGCACCATGGCAGCCCAGACCACGGTCACTGGCATCGTCACCGACGGCAAGGAACGCCTTGTCGGTGCAAACGTATTCATCTTGGGAACCATCGACGGTTGTCTTACCGACTCGCTCGGACGATTCTCCTTCCAGACCTCAAAGACCGGCGAAGCGACGCTCAAGGTCACCTATATAGGTTATGAGGACTACACCCGGAGCGAGGATGTCGGGAAAATGGCCCATCTCGCCATCCAGATGAAGGAGCAAGCCGTCACCATCAACGAAGTGGTGGTTACCGCCAGCACCTTCAGTTTCGGCAAGAGCGACCATTTCAAGACCATGGATGCGCTCGACGTCGTGTTTGCCGGCAACTCTTGTGGCGACGTCGTAGCAGCCTTGCAGACGCTTCCCGGCACTCAGAAGGTAGGCGAGGATGGCAAACTCTATGTTCGCGGCGGCGAGAGCGAGGAATGCCAGACCTTCGTCAACGGGATGCACGTGTTGATGCCTTACACCACCAGTACGGAGAACTCCGCCGTGCGCGGGCGATTCTCACCATTCTTGTTCAAAGGCATCAACTTCTCCCTTGGCGGCTATGGCGGGGAATATGGCCAGGCCCTTTCCGCCGTGCTCCCGATGGAGGCCACCGACCAGGCTACGAGCGACAAATACGGCGTGAGTGCTTCGTTGGTGGATTGGAACATCGGCGGCACCAAGACATTCACCAACAGCAGCCTGTCGTTCAATGCCGCCTTGACCAGCACGGGTCTTTACGACCGTCTGTTCACGCAACGCTTCGACTTCACCCATCCCTACCGCAAGTGGTCCGGCGAGGCGCAGTACAAGAGGGAGTATGATACATCCGGCGTGCTGAAATCATACGTCGGCTACGACCTGACCACCGTGGGACAGCATATCGACGGGCGCCACCTCTCGCTCAGGGAGCATAATGTCTATGCCAACGTCACCCGACAGGTGTCGTTCAGCCACGGATGCTCCCTTTTTGTTGGCGTGGCCAACTCCTCCGTGTTCAGCGACATCGACGATGCGTTGGCTGTCGGCGACCATTACCACAATTTCCGCAACGAGGTGCACCTGAAGGCCGAAGTGCGCAAGGCCTGTTCCGACGTGTTGAAGATGTCGGCCGGCGTGGAGGATTACATCCGCAACAGCAGGATGAGATATGACGCCTACCGATACCGTCTCGACTACAACATCCTCGCCACCCATGTCGACGCCCAATGGCGCGTCATACCACGGCTGTTCCTGAACATGTCGGCGAGGGCAGAAATGATGCAGCACGACTGGTTGCTCATGCCAAGAGCCACTTTGAGTTACATACCCTGCAAACGCCTGCAGGTCTCCTTGGTGGCCGGCCGTTACAGCCAGACCGCCGGCGACGACTACCTGGCACAAAGTGGGAAGACGTTGGGTCAAAGCACTGCCGACCACGCCATCCTCTCCATGCAGTACAAGACTCCTTCCACGCTCCTGCGCATAGAGCCTTATTGGAAGAAATACCACCGTCTGCCCCTGTTGGAAGACCACATCTACCAGCCCCACGGGCATGGTCGAAGCCGAGGCGTCGATGTGTTTCTCGAAAACAACACCTTCCAGCGTCTGACGACCACGCTGGCCTATTCCTTCAACGACAGCAAACGACTCTACCTCGACTATTCACAGCCGTGCACGCCCGACTACGCCTCGCGCCACAACCTGAGGGTTACCGCCAAATACGCGATGGGCAAGTGCATACTGGGCTTGGCGGAGTCATACGCCAGCGGACGACATTTCCCCCAAGGCAAGACACCGCCTTACAACAGTGTGGATGTCAACCTCACCTACCTGGTGAGTCCCAAGGTCATCGTCTACACCTCGCTGAACAACGTCCTGGGACGCACCAACATCTTCCGCTATGACACGACGGGACACCCCGTCACAGCCTCCCGCGACCGTTTCTTCTATATCGGAATATTTGTTTCACTTAAAAATAATAAAGCTTATGACATCTCAAACTTTTAAAACTCGCGTGTTGACCATCGCCATCATCATGATGACATCGTTATCCATCCAAGCACAGGAGACAGACCGGAATGGCCAGTCCACCATGCAGGCCCTCATCGGGCAATCTCTTGCCAAGGTGCAGGATGCCAATCCGGAGGCCTTGCTCAACTGCATCGCTGAAATGAAGCGCATCGAAGCGATGTTTTCCGACAGCATCCAACCCAAATACGTGATGGCCTTGCAAAGCCTCAATTTCGCCGTGATGAATCCCCATGCCGAACAGACAGAGCATGTCATGGCAGAGGCAGAAAAGGCCATTTCTCAGATGGAGAAGATGAAAGGTGCCGACCCCTCTGACATCTGCACCCTTCGCGGCTTTCTTCTCATGGTGCGCATCGTGCAAGACCCGGCAAAGAATGGTCAACGCTATTATCTCGACGTGATGGATAATTATGAGAAAGCCCTGAAACTCAACCCCGACAACCAACTTGCCAAGCAGTTGCAAGAGAAATTCTTCGAGGGAATGAGGGGGAATTGAAGATTGAAGATTGAAGATTGAAGATTTCAAGCCTCCACTCCTAGGATCTTCTAGGACTTTCTAGGACTTCCTAGGACTTCCTAGGATTTCCTAGGACTTTCTAGGACTTTCTAGGATTTTCTAGGACTTCCTAGGACTTTCTAGGATTTTCTAGGACTTCCTAGGACTTTCTAGGATTTTCTAGGATTTCCTAAAACCTCCTATTTGCTCCTAAAATCCCTTCTTCCCTAAAAAATTATGGCAGCTCCATAAGCCACGAAGACATATCTGAGGATTTTCCCGAGGAAGACGCTGATGGCTGTGATGGTGGGGTTGGCCCTCATGAATCCCAGTGTGATGCAGATGGCCGTGCCGATGATGGGGAGGAAGGAGAAAAATCCCATCCACGCCCCTCGCTGCCCCATGAAGCGTTTCGCCTTCTCCATGTTCTCTTTCTTCACGTGTAGGTAGCGCTCCACCCACTCCGTCTTACCCATCCGTCCCACGACATAGTTGAACATGCTGCCCGCCCAGTTGCCGATGGTGCCATAGATGAGCAGTGGCAGTGGTTCCAATCCCGCTGCCACGAGTCCTGTCATCACTGCTTCGCTACTGAATGGCAGGAAGCTGCCGGCTATAAAGGCAGATACGAGCATGCCTGCATAGCCATAGCTGACAAGAAATTCGATGAAGGCATCCATGTGTTGTAGGCAATGATGGCCAGGGTGACGGCCAATATGATGAAGAATGAGATGTTGGTGAGGAAGGTGTGTGTGAGTGTGAGGTAGTGCGCGATGAGGAGGCTGGTGTTGGCGATGGCCACCCCCAACAGCATCGTGTAGTGTTGCGGTTGTAGTGCGAGGAAGATGAACGTGGCGATGTCGATGACGATGACCATCTCATGCAGCAGTCGCGTGCGCAATTTGTCCTGGTAGCCCTGGTTGGCATAGTGGACGATGCCGATGATGGCCAGCAGCGCCGTCCATCCCACGGCCAGCCATTCGTGCTCTCCGAGCATGGAATAGTCGCCCAGGCGCTGGAACAACACCAGTTGGGAGAAATGAGCAGCCACGATGTCCGTCCCTTTGAAGTAGATGATGAACGGTCCTGCCAGCCAATATGGCGTGATGAGTCCAAGGACGGAAGCCCAGAACGTCTTCGCTGTCATGGCTCTGAGGCAAGTAGCCATCAGCACCCATAGCAACGGCACGTAATAGATGGCCTTCACAAATACCATGGATGCCAGACCGAGGCAGAAGAAACCGTAGAACACCCATCCAGGCGACACGTCCCTCTGGTGGCAGTGGAAAAGCATGAAGAGCAGTGCGATGAAGCATAGCGTCATGATTTCCGCCAACAAGTCGGGGAAGATGAAGACGGCCGCCGCCACGAGAAGCAAGAACATGGCCGGTGTGGCCTGGCTCACCACCCGTAAGAGTTGATTTGAACTATTGAGTATCAGCAGCAGCAAGGTGGAGATAGCGAGGCATATCAGTTGCATCCACCATCCCTCGCCCACCAGTCCATAGAGGCCGACAACCCCGCCTGTCACGGCAATGGCCAGTGGCAGGAAGAATTTGCTTTCCGTGAAAGTGTTTTGGAATCGCTTGTAAGCCATAAGGTTGAAGGGGAGTTAAAGGGGAGTTAAAGAGGAGTTAAAGAGGAGTTAAAGGGACATGTGTTCACTTTCGCTGCCATTTATAGCTTCTCTGAAATTTGTTATGACTTTTTGCTGATATGATGCAAATTTTTCAAATTTTAAAGGTCGCTTCCGATGTCGCTGCGGAAATACTTGTCGGTGAACTTGATTTTCCCAGCCTCCTTGAAACTTTTTGCCAGGGCTTCTTCCTTGTCACGTCCGTAGCTGCTCACGGCGATGACCCGTCCTCCAGCGGTGACCACCTGTCCGTCGACCGTAGCCGTTCCGCTATGGAAGACGATGGACCCCTCCACGTCGTCGATACCGCTGATGGGGTATCCTTTCTTGTATGCCTCAGGGTATCCTCCGCTGACGAGCATCACGCAAACGGCAGCTCTTTGGTCGAACTCCACCTTGCGTTTGTCGAGGTCGCCTGCCGCCACGCCTTCAAAGAGGTCGACGAGGTCGCTTTTCAGCCTCAGCATCACGCTCTCCGTCTCCGGGTCGCCCATGCGGCAATTGTATTCGATGACCATCGGGTTGCCCTTGACATTGGTCAGTCCGAAGAAGATGAATCCCTTGTAGTCGATGCCCTCTTCGGCCAGTCCCTCCACGGTGGGTTTGACGATGCGTTCCTCCACTTTGCGCATCCACTCCTTGTCGGCGAAAGGCACCGGTGTGACGCTACCCATTCCGCCGGTGTTGAGTCCGGTGTCGTGCTCTCCGATGCGTTTGTAGTCCTTCGCTTCGGGCAGCAGTTGGTAGTGTTGTCCGTCGGTGATGGCGAAAACGGAGCATTCGATGCCGTCGAGATATTCCTCGATGACCACGCGGGCGGATGCGTTGCCGAACATTCCACCGAGCATCTCGCGCAGTTGCTGCTTGGCTTCCTCGAGGGTGGGTAGTATGAGCACGCCCTTTCCTGCGCACAGTCCGTCGGCCTTCAGCACGTATGGCGGCTGGAGTGTCTCGAGGAATGCCAGCCCTTGTTCGAGGGTGTTGCCGTCGAAGGTTTGGTATTTGGCGGTGGGTATTCCGTGTCTTTGCATGAACGCCTTGGCGAAGTCCTTGCTTCCTTCGAGCACGGCCCCTTTTGCCGATGGTCCTATGACTGGGATGTGCGCCGTGCGCGGGTTGGCAGCGAAATGGTCGTAGATGCCTTTCACCAGCGGGTCTTCCGGTCCCACCACCACCATGTCGACATCGTGGGAGGCAGCGAACTCCTCCAGGGCCTCGAAATCATCGGCCTTGATGGGTATGTTCTCTCCGACGTTGCTCGTCCCGGCGTTTCCCGGTGCGATGTATAGTTGGGTCACTTTGTTGCTTTGGGCGATTTTCCAAGCGAGGGCATGTTCGCGCCCGCCGCCGCCAAGAAGTAGTATTTTCATTTTTTTGTAGGAAGTTGTAGGAAGTTGTAGGAAGTTGTAGGAAGTTGTAGGAGGGGCCAGGAAGTTTCAGGAGGGGCTGGGAGCCTCAATCCTATTTATTTCAGATGGTCCTCGAAGTATTGTGTGATGCGCTCGTGTAGGTGCACGCTCTTGTGTCCCCGCATGTTGTGGGGCTCACCGGGATAGACGAAGAAGTCGGGTTGCGTGCCGGCCTTGATGCATTCGTCGATGAATCTCAGGCAGTGCTGCGGCACGACGGTCTTGTCGTTGAGTCCCTGTATGATTTGCAGGTGTCCCTTGAGGTTTCCAGCTTGCCTGAGCAGCGAGGTTTTCTTATATCCCTCGGGATTGGTCTGCGGCGTGTCCATATATCTCTCCCCATACATCACCTCATACCATTGCCAGTCGATGACAGGTCCTCCTGCCACGCCCACCTTGAACACATCGGGGTGGTTGGTCATGAGGCTGATGGTCATGAACCCTCCGTAGCTCCATCCGTGCACTCCCATGCGGTCGGCATCGACGTAAGGCAGTTGCTTGAGGAATTCCACACCCTTCATCTGGTCTGCCATCTCCACTTGTCCGAGTTGGCGGAAGGTGGTTTGCTCGAATTCCAATCCTCTGTCACAACTTCCCCTGTTGTCGAGAATGAAGAGAAGGTATCCTTTCTGTGCCATGTAGGTCTCCCATCCCCTGGAACTGTAGTGCCAATCAGCCTCTACGTTCCTGGCGTGCGGTCCACCATAGACATAGATGACTGTAGGATATTTCTTGGCAGGGTCGAAATTCGTGGGTTTCACCATGCGGTAATAGAGGTCGGTGACACCGTCGGCCGCCTTGATGGTTCCGCATGAGAATTCCGGCGCATCGTAGTCCTTCCACGGGTCGTTGGCTGTGAACAGTCTTCCGCGCTTGTCTTGTCCTAGTGTGATGAGTTCGATGTTTCTCGGCACGTCCGGTTCGGAATAGTTGTCAAAGAGCATGGTGCCTGATGCGGAGAGGATGGAGGAGTGCTTGCCATCGGGCTGGTAGATGCTGGCGTGGCACCCTTTCCCGTTGTCGAGCAGTGTGCGCTTTCCATTGGCAATCTTCACCTCATAGAGATTGTTTTGTATGGGGTTGGCCTCGGTGGATAGTATGATGAGGCTTCCTCTCTTCTTGCAGAATCCGATGAGGTCGAGCACCACCCACGGCCCTTTCGTGATTTGCTTGAGTTCTTTTCCCTTGGTGTCCATCAGGTAGAGGTGGTTGTACCCGTCCTTCTGGCTTTGCAGGATGAATTTCTGGTCGTCCCAGGGCAAGAAGGTGATGGGGGTGAGGGGTTCGGCATACTTGTCGTTGTGCTCCCTGTAGATGACCCCCTCCTTGTTGCCGGTCACCGCGTCGTAGACGGTCAGTTCGATGTCGGTCTGGTCGCGGTTGAGTTCCTGTATGTATATGCGCTTGGCATCAGGACTCCACTGTATGTTGGTGAAATACCTGTCGGTGGGGTCTCCCGCCTTGAGGTAGATGGTCTTGTCGGAGACGAGGTCGTAGACCCCCACGGTGACCTTGTGGCTTGTTTCCCCGGCCATGGGGTATTTGTCGGGCTCCTCTGTGGCGACTCGTGTGGAGAGGTTCACCTGCGGGTAGTCGCTCACCATGCTCTGGTCCATGCGGTAGAAGGCGAGTCTTTTTCCGTCGGGGCTCCAGAAGGTTCCTTTGTAGATGCCGAACTCATCTCTGTGCACGCTTTGCCCATACACGATCTCTCGGCTGCCGTCGGAGCTCAACTGGTGCTTTTTGCCCTCGGCGTCCATGACGAAGAGGTTGTTTTCGTCGACAAAGGCTTGCGCCCTTGATGCCGGGCTCCAGTCGCTGATGTCGTATCCAGCTTTCTGCTTCCACACCACTTTCTTGTCCTTCCAGTCGTAAAGCACCCTGATGGAAGCGTTCTCCAACAGAGCCAATGGCTGGTCGGGGTAGGGGAAGGAGGCAGAACCCAAGTAACCGAACGTCTCGTTCATGGCGGCCGTTCCCCCGGCGTTTTCCTTGAGGGCCTTATTGACGTCATCGCTTGAAAGGATTTGGGTCTCTTCCAATGTCTTGGGGTCGATGCTGTGGCATGTGTTCCTTGTGTTGTGGATGAGCACGTCGCCCCACCAGGCATAGGTTTGGTTCTCCGGTGTCATCGAGCGGTAGTTGATGCCCCCGTAATTGAGGTCTTCGAGGCTGAACGTCTTCTTCTGTGCCATGGTGGAAATAGGTAGGATGGCCAGCAGTGTGAGCAGGATGTGGAAAAAATACTTATTCATCGTTGTCTCTCCTATCGTTTTTACGGTTTCCGCGCCGGTCGTCCGGCCGTCTGTCGCTGAAAGGCCGCTTGTTGTCAAATTTTCTTTTGTCATTGCGCCCGTTCCGGTCGAATCGTTTTCCTCCCCGGTCGTTGTCGCGGTCGAAGCGTCTTCCTCCGCGGTCGTTGTCGCGGTCGAATCGTCTTCCTCCCCGGTCGTTGTCGCGGTCGAAACGTCTCCCTCCCCGGTCGTTGTCGCGGTCGAAGCGTCTCCCTCCGCGGTCGTTGTCGCGGTCGAAGCGTCTTCCTCCGCGGTCGTTGCCGCGGTCGAAGCGTCTCCCTCCACGGTCGTTGTCGCGGTCGTCGTCGAAATCGCGCTTTCTATCCCTGCTTTGTCGCCTGTCTTCGCGAGACTCCATCTGTTTGAAAGTGTCAATCTGGTGATGATGGAAGGTGAAAGAGCGGATGTCGCCTTCCTCGTTCTCGCTTTCCTCGTCAAGACGTTGCTTGAACTCCCTGTTTTTCTTGAAGCGGTGCTTCTCGGCCATGGCGGCTTTCTCCTCTTCGGTCTTCACCACCCCCCCCTCGTTGCGGAAGGATTTCAGTTTTCCCTCGAAGATGGTGTATTTTCTGAACTCACATTCCAGAGAGCCGTTGAAGACCGGGATTTTGATGGAAGGCCTGAGTCCGATTTGTTCGAAACATTCCTCCCTGTAACTGAGAATCCACGCCTCGTTGCCGGTGAAAGCATGTTTGAGTTTTTCCCCTATGATGCGGTATGTGCCCAAGAGATCCGGCGTGGAGATACGCTCTCCGTATGGCGGGTTGGTCACCATGATGCTTTTCTCAGCAGGCTGAGTGAAGTCCTTGATGTCGGCCTGCTCCACGGTGATGGTTTTCGATAGTCCGGCAGCCTTGACGTTGAGGCGTGCGGTGTTGACACATTTCATGTCAATGTCGTAGCCATAGATATGGTGGTTGAAGTCGCGCTCCTTGGAATCATCGTTGTATACCATGTCGAACAAGTCTTCGTCGAAGTCGGGCCATTTCTCAAAGGCGTAGTTTTTTCGGAAGACACCCGGGGAGATGTTCTGTGCGATGAGAGCCGCCTCGATGAGCAGTGTGCCTGACCCGCACATGGGGTCGATGAAGTCGCACTCGCCCTTCCATCCCGTCATGAGAATCATTCCGGCGGCGAGCACCTCGTTGAGTGGCGCTTCCACAGACTCCTGCCGGTATCCCCTTCTGTGCAGGGACTCCCCGCTGGAGTCAAGGCTCAGTGTGCCGTCTTCATCGGCGATGTGTATGTGCAGTTTGATGTCCGGGTTGGTGATGGAGATGTTGGGCCGGCTGCCTGCTCTCTCCCTGAATTGGTCGACAATGGCGTCCTTCACCTTGTATGCAACGAATTTGGAGTGCCTGAACTCGTCGGAGAAGATGACGGAGTCGACGGCGAAGGTCTTGCTCGGGTCAAGATATTTGCTCCAGTCCACTTTCAACACCTCGTTGTATACGTCGTCGGCGCTTCTCGCCTTGAAGTGGATGATGGGTTTTAGGATGCGTATGGCGGTGTGCAACTGGAAATTGGCGCGGTACATCAGTTCCTTGTCTCCCTTGAAAGACACCATCCTGCGCCCTATTTGCACATCATTTGCCCCCAACTCTGTCAGTTCTTGTGCCAATATGGGTTCCAGCCCCATGAAGGTCTTGGCAATCAGTTCAAATTCCATTTTTTTTCTTGCTATGCTCTAATTTCCATGCAAAGTTACGAAAAAATCGAATAAGCGAGCAAAAAAGGTGTTTATTTCTTTTTTCGAGCGTGAGAAATTTTTCTTATGCAGGTGGGAGAAGAGGCAAAAGACGAAGTGAGGGATGGGAGCCATGGGAGGGAGCTGAGGGAGGAGCCGAGGTGGGCACCGGCGAAACCGGTGCCTACGGAGAACGGTGTGGCGGCTTGGATGGCGGCTTGTACGGCCGCTTGGACGGCCGCTTGGACGATGGCTAGGACGGCGGCTTGTACGGCGGCAGAGACGCGGGAGAAATAAAAAAAAGGAAAAGTTTTCTTTTCTTTTCAAATAATGCTTATCTTTGCATCATCATACATTCATCCATCAAAAACACGTTATGACATTTGATAACACATTGAAGAGAGGGACCACGTTGAAGTCGGGCACCTACGCCATCCGCCGCGTGCTGGGTCAGGGAGGTTTCGGCATCACCTACGAGGCCGAGCAGGTGCTCTTGAGCAAGCGCGTGGCCTTGAAGGAATTCTTCATGGGCGACTTCTGCGACCGAGCCGACGACGGGCGGTCGGTCCTCGTGGTGAAGAGCAGACGCGAGGATTTCAAGAATCAGAAGAAGCGTTTCTTGAACGAGGCACGCCGAATGGCCAAGCTCTCCAACCCGCACCTCGTGCCGGTGCACGACCTGTTCGAGGAGAACGATACAGCCTACTATGTGATGGACTTTGTCGAGGGTGAGAGCCTCTCTGGTTTGCTCAAACATTCTGGAAGACCTTTCGGCGAGGAATATGTGACAGGCATCCTCATGCAGATGCTGGAGGCATTGGAATGCATCCATCATCAGCAACCGTCTCTCTGTCACTTGGACATCAAGCCCGACAACATCATGGTGACACCCAGAGGCAAGGCCATGTTGATTGATTTCGGCGCGAGCAAATATGTCTCCGTCACCGACGAGTCTCGCTCTTTGCGCCCGTCCATCGCCTACACCCCCGGCTATGCCCCCGTCGAACAACTGTCGGGTGTCAGGGAGGATATGGGTCCATGGACCGACTTCTACGCCCTCGGAGCCACGCTCTTCAACATGCTCACAGGGGAGCGGCCGGCTAACCCTTCTGTCATCATCAGCGACCGTTCTTCGGACAAGAGATATTCCATTCCGCTGCCATCCTCCTTGAGTGAGCGCATGCGTCGTTTGGTCCTCTGGATGATGTCTCCCGACCAAATCGACCGCCCGCAGACGGAGGAGGAGATACATGCGTTCCTTGGCCAAGGAAATGAAAAGCACATTGCCGGAGGCGGGGTGGTTTATGATGACACTGATGACAGTGATGAAGAGGATATTGATGTGGAGGTGATTACCGCTGGGATAGCATCTGTAGAAGCAAACCCCGCCATCCTCCCTGTTTTTGTGAAAGGCGTCAGTTTCAATATGGTGAAGGTGAAGGGCGGCACGTTCATGATGGGGGCCACGCCGGAGCAGGGTGATGATGTAATGATTTCCGAAAAACCAGCTCACCAAGTGACGCTCTCAGACTACTACATCGGTGAGACCGAGGTGACGCAGGAGCTGTGGGAGGCTGTAATGGGCGAGAACCCGTCGTGGTTCAAGGGTGTCAAGCACCCTGTGGAATGTGTCTCATGGGATGATTGTCAAGAGTTCATCAAGAAGCTGAACCAGCTTATAGGAAGGAATTTCCGCCTGCCGACGGAGGCGGAGTGGGAGTTTGCCGCCCGCGGTGGGACCAAGAGCAGGCACTACAAATATAGTGGGAGTAACAACTTGGATGATGTGGCGTGGTATGGGGAGAACAGCGGTGACGAGCTTCTGCCTGGGGAATTGGAATGGGAAGAGGAATGGTATATAATGGAGGAAAACAATTGTAAACCTCACCCCGTTGGCCAGAAGTCTCCTAACGAGCTTGGTCTTTACGATATGAGCGGCAACGTGAGTGAGTGGTGTGAGGATTGGTATGATTATGGATATTACGAGAAATCCTCATCCGACAACCCTTGCAATGCAATTAAAGCCTTCTACCGCGTGGTCCGCGGTGGCGGCTGGAACCGCAACGCGAGGCACTGCCGTGTGTCGTATCGGGGCCACAGGCTCCCCGACAGCCGCTTCAACATCCTCGGCTTGCGCCTTGCCCTATAGTTTCCCCTTAAAAAAGAAACACTCGGGCTACCGCGCATGATGCCTATGTGGCGGCCAAATGAAAGGCCGCCCAAAGGCATCAAGGCGTTGGTGGGCCGCTAGGTGAAAAATCTTTACAAAGTCGTGATGCTGCCGTATGTACTTGCATGAAGCAAGTCCCTACGTGAATGGCGGTTGTTGCGCCCAGGCTTCTTGGCGTTATAAGGACATACATGAAGCTTTTATGGCCTTATCAGGTCAAAAATTTGGTGAAGTCAACAAAAAAGCTTATCTTCGCATCGTCATTCACCAAAACATGCAAACGATGGCACCTGTCAAATTACTCCCCTACGGCATCTCCGACTTCAAGCAACTGAGGCGCGAAGATAAATATTTCGTCGATAAGACGATGTATCTCCCTTTGATGGAGGATACCGACAACTTCCTGTTCCTCATTCGCCCGCGCCGGTTTGGAAAGAGCATTTTCCTGAGCATGCTCCGTGCCTACTACGACATCAATGAACGCGACAAGTTCCGAGAGCTCTTCGAGGGACTGTGGATTGCCGACCACCCGACCAAGGAGCGGGGGAAGTTCCAAATCCTCTACCTCGACTTCTCGGTAATTGGCGGCACGTCGGACGTATTGGAGAGTAACTTCGACAGCTACTGTAGCATGATGCTCGACGCTTTCGCCGAACAATATGCCCAATATTATGCTGCAGACTTCCCAGAAAAGGTGAAGGGATACAAGACCGCCAGGATGAAACTCAACTACATCAACATCCAGGCAAAAATCTTCGGTCATCCACTCTATCTCATCATCGACGAATACGACAACTTCACCAACACTGTGCTCAATGAGGAGGGCGAGGCCATCTACCACGGGCTCACTCACGCTTACGGCTTCTACCGCGACACCTTCAAACAGTACAAGCCCACCTTCTCACGCATCCTTATGATGGGGGTCTCACCCGTGACGATGGATGACCTCACCTCGGGCTTCAACATCGCCTCGAACATCTCCACCAGGGCGGAGTTCAATATGATGCTAGGATTTTCCGAGCAAGACGTGCGGGAAATGATACGCTACTACAAGGAGGCGGGGAGGCTCGCAGGGCACACGGAGGAGGAGCTGCTCGCCGAAATGAAGCCCTGGTATGACGGTTACTGTTTCTCTGAGGATGTGGTGAATAGCGACCCGAAGATGTTCAACTGCGACATGGTGCTCTACTACCTTAATCGTGTGATGCAAACGGGTCGCAGCCCCAAGGAGATGATCGACCCCAACACGCGGACCGACTACGCCAAGATGCGAAAACTCATCCAACTCGACACCCTCGACAACTACCGGCGCGGCATCATCCACCAGGTAGCGGAGAAGGGCTTCATCGTCAGTCGGCTGCAGGAGTCTTTCGATGCCAGCCGTTTGGCCGACCGAGAGAATTTCATCAGCCTGCTCTTCTACTATGGCATGCTCACCATAGGAGACACCATTGGCGCCAGCCTGAAACTCGTCATCCCCAACAACAACGTGCGCCGACAGTACTATGACTGGCTGCTGCGAGAATACCAGGCCATCGCCAAGGTGGATGTCACACAGTTGAACGAGGTATTCGACGGTGCCGCCCTTCGCGGCGAATGGCGACCCATGCTGGAGACCATCGCCGACGCCTACCGTGAGACGACGAGCGTGCGGCAGTTGATAGAGGGCGAGCGCAACCTGCAAGGTTTCATGAACGCCTACCTGACGCTCAACCCCTACTACCTAGTAGCCCCGGAGATGGAGCTGAACCACGGCTACTGCGACTTCTTCCTCATGCCCGACCACTCGCACTACCCGATGGTGGCACACAGCTACATCCTCGAACTGAAATACCTCAAGACCGACGCGACAAAAGCGGAGGCAGCCCAGCAATGGAGCGAGGCGGAGGAGCAGATACGCCAGTACGCCGAAGGACCGAGGGTGAAGCAATTGGTAGGCGCGACGCAGCTGCACCTGCTCATTCTGCAAATCAGAGGGTATGAACTGGAGCGGTTAGGCATCGTCGAGAGCTGAAGACGCACAGAAATTCATGATTATTTATAATGATTATCCGCTTGTATCCGAAGGGCGGCCTGAAAGGCCTGCAAGCACATAGCCCAAGGCAACGCCTTGGGTGTCAAGATGTTCATAGTCGCCTTGTAGGGGCATAAGCATTTGTAGATGAAAGGCTTATGCCCCTACAGGGCGATTGCCTCCTTCCCAATTTCCCAGGGCGTTGCCCTGGGCTGGAGGCTTA